>JAJVIO010000048.1 GCA_022071975.1 Planctomycetota bacterium
AAACACGAAATCACAAAAGGAGCAGCCACAAAAGGTCTGCTGTTTTTGTGCGCAGTTACTTTTGTGTTTTTGTGTTTTCGTGGCCGACTAACTCGAAGCACAGCAGACTCACGCCAAGCCGCCAAGGAGCCAGGAGAGGCACTGCTTTTCGTAGCGCCTTGGCGCCTCCGCGTGAACCCGCAGTTGCCGTGCTTCGCGGTCCTTCGCGGAACTTCGCGGTTCACTCCGTTCCGAGCAAACTGCGGCAGGCCACGAAAACACGAAATCACAAAAGGAGCAGCCACAAAAGGTCTGCTGTTTTTGTGCGCAGTTACTTTTGTGTTTTTGTGTTTTCGTGGCCGACTAACTCGAAGCACAGCAGACTCACGCCAAGCCGCCAAGGCGCCAAGAGATGTACTGCAGTTCTTGGCGCCTTAGCGCCTCCGCGTGAACCCGCAGTTGCCGTGCTTCGCGGTCCTTCGCGGAGCTTCGCGGTTCACGCCGTTTCGTGGCCCGTCAACTCGAAGCTGGTGTCACGGCCTTGGGCTGGGGCTTTTCGCGCCATGCCGAAGGTGACACCCCGGTGGCGCGCTTGAAGGCGCGGCTGAAGGCGGCCTCCGAGTCGTACCCCACCCGGGTCGCGATGCGCAGCAGCGTGTGCGAGCTGCCGGCCAGCAGACCGGCCGCCACCTGCATGCGCCAGTTGCGCAGGTAGGTCATGGGCGGCATGCCCACGTGCTCGGTGAAGCGCTCGGCGATCACGGTGCGCGACACGCCGACCCGGCGGGCCAGCTCATCCAGGGTCCACGGGTAGGCCGGGTCCTGGTGGATCAGGGTGATCGCCTGCCCCACCTGCGGGTCTTTCAAACCGGCCAGCCAGCTGCGAGCGCCTTCACCCTGGGCCTCGGCGTAGCGGCGTACAGCCTCGATGAACAGCAGCTCGCTGAGTTTCGACAGCACGCCGCCGCCACCGATGCGGCGCTGATGGCTTTCCTGCATGGTCGCGTCGATCAGGTTGCCCAGCCAGTCGTTCGCCGCGCCTTCCACCACGAACATGCGCGGCAGCGACTGCAACAACGGATTGAACGGCCGCGAGTCGCAACCCAGGAATCCGCAAACGACGCGGGCACTCTCGACGCCGCCCTCACCGGGCCTGACGTGGAAGGGCAGCGGGCGTTCCAGGCTGGGCTCGCGGTAGAGGTTCATGTTGTAAGCGCCGCGCATGTTGGGTTCGCTGGAGAGCACGTGGGCGTCGCCCTGCGGGAAGATGACGATGCTGCGCGGGCCGAGTTGCACGGGCTCGGCGCTGCCGTCCGCGAGTTGCGCCCAGCAACTGCCGTAGGCGATCACGTGGTACTCGATCAGGTGCTGGGCGCCCGGCATCAGGCGCGGCGCGAGCACTTCGCCGGGCGGCGCCTCGGTGACCCAGGGCTTGGACGCCAGCAGGTCGAAGAAGATCGCGCCGGAGAGGCGCACGTTCTTCAGCACATCCGACAGCAGGTCGCTTTCCAAGTGGCCGCCCTTTTCAATCTCCGTCCGGACGATCTGTCATGAAGCGCGCACCCGCGATCATTCCGGCTGCGCGCGCCGCGGGGTACGGTCTTCGCGTAATCACCGGCGGCCCGCGGGCGCTGCCGGCCGTACCGGACCGGCCCGCAACCAGAACCAGGGAGTATAGCGATGAGAGGATTGGCGCATACGGACAAACTCGACCCGGAGAAGCTCGAACAGTTTTCCCTCAAGGTAATGACCGACATCGGCAGCTCGGTGCTGACGCTGCTCAGCTACATCGGCGACCAGACCGGCGTGTACCGCGCCCTGCGCGACGGCGGCCGCATGGGCGCCGATGCCCTGGCGCGCGCCGCCGGCGTGGACGCCCGCTACCTGCGCGAATGGCTCAGCGCGCAGGCCGCCGCCGGCTACGTCAACTACCACGCCGAAGACGAAACCTTCTCGCTGTCACCGGAGCAGGCGGTGGTGCTGGCACAGGAAGGCCACCCGGCCTGCATGCAGGGCTACGCACAGTTCGCGATCTCGCAGCTTGCGACCTACGAGAAGGCGATCGACGTGTTCCGCAGCGGCGCCGGCCGCCCCTGGGGCGAGCACCACTCCGGCTGCTTCTGCGGCACCGACCGATTCTTCCGGCCGGGCTACGCGCTGCACATGCTGGACAGCTGGCTGCCGGGGCTGGACGGCGTGGTCGAAAAGCTGCAGCGCGGCGCGCGCGTGGCCGACGTCGGCTGCGGCCACGGCTCATCCACGGTGATGCTGGCCGAGGCCTTCCCTGCCTCGGTGATCGAGGGCTTTGACTTCCACCTGCCGTCCATCGAGGCCGCGCGTGAACGCGCCGAAGAAGCGGGCGTCACGGGCAACACCAGCTTCGAGGTGCGCGCCGCCAAGCAGTTACCGGCCAAGGGGTACGACCTGGTGTGCATGTTCGACGCCCTGCACGACATGGGCGACCCGGTGGGCGCGGCGCGGCACATCCGCGAGTGCCTGGCGCCTGACGGCACCTTCATGGTGGTGGAGCCGCTGGCGGGCGACAGTCTGTCGGACAACCTGAACCTGCTGGGCCAGCTGTTTTACTCGAGTTCCACGCTGGTCTGCACGCCGGCCTCGCGCGCACAGGAGGTCGGGCTGGCGCTGGGCGCGCAGGCGGGCGAGAAGCGGCTGACCGAGGTGCTGAAGCTGGCCGGTTTCACGCGCGTGCGGCGCGTGGCGCAAACACAGTCCAACATGGTGCTTGAAGCGAGGCCGTAGACGAAAGACCGGGCGGCGGGCAGCAGTCCGCCGCCCGGGCGTTTGCACAATGATTCAGCAGAGGCGCGCGGATTGTCATGGTAAGACAACGCGGCTCGGGGGCAGTGATTAAGGACGGATCAATCCGTCGGCGGAAGGAATGCCGGCGGTTCAGGCAGTGTTAAGTGTGCTCTCCCACCACAGGAGCACACACAGGATGGACCGCGCGGAAAAACTCCGGCAGCTGGGCGTGCACCGCCAGGCATTCTCGCAACTCCAGGACGAACTGGGGCTGGAAGCGCTGCCCCGTATAGGTGAACTCACGCCATCGCAGCAAACGGCGATCCATGAGCACCTGGTGCGTGTCGCGCCCAACTTTCTTTCCCTGCACGCCGACAACGGCGATTACCTGTTCGCCTCAAACGCCGTTGAGCACGTGCTTGGCTACCAGCCCTTTCAGCTGGTGGGACGCAGCGCCTACGAATTCTTCCACCCCGACGACATCAAGCGCATCGCCGAGGACCACTCAGGGCACAGCAACGGCGACCGCCGGCGCGTGGAGTATCGCATCCGTCGCGGCGACGGCAGCTGGCTGTGGGTCGAGACCGACAGCCACTCCTATATCGACGAGCAGACCGGCCAGCGTTTCATCGCGGCCGTCACCCGCGACGTGCAGCGCCGCCACGAGCAGGAAGAGCAGCTTTCCTGGCTGAACAGGCAGCTCAAGCTGATGCATGAGATCGCCCTGCGCATCAACGGCGGTTCCGATGAAGAACTGCTGACCGCCCTGCGCCTGATGCGCGAGGCCCTCGGCATGGAAGCGGGCATGATCAGCCGCATCGAGGACGGCCGGGTAACCGCGCACCTGACGGAAGGGCTCGACCTGCCGGTGCCCATGGGCGCCACCTTCCCGATCCAGGACAGCGTCACGGAGTTCACCGCCGGCTCGGTGATGGTGGTGGCCTTCGAGAGCGCCGCCTTGAATCCCGCGCCTCACGGCCTGATCGTGGAGGCCTGGAAACTCCAGAGCTACATCGGCACACGTCTCAATGTGAACGGCCGGGTGTACGGCACGCTGGCGTTCGCAAGCCGCAAGCCGCGCGAGAAGACGTGGACCGTTGATGAAAAGCAGCTGGTGAACCTGGCCGGCCAGTGGGTGCAACGTTCCATCGAGCTGGCGCTGAACAAGCAGGAACTCGACAAGTCCACCACGCGCCTCAAGCGCCTGGCAACACGCGATTCGCTGACCGGCCTGTGGAACCGCGCCGAGGTGATCAGCCGCCTGCACGCCGAGATGGAGCGCGCCGACCGCTACGGCACGCCGCTGTGTATCGCCATGCTCGACCTCGACCACTTCAAGAAAATCAACGACACCATCGGCCACGCCGCCGGCGACGACGCCCTGCGCCTGGTGGCCGAAGCCCTGCACGCCACCCTGCGCACCACGGATATCTGCGGGCGCTACGGCGGCGAGGAATTTCTGGTGATCTGGCCCAACGTGGGACTGCAGGCCGCCGGCCTGGCCGCCGAACGCCTGCGCAACGCGGTAGGCAACCTGACGGTCACCGCAGATGACAACTGCCTGTTGCTCGGCGCCAGCCTGGGCGTGGCCGAGTATCGCCGCGGCGAAACGCTGGACGAGCTGGTGGCCCGCGCCGACGCCGCCCTCTACGAAGCCAAACACGCCGGCCGCAACCGCGTGGTGCACGCTTCCTGATTGCGCGACAGCCGGGACAGGCAATCCGGATATGGCCTAGGCGGCGGGGCGGCGGCGCTTGAACAGGTTGGTGATGCCCCAGCGTCGGGTAGGCCGGCGCGTGGGATTGTCCGGGCCGCTGAAGTTGCGATCATGCAGGTCCAGCGCCAGTTCCATGTCCTCTGGACGCGTCAAGACACACCAGCAGCGCGCGTCCGTCACATGCGCGAGCTTGATAACCCTGGCCGCTACGCCTTTCTGGTGAATCAGGTCGCGCAGAAATTTGGCGTCCGCTTCTGTCAGGGGCGCGCCGATGCGCACCCACACGTGCGATTCCACTGCAGTCTCCAATGCCCCGAAGGGCACAGATAAAGTGTAGCGGCCGCAAGCCGCCTGTCATCGGCCCGAGCGGCGGGGCTGCGGGGCGCGCACCCCACCGCCGGCGGTAGCCGTAGTTTTCTACGGCTTGCGTTCGCGGCCTTCGCTGTTGCGCCTCGCCACGGTCGTCGAGGTCTGCGCGGAGCTCTGTTGCACGGTCGGTTCGCTCACCCGAGATACGGAAAATGCCAGCGCCAGCAGCAGGCCGCACAAGGCCAGCGCCGCGCCGGCCATGCCGGCCATCAGCGCGCTGCCCCTCACGACCCAGCCCAATGGCGCGCCGATCGCCGCTCCGCTGACGCTGGCGACCGCAGGCCACAGGCCCACGGATGCACGGGATGCGCGGGCGCGCTTGGGTTCCGTGCCGTCCGTGAAGTGCCTGGCGCGGATGGCCTTCGCGGCAGAGTAGTTCTCACGCCGGGTCAGCACCACGACGCTTCGCCCGTCGTCGATGTCGCGCAGGTGCTTGAGCTTCGCGGGGTGTCCGGCGTCTTCGATCAGTTTGCGCAGGAACTCGGCGTCCTGCTCCACGAGTGGTGCGCCGACGCGCACCCAGTCTTGCGGGTTCAAGGCAGTTCTCCAGTGTCCATTGCGGACACGCAATCATTGTAGTTCAGCGGCGGGCGGTTGCACCTCCACCAGCGGCAGGGGTGAATCCGCACGCCCGGCCCAGCCTGGAGTGTTTGAGCCTCTCCCGGCGCAGCCCGTGATTTTGTATACAGCCGTAATGCATACCTGAAACTCACAACAAGGCAGGGCCGCCGAGATCTGGAATCATGAGCGCAACCCAAACTGCCGGATTTCGCCAGTGGCCCTACCTCGCCCTGCTGTTTGCGACCATCGTGCCCGTGCTGGCGCTCGGCTTGTACGCGTACCTGGTTGCGGCCGAGGCCATGGAACAGGACATCGACTCCAACCACCGCTCCCTGGCAAGCAGCACCGGCCAGTTGGTGTCAAAGGATTTCGAGCACTGGACCAACACCCTGAACAGCTATGCGCGCCTGCCCGCGTTTTCGCGTTTCATCCGCGACCGTGACGAAGAAGGCTCACGGGCGCGCCTGCAACTCCTGGTGAACCACTTCCCCGAGCTTGACCGCACGTTCGTGGCCGACTCGCAGGGCACCCTGTGGGCCGACTACCCCATGGCGCCGGAGTCCCTGGGCAAGAGCTTCAGCGACCGCGAATGGTTCAAGGGTGTGTCGCGCGACTGGCAGCCCTACGTTTCCGGAGTGTATCGCCGCAACGCCTCGCCCCAGATCCTGCTGGTCGCCATTGCTGTTCCCGTGCCGGACCCCGACACCGGCGAGATCGTGGGCATCCTGGTCGCGCAGGTGCGGTTGGACGCGCTGACCCACAGCCTCGCGAAGCTTACCAGGCGCGACGGCACCCAGATCGTGCTGATCGACCACAATGGCCTCGTGGCCGCGCACCCGGGCCTGGATCTGCAGGAGCGCGCCCACGATGAATATGCCGGCATGGTTGCGGGCTGGAACGACAATGACACCTTTGAGGGCGTCGACCCGGTGAGCGGCACGTCCATGACCGGCGCCGTCACCCGCTGCCGCGTCGGCACGCGGGAGTGGACCGCCATCGCGCAGCTTCCGACGGCCGAGGCCCGCGCGCCGATCTCTTCGCTGCGCTGGCAGTTGCTGATCGGCGACCTGTTGCTGTTGTGCGTGGCCGCCGGTTTCTGCGTGGTGATCATACGCGATTTCCGGCGTATCCGGCAGTTGAACCGCAGCCTGGACGCAACCAACGAACAGCTGGCGCGCGAAGTCGAGATCCGCAAGGACACCGAGGTCGCGCTGCAGAAGGCCAACGTGCAGTTGGCGGAACGCGTCGAGGAGGGCAGCCGGGTGCTGGTAGACACGGAAGCCCAGTTGCGGCAGGCCCAGAAGATGGAGGCCGTGGGCCGTTTGGCGGGCGGTATCGCGCACGACTTCAACAACCTGCTGTCGGTGATCATCGGCTACGCGCAGTTCGCGCAGGAGGGGCTGCCCGGGGACTCGCCTTTGCGGGCGGACATCGAGGAGATCCGCCAGGCGGGCGAGCGCGCTTCAGCCTTGACGCGTCAACTGCTGGCGTTCAGCCGCAAGCAGGTGCTGCAGCCCGTGGTGCTGGACCTGAACGAGACCGTGGACGGCATGGACAAGATGCTGCGCCGCCTGCTGGGTGAGGACATCAGGTTCCAGACGCTGCTGGCCGCCGACCTGGGCAAGGTCCGCGCCGACCCGGGACAGCTTGAGCAGGTGATCGTAAATCTCGCCATCAACGCCCGCGACGCCATGCCTGATGGGGGCAAGCTTACTGTCGAGACCGGCAACGCTGAGCTGGATGAAAACTACGTCGCCGACCACCCCGACGCGAACGTGGGCCCCTACGTGTACTTCGCGATCAGCGACACCGGCACCGGCATGGACGCGGCCACGCGCGAGAAGATCTTCGAGCCCTTCTTCACCACCAAGGAAAGAGGCCGCGGCACAGGGCTCGGGCTCAGCACCGTCTACGGCATCATCAAGCAGAGCGGCGGCAACATCTGGGTCTACAGCGAACCCGGGCGCGGCACGACTTTCAAAGTCTACCTGCCCCGCGTGGAGGACGCGTCGGCGCCCCGGGCGGCGCAGGCCCCGAAACAGGCCGACCGCGGCACGGAAACCGTGCTGATACTCGAGGACGAACCCGGCGTGCGAAGACTTGCCGTGCAGGTGCTGGAGTCCGCGGGCTACACGGTGCTGGCGGCCGAGAACGCGGAGCGGGCCCTGGAGTTGTTCAAGGCGAATCTGGGGAAGGTGCAACTGCTGCTGTCCGACGTGGTGCTGCCCGGCACGGGCGGGCCGGCGCTGGCGAAGCAGTTGCAGGAGCTGAAGCCCGGCCTGAAGGTGCTGTTCATGTCAGGCTACACGGACAACGCCATCGTGCACCACGGCGTGCTGGACGCCGGCGTGAACTTCATCGAGAAGCCCCTGCGCCCCGACGCGTTGCTCAAGAAAGTGCGCGGCGTGCTGGATGCCTGAGCCCTGCTCTCGTGGGTCGCCCACGCCCGAACCCGATTCAGCAACGCGCCAAGGGCCGGTACGAGCATCTGCCGGGGCGGTAAATGGATGCCCTTGTGGACATCGAACGGTGTGTGGATACCAAGCCACATGCCGCACAGCCGCTGGACTAGGATCACTCCGGCCATTGGGCGCCGGCGTTGATCCATTCCCTCAACTGCTCTACCTGGGCGTCCGTGAGCTTGTGAACGGCCGCCTGGCGCATGTCGGGGCGGCGGCCGCTGACGATCTCGATCAACGGGCTGGCCGCGCCGTCGCCGGGAACCACCAGCGGGCTGTCGGCGCGGAAGTAGTCTTCTCGCCGTTCCGCGTGAAAGCCGGCGGCCGGCCGGTCCCCGCCGTGGCAGCCGAGGCAGTTGTCCTGCAGCAGCCGACGAACGTCACCCGGTGTTGGTGCGGCATGCGGCGACTGGATCTCGTAGCGGCCGGCGTAGGTCAGCCACGCGAAGCCGCCCAGCAGCCCCGCCAGCGCCAGCACCGTGACGACTGCCGGCTTGATCATGCCCGGTTTGGGATTGCCTGAGCGCAGGATGCGCTTGCCGACTACGCTCACCACCCATTGCCAGTGCAACGCCACGTGCAGTACCAGGGTCGCCAGGAACGCCAGGCTGATCCAGAAGTGCACGCTGCCCCACTGGTGTCGCGTCAGCCCCCAGAGGGCGAGGCTCTGGTTGGTGCCGGGTGGCAGCGGGAAGCGAAGCAGGAAGCCGGTCAGGATCATCGCCAGGAAAAGCACGCCCGCGGCGATGTCCACCAGCATGTTCACGAGGGTTCGGTTCATGTGGTGACAACGCAGAACCCCGCGGCGCAAGTCCACGCCGCGTTGCCCTGACGGCCCGTGCCGCTATAGTCTGCGCGGTCTGGACCGCGCTCAGCGCGGCTTGAGGAAAGGCTGTCATGGCAAAAGGCGAGACGCAGGCTGAGAAGGCTAAGAAGTTTGAGCTGCCCCCTGACCGGATTCCCAACAAGGTCAGCAAGGCGCGCATGGACTCCGACGAATGGAAGAAAAACGTCGAGGCCATGAACGCGCTGGTAGAGCAGCACCGCAGCACCGCCAACAAGCTGCGCAACGGCGGCGGCGCCAAGGCTATCGCCAAGAAAGAGGAAGCCGGCCTGCTGCCGCCGCGCAAGCGCGTGGCCGCGCTGCTGGATGAAGGCTCGCCCTTCCTTGAATACGGCCTGTACGGCGGCTTGGGCATGTACGACGAATGGGGCATTCCCAGCGCCAATGTCATCACCGGCGTCGGCAAGATCAAAGGCCGCGACGTCATGGTGGTCGCCAACGACAGCACCATCAAGGCCGGCGCGTTCTGCCCCATGACAAGCAAGAAGGTGCTGCGCGCCCAGCGCGTGGCCATGGAGAACCATCTGCCGCTGGTCTACCTGGTGGATTCCGCCGGCGTGTTCCTGCCCCTGCAGGACGAAGTGTTCCCCGACAAAGACGACTTCGGCAAGGTGTTCGACTACGCCGCGCGCATATCAGCCAGCGGCATCCCGCAGGTCAGCGCCGTGATGGGCCTGTGCGTGGCCGGTGGTGCTTACCTGCCCGTGCTCTGCGACCACGTGCTGATGACCGAGGGCAGCGGCATGTACCTCGCCGCCGCGGCACTCGCCAAGGCCGCCAAGACCACCACCGGCGACGTCACCAACGAGGAGATCGGCGGCGCGCGCGTCCACGCGGAAAAATCCGGCACGGCCGATTACGTCTGCAAGACCGACGCCGAGTGCATCGAGAAGATCCGCAGCATCGTGGGCATGTTCAAGGACCGGCCTAAAGCACCCTTCAACCGCGAGACCGCAAAGCCGCCCGCCTACGACGCCGCCGAGCTTCGCGGGATCATCCCGGCCAATCCCTACGCGGGCTATGAGATGCGCGACATCATCGCGCGCATTGTCGATGACAGCATCTTCAACGAGTACAAGCCCGACTACGGCAAGACGCTGCTGTGCGGCTACGCCCGCATCGGCGGCTGGGCCGTGGGCATCGTGGCCAACCAGAAAGACACCATCCGCCACAAGGACAAGCCCTGGGAAACCGGCGGCGTGATCTACCACGATGCGGCCGACAAAGCCGCGCGCTTCATCATGGACTGCAACCAGATCGGTGTGCCGCTGGTGTTCCTGCACGACGTCAACGGCTTCATGGTCGGCCCGGAGTCCGAGCACAACGGCATCATCCGCAAGGGCGCCAAGATGGTGAACGCCATGAGCAATTCCGTGGTGCCGAAATTCAGCATCATCATCGGCGGCTCCTTCGGCGCCGGGCACTACGCCATGTGCGGCCGTGCCTACCGGCCGCGCTACATTGCGGCGTGGCCGAGCGCGCGCTACGCGGTAATGGGCGGCGAAAGCGCGGCGAACACGCTGCTGACGCTGCAGATCAGCAAGATGAAGGCGCAGGGCAAAGAGGTAAGCGACGAAGAGGCGAAGGCGCTGCTGGCGGACATCAAGAAGCGCTACACGGACGCCACGCACCCGGCCTATGGCGCGGCAAGGCTGTGGCTGGACGCGATCATCGAGCCCGAGGAAACCCGCAACGCGCTGATCAACGCGATCGAGATGTCCGCCAACAACCCGGAGCTGCCGGAGTACAGAACGGGCGTGCTGCAGACCTGACGCCTTCCGGGAGCAATTGCTAGAATTGTCGCACGAGGGAAGCCATGAAGGCTGATGAAATCCGCAAGGCCATGAACGCCAGTCCGTTCCACAAGTTCACGCTGCACCTGGCGAACGGTCGCAGTTTGAAGGTGGAACATCGCGATTTCATTTCTGTCGACCCGCAAGGTCGAACGACCATCGTGTTCAAGCTGGATGGCAACTGGGAAGCCGTTGGCATCCCGCTGGTTAGCTCAATCGAGTACCACACCGGGCGAAACGGACGCAGGCGCAAAGCCGGCTAGCCCGAGCACCGGTCAGGAAACCCGCTACAATCTGTGCAATCTTTGCTATGATGTCGCATCAGGGGCGGTGCGGGATTGAGCATGCGCGCAGTGCGTTTCTTTACGGTTGCACTTTCCGCGTTGCTGTTTTCGGGCAGCGCCTGGGCCGTCGGCGTTGGCCAGCCGGCGCCCGACTTCCCCTTCCTGCAGACCTGGAACCTGGACACGGGCAAACAGCGCCTCGCGGATTTCCGCGGCTCTGTTGTTTTGCTCGAGGTCTGGGCCACGTGGTGAGGGCCCTGCAAGGGTGCCGTGCCGCACCTGCAGAAACTTTCGGACACCTACCGCTCACGCGGCTTCACCGTGGTGGCCGTCAGCGACGAACCTTCCTCAAAGATCGAACCCTACCTGCGCCAACAGGGCGTGACCTACGGCGTGGCCCGCGCGCCCGGCGTGCTGCGCACCTTCGGCGGCGACGGCTACCCCAGCGCGTGGCTGATTGACGCCTCGGGCCGTGTGGCATGGGAAGGCCACCCCATGGGCCTGAGCGCCACGACCATCGAGCCGTTGCTGGGCACGGCCGGCGCGGGGCCTGCCGGCACAGCGCCGGGGCAGACGTCCTCCAGTATGGAACAGTCCAACTGGTGGATCTGGCTGATCGTGGTGCCGGCGATCCTGTTCGCGGCCGCGATGGGCTGGTTTGTCTGGAGCTCGCGCGACCGCACATCCAAACAAGCGCGCACCGCCTGGTACACGCAGCAGCCCTATCCGCAGCAACCTGGAGCTCCGCCCGGGGCCGCGCCTCCGGGGGCAGGGCCGCCGCCGGCTACATCGACGGGACTGCACCCGGTACAGATCCCGCCCCAACAGCCGGCCGCGCCGCAGCCGCCGGCCGGGCAGCCGTTCGAAAACCTGGGCTACAGCGCGCCGCCGCCAAGCTACGGCCCGGCACAGGCGCGGGTGACAGGCGGCGCCGGCCGCTACGGCGTGGACGGGCTGTCGGAGAGCCCCGGCTCAGCCACCAAGCGGCGCGAGCGCGCCGACGAGTCCAAACCTTACCTGAGCGACGACCCCATGCAGGCGCCGCCAATGCCGCCGGCCCCGCGTCCGTTCCCGCAGCCGTTTGCGCCGCAGCGCCCCCAGGTGCCCAATGGGCAGCAGCAGCGCCCGGCGGCACCGCCGCAGGGGCCCTACGGGCAGCCGCAGCAGCGCGCGCCGTACCCGCCGCAAGGGCATCCCGGCCAGCCGCGCGCGCCGTACCCTCCCCAGCCGCAGTACCAGCAACCGCTGGCGCCGGAGCCGCTGGAGCAGGATGCGCTCGCGCCGGAGCCCTTCGACGATGAACCGCTGACGCCGGATAACGATTTCCCCGGCGATGAGTTTCCGCCTTACGACACCAACCAGAACCGGCCCGGCAATCGCTATTAATCTGCCCGCTTGTGAAACAGGTCGCGCAGCCGATAATGCTGCCGGAGAGCACCATGTCCTATGACCAGCGATTGTTTGAGCGAATGCTGGACGCGCTCGAGCGCAAGAACGGCTGGTCCGAAAAGGACATGTATGGCGGCCGCGTCTGCATCATCAACGGCCGTCCGTTCGTCGGCGCCGTGGAGGGCGGTTTGATCGCCCTGTGTCCCGAAGACGCGCTGCAGAAGCACCTGGAACTCAAGCATTGCACCCCCTTCACCTTCGACGGCAAAACTCTGCCCGGCTGGGTGAAGGTCAGCATGGATGCCCTCAAGACCGCCAAGCAGCTGTCGCGCTGGGTGGACGCCAGCTACACCCATGCCGCCGCCATGGCTCCCGCCAAGGCGCGCAAGAAGTAGGCGAATAAATCCGCCCGCTCGGCCGTTTCATCAGCGATGCAGAAGCTCCTGAACAACCTGCCTTACCTGATGGCCGCGGCCGTGCTGCTGGGTGTGCTGGGGTATTCCTTCTGGTTTCGGGAGTTACCTCAGGCCGAGGGGCGCATCACCGGCGACTACGCCGCCGCCGCTGAGCTTGCCCAGGAAGGCGGGATACCGCTGTTCGTGGCGGTGGATATGGCCCCCACCTGATGGTCGTGCGATTCGCTGGTGCAGCGAATGGAAAAGACCGAGGTGGTGAAGTCGGCCGTCAACGCCAACCAGATCGTGGTGGCCTGCGCCTACCAGGGCCATGTGGCGGACAGCGTGAAAGCCGCGCTGCCCAGTGGCTTCAACGAACGCCAGTTCGTGGCCAAGTTCGTGAACGGCGAACTGGTGGCCCTGCGCAAGGGTCTGCCGGAAGAAGCCATCCATGCGCTGCTGACGCAAGCGGCGCAGTAACCGCTGCTTACGTCCTTGGACTCATCCGCCACCGCTGCGCGTTTCTTCATTTAACGGCGGCTCATGTGGTATAGTGCTCGTGGGTCGCTCACCCGACTTGTGACATGGAGTTCAGCCATGGGACGTCTGACGCTGCTTATCCTTTTGGGTCTTCTGGTCACCGCCGCCGCACCCCTGAGCGCTGAGTTGCTGGTCCAGTACCAGGACGAAGTCAGCCTGCGCGACCACGAGACCGCGCGCTACCGCATCAACCTCGACTACGGCACCAGTGAATGGGCGGATGTGGACATCACCGTGCGCGGGTTCAACGCGCCGCCCCGCGTGCGCATCCTGGAGGCCGACTACGACGAAATCAAAGACGTGCGCGACACCGACGGCGACTGGACGGTCGAGCCCGACTTCATCGCCCACGACTATAACTCCACCTACTACGTCGAGGTGGACAGCGCCAATCCCAACGCCTGGGGCGACTTCGAAATCACCATCACCATCAACGCCCCGGACGGCGCAGGCGCGGACGCCACGGTCAGCTTCGTGAAGTACTTCTTCGACTACGAATCCGGCGACGAGTCCGACCACTACGACTGCGCCGTGAACGCCGGCGCGGGAAGCTGGCCGCTCGCCGGCCTGGCCTTGCTGGCGGCTGTGGCGATCTGGCGTCGCCGCCGCGTGACGCTTGCGCGTGCACGCGAATGAACACCGCCGCGGAGTTCCTGAAAGGCTGCGTCGCCCGCATGCAGGCCGTGAAGGCCCAGGGCGACGGCGTGCTGGCGCAGGTGAACGACGAGCAGTTGTTTCACCTGACCGACACCGAGGCCAACAGCATCGCCATCATCGTGCGCCACCTGCACGGCAACATGTTGTCGCGCTGGACCGACTTCCTGACCAGCGACGGCGACAAGCCCAACCGCCAGCGCGACCGCGAGTTCGAGCAGCCCTCGCGCGACCGGGCGAGCGTGCAGCGCCTGTGGGATGCGGGCTGGACCTGCACCCTGGACGCGCTCAGGGCGTTGCAGCCGGGCGACGTGCTGCGCGAGGTGCGCATCCGCGGTGAGCCGCTGACGGTGATGGACGCCATCATGCGCCAGCTTGCCCACTACAGCTACCACGTGGGCCAGATGGTAACCCTCGCCCGCGAGCAGCTGGGCCCGCGCTGGAAAACCCTCAGCATCGCGCGCGGCCAGTCAAAAGCCTACAAGCCCCAGGTGCGAGCCGGCGGCATCAAGGAATAGCCGCAACGACAGTGGCATTCGCGTCTCGCGAATGAGTGTCAGCGGCCTCCGGCCGCTGGCGCGCGCCGGAGGCGCGCGGCACTCATTCGCCGGAGGCGAATGCCACAGTCTCACAGGCCGCCTACTTCGTGTGGCGCAGGGCGTTCAACGCGTAGGCCGTGCACAGGGTGCGGCTGTTTTCCTGCCAGCGGTCGTGTTTTTCGTTGATCCAGCTGCCGTCATCCTGCTGGCGGTCGCTGAGCGCCTTGATGATATCCGCGCGCCAGTCGTGCTTCAGGCCGCGGTCGGGCTCTTCCACCGCGTCCACACCGAAGGCGTCCAGGGTGCGGGCCATGCTCAGGAAATAGTAGTACAGGCCCATCTCATACTGCGCCGCCGCGCGGAAGCCGGGCACGCGCTCCACCGTGTAGTTGCGCTGGATCCAGCCCCAGGCCAACTGCACCGGCACGCTGTCTTTCTTCAGGCCGGCGAAGATGTAGCTGCGCAGCAGGTTGTAGGTCATGCTGCCGTAGCTGAACAGCGTAACCGTGCCGTCCTCGTTCTCCTGCATGCCCTCGGCCATGCTGGTTTCTTCGCTGTAGATCGCGCCGCCGTAGTCCTGGCTGCCCTTTTCAGCCATCTTGATCTTCTTGCCGCTGCCTTTCTCGATCGCCTCGAAGCCTTCCTCCTGTACTTCGCCGGCGTTCTGGCTGCGCTTAAGGAACGTCAGCGCTTTCTCCCACAGGGGGTCGCCTTCCTCAACGCCGCAGGCGTGCAGAGCGTCGATGGCGAAGCTGCTGGTACTCATGTTGGCGGGGGGCTTGCCCTTCTTGTCGACGCTTTCGGCGATCTCTTCCTTGCTGTAGGCCCAGCCGCCGTAGCCGGTGGTCTTTTCGTCGTAATCCGGCGCGGGGCCTTCCGGGTTGCCCACCTGCGACTGCTTCAGGTAATCGCGCGCCGAGGCGATCTGGCCGTCCAGCTTGCCTTTCCAAGCGTCCATGCCGTTCAGGTCAACCAGCAGCTGCGCCATGATGGATGTGATGTACACCGCGCGCAGGCCCTTGAACATGTCGTTGCCGGGCATGTAGCTCCAGGCGCCTGTGGTCTCCTGCGCCGCCAGCAGCCACTCCACGCTGTCCTTGATCATCGGGTCATCCGACTTCCAGACGCTCGAGCCCACCAGACCCTGCAGCACCAGCGCCGTGTACGGCACGTTCATGGTCTTCGGGCCCCAGCCGCTCAGCAGGCCCATACGGTCGGCCGGGTCCGGCGCCTTGTTGTACTGGGTCTTCAGGAAACCCCAGGCCTTCTCCACGGCCGCGTTGCGTGCCGCCACGGCGTCAAACTCGGCCTTGCCGTTGTCGCCGCCGCAGGCCGTTTCGTTGCCGGCAGGGGGCTGGTTGCCCGCCGGAGCCTGGTTGCCGGCAGGCGCCGCGTTGTTGGCTCCGCCGCCGCAGGCCGCGAGCAGCACAATGAACAGGCCTGCCGTCGCTAGTCCGATTCGCTTCATGTTCGCTCTCCTCTGCTTGCGCCTTACTTATAGTTCCGTTGCTGCTGCAATCCTGACCATAGAAACCACCAGCCACCCGTCATCAGAATCCCGCCGCGTCTACGGCTTCCCGGGCCAGGCTCTCCGTAAAGATCTGCAGCCGCCCCTCGATAAAACGCTGGTCGCCGAGCGCGCCGGCCTCGTCGGGGGCCATGTCCAGCAGCTGAAACTCCCGGTCCGCCTCGCCGCGGGCCACCTCGACCTGGCCCTTGGCGTCAACCAGCATCACCGTCATGGCCATGCGTATGTGGCCGGTCTGGCGCAGCTCGGTCAGGTCGAAAATCGTGATGGCCGAGTGCACCTCGTACTTCGGCCCGTCGCGGAAGCGGCTGCCGTTCTGGTCAAGTTCGGCGCGGTAGCCCAGCTCATCGAGCCGCGCGTACACGGCCGCTTCAGCCAGCAGGGCCACGTCGATTTCATCGACCTCCAGCTCGGCCGCGCGGCCCACGGCGTCGCCCAGGTAGATTTCGGGCACCTTGAGCGTCACGCCGCTCAGGTTCTGCACTGGCTTGACCACCATGGTGTCGGGCGAGAACAGGCCGCGCTCAACGGGCGCCTGGCGGCTCGCGCAGGCGGCCAGCAGCAGCGGGATCAGCAGCAGGCTAAATCGCATCGGTCAGCACCTCGCCGGTCAGGGCGCGCCGCAAGATACCCGCAAGCTCCAGGATGCCCACACAGGTTTTCGGCTGCTCGACACCGCGGATCAGCAGCACCGGCCGATCCAGCGGCGCCGCGTGGCGCGGGGCTGGGCGGCCGTCAGCCAGGGCCCAGGCCGACAGCACCACCAGCCCGCGGCGCGAATCGGCCTGCGCGATTGCGGTGTCCAGGGCGGCCAGCACGGCCGCGGGCTCATCGGCCAGGCCGGCGATGGTGCGCCACTCAAGTCGCGGCTGTTTGGCGATGGCGCGCCAGGTGGTCGGCAACGGGTGTTCGGACTGCACGTGCGCCTCGACGCCGGCCTGCACCCAGAAGGGCGCGCCGCGCCCGCCGGCAATGAACTCAGGCAGCAGGCCGCAGAACAGCGCAGCCTCAAGCTGCGCCGGCGAAGCGCCATCCAGCACGGCAACGGTGGCGGCCGTGCCACGGGCCAGTTTCGCCAGGTGGGGCAATGAGGATTCACGCTCCGAAAGCATCCGCGCGGAAAGACCCGGAACGCTAAACACCAGCAGATCAACAGGCGCAGCCATGAACCGGTTATGCCAGCCATATGGCACAGACGCCAAGAGCCAAAGATGACCGGCGCTATCGGCGCGCGAGGAGTAGCTCAGTAACGCCGGCAGGCTGCGGGCCCCGAAGGGGCCCCCTACGGTAGCCGGGCGCGTGAGCGCCCGGAATTCAAAGCCCCGTGACCAGGCGCCCGAGGGGCCGCCTGACACGCGCAATGCACCTTTCAGGCGGCCCTTCGGGCGCGCGGGAATTCGCTTCATGCTCCCCGGGGGCTTACGCCCGCGGCTATCACAGCCGGGCCCTTCGGGCCGACCGCACCGCAGCGCATAACGTGAAAGCAGGCCGTCCTGCACGTCCCCGTTTGAACCTGTGGCCAGTGTCGCAAGAGCAGCTACAATCCCTTCCCTATGAGACTGTCACTGTCCGAAATCCGCTCCCGCGCCATCGCCTTCGCGCACGACTGGGCAGATGCATCCAGCGAACGAGCTGAGGCGCAATCCTTCTGGCAGGCCTTTTTCAACGTGTTCGGCATCAATCGCCGCAGCGTTGCCAGCTTTGAAGAAAAGGTCCGCAACCTGGGTGGGTCGTTTGATCGCATCGACGTGTTTTACACCGGCGTGATGCTCGCCGAGCACAAGAGCCGAGGGCAGGACCTTTCCAAGGCCGCCAGTCAGGCCTTCGACTACGTTCAGTCGCTCACCCGTGAAGGTCGAACTGACGAGGTCCCCAAGTACATCGTGGTGTCCGACTTCGCCCGCTTCGTGGTGTATGACCTTGAATCCGAAGACCCGGCCACGCCGGTCGCCAAGTTCCCCACCGCGAAGCTGCACGAAAACATCCGCCGGTTCGGATTCCTGTGGGGGCAGGACACCAAGCCGGTTGATCCCGAAGACCCGATCAACGTCAAGGCCGTCGAGATACTCGGCGAACTGCACGACGCCCTTGAGCACGGCGGCTATCGCGGCCACCAGCTTGAGCGCTTCCTGGTGCGCGTGCTGTTCTGCCTGTTCGCGGAAGACACGGGCATCTTCGATCCGGACACCTTCCGCCGAATCGTTGAACAGGCCCGCTGGGACGGCAGCGACCTCGGCCCGGCACTGGCACGGCTGTTCCGGGTGTTGGACACGAAGCCCGACGACCGTCCCGCCAACCTGCCCGAAGACCTCGCGGCCCTGCCCTACGTCAACGGCGAATTGTTCACCGAGCGGCTGGACTTCGCCGAGTTCACGGGCCCCATGCGGGCCGCCCTGTTGAAGTGCTGCAACTTCAACTGGTCGCGCATCAGCCCGGCGGTGTTTGGCTCGCTGTTTCAGTCTGTGATGGCGGGGGAGGAAGGCCAGCGGCAGCGCCGCCAGATCGGCGCGCATTACACCTCCGAGCGGGACATCATGAAGTTGATCCGCTCGTTGTTCCTTGACGACCTGCAAGCTGAGTTGAAGTCCTGCGGCAGCGACCAGCGCAAGCTGAAAGCCTTTCAGGACAAGCTTGCCGGGCTGCGCTTCCTGGACCCGGCCTGCGGTTGCGGCAACTTCCTGGTTGTGACCTACCGCGAGCTTCGCCTGCTCGAGCTTGAGGTGCTGCGCAAGCTTCACAGCGGCCGCGACGACGCCATGCAGTTGTTCTCCGGCGCGTTGTTGAAGGTCGATGTTGACCAGATGTACGGCATAGAGATTGAGGAATGGCCCGCCCGCATTGCGGAAGTGGCCATGTGGCTGATCGACCACCAGATGAACCTGCGCGTAAGTGAGGAGTTCGGCAAGCCGGTCACACGCCTGCCTTTGAAGAAGGGCGCAAAAATTCACCTCGGCAACGCCCTGCGTACCGACTGGAACACTGTGCTGCCCGCCAGCGAGTGCAGCTACGTCCTCGGCAACCCGCCCTTTGTCGGCAAGAAGGAACAAAACGCGTCCCAAAAGGCTGACATGGCTCGAGTCTGGGGTGATGTTCGCGGCGCTGGTGTTCTGGACTACGTAACCTGCTGGTACCGGGCGGCAGCGAAGTACATTGCGGGACAGCGGATTACAGCAGCCTTTGTTTCCACCAATTCAATTTGTCAGGGCGAACAAGTCGGCGTCTTCTGGAAGCACATCCGGCAGGTTGAAAACGTCCACATCCGCTTCGCTCACAATACATTCGCTTGGCAGAGCGAAGCGCGCGGTGCGGCACACGTGCACGTCGTGATCGTTGGATTTGGCATTCAACCAACTCATGCTGTGCTCTGGGACTACAGCGACGATCCTGACCATCCAACCGTTACAAGGCTATCCAGATTATCGCCTTACTTGGTTGAAACGGATGACATCTTTCTGCCCAAGCGCACCAAACCAGTTTGCACCGTGCCGCAAATGAACTATGGCAGCATGATGATTGACAAAGACAGAGACATACCGGACTCGCTTGGCTTGGTGTTATCGTCGGCAGAACGTGCGGACATTTTGAGGGAAACACCTGCTGCGCGACCATTTATCCGGCGACTGTACGGATCAAATGAATTCATCAACGGGGACGAGCGTTGGTGCTTGTGGCTTGTAGATGCTCCTCCAAACATCGCGCGTTCTTCTAGGCTAATTTCGGAACACTTGAAGGCCGTAAAGAGATTTCGAGAAAGTAGTGGACGAACGCGCACCCGTGAGCTTGCTGCAACTCCAGGACTTTTTGGTGAGATACGCCAGCCGAAGTCAGCGTACCTTTTAGTTCCAAAGGTATCCTCAGAAGCTCGGCGATACATTCCGATCGGCTTTATGCCGGAAGATGCAATCGCTTCTGGAAGCGCGCTCGTGGTGCCCGACGCCTCGCTGTATGAGTTTGGAATGCTTACCAGCGATATGCATATGGCCTGGGTTCGTCGCGTATGTGGTCGGACAAAGAGCGACTATCAGTACTCAGCAAGACTGGTGTACAATAACTTCCCTTGGCCGCAGGATGTCTCTACCGCCCGTAAAGCCGCCGTGGAGGCGGCCGCACAGGCTGTGCTGGACGCCCGTGACCAGTTCAAAGGGCAGACACTGGCGGACCTCTACGATCCTCTCACCATGCCCAAGGCTCTGCGCGACGCCCACAAAAAGCTCGATCGCGAAGTGGACAGGTGTTATCGCAGCCAGCCCTTCCAGAGCGAGCGCTCGCGCGTCGAGTTCCTGTTCAACCTGTACCTGAAACTCACCGAGCCGCTGTTGCCCGCGCGACCCGCTCGGCGTCGGCGTTCATGATTGAGCCACGGTGACAGGCACCTGACGGACGACTGCAAAAACGCGTTCACCACGAAGGGCCGCGAAGGACCACGAAGCAAAGCATGACTCGCTGCGCTTGCGCCATTTCGAAGTCATCTCTTGGCACTGAGCGTCTCTCAACTGCCTCACGCGAAGGCGCGAAGACCGCGAAGAATGGCTTGAAGCAGGGCTTTGCTTCGCGACCTTCGCGACCTTCGCGTGCCGCAGTTTCTTGATGGCCACGTGGTTCAGGTAGCGTCGTTGCGGCATTGAGGCTTGGAGAAAGATGGTCCTCCGGTTGTGCCAATGCAGGGACCAGAAGTGCCTGTGCCCATCGGATTCGCCGGGAATGCAAAAAGCCCCCGCGAGGCGGAGGCTTTTGCGGGCCAGGGTGTTGCCCCGGCCATTGGTGTGCAGTGAGCCTGCGTCGTGAGGACAGCCCCTCACTCTACGCGATCGGGGCGGCTATTCCCCTTTCACGTCCCGGCCTTTCGGCCGGCTGGCGGTTGCGCGGCGTCGACTCCGCGAAGGCTGGCCGATGTCCCGGCAGGCGTCACCACCTGCCACGGGGGGCGTTTCCGCTTTCCCCGGGAAGCCGCCAGCGAACTGGCGACCTCCGTACACTGCACGCGCGAGGCGTGCCGGCCTTACCCCGGATAAGTCCTTTGCAGGGGACTCACCCGCAACCCGGTGCTGCATCACCGCGCTGCACGGGAGGAAATGTACCCCGCCAAAAGCGCTTGTCCAACGGTGTCGGCGGATAGTTGAAATGAGGAAAACCGGCTCGCGGGTGTGTCGGTTGGTGAAGTACAGAGTACACAGTCCAGAGTATCGAGTCCGGCGCGGAAGCAGCTCCTGAGGCCGCTTCCACGCCATTCTGTACTCTGAACTCGGTACTGCTGTACTTCGACCTCGTCAGCAACCTGCGGACAAACCTGCCTTGGCTGACACACCCCGGGCTTGTTCCACGTCTGCGATCGCGCCGGGACGTTGCCCGGCGCGCCGACATTTGCATTTATAGATTTCCGGACCCACATATCTATTTATACTGGCCGCTGGAGGACTCTATGAACGGAGGCGCACATGGCGGCCGGCTCACACGTTGAAATGCCTTCCGGGCGCGCGGCGCGCGCCGTCAAGGCAATCGGCTTCTCCAGGCTGCTGATCCAGAAAAAGTACTGGCCCATCCACATCCTGTTCGTCGCCGCCGTCAGCATCATCGGCGTCGGCTACCTGGGCCTGGAGACCTACAAGGGCGCGCCGCCGATCGCCGACTTCGTCACGCCTGACGGCAAAACCGTCTTCACCGTCGAGGACATCAACCGCGGCAAAGAGGTCTTCCACCTGCGCGCACTCATGAGCTACGGCTCGTTCTGGGGCGACGGCGCCGAGCGCGGGCCCGACTTCACGGCCGAGGCGCTGCACCACACGGCCGTCAGCATGACCGCCTTCTACGAGGCCGAGAAAGCGAGCGACGGCGAGCTCACGCAGGAAGAGCGCGACGCCATCAGCGCCCGCGTCAAGCGCGAGTTGCGCCAGAACGGCTGGGATGAGCAGGCCGAGCGCATCACCATCACGCAGGCCCAGGCGCAGGGCTTCACCGAGCTGAACACCCACTACACCCGCGTGTTCACGGACCCCGAGTACCCCGAGGCTCTGCACCCCACCAACTACATCAGCGACCCCGAAGACATCCGCGCCCTCACCGCCTACTTCTACTGGGGCGGCTGGGTGGCCGCCGCGCAGCGCCCCGGCGAGGATTACAGCTACACCCACAACTGGCCCTACGACCCGGCCGTGGGCAACTCCCCCACCCAGGCGACCATTCTCTGGAGCGTGCTGTCGATCTTTGCGCTGTTCATGGGCATCGGCGCGGTGCTGTACGTCTACGGCCAGCTGCGCAACATCGGCGACCCCTTTGAGGCCAACGGCACGCCCGCACTGACCACAGCCGAGCTGGAATCCGGCTCCGAGCACGTGCGCCCGACGCAGCGGCTGGTCTACAAGTTCTTCGCGTTCGCCATGATCGTGTTCCTGGTGCAGGTGGGCGCGGGCGTGCTGAGCGCCAACGACTTCGTGCGCACGGACCGGCTGCTGGGCATCGACATCGCGGCGCTGTTGCCGATCACCGTCGTGCGCAGCTGGCACGTGATCCTGCAGATCTTCTGGTTCTTCATCTGCTGGATCGGCTACACCATCTTCTTCCTGCCCGAGCTTTCGAAAGTCCCGCGCGGGCAGCGCACGCTGATCAACCTGCTGTTCTGGATGGGCATCCTGGTGGGCGCGGGCGTGTTGTTCGGCATCTACCTCGGGCCCAAGGGCTACCTCAACGAGCAGCTTGCCTACTGGCTCGGCAGCCAGGGCTGGGAGTTCATGGAGCTCGGCCGCCTGTGGCAGATCGTGATGCTGGCGGCCTTCGTGCTCTGGATCGTGATCATCTACCGCGCCGTGCGCCCCTGGCTGAATCGCAGCAACCTGTGGTCGGTGCCGTCCTGGCTGCTGTACGGCAGCAGCATCATGGTCGCCTTCCTGTTCTTCGGCCTGCTGGTGCGGCCGCAGACCAACTTCGCGATTTCGGATTTCTGGCGCTGGATGGTCGTGCACATGTGGGTGGAGGCGACGTTTGAGGTGTTCACCACGGTGGTGGTGGGCTACATGCTGGTGCAGATGGGCGTGATCCGCCGCGCGATGGCCGAGCGCGTGATCTTCCTCGCCGTGATGCTGTTCCTGCTGACGGCGCTGGTGGGCATCTCGCACAACTTCTACTGGATCGCCAAGCCGACGCCGATCATCGCCCTGGGCTCGGTGTTCTCAACGCTGCAGGTGCTGCCGCTGCTGCTGCTGACCCTGGACGCCTGGCGCACGCGCCTCGAGCTCAAGCGCGCCGACGCCCTGGCCGTTGAGGGCCGCCAGGCGGTGGTGATGGACGGCGTGTGGCTGTTCATCCTGGCGGTGAACTTCTGGAACATCTTCGGCGCGGGCGTGTTCGGCTCGATGATCAACCTGCCGATCGTGAACTACTACGAGCACGGCACCTGGCTGACCGGCAACCACGCCCACGCGGCGATGTTCGGCGTGAAGGGCAACGTGGCGATCGCGGGCATGCTGTTCTGCTGCCAGCACCTGTTCAAACGCTCGGCCTGGAACGCGAGGCTGATCCGGGTGGTGTTCTGGTCGCTGCAGATCGGGCTGGTGATGATGATGGTGCTGGCGCTGTTCCCGCTGGGCATGCACCAGGTGCTGATCGTGCTGGATGAAGGCCTGTGGAAGGCGCGCACGCAGGAAGTGGTGACCGGCTCGTTCTGGTCGCGGCTGATCTACCTGCGCTCGATCGGCGGCACGGTGTTCCTGGCGGGCGGCGTGCTGCCGCTGGTGTGGTTCATCTTGTCGCGGGCGCGCAAGATGGTGCCCGAGGTGGAAGACCACCGCGGCGAGTGGGACGTCTACGACACCGAGGTTGACCGCGACTCAAAGGTATGGGCCGACTTCGACGACTAGGCGGGCGCAACCTACAATCGCGCCATGGACGCCGAGGCCGCCTACCTGTTTCGCCACGCGCTGCTGCGCGACGCGGCCTATGAGCTGCAGCCTCCCGCGATGCGGGCGCAGCTGCATGGCCTGGCCGTGCAGCTGCTGGAGCAGTTCCACGGCGGGCGCGCGCCGATGCCGGACCTGACGCCGCCCGCGGCTCACTCGTTCACGCCCCATCGGACGGATGGGATCGCCTCAGAGCTGGCCGCTCATGCCCGCCTGGCGGTACAAGGCGGCGGCGATCCGGACCTGCACGAGCCCCTGTGCGTCTATCATTGCCGAGCAGCGCAGGTGGCGGAGCAGGCGTACGGCCACGCCGACGCGCTGTCTTCCTGGCAGCTGGCCGCAGCGCTCTTTCCCGACTCGAGGCGCGGCGAGTGCCTGCGCCGTGCGGCCAACTCCGCGGTGCGGCTGATGAGGACGGAGCAGGCGGAACAACTCCACCTTGCCGCGCTTGACTTAGCCGTGGAGTACGACGACGTGGGGCTGGAGGCTGCGGTGCGCGGCAGCCGCACGGTGTTGTTCTACCAGCTTGCCAGGCTCGAGGATTGCGAGCGTGAGGGCGCTGCCGCGCTGGAGCTGCTGCGGAAAGCCGCCGACCGACGCGGGGTAGCCATGGTGCAGTCGGTGCTCGGCAGCATGTGCGTAGCGCGGAGCGAGTTTGACCGCGGTGAAGCCCTCAATCTGCAAGCGCTGGCGATTGCCCGGGAAACAGGTTTCATCCGGCTTGAGGCCGCCATCACCGTGAACCTGGGTAACCTGCGGAGCTTTCAGCATCGCTGGCAGGAGGCTGAGGAGTTCGACAGACAGGGCCTCGAGCTCGCGCGGGCCCACAATTTGCGAGACGTCGAAGCCAGTGCGCTGATCAACCTGAGTGACGTTTCCCGCCACACCAATCGGATTGAACAGGCGGAACTCCACCTGCGAGCCGCCGTGAAACTGGCGCGTGCGACGGGGCAGCCGCTGGTGCTGGCTTTCGGGCTGTCCGAACTGGGCCATCTGTTGATGGCGCAAGGCCGCGCCCGTGAAGCCGAGCCGTTCCTGCGTGACGCAGTGGCCGTCAGGCTGGAGACCAGCGGCAACGGTGTGTTCGCCGCGGACCAGTGCAGGTTGGCGTTGTGCCTCTTGAGCCAGGGCAGGCGCGACGAGGCTGCGGCATTGTGGGGGGAAAGCATCGGCGTCCTTCGGGCGCGCGGACGCGCGTCAAGACTGCAGCAGGTGCGGGACGAAATGCGCGAACACTGCCGTCGGTTCGGTCTGCTTCCACTGCAGGACGAGGAGCCACCCACTCCACAATGAACGCCGAGACCGCCTACTTGTTCCGCCACGCCATGCTGCGCGAGGCGGCTTACGGATTGCAGCTGCCCAGCGACCGCTCCAGGCTGCACGAGCTTGCGTTCCACCTTATCGAGGCAGCGTTTGGCGGCCGCGCGCCTGAACCCGCTCCCCTGGATGCAGTCAACCCGCCCCGTTACGAATGGTGCGCGACAGATGTCGTTGCATCCGAGCTGAGTGACCACGCCCGCCAGGCGCTGACGGGCACCGCCGCGCCTGGTGCCGCTCTTTCCGTCACGCCTGAACTGCACCGCCGCTACGTGCGCCGCGCCGCAGAGTACGCGGAAAAGCAGTACCAGGTAGCGGAAGCCGTCTCGAAATGGCGCGAGCTGTCAGAGCTGCTGCAGGGCGCCGCGCGCGCCGAAGCGCTGCGCAAAGCCGGCGCGCTGTGTTTCAACACCGGCCGCCCAAAGCCGGCCGAGGAGTTGTTCGACCAGGCGTTGCCGCTGGCGCGCGAGGCCGGCCACCAGCGCATCGAAAGCGCCGTGCTGATGAACCTGGCGGTTGTGTACTCGGAAACCGGGCGACCCGAACAGGCCGAAACGGCAAGCCAGCGGGCTTTGAACGCCGCGCGCGAGGTCGGCAACCGCCACGGCGAGGGAATCATTCTTCGCAACCTCTCGGATCTCTATCGCCAGACTGGCCGGCCGGAGCCCGGCGAACAGCTGATCCAGCAAGCGCGTGAGATCCACCGCGCCATCGGCAGCGAGCGCGAAGAAGGCCCGAACCTGTGCGCCATCGGCATCATCCACCAGGAGGCCAGGCGTCTGGAACAGGCCGAGCAGTGTTTTGAACAAGCCCTGGCCGCCACACGCCGGGCCGGCGACCGGCGTTACGAGGGCGTCGTGCTGGGCAACCTCGCAATCGTGTGTCGCCAGTCCGGGCAGTTGGACAAGGCCGAGCACCTGTACCAGCAGGCCATCGCGATCCATCGCGAGGTCGGCAACCGGCGCAGCGAGGGCATCTCGCGCGGCAACCTGGCCACCCTGTACGCGGTTTCCGGCCGCCGCGACCTGGCCGAGCAGGCCTTCCTGCAGGCGCTCGCGATCCATCGCGAAGTGGGCAACCGCCGCTTCGAAGCCGTACACCTGCTTGCCCTCGCACTGCTGCAACTGGAGGAGTCCCGCCATGCGGAAGCCCGCGAAACATGGCGACAGGGCGTCGCCATCCTGCAGGCGCTGGGCGACAAGACACTCCTGCAGAGCCAGGTCACCCAGATGCGGGAGTGGTGCGCGAAGGCGGGCGTACTCCCGCTCGATTAGAAGCCGTCCCGCGACCGCCGGGTGACTTCTTTTTTCGCGGGTTGGAGCAGGGGCCCGTCTCTAGAATGTCGCCGTGACCGGGCTCTCCGCGGAACTGGCCTACCTGTTCAGGCACGCGCTGCTGCGCGACGCCGCCTATGAGATGCAGCTGCCGAGCGAGCGCGCGAAGCTGCATGAACTGGCGTTCTACCTCATGGAGGAGACATTCGGAGGTCGCGCGCCCGCGCCCGCGCCGCTGGATGCCGCGGCGCCCGTCGAGGCCGCGGCGCACCCCACCGATTCCGTGGCGCTTGAGCTCGTCAACCACGCGGGGCTTGCCCTGCAGGGATCCGGCGGCGCCGCTGAACTGGCGAACTTGCGGCGCTTCTACCTGCAGCGCGGGGCCGAGCACGCCGGGCGCGCATACCAGTCCGACGCGTCGGCCTCGGCCTGGGAGCTGCTGGCGGAGCTGACCGATGGCGCATCTCGCGGAGAAGCACTGCGCCGCGCCGCCTCCGTGCGCGCGCTCAGCGGCCGCACCGCGGCGGCGGAAACGCTGTTCGAGCGCGCCGTTGAAACGCAGCGGCAGGCGGGCGACCGGCGCATGGAGGGCATCGCGCTCGGCGGTCTCGCGAACCTGGCCTCGGAGACCGGCCGTCCGGATCACGCTGAAGAGCTGTACCAACAGGCTCTGCAGCGGATGCGGGACGCCGGGGACCGCTACAGCGAAGGCATCTCACTGGGCAACCTCGCCCTGCTGTATCAGTTCACGGGACGCGCCGAGCTTGCGGAGCACACCTATGAACGGACGCTGGAAATCCACCGCGCGGTCGGAAACCGGCGCTACGAAGGGATCGCGCTGGGCAACCTCGCGCTGCTGCACCGCGAACAGGGAAGGCTTGACCAGGCTGAGCGCGGCTATGAGGCGGCCCTGGCGATCCATCGCGAAGTGGGCAACCGCCGCAGCGAGGGAATCATCCTCGGCAACCTGGCCGCCCTGTACCAGGACTCGCAGCGCCCGGAGCAGGCCCGCGACACCTACGCCGCCGCGCTGGCGATTCATCGCGAACTCGGCAATCGCCGCAGCGAGGCAATCGCGCGCGGCAACTTCGCCGGCCTGCAGCGATTCGCCGGCCGGCTGGATGCCAGCCGCCGCGGCTACGAAGAGGCCCTGGCGATGCACCGCGAGGTAGGCAACCGGCGATTCGAAGGCATCCACCTGTGCGAGTACGGCCTGACGCTGATCGCGCTGAAGCACCCGCGCGCGCGCGACACCTGGCTCGAGGGCTGGGGTATCCTGGCGCAGCTCGGCGACCGCACGAACCTCGACGCCCAGATCGCCGCCATGGTCTTCGACTGCGCGGAAGCCGGCATGGCGCCCTTCGTCGAAGCACCGACGCAAGGCTAGAATGCCGGCCATGACCAGCGCCGAGACCGCCTACCTGTTCCGCCATGCGCTGCTGCGCGACGCGGCGTACCAGCTTCAGCCGCCCAGCGACCGGGCAAGGCTGCACGAGCTGGCGTTCCACCTGATCGAGCAGACCTTCGGCGGCCGAGCACCCGAGTCGCCGCCTCTGGACGCCATCGACCCGCCCGAGTTTCAGCCGCACCCGACAGACCGCGCGGCCGAAGAGCTGGTACACCACCTGGGCGTGGCCATTTCTTCCGGCGCGGATGTCCCGGGCAAGCTGAGAGCCGCGCACCAGTTGTATCTGCGGCGCGCGGCGGAATCCGCCATGCGTCAGCATCGCCAGGCAGAGGCCGTGCGGTTCTGGCCGACCCTGGCGCCTCAATTGCAGGGTGCGGCGCGCGCGGAGGCCACGCGCCTGTGTGGCCTGGCGTGGATCCGGGCCGGCCGTCCCAAGGTGGCGGAAGGTCTGGCGGCGGACGCACTGGCGCTGGCACGCGACGCGGGTGACCGGAACATTGAGAGTCTGGCCTTGGGGTGTCTCGCGCTCGTGTACATGGAAACCGGTCGGATGGGGCAAGCCGAACCGATGTTCGATCAGGCACTGGAACTTCATCGACAATCTGGCGACAGGCGCCGCGAAGGCTGCGAATTGGGAAACCTCGCGCTGTTGTATCGGTCCACCGGTCGCACGGAACGGGCCGAGCAGGTTTTAGCGCATGCGCTGGCGATCCATCGCGAGCTGAAAGACCGCAAGCAGGAGGGCGAGGCGCTGGGAGCGCTCGGGCTTGTGTATGCGGAAACCGGACGCATCGAACAAGCCGAGCAGACGATCACCAAAGCGCTCGAAATCAATCGGGAGGTGAAGAACCGGCGCTTCGAAGCCATGACGTTGGGAAACCTGGCGTACGCCTACCAGCAATCCGGGCGCTTCGAGCAAGCGGAACGCTTGCACGCGAAGACGCTTGAGGTGGTGCGCGAGGTCGGCGACCGCAACTCCGAGGCGTTCGTGCTCGGCAACCTCGCGCTTGTCTACAAGGATACCGGACGCATGGCGCAGGCCGAGCGCGGCTTCGAGCAGGCGCTGGAGATCGCACGGGAGGAAAGCAGCCGGCAGTTCGAGGGGATCACCCTGGCCAACCTGGCATCCGTGTACCAGGGCACGGAGCGCCCGGAGAAGGCCGAGCAGGCTTACATGCAGGCGCTGGCGATCGCCCGTGAGCTCGGCGACAAGCGGGTGGAAGGCGGCGTGCTGGGGAACCTCGCGCAGCTGCTGCAGGAGACCGGGCGCACGGACGATGCCGAGCGCTGCTTCGAGCAAGCGTTGGCGATCCACCGCGCCGTGAAGAATCGCGCCTTCGAAGGCTCCACCCTCGCGAATCTCGCGTTGGCCTACCGGCGAACCGGGCGCATGGAGCAGGCGGAGCGGACATTCGAACAGGCACTGGCAATCCTGCGTGAAGTGCGCAACCGGTACTTCGAGGGAATCGCTCTGGGCAACCTCGCCTACGTCTACTACGCGACCGGGCGCCTGGCGCCGGCCGAGCAAGCCTTCACCGAGGCGCTGGCGATCCATCGCGAAACCGGCAACCGGCGTTTCGAGGGTATACATTCCTGCGACTACAGCCTGTGCCTGCTGGCAGCCGGAAGACACCCCGACGCCGCACGGGTCTGGCGCGAAGGCGCTGCGATGCTGCGCGATATGGACGCGACTCCGCTGCTTGAGAAGAGAACCGGGGACATGCGCGAGGCCTGCGCCAAGGCCGGAGTGCCCGCCTTCGACCATTCCCGATGATGAAGGTGAAGGATCTGTCAGCCCGCCTCGCGGCAGGTGATTTGCCGGGCGGACTCCCGACCCGGACCCTAGAATCCCGGCATGGACGCTGAACAGGCCTACCTGTTCCGCCATGCGATGATTCGCGAGGCGGCATACGGACTTCAACTGCCCAGCGACAGGGCGAGACTGCACGAGCTCGCCGTGCGCCTGATCGAGTTGCTCTTTGGCGGCCCCGCGCCTGAACTTGCCGCGCTGGACGACTTCCACGCACCGAAGCCGCAGCCGCACCCGATCGACACCATTGCCGCGGACCTGGCCGCGCACGCGCGACTGGCGTGCGAAGGCGTTGATTCGCCTTCGCCCGACATGCTGCGGGCGCGCCTGCACTACCTGCACCGCGCAGCCGAGCACGCCGATACGGCATTCCTTCCGCTCGTCGCGGCCGCCCACTGGCACGAGTTGTCCGCTGCACTTGAAGGCACTGCAAGGGCTGCCGCCCTGCGGCGCGCGGCCGTTGCCTGCGATGCCTGCGGGCAGACCGCGCGGGCGCTGGAACTGATAGAGTCGGCGCTTGCCGCGGTGCAGCAGGCCCCCGGCGGGGTCGCCGAGGCATTCGTGCTCGGGGTCAGGGCCAACCTGCTGATCATGCAGGGGCGGCGCCAGCAAGCGATCGCGGACTACGAGCGGGCGTTGGCACTGTTCCAGGCCGCGGGCGACCGGGCCGGTGTCGCTTCCACAAGCTCGAGCCTGGGCCTGGCGCTCTCGCGTGCGGGCCAGCCCGAACGTGGTGAAGCGCTGCTGAGCGACGCGCTGGCGATCCAGCGCGACATCGGCGACCTGCGGGGACAGGGCATAACACTCGGCAGCCTCGCGGGCCTGCTGGATGACAGGGGTGAAGCGCGGCTTGCGCTCGAGCACCATCGCGAGGCGCTGCAGCTTCACCGGCGCGCGGGGAACCGGCGCTTCGAAGGCATCGCGCTCGGCAACTTCGCGCTTTCACTGCAGCGCAGCGGCAACGAGGCGGAAGCCTTGGCTGCGTATCAGCAGGCGCTCGACATTCATCGTGAAGTCGGCAACCAGCGCAGCGCGGCGATCGTGATCGGCAACCGCGCCAACCTCTTCGCCCAGGCCGGCCAACCAGATCGCGCGCGGGCCGACTACCAGGCTGCCATCGCCGTCTCGCGGGAACTGGGCAACCACTCCTATGAAGCAATCGCCACCGAGAACCTCGCGCTGCTGGTGCGCGACGCCGGCGACCTGGAACAGGCCGAGAGTCTGCTGCGGCAGGCACTCGCCGTTCATATCGAGATCGGAAACGCGCGCAACCAGGGCACCGCCTGCTGGCATCTGGCCGCCCTGTGCCAGGCAAAGGGCGACGCCGCACAGGCCGACGAATACTTCCGCCGCGCGCTGGCGCTCCATGAGCAGGCCCGGAACCCGCTGGCCCTGGCGGAAACCCGCTGCGACTACGGCCTGTTCCGGCTGGAGCGGGGCGATGCCGAAGCCGCGCGCCAGGGGTGGACGCAAGGCATGGAACTGCTGCAAACGCTCAACCAGCCGGACATCGCAGCCGAGCACCTGCAGTTCATGCACCAGGCCTGCGCCAAGGCCGGAGTGCAACCGTTCGCCGCGCCTTGAATCAGTCGGGTTGCTTCTCGCTCAGCACGCCGTCTTCCATCTCGAGCACGCGATCCACCAGGTCAAGCGTGCGGTGGTCGTGCGTCACCACCAGCACCGCGGCGCCGTGGGCGTGGGCCGAATCGCGGAACAGCTCCATCACCTGGCGGCCGCGTCCGCTGTCCAGCGCGGCCGTGGGCTCGTCGGCCAGCACCACGGACGGCTGATGGATCATCGCGCGCGCGATGGCCACGCGCTGCTGCTCGCCGCCGGAAAGCTTGCCCGGCAGGGCGCCCAGGCGCTTGGCGAGGCCGAGCGACTCCAGCAGTTCCCGCGCGCGCCCGCGCGCCTGGCCCGCGGGCACGCCGTCGATCTCGAGCGCCAGCCGCACGTTCTCTTCGGCGTTCAGGAACGGGATGAGGTTCGAGCGCTGGAACACGTAGCCGAGTTCGCGCCGACGCATGGTGGTCAGGTTCGTCACGGCCACGCCGTCCGTGATGACCGGCTCGCCGTTGATCAGCAGCGAGCCGGCAGTCGGCGGGTTGATCAGGCCGATGATCGTCAGCAGCGTGGACTTGCCGGACCCGGACGGCCCGACGATGGCGACCACCTCGCCGGCGCGGGCTTCAAAGGTCGTGGGCCGCAGCGCGTCCACGCGCGTGGGGCCTTCGCCGTAGACCTTGGAGATCCCGGTGAGCCGAAGCACGGATGTCCCGACGCGCTCGTTCATGAAGCCAGCACCTCGTTGGGATTGGCCGCCAGGGCCTTGCGCAGGCCCACCATGCCCGCGGCGATCGACAGCCCGAGGATCACGCCGAGCAGCGCCAGCCGGTCCATGTCCTGCACCAGCACGCGGCGCGGGAACAGGTCGAAGGCCAGCTCGCCGATCAGCAGCGCCACCAGGTAGGCGCTGACCCCCAGCAGCAGCGACTCTTCGAGAATCAGCCGCAGGATCACCCGCTGCTTTGCGCCCAGCAGCTTGAGCAGCGAGAGCGACAGCATCTTGTCGAGCGTCATGGTGTAGACGATCAGCCCCATCACGATGGCCGAGATCAGCACCAGCAGCGCCCGGAACAGCCCGATCTGGCGGCGCGCGCGGTCGATCACGCCGCGCACCAGCAGCTCGCGCTGCTCGTCGATGGTGTACACGCTGATGTCCGGCCAGCCTTGCAGCGAGGCCTTCACGGCCTCGACGTCGCTGCCGGCCGCGACATCGACCAGGATCGCAGTGACCGGCGGCGGCGCGGTAACCGGCAAGGGCGCCGCCGAGCCCGCGCGGGCCAGGCTGGCGGGGTCGCGCCCGTAGGGGCTGCGGCGTACACGGGAGACGCGCGACTCGCGCTCGAGGCGCAGGGCCTCGCTTGCGAGGTCGTTCTGGATGCGCAGGGCGTCGCTGACGCTGGCGAACACCAGAGGGTCGCCGCTGCTGCTGACCATGCCGCTGGTGACGCCCACGATCGTGTAGTCGTCGCGCCCCAGCCGCAGGCTCGCGCCGACGGGCAGGCCCAGCGCGCGGTCCGCCACCAGTTCGTAGTGCGGCTGGCGCAGCGCGCGGCCTTGCGCCAGCGGCAGCGCGTTGCCGAGGTCATCGGGCCAGGAAAGCCCGGCCAGCATGAAGCGCAGGGTCTCGCCGTCTTCCAGCTCGTGCTGCACGTTCAGCGTCATGTAGCTGCGCGTGCGCGCAACGCCCGGCACGGCGCGGACGCGGTCGGCCAGCAGGGCCGGCACGCGCGATGACTCGGCGAACGGCCCCTGCGTTCCCTTCTGCACCACCCACAGGTCGCCGCCGTAGGTGTCGGGCAGAACCGTTGCATCGACAACCATGCCGTTGTAGATGCCGGTCATCGCCAGCACCACCGACATCAGCATGCCCAGGCCCGCCGCGGTCAGCAGGAAGCGCGACAGGTCGTTGCGGATGTCGCGCACGGCCAGGTCCATCATGGCGCGGGCTCCTGCGCCGTGACCCGCGCGCCGTCACGCAGCTCGGCGCGGGCGCCCGGCGTCGGGCGCAGCACGGTGTCGCCGGCGGCCAGCCCGCCTGTGATCTCGACCCAGTCGCGGCCCCTGATGCCGGGCGTGACCTCACGAAGCGCGGCCTTGCCGCCCTCGTCTACCCAGGCAAACGCGCCGTCGCTGCGGAACACCAGGAACTCCGAGGGCACGCGCGTGACGCCCGAGGCCGAAGCACCGTGGATGCGGGCGTCGGCGCGCTGGCCCACGGCCAGCTGCTCCGGCGGGTTGGTCAGCGCGATGTCCACCAGCAGCTCGCGGGTTTCGCGGTCCACTTCGCGCCCCACCCGCAGCACGCGGCCCGCAAGGCTGCCGCCGGGCGTTGAGCGCAACTCGACGGTGGCGGCCTGCCCCGGCTTGAGTTGCGGCAGGAAGGTCTCATCCACCCAGACGCTGGCCCACACGCCGGCCGTGTCGCCGATGCGCAGCACCGCGCCGCCCGGCACGGCCACGTCGCCGGGCTCCGCAAGCCGGGCCAGCACGATGCCGTCGATCGGGCTTTTCAGCACCGTGCGCTGCAGCTTCGCGCGCGAGACCTCCAGGGCGCGCAACTCCGCCGCCAGGCGGCTGTCGCCCTCGGCCAGCGCCGCCTTGGCGCGCTCCAGCTCTGCTTCCGCCACGCGGGCGCGCTCGACGGCCTGGTCCAGGAGGTCGCGCGAGATGGTGTTGCTCTTGAAGGCTTCCTCCTGGCGGCGGGCATGGGCGTCGGCGCCCTCGCGCTGGGCCTCGGCGCGCTTGATGTCCGCGCGCAGGCGATCCAGCGACACCCGCGCCAGCACCACGGCCTCGGCGGCGGCGCTCTCCTCCGCGCGGTACACCTCGTCGTCTATGCGCGCGATCTCGGCGCCGGCCTTCACGCGGTCGCCCTGGTCCACCAGCAGGCTGGTGATGCGGCCGGTAACCTCGAAGCCGGGCTGCACGACGCGCGGGCACTCGATGGCGCCGGAGCCGGGGATGTGCTCGGTCACGTCGCCGGTGGCGACCTCATGCATCACCACGGGCACAGGCTTGAACACCAGCACCCAGCCAATTCCCAGGGCGCCTGCCAGCAGCAGCAACCCGATCACGATCCCGCGCCATCGTCTCATGCAGATCCCCTGGGTTATAAACAGACCTGTAGGTCCTGATATTCCCGGGCTCAGTTCAACTGCCACAGCGCTGCGTTCAGCACCGTGGCGAAGCCGACCCACAGCAGGTACGGAACCAGCAGCAGCGCGGCCGTGCGCGAATGCCGCCGGAACGCCAGGATCGTGGCCAGGATCGCAAGCCACATGGCGATGATGATCACCAGCGCGACGTCCATGCGATGCAGGCCAAAGAACACCGGCGTCCACGCGGCGTTCAGCGCAAGCTGCACCAGCCACGGGGCCAGCGGCCGTGCCGAGTTGCCGCGGCGCCACACCAGCCACGCGCTGACGCCCATCATGGCGTAGAGCGCCGTCCACACCGGGCCGAACACCCAGCCGGGCGGGTTGAACGAGGGCTTGTTCAGCGAGGCGTACCAGTCACCCGGTGTGAAGAACGCGCCGGCAGCGGAGGCCGCAAAGGCAAGCAGCACCCAGCCGGCAAGCCCGGCCCAGGCCTTGACCCCGGTTATGCGCGCGTCGTCCATGGTCCCACAAGCCTAACGCCGCGAACATCAACGCCAGTCCATGCGCCAGATGAAAACGGGAACGGATGCCCTGAGCCGGCCCAGGCAGCCTCGTCCGCATCCGGGACTGTGGCGACTCGCGTGCCGCAACGGGCTATCATGTCTCGGTGACCGGGCTCTCCGCCGAACTGGCCTACCTGTTCCGCCACGCGTTGCTGCGCGACGCGGCGTACGAGATGCAGCTGCCCAGCGACCGGGCGGTCCTCCACATGCTGACCCTGCGCATCATGGAAGGGCTGCTCGGCGGACGGCCCGAGCCGCCGGACATTCTGGCAGAGCGCGATGAAGAAAGTTCCCCTGCCCACCCGACCGACGCCGTGGCGCGCGAACTGGCCGAGCACGCGCGCCATGCCGCGGAAGGCAACGTGGAGGCCGAGGAAGCCGCCGCGGCGCTCAGGCTCTACACCCACCGCGCGGCGGAGCACGCGGAGGTGTCCTTCGCGCTGCCCGAGGCCGCCTCGCTCTGGCTCGCGCTCGCCGAGTTGCTGCCCCAGGGTGAAGCAGGCGTGGCACTGCGCCGCGCGGCCGCCACAACCGCCATCCTGGGGCGCACGGAAGAAGCGGAAGCGCTCTACCAACAGGCGATCGACCAGTTGCAGGCCGCGGGGCTGGAGCTTCAGGTCGCGCACGCGCGCAGCAACGCGGCCATCCTGCTCAGGCGGGTGGGGCGCGTGGATCGCGCGATGGAGCTGTACCAGTCGGCCATGGCCGTGTTCCGGGCGGCCGGCGAACGGGCAGGAGCGGCCAAGGTGCGGATGAACATGGCGCACCTGACGTACGTGATGGGCGACGTCGCCGGCGCCGAAGCCGCCTATGCCGAGAGCCTGGCGGAATTCCGCGACCTCGGCTCGGCCGACGGAGAATGCACCGTGATCGCGGCGCTGGCCGCCCTCTACACCGGCACCGGTCGATCCGCCGAGGCGGTGCCGATGCTCGAGCGCTGCCTGGCCCTGCGGATGGAGCAGGGCAACCTGCGGCGCGAGGCCGCGGTGCTGATGACGCTGGCCAACGCGATGTTCAACCTGGAGGCGCGGGACCGGTTCATTGAGTACTCAGAGCGCGCGCTGGCGATCCATCGCCAGATCGGCAACCTGCCCGGCGAGGGCACGGTGCTGGGCAATCTCGCCGTGCAGTGGCACCAGCAGGGCGAGCTGGACCGGGCCGAGGCAGGCATGCGGAGGGCGCTGGCGATTCACCGCGAAGTCGGCAGCCGGCGGTCCGAGGCGCTGGCGCTCGGCAACCTGGCAGGCCTGCTGGCGGAACGCGGCGACCTGGCGGGCGCGGAGGCCGGCTACCGCGAGTCGTTGCGCGGCCTGGCCGCCGTCAAGGATCGCCGTTTCGAAGCCCTGATGCGCTGCGACTACGCGCTCTGCCTGCTGCAACTGGCCCACCCGGATAACGCACGTGCGCTCTGGCGCCAGGGCGCAGCTGCATTGCACGAGCTCGGCGATACCGCGCAGCTCCCGCGCAAGCAGGAGGCAATGAGCCACGCCTGCCGCACGGCCGGCGTGCCGCCGTTCGACGTAGAATGACAACGGGGACGGATTTCTCCGTCCCCGTTTGCGTTGTCGCTGCGCCCCTACGCCGTGTTCTTGGCGCCGGCGTGGGTGGCCTTCTGGTAGGCCCACGGGTCGTTCGGGATCTTCTTGTCCTGGATCCACTCCGGGTCCTTGAAGATCTCCGCCACGGCCGCGAGGTCCTGCTCCGTGGGCAGCACCTCCTGCAGGTGCTTCGCGTAGTCCTGCTCATTCAGCAGCTCGCCGGTCACGCTGTAGGGCATGTTGGCCCAGCGCCCGATCGCGCGGTGGAACTTGATGTCCGGCACGTACAGCTTGGGCTGGCCCGCCGCCACGAAGTTGTTGAGGCGGTTGACGATGTCCGTCACCTCCGCGTGGTAGAGGTCGCGGTTGTGGTGGTTCAGTTCCTTGCGGTTGAAGTCAACGTTGCCCTTCTTGCGCTGCTCCTCTTCATCGAAGCGGCTCTTGAAACCCCACACGTACGCCCACTCGGCCGTGCTGCTTTCATCCTTGCCGAACAGGTCCGTGGCCACGCTGATCCACTTGTTGAACCACTTCTGCAGCAGCGGTGTCGGCACCTTGCCGGCCTTGATGATGCGGCCCAGGCCGTCGTTGCCGCTGCCCAGGTGGAAGGCTTCCTCTTTAAGCATCGGGCCGGCGCTGCGGGCCAGGGGCGCGAAGCCGCACGGGGCCAGCATGGTCAGCTGGTACTTGCCGTCGCGGTCCACGAAGCAGGTGTAGGTGTAGAAGTCGATCCAGTTGTCCACGGCCTCATTGAAGGCGCCCAGCAGACGCGGGTTCTTCTCTTCGGGGAACGCGCCCGACGCGCGGCGCTCCAGCAACTTGCGGGCTTCCAGCTTGCCGCTTGAGCCGAAGTGGTTCACCAGCACGTTCGCCATCTGCATGCCGTGGCGCATTTCCTCCAGCATGATGCGCACGGCCGCGTAGCGGTCATAGTCGTGGGGCACGTTGTTCAGCAGGCGGCGCTGCTGCTCGGTGCTGGCGAACTCCGTGTCGCCCTGCACGAACACCAGCTGCAGCAGGGCGTCGCGCATGGTCTGGTTGGGGACCTGGCTGATGCGCTCCCACTTGTGCTGGCCCTTGAAGTCGCCGAATTCGACTTCGCTGCTGGGCTTGTCGTCATACAGCGGCGTCATGAAGAAGCTGGTGGCCTCGGGGATTTCGACGCCGATGTCCTTGCGCCATTCCTCGAAGTAGTCGGTCCAGTCGTCCCAGGTATTGATCGTCTTGCGTACTTGCATGGCAAAGCTCCTCCGGAGCAGGTTTCAGGTTACAGGTGTCAGGTTTCAGGGACCGGTTCGGCGCATTCTCTGGCACCTGAAACCTGACACCTGGAACCTCGAATTAGCGGTTGGGCAGTTCGCCCTTGCTCAGTCCCTTTACGAACAAGTCTGAATACATGCGCCCGATGTCGGCCGCTTTGAAAGCGCCGTCCGGGCGATACCACTTGCTGATCCAGTTGATCGCGCCGAGTATCGCGAAGCTGGCCAGCTTGCTGTCCACGTTGCGGAACTCGCCGCCCTTGACGCCCTCGTTGATCACCGCGCGCATGGAACGCTCGAACTGGTCGCGCTTGGCGATGATCTGCGCCAGGGGCTCGTCGCGCAGGGCCGTGAAGTCCAGCGCCAGGGCGCTGCCCTGCAGGTCGTCGATCATCACGTGCACCAGCGCGTCGATCAGCGCCGACAGCTTTTCCGCGGCCGGCTCGCCCTTCTGTTCATCGAGCACTTCGCGTGTGCGCTCGAGCACGCGGTCGAGGCTGAAGTCGTGGCAGGCGAAGAGGATCTCTTCTTTGTCTTTGAAGTAGTAGTAGAGGCTGCCCTTGGTCATCAGCAGGGCGTCGCTGATGTCCTCCATGCTGGTGCCGTGGTAGCCCTTGCGGCGGAAAGCAGCGGCCGCGGAGCGCAAGATGGCCTCGCGCTTGAGCTCAGTTTTCTTCTGTCGGCGTTCAGCAGCCTGCATAGGTCACCAAGCTTGAAACTTGAACCAAAATTCAAAAGCCTACGCAAGGTACAATAATCCAACCCAGCAGTCAACAGGCTACGCTTCAGCTCAACCCCATTTATCTCAACGACTTACGCCGAGAGCCTCATCGATCCTCAATAACAAACGTGAGGTTGGTGGTGCCGTCGTAGCGTGCGACGGCGGTGTCGGCACTCGGGCTGGCGACACTTGCAGCGCTTACCACCGGTAGACGAGCACCTCCAACTCAGGTCTTACTTCCCCGAGACTCTTCATCAATTGATCGCCAGTCTCGTCGTACAGATACAATGCAAGTGTCTTAAGCTGTTTCATCTTCCCAATCGTAGCTGCGTAGCCATCGGGTATTTTCGGTGTTTGCATTCCCAGGTACTCTAACATCGGGAGCGCCTCCAGGCGTTCCAGGTCCTCTCTGCTCGGACTTCCGTAGGCGAATGACATGTGCGTAAGCGTTTTCAAGCTAACTATCTGTTCATACACCTTTGGGTTTAGTATCGGCGTGAAACGTGAGAGAAACAGGCCTTTCAACTTCTTTAATGTACCCAACGCGGCGATCAGTCCCTCATCTGTTATCTGGAATTTCTGAGGTTTACCTATCCATCCCTCCTCTTCCTGATAGATAAGTGTAACAACGCGTAATTGCTCAAGTGATCCGATCGACTTCATTCCTTTGTCAGACGTTCCCGGTCCCAGACGAAGTGCGAGTCGTTCCAATGAGGTACATTTGCTGATGTCATGTAATACCTCGTCAGTGATACCATCGACAGCCAACACCAAGCTCTGAATCTTGGACAGCTTGGATAACACGCCAGGCCTAATGTCTTCGATAGACACTGCATCCTCACAATAGAGCACCTTAAGCGACGGCAAGCTCACAATGCAGGCCATTCCTTCTTGAGTCATCCGTCTGCCACTGTCCGGGGAGGAGTACACGTACACTTGCTCGATAGTATCCCTTCCCTCGATTGCTTTGGGTATCAGATCCCGCTTTTCGTAGTCCGCCACATCCCACTCCAGAGAGGTGAGTGACGCCAGTTTGCCCAGGCTGCTGACCTCCTCTTCGCTGTGCATGCGGATGCTGTTCAGTATCAAGTGCTTGAGCGTCTTTGAAAGGCAGATGGCATACAACCCGTTTTGCTCAACCCTGCCCCATATCTCTAGCTCAACCAACTCCGGGAGGTTACTGATGGTAAGACCCAGTTGAGATGTGATTCCCTTCAAACCAACTGTGCTGGAGCCGCCAGAGTGTCTTCCGAATCGCAAACGCTGCAATTTGGAGGTCTTCAGGAAAGCTTTTGCCACCTCCATATCCTCAATGTTCCATCTAATGTAACACATGGACAACGCTTTCAATGAAGGAAGAGCTCCGATTGCTGCCGGCAGTGAGGCATCGCAACGTGTGTCTTCGATCGACAACTCCTCGAGATTCCTGAAGCTGCCAATGCAGGGGATCTCTCCGGCTGTCAGATCGTTTTCCAGCCTTTTTGTGTTGCGTGCGAGGCCGAACCGCAACGCCTTCAAATTAGGAATGTCAGCAATCATTCGGCTGCTCTCGGCCGTGAATACATCACTCCCTGCAGAATACTCCACATGGAGATAGCGGAGCTTTACGTACCCCTTTAACTGAGCGAGTTGTTTGCAACTCGGAATAGCATAGACCACGAATTCGGCATCCTTGGGAAGTTTGTCGATATCGGTCTCTTTCTCCAACCGATATGGCTCCATTGCTTCCGTGGGGTACGCTATTGGAGTACGAGAGTACTCTACGTACATTGAGCCTGTCCGTACTCGCTGTTTTGAAAGATACGGGTATGCATCTTCGCTATGCAGGGTCGGCGTCACGAGCACTGCCAACGCCACCGCAATCGCCACTTTAATACACGATGTCCTAGACGACGTTGAAGAAGCCTGCTCCGTCAGTGCTAGCTGCATCAACGTTCCTTTCGACGTACGCATTGCCGACTCCCACCTGCGGAGAAGTATAGCACAGGCTTGACGGCCGGGGACACCTTACCGTGGTTGCCCAGCGCGGTGAGGTCGCAGCCGTATTCGGTGATGGGGTTCAGCACGCGGCCTGCAAGGTCTTCCACGCCCATGTAGGACTGCGGCAGGCCGGCGTCACAGTCCACTTTGAGCAACGTGACGAAGCTGACGTGGCCGTCGATGCCCGGGTGCACGCAGCGCACCAGGCTGCTGATCACTTCCAGCAGCATTTACGGCTGTCGCACACGAGTTCAGCTAAGGCACTCACCTGCAGTTCAGCGCTGGAAGCGGCGGACAAAGGAGCCTGACCCCGCTTAGCCCCCGGCACGTCTTGGCTCCCGAAGCAAATCTAGTTCTTCCCTAGTTCGACAATGCGGTCTATTAGCTCTGCCGTTAGCGTGTGAACTTTCGTCCCATACGGCTCGCCGAGCGCAAACACCTTCGATGTCGTCCGACCACTAAACATGAAGACGGTTGGGACGCCCACCCAGATGTCTTCATCGAAGCGATCTCTGTAGAAAACTCCAACCCGAAGTACTCCACCGGTTTGGGAATACTGCTCGCGACGTTGCTCCCGGACGCGTAGATCAGGCGTCCTGAGTGAGACCCCCATTTCGAAAAGTGGAGCAACATCGTCTAGGCCTATGCCCTCACCTCCCTTCAGCAGCGGATCGTCGACCCATTTACCGTTTTTTACACCGTGCAGTATATTTGCGCCGATTTCATCGATTATCGCTTGCGCCTTGGCATCGGGAGTAACGTCCCTTCGTCCTCCGGGTACGAGAATGGAGTATCCAGAGTAACCGTACCGGGCCCCATGCTCGAAAGAGCGCGCATAGCCTTCGAATTTCACCTTCAAGTTACCAGTTCGATTAGAGTAGATTGTAACGTCGTTGATTTCTTCGATCAGTTCCAGATTCTCTGTCTCTTGCAACAACTCAACAGTTACGGATACCCAGTGTCGAAGGTCCGATGCCATGTTGGAATGACCATCGCCGGTCAGGCCCGGGAAGTCGATAGGTAACGGGCTGCGGTGACGAACTAATCCGCAGGACGTAGAGCGTGGTACGCGGGAGCTGGCGCACCCGGCGGAGGTCAGTGACGCCGACAGTACCAGTAGGAGGACCCAAAAGACCGATCTAAGCATGCTTGAACCTCGGCCAATACTTGTTCAGATTTGGAGTTCTGTCGCCAAGCTCTCGCGCAACATGGAACGTTGAAGGGGTCAGGCTCATTTGTTTCCCGTCTCTGGCGGCTGTTTGAAAGCTTCCGTGCTGCACTGGAGCTTTGTGAGCGGCTTTGGTGGCTGCACCGGTCTTGCTCTTCGTGTCCTCAACGACCGCACATCCCAGGCGGGGGACCTCTCATCCCTTCCCGGAAGTATAGCACGTGCCGCGACACGGATTGCTGACTTGGGTGCTACTTGCCGCCTTGGATTGTGGCTTGGGTTGTGGCTGCGGGTTTTACTTCGAAGGTTTGGTGCCACTTTTCTTCGGCCCCGGGCCAGGGGATTACTTTGTAGCGGCCGGGGGGCAATTGGCGGTCTTTGTATACGAACTCTAATCGCCCCTGGGGCAGCAGCTGGTCGGGGCTGCCTAAATGCACGTAGCGCGGCGTGGCGGCCACCACCTGGTCCAGCGCCAGCACCACCGGCGGGCGCGGCGCGTTCTCGCCGTACCACCAGGCGTCGAAGGGGCTGTCCGGCGAGCCACGGCCGCTGAAGGTGAGCGTCACGCGGCCAAATGGCTTGTAGTCGAGCTTGTCCAGCCGCAGCTCCTGCTCTTCGCGCGTCAGCGTCACCGTCACCCGGGCGAAGCTGTAGCTGTCGCCGGAGCTGCGCGAAACCAGCAACTGCACGCGCCCGAGTTCCATCTCGATGAAGTCGCCGGCCGTGTAGTCGCCGCATTCGCCGCGCTCGTGGTAGGCCATCACGTGGTAGAAGTCCGGGTCGTACACCTCGGCCTCTTCGTCGCCGGCATCCCGCAGGCGCAGCAGCCCCTCACCCGGGCGCACCATCTGTGTCGGCGTCACGGTTGCGCGGCCGGGGAAATCGACGTGCACGTCGGCGGACTCAGAACCCGCGTAAACGCTGACGAGGCGTCTGCCGCGGGGCGCGAAGGCGTACAGCATGCGCTCAGCGGCCCAGATCCGCTGCACGTCGCGGTCTTCTTCAATGTAGCCGCCGTAATCGCGGGTGAACTCGATGTCGTCATCGGCACCGAAGGCGTAGATAGCAGTCTGCTGCAGGCCGTCGTCGTCGAAATCGACCGCCGGCTGCTCGTCGTGAAAGCCTTCGAACTCGAGCTGCAACAGCTCAAGGCCGGGCAGGGCATTGAGGGCGAAATCAAGGCGCGTGGGGCCGGCACGGCCGAACTCGATGGGGCCGTAGAGTTCGTGGTCGGTGCCCAGCAGCTCCCAGCGGTAGCTGCCGGCGGGGATCAGCCAGCTGCGGGTGACGCCGGGTTGCAGCTGGTCGTAGTTTTCGTCGCGCTGGCGCATGGCGGCGTCCAAGGCGTAGAGGTGCTCCTCGGCGCCGTCCCAGGCGTCGTCGGGCAGCAGGTTGAGCAGGATGGGCTCGCCTTCGCTGCTGAGCAGGCCGGCGAGCTGCGCGTCGATGGTGATTCGCACGGTGTTGATCGCGAGCTCGTAGACGTCGCTGCGTTCCTCGTTGGGCTTGAGGGTGATCTCCACGGGCGGCAGGGTGGGGATCCAGACGGTGTAGTTGCCGGGCGTGAGCTCAAGGGCTTCGGTTTCGCCGGTTTCGGGGTCGTGGTCTACGCTGTATTGCCCGGGCTCGCGTTCCCAGCCGCCCAGCAGGCGCAACGAGGCGCGCTCGAGCTGCACGCCGCCGCAGCGGATGATGGGCTTCCAGCGCGCGCGGATGTCATCGCCGCCATAGAGCGTAATGCCGCGCGCCTCGAACGGGCTGACCTGGAAGCGCACGATGCTGCCGTCGGCGTTGCCGGGGAAGCTGCAAGTCAGCGTCCACCAGCCGGCCGGCACGTTGCGGATGGTGCCGGTCCAGACGCCGGTGGTGGAGTTCGCGAGCTCCCAATAGAACTCGTGGGCGTTGTCGGTGTCCTCGAGCCGCTCGTTGAGGCCGCAGGGGCCTGAGGAAATCAGCTCGAGCTGGGGGCCGTTGTCGCCGCCGGGCAACTCGCCGACCCACTCGATGCGCACGTTGAGAGTGGCGCTGCCCTCGGGGCGCAGGTAGAGGTTCAACTCGTTGCTGCCGGGCACGAGCTGCAGGGTAGCGGCGGCAAAGCCGTACACGGGGTGCCAGCCGACAGCGCCGAACTTCACGCAGGGCAGGTTGCGCAGTAGTATCGAGCCGTAGGCAGGTTCTTCATAGTACACGATCCGCGGTCGGCCATTGGGGAGGTGCGCGAAGCTGGTGGTGACGCTTTCCCGTGTGAACTCGCGTCGCTCCTCCTCGGTCCAGCCGGTCCACTGCGACTCCTCAATGGTGTCATGCGTGTTCTCCTGCATCGACAGCCATTCGTCCGCGGCCGAGCCCGCGTAGATCCACACGTTCTCGATTTGGGCGTCGGGCAGGGGCACGCCCCATTCGTCGCGCGCCGTGATGTTCACCGAAGCGAACGGCGTCACCAAAACGTCGAGAGGCCGTGTTGAAGGATTTGCACCGATGCGGTGCATGGAGCACCCCAAGTCATACGGATCCACAATCGGATACCAACCTTTGGGAATCGGTACATGAAGGAGGGTGGCTTCCTCCATCTCTGTGTTCAGGATGACTTCGACCGGCTCATCTGGCAGGGCGTCTTGCCTGCAGATGCTGAGCGCAATCAGTCCGTGCTTGTCCGTAGGCCGCGGACTCGGCCTCTGCCTCTCTTGAAGATATGAAAAACCTGTTCCGGCTCCGGTGTAACCTGCCGGATGCAACTCGATGAATGTGTCCGCCACGGGCCGGTTGCTGCGGGTGTCGATCAGCCGCAGCCAGATGCGGCCCTTGGCCGGGTCGTTCTCGACCACGGGCGCGGGCGGCGGCGGGGGAAGCTCGCGCGGCAGCTCTGTTATCGAAGAATCCAGCGGCTTGTCCTGCAGCCGCGCTTCCAGGGGCCGGCTGCCCGCCAGGGGCTCGCCGTCCAGCGGCAGCTCGCTCGGCTTCAGCGGCTTGACGCGCGCCGGCGGCTCGTTCGCCTGCCAGAACGAGACCAGCACCAGCAGGCCGAGCAAGGCCAAGGCCACAACCAGGAATCGCTTCTGCATACAGGCGCCAGTAAGGGACGCCCCGGGGATGCACGAGTATACCCCCTCAAACGGCAAGCCGGCTCACGGGTTCACACATGCTTTCGCCGATTGCCAAAGCGGGCATGCGGCTTTGCGTACCTGCGGGTTGGACGCCCTTGCCACGTGCGGGCTGGCAGCCCGCATCACCTAGCGCACCACGGCCGGGCCTTCGGGCAGCATGGCGGCCACGAGGTCGAGGCTGAGCGAGCCGTCCTCTTCCTCAATGCGGAACAGGGCATTGCCGTCTTTCGCCAGCAGGTGCCACAGCTTGCCGTCGCAACAGGGGCGCGCGAGCACGTCGGCGGCCTCGAACTCCATGGGCTTGCTGGTGAAGGCTTCCACCATGCCGCCCACCTGCTGCAGCACCATCTCGAGCGGGTAGCCGAAGGATTCGGCGATGTCTTTGAACTTGGGGCGGAAGGCCTGCATCAGGCCCTCGGTGTCTTTGGCGTTCAGCATGTCGCGCAGCTTAAGCGCGTACTCGACCATGGTTTTTTCGTCGCTGGGTTTGGCGCGGGCCAGCAGCTTCGCGAAGCCGTCCTGGGGCGAGTCGAAGCGCAGCTCGATCACGTGGGGCGGGTCGCCCGCCGGCAGCGGGATGTTTTCGGCGTTGCCGGTGTCCACGATGTCGCCGGTCTGGGCGTCCTGGACGCTGCAGTTCAGCTCGGCGTCCGGGGTCTTCCTGCTGATCTCGATGCGCAGCAGGTTGCCCTTGCCGACCAGCACCGGGTTCAGGGGCGCGGTGGTGAAGCCGGCCTCGCCCGATTCGCCGGTGTCGGCCTTCAGGATGGGAAAGCCGTTGATGGTGCCGGTTGCGTCGATGCCGCGGTAGTTTGCGCTGAGTTGCCAGATCTGTGCCATGGTTGCCTCCGTGCCCGAGCCTAACCGCTGAGCGAAATCGTGCCCGAAAAAACCGGGGGTCGTTGACAGAATTCACTTTTCGCTCGTTCGGGGCACAGCGACCGGCGCTGCCGCCGCCGCCGGCCGGCGAAAAATCGGCGTCTCGAACGCCCGGAAAAACGCGGGCACCGGGACACGCGCGCGTGCCCAGCTGAGAAGCGCAACTTTCCTCTGCCTCGGAACGCAACCGCGAAGCACCGCCAAGTTGCTGTTCTTCGCGGCCGTTCGCGGCTCTTGGCGGTTGCCGCGTTGCCCCGAACCTGCAACCTGCTTACGCCGCTTCGGCCTTGGCCTTCAGCTTCTGGGCCTGCTTCAGCGCCTGGCGGGCGTCGAGCTCGGCCGTTTTGCGCGCCGCGAAGATCTGCGGGTTGGTGACGGCCAGCAGCGACTCGAGCTGCTTGGCCATCTGCAGCACCAGCTTCCAGAGCGGGAACAGCGGGTGCGCGCGCAGGATGGCGGCGTCGCGCTCGCGCACGCCGAACAGCTCGATGCGCTTGGCCTGTGCGGCGACCTGCGCGGCGTGGATGGCGTGGGCGTCCTGGGGGTCAACGGCCTGGATGGCCGCGTTGACCATATCCATCACGTCCTGCACCAGCCGCACAGCAGCGCAGAACGCGCCCTTGGCCTGTTCGTCGGTAAGGGGGGCCTCGTTGGCCATCCGCACCTGTTCTTCTTCGGTCATGGTATGTCTCCGTAAAGGACCACCGGAAGCATACAAGTGGGTGCGACACGGATTGGGGCAGCACAGTGGCGCGGGCTGCCAGCCCGCGAGCCCTTTCGTGGGGCCGGCTTCCAGCCTGCCGGCACGGGCGGGGCGCCCGTGCCACGTGCGGGCGGGGCGCCCGCATCACAGTTTGCGGACGGAACGTCCGCGTTCCTACCGCGCGGCCTTTGCTTCGTCTTCGGCCATGTGGCACTTTTTGTACTTCTTGCCGCTTCCGCACCAGCAGGGCTCGTTGGGGCCGGGTAGCTTCTTCTTGTCCCTGGCACGGTAGCCGGTGTCGGCTGTGGGGCCGCCCTTTGAGGCCGCTTCCATCTGGCGGCGCGTTTCGGCCTGCGCGGCCGTGGGTTTGGGGGCTTCCATGCCGCTGGTGCTGGTGGTGCCGATGGCGGGTTTGTTGGCCACGGCGCCCGCATCAATGGCGCGTTGCGGCTCGGGTGGTTTCTCGAACTTCACCTCGATGCGGAACAGGGTGCTGATGACTTCCAGGTCCACCTGGTCGAGCATTTCCTCGAAAATCTGGTGGCCCTTCTTCTTGTAGGCGTCCTTGGGGTCCTTCTGGGCGTAGCTTTCCCAGTGGATACTGCCCTTCAACACATCGAGATTGCGCAGGTGCTGCTTCCAGTGCTCGTCGATGCTCTGCAGCAGCAGGTAGCGCTCAAGCTGCCGCATGCGGCCGTAAGCCGGGCGCCCAGCCGGTGTCTTGAGCGGGTTGCCGTCCTGGTCGCTGCAGATTTTCTTTTCGCGCTCGGTGTAGAGCGCCGTGGCCTTCTCAACCAGCGCGGCGCGCAGGGCGTTGAAATGCTCCGGCCCGCCCTGGCCCTTGGGCAGCTCGCTGACCTCAACCGGCTGGTTGAAGGCCTTCTGGAAGTCGGCCGCGACCTGCGCCAGCTCCCACAGTTCCGGGCGGTCCACGTGCTTGGCCACGTGGCGCTCGAGGCTGGCCTGGATCACGTTCTCGACGCGGTCCAGCACGGCCTCGCGCAGTTTTTCGCCGTGGATCTTGCCGCGGATGGTCTGCGCCAGCCGGAACACGGCCTCTTCGCAGGGTATGTCGCGCAGGGCGTCTTCGCTGATCTCGGCGTCGTGGTGCTTGTCGAGCCACTCGGCCAGCTCTTTGGCCACGCGGGCGCTGAAGCGGGTTTTATCGGTGACGCTTTCCAGCTTGTCCACTTCCTTGATGCGCGCGCGCACGTGCTTGCGCACCTGGTTCTCGAGCTCGAAGTAGTCGCCGCGCGAGACGCCGGCCAGGAACACCTGGCGCATGCGGTAGACCGCCTTGCGCTGGCCGTTGTTGACGTCGTCGTACTCGATCAGGTTTTTACGGATGTCGAAGTTCCGCTGCTCGACCTTCTTCTGCGCGCGCTCGACGCTGTTGCTGACCATCTTGGCCTGGATCGGCTGGCCGTCTTTCAGGCCCAGGGTCTGCATCAGCCCCTTGATGCGCGGCCCGGCAAACAGGCGCATCAGGTCGTCCTCAAGGCTCAGGAAGAACTGGCTTGAGCCCGGGTCGCCCTGGCGGCCGCAACGGCCACGCAGCTGGTTGTCGATGCGGCGGGACTCGTGGCGCTCGGTGCCGATCACGCACAGGCCGCCGAGACTGACGATTTCCTCGTGTTCGGCGTCGCACTCGGGCGAGTACTTTTTGGCGCGTTCGCTGATCAGCTCGTCGAACTTGACCTCGGCCTGCAGCAGCACGTCGCGCGGCACGGTCCAGGAAGGCACATTCTGCAGCTCGGCGGGCAGCAGCGATTCCACGCTGATGCCTTCCTTCTTTAATTCCTGCAGCCCGAGGTACTTGGGGTTGCCGCCCAGAAGGATGTCCGTGCCGCGGCCGGCCATGTTGGTGGCTACTGTGATGCTGCCCTTCTTGCCGGCCTGGGCGATGATGTCGGCCTCGCGCTCGTGGTACTTGGCGTTCAGGGTGTTGTGCTTGAGGCCGCGCGCGTTGAGCAGCCTTGAGAGGTGCTCGGATTTCTCGACGCTGGTGGTGCCGACCAGGATGGGGCGCCCCTGCTGGTGGATTTTCTCGATCTCCTTTGCGATCGCTTCCCACTTCTCGTCGCCGGTGCCGAAAATCAGGTCTTCGCGGTCTTCGCGCACCAGCGGGCGGTTGGTGGGCATGGCCACCACGTCGAGCTTGTAGATCTTGCTGAACTCGGCGGCCTCGGTCATGGCCGTGCCGGTCATGCCCGCGAGCTTGTTGTACAGCTTGAAGTAGTTCTGCAGGGTGATGGTGGCCAGTGTGAAGCTTTCGGCGCGGGCGACCAGGTTGTGCTTGGCCTCGACCGCCTGGTGCAGGCCGTCAGACCAGCGGCGCCCGTGCTGCATACGGCCGGTGAACTCGTCCACGATCACGATTTCGGGGCCGCGCTCGCCCTCGTGGATGACGTACTCTTTATCGAGGTGGAACAGGTTGTTGGCGCGCAGGGCCTGCTCGATCAGGTGCGGCCACTGCATGTGCGAGCCGTCGTACAGGTTCTTGATGCCGAGCGCTTTCTCGACCTTCTTGACGCCGCGCTCCGTGAGCAGGCACTGGGATTCTTTTTCCTTCTTCTCGAAGTCGTACTCGTTGAGGGCCTCGAGGTAGATGTTGCGGTCCTGCAGCAGGGCGTTCTTGCCGTGCTTGACGCCCAGCTTTTCCTTCAGGTCTTCGGCGTCCACACCTTGCAGGGATTTGGCGATTTCGTTGGCCTTGGCGTACAGGTCTGCGGTGCCTTCGGGGCTGCCGCTGATGATCAGGGGCGTGCGGGCTTCGTCGATCAGGATGCTGTCCACTTCGTCGATCACCGCATAATGCAGGTCGCGCTGGCACTGCTGGCGCGGGTCGATCTTCATGTTGTCGCGCAGGTAATCGAAACCGAACTCGTTGTTGGTGCCGTAGGTGACGTCGCGGCCGTACATGGCGCGGCGTTCCTCGTTGTCCATGTCGCTCTGGATCCAGCCGCAGGTCATGCCGAGCATACCGAGCACGCGGCCTTGTTCCTCTGCGTCGCGGCGGGCGAGGTAGTCGTTGACGGTGACGACGTGTACGCCGCGGCCCTCCAGGGCATTGAGGTAGGCGGCCAGGGTGGCGACGAAAGTCTTGCCTTCGCCGGTGACCATCTCGGCGATCATGCCGGTGTGCAGCACGATGCCGCCCATGAGCTGCACGGGGAAGTGGGCCTTGTAGGGGATTTCGTCGCCTGTGCGCGGGTCCACCACCCAGCGCCTGCCGCCCAGCATGCGCCAGCTTGCTTCGCGCACGCAGGCGAAGGCCTCAACCAGCAGGTCGTCAAGGGTTTCGCCCTCGCGCAGGCGCTGCTTGAACTCGGCGGTCTTGTTGCGCAGTTCTTCGTCGCTGAGCCTGTTGGTTTCGGGGAACAGCGAAACGATCTTGTCCACCTTCGGCTGCATCGACTTCACCAGGCGCTCGTTGCGCGTGCCGACGAAGAACCGCAGGACTGTGTCTACTACACCCATTCTGATGCCCGTTCCGTCTCTCTGTAAAAGAAGCCTGAACCCCTTTTACGCAGCCGTCCTCATTTGTAACGCGCCAATCCCGCTCGGGCCCACCACCCCGGCGGTGCTATCGTCACAGGTGATCGGCCGTTATACTCACGGCCGGGCGGTGGTGGGTCAAGCCTTCGCATTTAGTGAAGCCGATCATGACCTGCCAGAACGCACGCGTTTTGGCTACGGTTATTGGGAAACGATTGACCGGGCTTCACTTGTTTCGGAAACCGGGGTCTCAGATGACACGCAGGCTGACATTGCTGGCACTGGCGGCCCTGGCGCTGCCGTTGTTTCACGCGCCGGCCGACGCACAGGAACAGAAACGCGAAATCGAGCTGCGACTGGTGGCCCTGAGCCGCGGCTACGCGCGGCCGCTGGTCGGCACGGTCGCCCGTCTTCGCGGCGTGGCCGGCATCGACGCCGTGGAAGCCCTGGGGGCGGGCGGCGACGCCATGCGCTTCAAGGTCACCACCAGCCTTGACGACCAGGCCCTGGCCGACGCGCTGAAGCTGAAAGTACAGGGTTCCGCGCCGGGCGCGCTGACGCTGGCGGCCGTGGACGACGCGCGCTCCCGCCATGCCGAGGCGCGCGGCACCGTGATGCAGATCGCGCTGGCAATCATGGCGCAGCCCAAGCCGAGCTGGGGCCGCGACAGCAAACCGCTGTTCGAAGGTGCCCCCAGCCTGAAACAGAAGCTGGAGAAACTGGGCCTCAAGCCCGCGCTGCTGCAGGGCAACCTGTACAAGCTCGACGACTACCACATCGATGAAGAGTGGGAGGGCTCGGGCGGCGAGTACCGTATCTGGGCGGGCGACGAGTGGGAAGGCGTCTACGTGCCCAGCGACGACTGGTATTTCAGCGACGACCCCGAGGACACCAAGGACAAGCCCGTGAAGCCGGATTCACGCTTCGTGGGCATCCGCGTCTACCGCAGCCCCTGGAGCAGCAGCCTTTCATGGGTAGACATGGAAGGCCTGCAGCTTTCCGGCTTTGAAAGCAGCCGCGACGACACCAACGGCGAGGGCGAACTGTACATCAAGGAGGGCGCGGAGTGGCTGCACAACATCCTGCGCGCCCTGGCCGCCCTGCGCGTGCGCGAGCCCGACCGCAAGCTCGAACGCCTTCCCCAGGGCCGCGGCTGGATGATCATCTCGGAGCTTGGCGGCGACGACGAAGAGGCCGGCCTGCAGCGCTGGGATCTGCGGCACTTTGACATCCAGGACTTCCGCCTCAGCTGGCGCGATGAAGACGGCCGCCTGATCGCCAACCTGAAAGTGCACCACCCCGCCCACCCGTTCTACCTGGAGGCCGAGGTGGACACCAACCAGGTGATCGACGCCTGCAAGAAGACCATGAACAAGGAAGAGTTGAGCCAGTTGAAGCGTGCCGAGCTGGGAGATGCGTTGACCTGGATCGTCGCGGCCGAGGAAAGTGTCGAGGTGTTCCAGCGCCGCCGCAATGAAGCGGCCGCAAACTTCGAGCGCATCCGCGAGGCGCTGAAGAAGGCGAGCGCCAAACACGCGCTCGACCAGTTGTGCGGCAGCCTGGACGACGCCGGGCTGGCCGGCCGCCTGGGCATTGAGCTGCCGAAGGATGGCGCGTTTGCCCCCGCGGAGTATCAGATTCGGCCCCAGATGCTGGGCGACGTGGAGATCAGCGTCGGCACGCCCCGCAGCGGCGGGCGTTACTGGGTGCTGGCCAACGCCGCCAGCGGCGAAGTGATCCGGAGCAGCCAATGAAACGCCTGCTGATCGTGCTGACCTGCGCGCTGTGCCTCGCCGCCTGCGGCGACGACTCGGCTGCCGGCAACGGCAAGCGCATCGTGGAACAGGATAAGTTGCACGCGCCGGGAATACCGCTCGATGCGGTGGACGAATCAGTGCAGACCGAGGCCGTGGCGGGCAGCATGCGGACAATCGCGCAGCAGCTCAAGCTGAAGCTTGCTGTAGACTACAACGGTGATCTCGCCAGGCTGTCGAAGGATTTCAGCGGGCCCATGAATGCGACCAAGCTGACAAAGCTGGGGTTGACCGAGCAGACCCTCACCGGGAGCTTCTACAAGCCCACCGATTTCAACCTCTCGTTCAGCGGGAAGACCGTGACGATCACCGCGCTGTCCCCGGGCACACGCGGCTACACAAAACAGGATTACTCAATCAGCTAGTACCGCGTCAGGCAAGTTTGCCGCCAGTTGCAGTCCGGCTTGAAATGCAACCGCGAAGCACCGCCAAGGACCGCGAAGATTCACTCTTGGCGGTCCTTTGCGGCTCTTAGCGGTTGGCACTTCGTTCGAAACCTGTAACTGCCGTATGACTTCGATGACAGTGTACTAGCGCATTTTCACGGTTCGTTTGCAGTCGTACTGGCCCGAAGGGCCTAGCTAGGGTAGCCGGGGGCGTAAGCCCCCGGATCCTGGAGTCGCGGAGCCGCGCGCCCGAAGGGCCGCCTAACCCCGCACTGCACCTTTTAGGCGGCCCTTACGGGCGCTTGGGCATTCGCTTGCAGCACTCCGGGGGCTCACGCCCCCGGCAACCGTAGCGGGCCCCTTCGGGGCCTGGGCAGGCTGGCAGCCTGCCCCACGCGGGGACGTTCCTAGCCCGGATATTGCATGGAACTTCGTCGCGAAAGCAGCAGATGGCTCCGTGCAATATCCGGGCTACATTTTCGGCCTTCTGCCTGACAGCTTGCTGTCGCGCTGCGGCTGCTGGTCCAGCCGTTCCGGGTGGACGATCGCGCCGGCGCAGGCGGCCGTGGCGGCCGCCACCACTCCCGCGCGCCAGCAGCCTTGAGGCGCAACCACGCCGGTAACCAGGCCGGGTTTGCCCTCCAGCAGCGCCGCCGCGGGTGTGCCCGGCGGGTGCAGCTGCACTCCAAGCTCGACCAGTTGCTCAACTACGTCCGCGTCCAGTGCGCGCTGGTAGGTCTCGCGGGTGTCGGGCACCACGAAGCACTCGACCTGCGGGTTCTTGCGGCGCAGCTTGATGATCTCCAGCGCCTGCTGCAGGGCAATCAGGCCGCCGTTGATCACGACGCGCGTCACCGGCTCGCCGCTGGCTTCCCCCACCGTGCGCCACTTCTCGACCCCTTCGGGGGGCACCACGTTCAGTTGCGCGTGGCTGATGTCCAGCCCGGCGCGGTGCGCGTAGGCCGCCTCTTTCTCGGGCTCGATAGTCGTGTACGGCCGCGCGATGCGCTTGTTCAGCTCGGCCACGGCTGCGCGGTCGGGCGGGCAGAAGGCGGCCGCCACGCCGGCGTGCGCGGCCTGCCCGCACAGGGCGATGCGGTCGTCCAGGCTGAGTGTGGCCAGGCCCTCGCCGCCAAGCTCCAGCGCGCGGCCGACCAGGCGGTCGCGGGTCAGCTCGCGCCTCAGGGTGAAGAAGACGTCACGGCCGGAAACCAGCGCCTGCCGTTGACCTGTCAAGTCAACGCGCACGGCCGCGGGCACGGTCTGCGACAGCGGCTTGCCGGCCAGCAGTGAAGCGATGTCGCGGATGGTGACACGCAGGCCCAGCGCGCCGATGCCGCCCAGGCGATGAACTTCGGGCAGGTTGGCGACGGCCAGCTCGCCGGGCACGACCAGCGAATGCTCGAGCACATGGGCCAGCTCGCAGCCGGCGGCCGGGATCACGCGCTTGATGCCGGCCTGCGCGGCGACCTCGTTCAGTTGCTTGCGGCGGTTGGCGGCGGCGGCGTCGGGCGCGGGCAGGTTGTCTTCGCTGAACAGGATGACGCGGTCAGGCTCCGGGATTTCTTCGCCGCCCGCCAGCAGGTAAGCCTTCAGCGCGGCCAGGCCGTCGCGCGGGCCCAGGATGACCAGGTGCGGCCGAACCTCGATGCGCTCACCGGGCGCGATGTTGCGCGCATCGGTGCAGCCCTGCAACAGGCGAACAACAGCGGTTTGCGGCGTGTGGGGCATGGTCTGAACTTCAATTCTCAATGTCCAATGACCAATTGTTTCGGACATTGGTCATTGGTTATTGGACATTGCTTTTCACACAGCCGGCGCCTTCTCGCCCATGATCTCGTACAGCGGGTTGCGCCAGGTGTTCACCAGCTCATCTACCGGCAGGTCGATCGGCACGGTGCCCTGCAGGCCCTCGATCACCAGGCGCGGGTTGGCGCTGACCTCACCCAGCTCGAACAGCGGCACGCCCTCAAAGAAGCGGATCAGACCGGCCTCGTTGCTGGGCTCGACCTCCAGCACGATGCGCCCGTTGCTTTCCGCGAACAGCAGGGTGGTGTCGTCGATGTCGGCGTCCGTGGCCGCCAGCTCCTGGGTCAGGCGCACTTTGGCGCCCAGGCGCCCGCCGATGCACATCTCGGCCAGGCACACCGCCAGACCGCCCTCGGCGCAGTCGTGGGCGGCGCGCACGATGCCGGCCTCCTGCGCGGCGTTGATGGCGCGATAGGCCTTCAGAGCGGCGGCCGGGTCCACGCGCGGCGGCTGGTCGCCCTTGACGCCGGTGACCAGCTCGTGGTGCGAGGCGGCGAATTCGCGCCGCGTGTAGCCCACAATGTAGAGCTTGTTGCCGGCCCTTTTCAGGTCGCTGGTCGTCAGCGCGTCCAGGCTGACAGCCTTGCCGATCGCGCTGATCAGCAGGGTGTGCGGGATGTGGATGCTGACGCCGGCCTCGGTCAGGAACTCGTTGTTGAGGCTGTCCTTGCCGCTGATGAACGGCGTGCCGTAGGCGCGCGCGGCGTGCAGGCAGGCGTAGCAGGCGCGCACCAAAGCACCCAGGCGGTCCGGCTTGTTGCAGTTGCCCCAGCTGAAATTGTCGAGGATCGCGCAGTGGTCGATGTTGCCGCCGCTTGCCACGTAGTTGCGCAGGGCCTCGTCGATGTTCGACATCGCCATCCAGTACGGGTCCACGTCGCCGTAGCGCGTGTTGAGCCCGTTGGCGACCACGAAGGCGTCGTCGCTGTCCAGCTTGGGCACCACGGCGCAGGCGTCGCTGGGGCCGTCGCGTTTCACGCCGGTGAAGGGCTTGATCGCGCTGCCGGCCTGTACTTCGTGGTCGTACTGGCGCACGATCCACTCCTTGCTGCAGACGTTCCATGAGCTCAGGATCGCCTTGAGCACGCCCGCAGCGTCGCCGGCATCGACGCTGCCGCCCGCGACCACCCGGTGCTCGGGCGTCTGCCACAGGGCGTTGCGCCACACCTTGGGCATGCCGTCGTGCAGGAACTTCATGTCGAGGTCGCACACCACTTCGCCGTGCCAGCTCAGCACCAGGCGGTGCTCGCCGGTGAAGGTGCCGATGTCGGTGGCCTCGACGTCTTCGGATTCGAACAGCTCCAGCGCTTCTTTCACCTTGTGGGGCGGCACGGCGATCACCATGCGCTCCTGCGCTTCGCTGATCCAGGTTTCCAGGTAGCTCAGGCCCTCGTACTTGAGCGGCACGCGCGAAAGCTCGACCTCCGCGCCGAGTTCTTCGCCCATTTCCCCCACGGCGCTGCTGAGGCCGCCGGCGCCGCAGTCGGTCACCGCGTTGTACAGGCCCAGGTCGCGCGCCTTGAGCAGCGTTTCTTGAACCATCTGTTCCTGGATCGCATTGCCGATCTGCACCGCGCCGCTGCTGACCACTTCGCTCTTGCTGGTCAGTTCTGCGCTGCTGAAGGTCGCGCCGCCGATGCCGTCGCGCCCGGTGCGCCCGCCGACCACGATGATGTGGTCGCCCGTGTGCGCGCCCTTCTCGATCTTGTCGCGCGGCATGATGCCGACGCTGCCCGCGTAGACCAGCGGGTTGCCGGTGTAACGTGCGTCGAAATGCACGCTGCCGTTCGCTGTAGGAATGCCCATGCGGTTGCCGTAGTCGCGCACGCCGCTCACCACGCCCTGCATGATCTTGCGCGGGTGCAGCGCGCCGCGCGGCACGTCCTCGCGCGGCAGGTCCGGCGGGCCGAAGCAGAACACGTCGGTGTTCACGATCGGCCGAGCACCTAGGCCCGTGCCCAGAATGTCGCGGATTACGCCGCCGATGCCGGTGCCCGCGCCGCCGTAGGGCTCGATGGCGCTGGGGTGATTATGGGTTTCGACCTTGAAGCAGATGGCGTCCTGTTCGTCGAAGGCGATCACGCCGGCGTTGTCCACGAAAACGCTGAGGCACCAGTCGCGGTTCAACTCATCGGTGGCGCGCTTGATGGTGTCTTTCAGCAGGTTGTCGATCTGCCCGTTCTGGGGCAGGTCCGGCAGGTCGAACAGGCTGTCCTGCGCGGCGCGGTCCGCGCTGCCGGGCCCGGTTTCGCGGTAGTAGACGTGGCCGGCGAGGGTCTTGTGCTTGCAGTGCTCGGACCAGGTCTGGGCGATGGTCTGCAGCTCGACGTCCGTGGGGTCGCGCTGTTCTTTCTCGAAGTAGTCGCGGATCGCGACCATCTCCTCGGTGTTCAGCGCCAGCCGGTGCTTCTGGTTCACCTCGTGCAGGTTCTGGTCGTCGAAGCTGCGCAGCGTCACCACTACCTTATGGAACTGGTACTTTCGGCCGCGTGGCAGACTGTCCAGTTTCAGCGGCCCGTGGTGGGCTTCGTCCACCACGATGTTGCCCAGCGCGGCCGCGGTTCGGGAAAGGTCCTGGGCGCTGGGCTTTTCGGCAAACAGGAACTGGTCGGCCGACTTGACGGCGTCGGGCTCAAGGCCGCTGTCGCGCAAGGCGCGGGTGAGCGACGCCTCAACCGGGTCCATCACGCCGGTGCGACGCATGATGTGGAACAGCCGGTCGCCCTCGGGTTCTACGTCGCTGCCCTTGTAGATTTCCGCGCGCTCCAGCACCGGGTCGGCCAGCAGTTTACGGCCGATGCCTTCGGCTTCGTCTTCGCTGATCAGCCCTTCAATAAGGAAGAGGCGGTTGTGGGTAATGCCCTCGGCGTGCACGCCCGCGGCCTTGAGCTTGCGGGCGACGCGCAGACTGTCGGGGCTGTCGGGTCCCTGGGTGGGGACAAGTCGGATTTTCCAGAGCATCGGCGTCCTCGCCCGTGAAGATACGAAGCAGGCGGGCCAAAGCCATATGTGAGGAAGTGGAATGCGGGAGGCGGGAGGCAGGAGGCAGGAAGCAGGAGGCAGGAAGCAGGAAGCAGGAAGCAGGAGGCAGGAGGCAGGGAAGCAGGAGGCAGGAGGCGGGAAGCAGGACTCAGGAAGCAGGAAGCAGGAAGCAGGACTCAGGAAGCAGGACATCACTTCGGTTGTTCTGCCACCTGCCAGCTGCCGCCAGCCACCTGCCTACTGCCGCCTGCCACCTGCCGCCTGCCACCTGCCGCCTGCCACCTGCCGCCTGCCGCCTGCCGCCTGCCGCCTGCCTCCTGCCGCCTGCCTACTGCCGCCTGCCTCCTGCCTCCTGTCCAATCAATCCGCCTGTTTCAGCCGCTGGCTGCGCTGCACCAGGGCCTTCTTCTGGTATTCACGAAACTCGGGGCAGTCGCGCAGGGGGGCGAGGTCCGGGTCGGCCGTCAGGTACTCGTAGTCGCTGAAGCCGAGTGAAATCGCGTGCTGCAGCGCCGCCAGCGCGTCGTCGCGCCGGCCCACGCAGCACAGGCCGCAGGCGTAGTTGTAGTGATAGCGCGGATTGTCGGGCTCCAGCGCCAGCAGCTTCAGCGACGCCGCCAGGGCCTCCTCGTGGCGCCCCGCGGCGGAGTAGGTCGTGACGAGGCCATCCAGCACCCGGCGGCTCTGCGGGTAAAGCGCCCGCCCAAGCTCGTAGAGCTGCAGCTCGAAGTTGATTGCCAGTTCGTCGTAGGATTCAGGCTGCTTCATCTGCCTCGTATTGCAGCACTGGAGCGGGTTGGCGGCAAGGCGTACCCCCGTTGGAAAAGGCACAGCAGTTTTGGCATAAGCAGTGCAGCAGCACACGTTCTGCTGTGGGACACTTCACACACGAGGCCAACATGACAATCCGGGACGACGCGCGCGACACCCTCAAGACTCCGCTTGGCGACAAGACCATCTATCGGCTGGACAAGGTCAAGGGCGCCGAGAACCTTCCTTACTCAATCAAGATCCTGCTCGAATCCATCCTGCGCAACCTGGACGGCGACGCCTACAGCGAGGCCGACGTAAAGGCCCTGGCGGCCTACGACGCAAAGAATGTCGGCGACGTCGAGATCAACTTCATGCCCGGCCGCGTGGTGCTGCAGGACTTCACCGGCGTGCCCGCGGTGGTTGACCTGGCGGCCATGCGCGCGGCCATGAAGCGCATGGGCGGCGACCCCCAGAAGGTGAACCCGCTGGTGCCCTGCGACCTGGTGATTGACCACAGCGTTCAGGTAGACGCCTTCGGCACGCCCGACGCGCTGAAGACCAACAGCCGCCTCGAGTTCGAGCGCAACCGCGAACGCTACGAGTTCCTGAAGTGGGGCCAGACCGCCTTCGACAACTTCCGCGCCGTGCCGCCCGCCACGGGCATCGTGCACCAGGTGAACCTGGAGTACCTGGCAGGCGTGGTGTGGGAGAAAGACGGCGTGCTGTTCCCCGACTCCTGCGTCGGTACCGACAGCCATACCACCATGATCAACGGCCTGGGCGTGCTGGGCTGGGGCGTCGGCGGCATCGAGGCCGAGGCCGTGATGCTCGGCCAGCCGATCGCCATGCTGGTGCCCGAAGTGGTGGGCTTTGAGCTGACCGGCAAGCTGCCCGAAGGCGCCACCGCCACGGACCTGGTGCTGCGCGTCACCCAGATGCTGCGCGCCCACGGCGTGGTCAACAAGTTCGTCGAGTTTTTCGGCAGCGGTCTCGACGACATGTCGCTGGCCACCCGCGC
>JAJVIO010000054.1:0-5884 GCA_022071975.1 Planctomycetota bacterium
ACGAGCCAGGTCAAGCAGCGCCTCCCAGACAGCTTCACTTCCGCTGAGTTGGGCCAGCAGCGTGTACTGGATCTCATCCGATGCGTAAGGGGATGTTCCGTTGAGCTTGCCGTCCAGCTTCTGGAGGCGCTTTAGCACCAGTTCATCAAACCGGTCCGCATCGAGCTTGTGAATCTGCCGCATTGCCTCTGTGCGGTGGAAGCTGTTCCAGCAAGTGGTTCCTTGCTCAAGCAGTCGGATCTTCACGCCGGCTTCGAGTGTGCTTCTGGCGATGGCCTCAAGCCACGCGAAGGACAGGAACTTCTTGTTCGTTAGCGCTTCAGCATAGGCCTGCGAAAGCACCTCGGGGTGTCGATTCCCCAGCACAAGGATGCAGGCATCCGCGTTGCAGGAATAGTAGTTCCGCACTTTCCGGGCCTTCACGCATTCCAGCAGATACTGCTGTTCACCGGTCTTCTGTGCCTTCTCCCACCAATCATGCAGTGGCTTTTCGCTCTGCCTGAAACTTCCGGTTGCCTCGTCCTTCTCCCAAGTCGGTTGGATGTCGGCGTCTGCAAGGGCTTGCAGTATCTGCCTGACGTGGTCTCCCACGTACTGAGGTGTGTTTGTCCCGTTGAAAAAGGGATGAAACAGGCTGCGTGTCAGTCTCCGATCATTGACATGGTCAATGAGTGTCGGAACGGCGTCGAAACCTGACAGCAACAACAGCTTCATGGGTGCGGGAACGCAGTACTCGCCGTCGCGGTCTTCCCATGAGTCGCTGGTGAAACCAGAGCGACTCCAATGCAACTCCACAAGTGAGTCGATCAGGTAGACAACGCTTCCCGGCTCTGCTTTCGACGGCACAAGTGCGGCTTCCAACTCGCCCAGCAGGCGAGTGTACTCGTACGGCCTCCATTCGCTGTCGCCATGCAGGCATTCGAATTCGTCGATTGCCGGCTTCAACCGTTCCACGATCTCTGTGCGGTTGCTGTCGGGAAGGAACGCCCGGTTGAACCAGTAGCCCCAGATTACCGTGCCGGCTGTATCATGAGCCGTGGTGCCGTTGGGCTGAGGAACTGCATCACGGACAGTTGTGCGCTGCATTCCGATGGAGCCCGACACCATACGACGGGCGAGCTGCTTTTGTCCGCGGGACCAGCAAGCAACGCCCATCGCGAACAGTCTGCTGTAACGGAAAGGCGCGCCACGGTCGTACAGCTCTTGGATGGCATCTTCTGGAACATCGTCTGGCTTGATGGTTTCAATCTTTCGGTCTGGGTCGTTTGCCGGCAGATCGAAGTTTCTCGTTCCGTCAAACAGGGTGGCACCGCGGTCTTCACCCGCAGGTTGAATTTGGAATGCCAGCGCAAGCTCGGGTGGGGGAACCTTGCCGTTGACGAGGCCTGGACTCTGGTACGTGAGAAGCACCAGCGGGGCATCAGCCGGCGGCTCCGGCATCTTGTACTTGCGCCAGAGGGCAAGCACTTCGTCGAACTCCTGATCGGTGACCGTGGCTTGTTCTTGAGCCTGTGCTCGATTCACCTGTGCGAATGTGCAGTTGGCCAACAGGATCAACACGATGCCGGTATGAAACAGGCGCATGTGTGGCCTCCCACCGCTTGAAACGGACGAGGGGCTGAAAAGATCAGGGGCTAGTAGATCGACTTGCTGATGTCGATGCCTTTGGCGAACAGCTCGTTGCAGGGGATGATGCGGCCGTCTCTTAGCAGCTTGATCATGACCGAGCAGACCTCGGGGTCGAACTGGTCGCCGGAACAGCGCGTGAACTCGCTGATGGCTTCATCCACGTCGAAGTTGCGGCGGTAGCTGCGGTTGCTGGTCATGGCGTCAAACGCGTCAGCCAGCGCCACGATGCGCGCGGTCTGCGGGATCTCTTCGCCCACCAGGCCGTCCGGGTAGCCCAGCCCGTTGTACATCTCGTGGTGGTGCTTCACGGCGGCGATCACGCCCGGGATGTTGCCGATGTGGCTCAGGATTTCGCCGCCGCGCACGGGGTGCTGGCGGATCACCTTCACTTCGTCGGGCGTCAGGCGCGAGGGCTTGGTCAGAATCTTCTCGGCCACGCCGATCTTGCCCACGTCATGCAGCAGGGCGCCCAGCCGCACGTTGTCGAGGGTCTCGGCATCCAGCGCCATTTCTTCGGCCAGCGTCACGGCGAACGCGGTCACGCGCTCGCTGTGGCCGTGGGTGTACTGGTCCTTGGCCTCAATGCTTGTCACCAACGCGCGCACGCATGAGTAGAACAGGCCTTCCATTTCCTCCAGCATGCGCGAGCGCTCCACGGCGATGCCGGCCTGGCGGCCGATGCCGGCCAGCAGCTCGAGGTGGTGCTGATGGAAAGCGGTGTCGTTGTCGACGCGATCCAGATAAATCGCACCGATGATGTCCGTATTGGTGCGCACAGGAACGCACATGGCGCTCTTGATGTGCTTGCTGTTGGCGTCGCCGGTTTCCGGGTGCACGGCGTCGCTGATGACGCTGAGGCCCTTCTTCACGCTGTGCAGGATGATCGGGCGGCACAGGGTCAGCTCGTCGTCCACGGCCCGCAGGAGCCGTGTGCTTCTACTCGAGCCGCCATTGCCGCTGCCGTTGCGCTTGCGGCGCACCACCACGGGCTCAAGCACTTTCTCGTCCGGGTCGTACATCACCAGGAAGCCGCGGTCCGGGTCCAGCGTTTCCATCGCCACGTCCATGATGGTGTGGCACACGCGATCAAGGCTCTCGGCCGTGTAGACCAGGTTGCCCACGTGGTAGATGGTCTGCAGCGCGGTGCGGGTGCGGTTCAGCAGCTCGGTGGTGTCGGCGCCGTTGTCGCTGCCGGCTTTCTCGGTGTCTTCGAAGGCGAAGCTGCCGTCCTCGAAGTTGGCCTCGATGCGGATCGAGGTGGCCTGGCTCTCGGCCTCCATCAGCCCGCTGTGGGCGGCGACCTTGTTGCTGGCGGTGTCACTGACCTTGAATGCGAACTCGACGTTGGCGGCCACGATACGGTCGCCGCTGTGCAGGATCTTGCTGGCGACTTTCTTGCCGTTGACGCTGGTGCCGGCGCTGCTCTGCAGGTCGGTCAGCAGGTAGAAGCTGCCCTTGCCTTCAATGGCGAAGTGGGCGCGACTGAAGCTGTCGTCTTCGAAGCGTTCATCACAGGAGGGGGAGCGCCCGAAGGTGACGCGCCCGCTGGGCGACAGCGTGATGCGCTGGCCGTCGCGCTTGCCACCCCGGATGATCAGGCTTGCTTTCATGCGATCTCGGTGTGTGTCTTGAAGCGGATGTGTGTAAACACCGGTACGGCCGATATTCCTATCGACACTGACCGGTTAATTACCTTCATTAAGTTAGCTTAAATTGGCCCAATCCCAATGGCCATTTTTTGCCAAATCCGTATGGGCCACTTTGTGACTGCCCTCGCAACCTCGCTACAACCGGGCGTTTCCGCCTTGCGCCCGGACGCCTCCTGCGTTTGAGTTACCGACATGGGCTACGAAGACCGCGACTACTTCCAGAGCAAGCCGAAGTTCGAGTTCTCAGCCGGCCTGCACAAGGGCACCAAGGGCCTGATGATCGCCCTGGTGGCGGCTTTTATCGCCGCGATCGTGGTCAGTGATTTCTTCGCGTTCACCAGCCCCGAGTTCTGGGCAACCCTGGCCGCCGGCAACGAGAAGGCGCGCCTGGGCTATCAGTTGTTCGTGCTGGCGCCCCAGAACATCATTCCCGTGGGCGGTGGTTTCGACCCCGGCCACTGGAAGCTGCTGACTCACTGGCTGGTCGCGCCGGGAATCATCAGCGCAATCATTGACGTAGTGATGGTCTACTTCGTCGGCCGCATGCTGGAGCAGCTGTTCGGCACGCGGCGCTTCCTGCTGCTGCTGATCAGCGCGTGCGTGCTGTCGGGCCTGCTGGCGGCGCTGGTGGATGGCTGGCTGGTGGGGGAGAAGATCAGCGTGATCATGGGCCCCAGCGGCGGGATCATCGCCTGCTTCATGGCGCCGGTGTGGATCGCGCCGCGCCAGAAGTCGATTTTCGGCTGGCCGTTGCGCAACGTGGTGCTGGGCCTGGTGGCGGTGTTTGCGGCGATCGCGCTGCTGAGCGGGCTGTTCGGTGAAGGGCCGGCGGTGATCAGCCCCACGCAGCTGATCTGGGGTGCGGCGCTGGGCGCGGGCTACATGACCTGGCTGAAGAAGCGCGGGCGCGTGCCCAGCATCGCCGGCGGTTTCCAGCAGGAAGACAACCTGCAGCCGTGGGAAAAGCCGGGTTATCTAAACAGCTACGAAGAAAAGTCATTCGACGAGCGCAAGTTCCTGGCCACGGCCGACAAGCAGCGCAAGGAAGAAGACAAGGCGCTTGAGCAGCGACAGAAAGACAAGACCAGGCTCGACGAGATCCTGGAGAAGATCAGCCGCCAGGGCATCAACAGCCTGAGCCGCGCCGAACGCAAGTTCCTGGACGAGCAAAGCAAGAAGAAGTGAGCTCAATTCAAAATTGCTCGGTGCAGGCTTCCGTTGAATCTTCTGCAAGATCATCCCACGGACTTGGTCGTCCCGCCTTGCGTGTGGACGGCCAGCATCTGGAACCACGGGTGAACACAACTGAACACGATTCACGTGCGAGCTTGAATGTGTGCACCTGTGTTTACCCGTGGTTCATTGCGGTCGGTTTTGCCTGGCGTCCCATCCGCCAATGTGCTTGTGGCGTGACGGGCCGTTCCCGAATGCCAGCAGTGCATGAGGAAGGCTGCGGCCGGCTCTATTCGTGGCCCTTTGTGGTGGTGGGGTAAAAGCTATTCTGGAATCATCAGTCAGCCCATTTTGAATTTTGAATTGAGTCCCATGGCCCGCTACACCTACTTTTTCGCCACCTTTGCCATCCTGCCCGTGCTGGTGATTGCCGGCGTGATCTGGCTGTTCGTGGCCGAGAAGCCAGCGGCCGAGGTCTCCGATGCCACCGGCACCGAAAAAGACCTGCAGCTCTATCTCGAGGTGCGTCAGAAGCTGCTGGACCACTACGACGGCGAGCTGGACGAAACCGAGTTGCGCAACGCCGCGCTGGTCGGCCTGGCGCAGGGCACCGGCGACCGCTTCACCCGCGTGCTGCCGCCCATCGAGGCGCGCGAGCAGTCACAGGACCTGGGCGGCGGCTTCTACGGCATCGGCGTCTACATCTCTCCCAACGAGGACGGCAGCATCCGCATCACCGGCCTGCAACCCGGCGGCGGAGCCGAGCAGGCGGGCATGCTGGCCGACGACGTGATTATCGCGGTAGACGGCATCAGCATCATCGACCAGACCTACGACAGCAGCGTCGCGCGCATCAAGAGCGACCAGGAGGGCTCCGTCGTCAAGCTCAGTGTGCTGCGCAAGGGCGACCCCAAGAGCGGCACAGACCCCAAAGCCCTGCGCTTCGAGTTCGACGTCACGCGCAGTCGCGTGATCACTTACAGCGTCCATGACGTGCACATCGAGGAACGCGACGGCCGTCGCTTCGGCTACCTGCAGGTCAGTGACATCAACGCCAACACCTACGACCCGCAGTTCAAGGAAGCGATCGCCGAGCTGGCCGCCAAGGGCGCTGAAGGCCTGGTGCTGGACCTGCGGGGCAACGGCGGCGGGCGCGTGAACGCGGCCGTGCAGATCGTGGACGGTCTGCTGAAGGAAGAGAACGCGCTGATCGTGTTCACCCACTCCAGCCGCGAAAGCAACCGCGATAACGACAGCCAGTACCGCACCCGCGACGCGGAGAACATCACCGACCTGCCGCTGATCGTGCTGGTGGACAACGGCACCGCCAGCGCCGCGGAGATCATCACCGGCGCGCTAAAGGACCACGGCCGCGCCTACGTGGTCGGCGAGCGCACCTACGGCAAGGGCGTGGTGCAGACCATCTACAAGCT
>JAJVIO010000054.1:5894-21776 GCA_022071975.1 Planctomycetota bacterium
TATTCGGTGAACATCACCACCACGCAGTACTCCACACCGCTGGGCCGCAAGGGGCAGACCGGTACGAAGGGGGAGCCGGGCGGGATCATGCCCGACCTCGAGGTGCGTTACCGCGACGGCGAGCGCGAGCGCATCCACGCCCGGCTGCGCGTGCGCCAGGCCCGCCACAACCGGGACGAGATCGCCAAGACCTCAAGCTGGTGGAACTACGAAGACCGCATGCTCAACGCCGCGCTCGACCTGCTGTCCGGCAAACCGGTGACGGTCAAGGATTGAAAAGCAATGACCAATGACCAATGACCAATTGGAATTGCGGCAATGGCGCGACGACATGACGAAGTGCCTGAAGGACAGCCGGACATCGTGCAGCGGACGTTCGTGTTCGGCGAACGGGTGAACAGGCTCTGCCGCTATCTGCTTTACCAATTGAAGGACGAACAGGACCTGGCTCGACAGCTGAAGCGTTCGGGCAGGGCCGTTGGCGCGCTGGTCGAGGAAGCGCAGGGTGGTGAAACCCGAAAAGACTTCATCCACAAAATGAGCATCGCGCACAAGGAAGCACGAGAGTCCCATTACTGGCTGCGCCAGCTGATCAAGGCGGATGTGATGTCCAGCAAGCGACTGATCCCGCTCACCGATGAAGCATTCCAGATCAAGCTCATTCTCGCCGCCATCATCAACTCAACAAAACGCGGCGAAGGCGATCCCGGCAAAGAAGATCCCGACCGGGACGACCCCAACCGGGACGACCGCAAACCACAAGACGACCAATAGGCCCGACCAAGCCCTTACATTGGTCATTGGTCATTGGTAATTGGTCATTGCCTTTGGAGCGACCCATGATGAAAGCAACCGCGAGCTGGATTGATTCCTACGTGGGCAGCGGCCTGCCCGCCCAGGAGATCGCCGACAAGCTGACCCTGGCCGGCACCGAAGTCGAGAAGATGGAGCAGGTCGGCGACGACGTCTGCTTCACACTCGAGGTCACCAGCAACCGCACCGACTGCCTGTCCGTGATCGGCCTGGCGCGCGAGCTCGCGGCCTGCACAGGCAACACCGTGCAGCACCCCAAGGTCGAGTACAAGACAAGCGGCAAGGCAAGCGAAGTCAGCAGCGTGACCATCGAGCCCGACGCCCTGGCCGCCTGCCCCTATTATTCGGCGCAGATCATCAAGGGCGTGAAGGTCGGCCCCTCACCAAAGTGGCTGCAGCAGAGGCTGGAAGGCATCGGCCTGAAGCCGATCAACAACGTCGTGGACATCACCAACTTCGTGCTGTTCGAGACCGGCCAGCCCCTGCACGCCTTCGACCTCAACAAGCTGGCGGGCAGGCGCATCGTCGTGCGCATGGCGAAGCCGGGCGAGCCCTTCCGGCCGGTGGTCGGCACCGGCGAGGCCGTCAAGCTTGACACGTCAACACTTGTGATCGCCGACGCCGAAAAGCCCCAGGCCGTGGGCGGCGTGATGGGCGGCCTCGAGAGCGGCGTGACGCTGACGACGACCGACGTGCTGCTGGAGAGCGCCTACTTCAACCCGCACAGCATCAAGGCGACCAGTCGCCGGCTGGGCATGGACAGTGATTCCAGCTACCGGTTCGAGCGCGACGTGGACCAGGGCGGCGTGCTGCACGCCAGCCGCCGCGCGGCGCAGTTGATCGCCGAGATCGCCGGCGGCCAGGTGTTCGACGGCGTGCTGGAAGCCGGCGAGCTCAGGCCAAAGACCCGCCGCCTGACCATCACCGACCGCCACGTACAGCGCGCCCTGGGTATCCATGTGCCGCGCGCGCGCATGGAGGAAATCTTCCGCGGACTCGATCTCAAGCTGGCCGACGTGCAACTCGATGGCCTGCACCTCGAGATCCCCAGCTTCCGCCGCGACCTCGAACGCAGCATCGACCTCGTCGAGGAAGTCGCCCGCGTGCACGGTCTCGACCACGTGCCTTCGCCCCTGCGCATGGTGGTCGAGACCGCCAAGCCCACCCGTCGCCAGCGTGTGCGCAGGCTGGTGCGCGCAGCATTGCAGGGCATGGGTTTCAGCGAAGCGCTGACCGATACATTCGTGACGGCCAAAACAGCCATCAGCGACTACAGCGCCTTCAGCGATTCGCCTGTGCGCCTGGAGGCGCGCAATCCGGTCAACGCCGAGACCCCCGCACTTCGCCGCAACCTGCTGGGCAGCCTGCTGCTCGCGCTGGGCACCAACCAGCGTCACGGCCGACAGTCGGTGCACCTGTACGAGATCGCCAACAGCTTCCTGCCCGGCAAAGACGGCAAGAGCAGCGGCGAGCACGAAGTGCTGGCGCTGGTCGGCGCCGACTACTACGACCTCAAGGGCGCGATCGAAAGCCTGCTGGAAAGCCTGCGCGCCACCGCGCCACTGGAGGTCGCGCCCCTGCAGCACCCGGTGTTTGCCGATGGCCGCGCAGCCCGGCTGAAGCTGGGCGGCAAGGCGTTCGGCGTGATCGGCGAGCCCCACGCCAAGGCCGCCGCTGAATACCAGGTGGAAGGTGCCTGCGCCCTGGCCGAGCTGGACTTCACCCTGCTGGTCGAAGCCTGGCAGCCGGTGCCAACCATGGAGGAGCTGCCGCGCTTCCCCACGGCCGAGCGCGACCTGGCCTTCGTGCTGGACCACGCGGTCAGCTGGGCACAGGTGGAAGCCACAGCCCGGGCCGCGGCCGACGCCACGTTGCGCAAGGTGGAGCTGTTCGACGAGTTCACCGGCAAGCAACTGGGCGCCGGCAAGAAGAGCCTCGCCTTCCGGCTAAGCTTCCGCCACGACGAGCGCACACTCACCAGCGAAGAAATCCAGTCCCAGATGGAAGCAGTGATTCGCGCGGTGAAGAGCAAGCTAGGCGGAGAGCTGCGCGGGTGAGGCTACGAACAGCAAATTACCAATAACCAATTACCAATTTTCAATTGGACCTGGTGATGGGAAGCAGCGGCGAAGGGGAACCGGACATCCTGGCTCGAACCTTCGAGCTGGGGCGTCGCGTGGATGCCCTGTGCCGTCACCTGCGCGAACAACGGCTCTGGCCGAGCCACAAGGTTAATCAGCTGGACCGGGCTGGATCAGCGGTCGGTGCGCTTGTTGAAGAGTCCCAGGGCGGCGAAAGCAAAAAGGACTTCCTCCACAAGATTGGCATCGCCCACAAGGAGGCACGCGAGACCTTCTACTGGCTGCGCCAGCTGATGGCCGCAGAGGTGTTGCCGCCGGCAAGGCTGGAAAGCCTGACAGACGAGGCGAGACAGATTAAGCTCATCCTCGCGGCCATCATCAATTCGACACGCAAGAACATGAGTGGAGACGAGCAACCGCCGGCACCCAATGAGGACGATGACGCACGACAAACCGGCGAGGAAGATGATGAGCCACCGGCCTGAAGTCAGCCAGCAGAGCGGAAACCACCGCATTGGCAATTGGTAATTGGTTATTGGTAATTTGCTGTACAACAAAGCAACCAACGCAGACTGAAGCGCCCATGCTGGCTGTCCTCAACCATCCGAAACTCGATTACGACTGGTTCACCACCACGCTGCTGCGCTGGTCGAGTGAGGGGCTGGTTGTCTATGACCGCTGGGTGCTGAACTTCAGCGGCGTTGGGAGTTACGGCCACACGGGCGGCGAGGTGCTGCTGGATTTCTACTACCTGTGCTACCTGATCGCCTTCATCGGCGTGCTGTTCTTCTTCACCCGTTACCGCAAGCAGGGCTGGCTGAAGGTAAAGCCGCACGTGCCCTACGACGCGCTTTTGCTGACCATGATCGGCGTGCTGGTCGGCGCCAAGACCGCCTACATCTTCATCTACAACCCCGAGTTCTACTTCGGCCCGCCGCCCTACGGCCCCGTCGATACCAACGACATGCTGCGCCGCATCTTCCTGAACTGGTCCGGCATGGCCTCCCACGGCGCGGCCGCCGGCGTGATGTGCATGGCCATCCTGTGGTGGCTGCGCGCGCGCCCCAAGGTACCGATTGCCCAACTGGGCGACGTCGGTGGCATCGCGGCCGCCTTCGGTGCGATCTGGATCCGGCTGGCCAACTTCATGAACGCCGAACTTTACGGCCGTGCAGCGCCGGAGTGGCTGCCCTGGGCGATGCGCTTTCCGGTGCGCAGCGGCAAGGGCAACCAGGTGGTGTGGCACAACAACGTGCTGTGGGAGAAGATGTTCAAGCCCGAGGACCCGGCGCAGGTGGACGCGTGGCTGCAGAACCTGCAGCAGGCCAACCCGGGCGGCGTGGTGGACCAGGGCGCTTACGTGCTGTTCAAGAACCCGGACGCGTACCGCCAGGGTTACGAGCTTGTGGTGCGCACATCCGAAGGCGCCCAGTACCTCAGCGAGCCCGCGGCCAACACGCTGTACTGGAATCCGCTTGAGATCGTCACCACGCCGCGCCACCCCAGCCAGCTTTATCAACTGGTTCTCGAGGGCTTGCTGGTGCTGATCTTCCTGCTGATCCTGCGCAAGCGGGTCAAGCGGGCGGGCATGGTGGCGGCGGGCTTCTGGATCGCGTACCCGGTGGCGCGTTTCATCGGCGAGTTCTTCCGTCAGCCGGACGTGCAGTTCCAGCAGGCGGGCAACGAGCTGGGCACCGTGTTCCTGGGCCTGAGCATGGGGCAGTTGCTGTCGTTGCTGATGGCCTGCGTGGGCGGCGGGCTGATGTTCTACTTCGCGCGCTACGGGCGCGTGATTGCCGACGAGCCCATGTACCCGCCGGACCCCGAGAAACCCAGGGCCAAGGGGCCGGTCAGCGTCACGATCGAGCAGGGCATGGGCGGCAGCACCGGCGCGGGCGAAATCGCGGGCATAGAGAACGTGCGCGCCGCGTTGGCCGAGAAAGAGAAAGAGTGGGCAAAGGACGAGCGTCCCGAGGGCACACTGGAGCGACACGATGACGACCAAGACAAGCCTGAACCCGACCAGCCTCAACGAGGCAATTGAAAGGCACATCCGCCCCAACACCTTCCCGCTCGGCATCAAGATGGTCGCGCGCGAGGAAGACATTCCCGAGAAGGCCAAACGCCCCGGCCGTGACATGCACTTCGACAGTGCCCTGTGCCAGGGCATGGGGATCGCGCGCCACTACGGCTGGACCATCGCCGTGAGTCGCAAGGACATCTCCTGCCCGATCGGCGCCACGCTGTTCGGCTTCCAGCCCAAGGTTGAGCACTTCACCGGCGGGCACTGCTGCGCGGGCATGTACACCAAGGACGCCGCCGCCGGCGCGAAGACCGAGGCCGCGGCGCCATGCTTCGACTTCGGGCAGTACTTCGCCATGGTAAGTGGGCCGCTGAATCGCATCGACTTCGAGCCCGACGTGGTGCTGGTGTTCGGCAACCCGGCGCAGGTGATGCGCCTGGTGACCGGCGCGCTGTGGGAGAGCGGCGGCTACATCCACTCGAGATTCAGCGGCCGTACCGACTGCGCCGACGAGGTGATCGAGACCATGAAAACGGGCAAGCCGCAGGTGATCTTGCCCTGTTACGGCGACCGCATCTTCGCGCAGACCCAGGATCACGAGATGGCGTTCAGCTTTCCATACGCGTTCGCGCAGATGCTGGTGGACGGCCTCGAGGGCACCCACAAGGGCGGCGTGCGCTACCCGATTCCGAACTACCTGCGCTACACCGGCACGTTCCCACCCAGCTACGAGGAGCTGCGCAAATACTGGCCTGAGTAGGTGACACGGCCGTCCCGGCCGTGCGTCCGGCGACCGTCCCGGTTGCCGAATCGTCATTGTGTGGACGGACCGTTCGCCAGGCGAGACGCCCGGCGGACACATGGACGAGACGTCCATGCCACGTCTACCCCGGCTCGGGCATTTCGCGCAGGACGCGCTTCAGCGGCTTTCCTACGTGGTTCTTGGGAATCTCGTGAACCACGTGATAGCGCCTGGGGCGCTTGAAGCTGGCGAGGTGCGGCTCGACATGGCTGGGCATGTCGCTGACGTCGATGGGCACACCTTCCCTCAACACAAGATACGCGACCGGCACTTCGCCGTCGGTGGGATCGGGTTTGCCGACGACCGTGGCTTCTTTCACCGACGGGTGGGTCAGCAGCACGCGCTCGACCTCGCTGGGCGCAACGCTGTAGCCCCTGAATTTGATCAGGTCCTTGATGCGGTCCACGATGCGCAGGTAGCCATCGGGCTCGAAGCGCCCGATGTCGCCGGTGCGCAGCCAGCCGCCGGGCAGGATGGTCGCGCGCGTCTGCTCGGGCAGGCTCCAGTAACCCAGCATCACCTGCGGCCCGCGCACCTGGATTTCGCCCTCACCTTCGCTGATCGGCTTTTCAGGCTCGTCGGGCAGGCACAGCCGCAGCTCCGTGCCGGGCAGCGGCACGCCCACGGTGCCCGGCTTCACCTTGCCGGGCGGGTTGTTGGTTACTTCCGGAGCGGCTTCCGTCAGGCCGTAGCCGTTGATCATCGGCACCCCGGGCACGGCCTCGGCCCAGCGCTGGTTGAGGGAACGGTCGATCAACATGGCGCCCGCCTTGACGTAGCGCAGCGAGCCGAAGATCTCGGCCGCTTCTTCGCCCGCCGACTCCAGCAGGCGCAGGAACATGGTTCCGCTGCCGTAGGCTACCGTGACGCCGTGGCGCTCGATGGTCTCAAGCACCTGCACGGCATCGAACTGGCGCAGCAGCGCGATGGTGGCGCCGGCGGCGATGCTTGCGTTCATCACGCAGCTCATGCCCCAGGTGTGGTACAGCGGCAACGCGCCCAGGATCACGTCGCGCTCGCTCCAGCCGAACCACAGGTTGTTCTGCTCGGCGTTGGCCACCAGGTTGCGGTGGCTCATCATCGCCAGCTTGCTGCCGGCCGTGGTGCCGCTGGTGTACTGCAGCACGGCGATGTCGAGGTCCGTGCGCGAGACGCAGTCTTCCGGCTCGCCCAGCACGTCGGGCAGCAGGTTGGTGTCGCTGCGCCCGGGCAGGAACTCGCTGCCGGGGCTGATGAAGAAAGTCTTGGGCTCACGGATGTGCGCGCGCACCCGGGCGGCCTCGAATTCGCCGGCGATCTCGCGGTCCACGAATGCCGCGCGCGGCTCCACCTCGCGGATCACTTCCGACAGCTCGTCGCGTGTGAGGCCGGGGTTGATCGCGACCGGGATCATGTCCGCGCGCAGCGCCGCGTAGTACTGCACGATGAACTCGGGGCAGTTGGGCAGCAGCAGCATCACGCGGTCGCCCCGCTTGCCGCGCGCAAAACCGCGCGTACGCAGAATGCTGGCCGCGACCCTTACGCGCCGCCACAGCTGGCCGTAGGTGATGCTCTGGCCTTCAAACAGGATGACCGGCTTTTCCGGGTAGCGCTGCGCCATGGCCTGCAGCGACTGCCACAGGTAGCGGCGCAGGGGCTCATAGGCGCGGCCCACGCCTTCCGGGTACAGCGCTTGCCAGTCGAAGGGATCGCTCAAGAATACAGCCTCACGAATTCCTTCGGCACGGGAGTGGGCCGTCCTGTAGCAATGTCCGTGTAGACGATCACGACCTTGGCCGTGGCCGCGGGCTCCGTGTCGCCGACCAGCGTGATGGCGTGGGCGATGGTGATGCTGGTGTTGCCGAATTTCTCGACCTGCGTAGTTACCACCGCGCGGTCGCCGAGCTTCAGCGCCTTGTGGTAGTTGATGCCGGTGTGCACCGTCATGAACTGAACACCCCAGGCGTCCATGATGGAAAGGTAGTTGTAGCCCTTGTCCTGGAGCAGTTTGCTGCGGCCGTGCTCGAGCCAGTTCAGGTAAACCGCGTTGTTGACGTGGTTGTAGACGTCGAGCTCGTAGCTGCGGACTTCAACCTCGTAGCTGCTGACGTAAGCCATGAATCCCGTTGTCACAAGCCCTTGAATGGGCGGAGATTGTAGCAACGGTTTAGCGGATTGTCCGAAAAAGGACAAAGGCGACCGGTCGCCCGATCGCCTTTGCCGGAGTAAAGGCCTTGAAGATACCGCCCCCCCTTAACTAGCGACATCTCCCACAGCGGCCTTAGCTCTTATCTTCAGGGTCGCTCTCGCGACGTGCGTAAAGGTAACCGGGCAACATCACGGGAATTTCACGCCACAATCGTTTTTCCTGACAATCTTTCTGACGCAGCCGTGACGCAGAAACCGGTGCAGCGCGCACACCATGCCTCGGGAAGCCCCGTAGATCAAGCCTTTGCGGTCGCCTTCGCATTTCCTTCAGGCGCCCCGCCCGGTCTGCCGATTCCAGCACGGGAGAACTCGCGTTGCGGGGCATAGTCGGCTACATCATTTTCTTCACGGTAGGCCTGGTCAGCGCCGGCGCCTACTTCTACCAATTGCACCCTGAACACTCCGTGGATGCCGACTTGCCCCGCCTGCGCAAAGACGTTGATGACGCCCTGGAACGCGGCAAGCGCCTGCGCGACGCCTGGAACAAATCCGCCCCCGCCGACGAGGCCGACACCGCGGCCCCGGACGCAGTGCGCAAAGACTGATCCTGATTTCCCCAAGTGGCCGGTGGCTCCCTGACCGTCAATTCGTATGAATGGCGGGTCCCAACCTCGGAGTCGCCATGAAGTATTTCAGCCTTTTCACGGCCGCGGCGTTGCTGCTGGCTCTCAACACAGACCGCGGGCAGATTTCAGCGCAGGATGCCGAATTGCCGGAAGTGGCTTCGCAGCTTCTGCTGCAGCCGGCGCTCTCGCCGGATGGCTCCCAGCTCGCGTTCGTGCACGACGGCGATATCTGGAGCGTTTCCAGCCAGGGCGGAACGGCCAGGCGGCTGACCATCACCGAAGACAACGACGGCGACCCGCAGTTTTCGCCCGATGGCAAGTGGCTGGCGTTTCGCTCAAGGCGTTACGGCAACGACGACGTGTTCGTGATGCCGGCCGAGGGCGGCAGCGCAAAGCGCCTGACCTTCGCCGATGCCGCCGACCTGCCGGACTGCTGGCTGCCCGACAGTTCGGGCATCATCTTCAGCAGCTACCGTCGCGGCAGCCGCGACCTGTGGGTGGTGCGCCTCGAGGGCGGCGAGCCCTGGCCCATCACCGGCGGCGGCTACGGCAGCCACGAGTACGACGCGGCGATCAGCCCCGACGGCAAACGCATCGCCTACGTGAATTCCGGCGGATCGCCCATGCGGCGCCGCGGCTATCACGGCACGGCCGACTCTGACATCTGGCTGTGCGACTTCGACGGCCTGCGCACCAGCAACCACCGCCGCGTGACCGAGAACCGCAGCCACGACGCCTCGCCGGCCTTCCGCGCAAACGATCTGCTGTACTACGTGACCTGCGCCAACGGGGACGGCACCACCTCGCGCGTCAGCCGTTTCGCCATGTACGACCTGCGCACCCGCGAAACCGTGGAGCTGCCCGACCAGCCGCGACTCGACCCGCGCGAAATTTCCATCGGCAGCCGGCTGATGGCTTTCAGCACCGGCAGCTACGGCGGCTGGAACCTGTACCAGTGGGACCTGCTGGCCAATCACCCGTACCGCATCGCGCCCGTGAACATCAAGCTGGCCAGCGACGTGCGGCGCGGCGAAACACTGAGCCAGAACCTGACAACCGCCGGCGACTACGCCGTCAGCCCCGACAACAAGAAGCTGGCGTTCATCGCGGGCGGCGACGTGTTCGTGATGGCGCTCAAGGAAGACGCCGTTCCGATGCAGCTCACGGACACCTTAGAAGAAGAAAAGGGCCTCGCCTGGTCGCCGGACAGTGAACAGCTGGTCATCAGCACCGCGCTGAGAGGCCGGCTTACCATACTCAATTTGAGCGGCCTGGCTGACGGCAAGGGCGTCACCACGCTGCGCAAGATGCCCGGCCGCAGCGTCGAAGGGTACGTGAAAGGCTGGTCGCACCCGGTGGTGTCAAAGAGCGGCGTGGTCTTTGCCTACGGCGACGAGCGCGAGATCGTTGAGATTCACCGTTTCGGTGACAGCGATGCCCCGAAGGCCAAGCCGATCAAGGGCACCTTCCACGGCGCGAACATCGGCTCGCCCTCACGCGCGGCCTTTGACGTGTCGGCCGATGGCCGCTGGATCCTGTATGAACAACCGAACGCAAACTACGACGACGTGGTGATGCTGGCCGATACCGTCAGCGGCGAGACGCACGTGATCTCGCACCTGTTCGGCTCGGCCTCGCAGCCGCGCTTCAGCGCTGACGGCAAGCGCGTGATCTTCGTGAACAACCAGGAGGAGACGTACGACGTCTGGTCGATTGAGCTCGCGCCCGAGGGCCCGAAGTTCAAAGAAGACGAACTGGCGGAAGCCTTCAAGAAGAAGGAGCCGCCCAAGAAGGACGACAAGAAGGAAGAGAAGAAGGAAGACGAAGCCGAATCCGACAAAGCCGGCAGCGGCAAAAAGTTCCCTGAACTGAAGGTGGTGCTGCAGGACATCAAGGAGCGCGCCAAGCGAATCACCAGCCTCGACGGCAACGAGAGCGACCCGGTCGCCCTGTCTGACGGCAAGACCTACGTCTTCATCGGCAGCTCGCAGGGCCAGTCCAACCTGTGGAAGCTCGAGCTGGACCCGGACAAGGGCCCCGACCTGAAGCAACTGACCCAGAGCAAAACCGGCAAGTCGGCACTGAAACTCAGCGCCGACGAGAAGACCCTCTGGTGGCTCGATGCCGGCAAGATCACCAGCATGCCCGTGGCCGGCGGAAAGACCACCACCTACGGCTTCAGCGTCGAACAGCGGCGCAACCGCGCCGAGCTGCGCAAAGCGGCCTTCGACGAAGCCGCCTGGGTGATGGGCGAGTACTTCTACGACCGCCAGCACCACGGCATCAACTGGAGCACCACGGCCGCGCGCTACAAGCAGGCGATCAGCGCCGCCAGCACCGGCGACGAGTACGACATGCTGATGGACGAGTTGCTCGGCGAGCTGAACTCCAGTCACCAGGGCTTCACCGGCGCCGACCGCCGCAGCGACGACTTCAGCGAGAGCACCGGCGTCCTCGGCCTGCTGTTCGACCCGCTTGAGTTGGCACAGGGCAGGTACCGCATCACCGAAGTGATCAAGGACGGCCCCTGCGACCTGCCCGAGGGCAAGCCGGAGGTCGGTGAATACCTGGTGGGCCTGAACGGCAAATGGTTCGGCGAAGGCACGAACCTCGCCAACCTGCTGGTCAACGCCACCGGCAAGAAGACCATCCTCAACCTCGGCTCGAAGCACGAGTGGGAAGGCAACCGTTCACTGCCCGTCAAGCCGATCAGCAGCCGCAGCGAATACGGCCTGTACTACCACCGTTGGGTGCGCCAGCAACGCGAGATGGTGGACGGCCTTTCCGGCGGCCGCCTCGGTTATGTGCACATCGCGGCCATGGACGGCCCTTCGCTGGCGGCCTTCAAGCACGAGCTCGGCGACGAGATGCTCGGCAAGGAAGGCGTGGTGATCGACGTGCGCTACAACGGCGGCGGCTACACGGCCGTGGACATTCTCGAAATCCTGATGAAAAAGCCCTGGCTGAAGCGCCAGTGGGGCGGGCTCGAGCAGGTGAGCGAGAACATCTACCGCTCGATCGCGCTGGAGAAGCCGAGCATCCTGATGATCAACCAGGCCAGCTTCAGCAACGCGGAAATACTGGCCGAGGGCTACCGCAGGCTGGGCGTCGGAAAGATCGTGGGCGTGGACACAGCCGGCGGCGTGATCGGCACCGGCAGCTACACCCTGATTGACGGTAGCCGCATGCGCCTGCCCAGCACAGGCGCATACACGGTGGACGGCGAAAACCTGGAACTGGCAGGCCGCAAACCCGACATCTTCGTAGAGAACACACCAGAAGAACTGGAGAACGGCACCGACCGCCAGACCGAAACGGCCGTGAAGGAACTACTGAAACAGATCGACGGCAAATAGGAATGCGGGCGGCCCGCCCGCATACGGCCTGCGGCTTTGCCGCAGGCCGTGGCAGGCTGGCAGCCTGCCCCACGAGAGCAATCATGAACATCTCCGAGTTCCAGAAACTGATCGAAGACACCTACGGCGCCAAGGACCGCAAACGCGGCATCGAAAGCACCTGGCTGTGGTTCAGCGAAGAGGTGGGAGAACTGGCCCGCGCCGTCAACGGCCGCACCAGCCGCGAGAATTTAAGGCACGAGTTCGCCGACGTGCTGGCATGGCTGACAACGTTGGCCAGCATCGCGAACATCGACCTCGAGGAAGTGGCCAACGAGCGCTACGGCCAAGGCTGCCCCCGCTGCAAAACCATCCCCTGCAAGTGCGAAGAAAACCGCACCCACGCCTATCGCTGCTAGGCCGTGGGGCGGGCTGCCAGCCCGCCTGGGTCGTCGGCAGGCTGGCAGCCTGCCCCACGCGGCTCCTGTTGCGCGTTTCAACGGGCTGTATCATGGGGCCTGTCTGATGGGCGCAAACTTGATCGACTCCGAACTTCGTGAATTCCTTGAACGCGGCCTGGTTTGCGTGATCGGCACGCGCAGTGCCGACCTGCGGCCGGACTGGGCCCACGGTGTCGGCGTACGCTTCACCAAGAACCGCTGCGTGGTGTTCATCGAGCAATCCACGGCCGCGCGCAGCCTCATTAACCTGCGCGACAACGGCATGATCGCCCTGACTATCTGCGAGCCCGCCACCCACCGCACCATCCAACTCAAGGGCCGCAACACGAAACTGCGCGAGCTGACCCAGGCCGAGCAGCGCCTGGCCCAGCGCCTCGCCAACTCGGCGCGCCACGCGGTGATAGAGGTCGGCATCGCGCCGCGCGTGGCCGCGGGCTGGAACTACAGCAACCTGATCGCCGCCGAGTTCGAGCTGACCGGCGTGTTCGACGCCACTCCCGGCCCCAACGCCGGCGCGGAGGTGGCATGACCAGCCTGCGCGAGCTGATGCCCTGCTTCCAGGGCGTGGTGCCGGCCGCCATCGTCACCTGCGACGCGCAGGGTACGCCCAACGTGGCCTACCTCAGCCACGTCTATTACCTGGATGACAGGCACGTGGCGCTGAGCTGCCAGTTCTTCAACAAGACCAAGCGCAACATCGGGCAGAACCCCTACGCCTGTGTGCAGCTCAAGCACCCGGCCACCCTTGAGGCATGGCGGCTGGACGCGAGGTTCATCCGCGCCGAGACCAGCGGCCCCCTGTTCGATGAAATGGAACTGCGCATCCAGGCCATCGCCGCCCACACCGGCATGAAGGGCATCTTCCGGCTGCTCTCGGCCGACGTGTACGAGGTGCTGGACCTGCAACCAGAGCCCGGCTTCGTGCTGCAGACCGAAGGCGACGCCCCGCGCCCGCGCATGGACGACGCCCGCGCCGAGCTACGCAGCCTGCAGGTGATCTCTGATCGCATCGTGCGCGCGGCCGACATGGGCGAGCTGCTGAAAACCCTGCTCAGCTCGCTGTGCGAGCTGTTCCGCGTGCGCCACGCCATGTACCTCATGCACGACGAAGCCGACGGCCGCCTCTACGCCGTGGAGAGCACCGGCTACGACAGCAGCGGCGCCGGTGCGGAGGTTGCGCTGGGCGAGGGGCTGATCGGCACGGTCGCCAGAACCCGGCGCCTGCTGCGCGTCTCCGACATGGGCGAAATGCTGCGCTACGGCCGCGCGGTGCGCGGTGAGATGCAGCGCGACGGCGCGGAAGTCACGGCCGAGATCCCGCTTCCCGGCCTGTGCGAGGCGCAGTCGCAGCTGGCGCTGCCGCTGGTGGTGGGGGATCGGCTGCTGGGAGTACTGGCTCTGGAAAGCGCTGACCCGCTGGCCTTCCACGACTGGCACGAAGCCTACCTGAACCTGCTGGCCAACCAGGCCGCGCTGGCGATCGAGCGCCTGGGCGAGCGCGCCGACGAGGAACCCGCGCCCGAGCCAGAACGCGCGCCGCTGGCCTCAAGGCGCCGGGTGTTCACCTGGTACCCCAAGGACGAAACCGTGTTCTGCGACGGCGAGTACCTGGTGCGCAACGTGCCCGCGCGCATCCTGTGGAAACTGCTGACCGAGCACGCGCAGACCGGCCGTAGCGAGTTCGGCAACCGCGAGCTGCGCATGGACGACAGCCTTGGGCTGCCGCCCTACAAGGACAACCTGGAAAGCCGCCTGATCCTGCTGCGCAAGCGGCTGGACGAGCGCTGCCCCGACGTGCGCATCGTGCCGGTAAAGCGCGGCCGATTCACGCTCGAGCGCGACTGCGAACTGGTGCTGGAGACAAAGTAGGGGACTGTCCCCGCATTTGGGGACTGTCCCCGTCCTCGAAACAAGGCAATGCCGCGAAGTAAGAACAGGCAAAAACTACACGCATCAACACGAAGGAACGAAGCACCCATTCGCTGTCACAAGCAACAAACCCTGGCCTCCGTTCAACTCAAAGGCCCTCCGCACTCAGGTGCAGCACCGTTCCGGACCTTCGCTGCTTCGCGCCTTCGTGTTGACCCGTCGCATCAAGCCGAAGGTGCAACCGCCAGCGTTAGGCATTATTTAGGAAAGCCGTAGGCAAGACTTAGGAACCGCGCACCCGCGCGGCGGGCTATGTTTTCCGCGGGCAATGGAGCCCACGGAGACACAGCCATGCAGACCGATCGATACAACCTTTACCTCTACATTCACAAGGGCATCCGCCGCGAACTCAGCGACCTGCTGCGCATCGCCGGCAGCCTGGACTTCACGGACCGCGAGGCCGCCCGCAACTTCACCCAGCGCCTGCGCCTGTCGCTGCGCCTGATGCACGAACACGCCGAGCACGAGGACCGCGTGATCGACCCGCTGCTGCAGCAGTTCGCGCCCAAGCTGGCCCGCCGCGTGCTTTCGACCCACAAGGTCCTGGACGAGCACGAACGCGAGATCCTGGGCCTGTGCGAGGCGGCGATCGGCGACCCGGCCTCCGGCTATCGCCTGTACCTCGCGCTTTCGCGCTACGCGGCCACCCAGTACGCACACATGAGCGACGAAGAAACCGAAGTGATCGGCCAGATGTGGCTGAACATGAGCGACGAGGAAATCATCGCGGCCGAGAACTCCATCGTGAAGGGCGTGCAGCCGCAGGACGTGGGTGTGTACTTCACCTGGATGCTGCACGGCATCAACGAGCCCGAGCGCGTGGCGTTCATTGAGGCCCTGCGCAAAGGCGCCCCGCCCGAAGCCGTAGCCTTCGCCGAAGAGCAGGCACGCGCCGCCCGCGAAGCGCAGCTTGCCGCGGCGTAATCTGTGGGGCAGGCTGCCAGCCTGCCGGAGCCGTGGGGCGGGCTGCCAGCCCGCCTTGGCAGACGCCCCACGTCGCCACCCGCGTACCGATAAAATTTCGGTGAATTCGGGCTGATTCGTTTGCGTCCCGGCGTTGATGCTGTACATTTTCGCCGTCGCGTTGCTGCGGTTCAGCCTTGCGGGGATTTGGCCCCTTGAGGCTCACAACGAAGTAGCCGTGACGTTCACCGGGCCGGAGCGCCCAAAACTACCGGGTTCAGGGTACGCGCAACTTTCGCCGAGGGGGTCAGGCACCTTTTCGCCTGTACGCTCATGGACCAGCGAAAGTCCCCCGTGGCGAAAAGGTGCCAGACCCCTGCCGGAGGAGACAGAGACATGGCAAAGAAATCGGACTACCTCAACAAGAAGAGCCTCGTCAAGCACATCGACATCACCAAGGTGCGCGACCTGGACAAGCTCGTCGCCATGATGGGCGACACCAGCTTCCAGGCACGCAACCTGTCGCGCGCGGCTGACATCTACGACATGGCCCTGCGCGACAAGAACTGCAGCGTGGTGCTGTGCCTGGCCGGCAGCCTGGTCAGCGCCGGGCTCAAGAAGGTGATCGTTGACCTGGTCAACAACAACATGGTGGACGCCATCGTCAGCACCGGCGCCATCGTGGTGGACCAGGACTTCTTCGAGGGCCTGGGCTTCAGCCACTACAAGGGCACACAGTTCGTCAACGACGCCGAGCTGCGCGAGCTGGCGATCGACCGCAT
>JAJVIO010000054.1:21786-56837 GCA_022071975.1 Planctomycetota bacterium
ATCTACGACCACTACATCGACGAAGACGAGCTGCGCGTCTGCGACGACACCATGACCGCCATCTTCGACAGCCTCGAGCCGCGCCCCTACGCCAGCCGCGAAATCATCCGCGAGATGGGACGCTACCTCACCAAGCACGGCAAGAAGCACGACGGCTTCGTCGAGGCCTGCTACAACAAAAACGTGCCGATCTTCGTGCCGGCCTTCAGCGACTGCTCCGCGGGCTTCGGCGTCGTGCTGCACCAGCACAAGCGCATCAAGGCCGGCAAGCCCATGGCCAGCATCGACAGCGGCCGTGACTTCCTGGACCTGACCTACCTGAAGATGCACGCCACCAAGGAAACGGCGATCGTGATGATCGGCGGCGGCGTGCCCAAGAACTTCACGCAGGACACCGTGGTGGCGGCCGAGGTGCTGGGCATGGAGGACATTCCCATGCACAAGTACGCCATCCAGCTGACGGTGGCCGACGAGCGCGACGGCGCGCTCAGCGGCAGCACACTGAAGGAAGCCAGCAGCTGGGGCAAGGTGGACCTGACCTACGAGCAGATGGTGTACGGCGAAGCGACCGTGACCTTCCCGCTGCTGGCAGGCGCGGTGTACGCCCGAGGCGCCCACAAGAAGCGCAAGGGTCTCGAGCTCAGCAAGTATTTCAAAGGCGCCGACTTCGTGACGCCCAAGGCCAAGGCCAAGAAGGCCGGCAAGAAGAAGCAGGCTGTGGCTGTCTAGAGTTCAGAGATCAGAGGCCGGAGGTCAGGGAGTTCCCTGGCCTCCGGTTCTCTTTCCCTGACCTCTGACCTCTAGCCTCTGACCCCTTCACTTGTCATTCTCTGCCCCCATGACTTTACCCGGTAAAAATGCGATCTGGCGTGTGCTGGTGACCGGCGGCGCGGGCTTTATCGGCTCGCGGCTGGTGCGGCGCATCGAAGACGAGTGGCCCAACGCCGATGTCACGGTGATCGACGATTTCCGCAGCGGCAACTTCAAGAACCTGGAAGGTTTCCGCGGCGAGCTGATCGCGCTCGACATGGCAAAGCTCGACTACAAGAAGCACCTGCGCGCCCAGGACTTCGACGCGATCTTCCACCTGGCCAGCATCACCGACACCCGCGTGATGGACCAGCGCCAGATGTGCTGGGACAACGTCGAGAGCTTCCGCCGCCTGCTCGAGTTCACGCGCGAGCGCCAGACGCCCATCACCTACGCCAGCAGCGCCGCGACCTACGGCATTGACGCCCGCGTGAACGCCGAGACCGACCCGCGCAAACCCGCCAACGTCTACGGCTTCAGCAAGGTGCAGCTTGAGAACCTGGCCGAGAAATACCGCAGAGACCCGGACCTTGCGGCCTGGAAACTCAACGCCGTGCGCTACTTCAACGTGTACGGCCCGCACGAGCAGCACAAGGGCGCCATGGCCAGCATGATCTACCAGCTTTACCTGCAGATGAAGCAGGGCAAGCGCCCCCGCGTGTTCAAACACGGCGAGCAGAAGCGCGACTTCGTGCACGTGGACGACGCCGTGCAGTGCACCCTGCTGGCCATGCACAGCGGCAAGGCCGGCGTGTTCAACACCGGCAGCGGCGAGGCCCGCAGCTTCAATGAGGTGATCGAGCAGCTCAACAAGGCGCTGGGCACCAAGCTCGAGCCGGAATACATCGACAACCCGTTCCCGTTCTTCCAGCCGTTCACGCAGGCGGACCTGACCCGCAGCAAGGCTGAACTGGGTTATGAGCCGAAGTACAATCTGGAATCGGGCGTCAAACAGTACGTCCAGTGGCTGGAGGCGCAGGCCTGACATGGTTGCATCCACCGACCCGCATGGCATCAACAAGGCCGGTTCGCCCGGCAGCATCGAGCGCTCAATCGACTCCTGGGGCTACATCCACGGCCGGCAGGACCGTACCCGCCTGATCATCGGCGGCGCGGTGTTCCTGGCCGGTGCGTTGACGATCATCCTGGCCTTCCTGCTGTATCGTTTCGGAACGGACAACGTCTACCGCGCCGGCGCCGACTTCACACGCAGCCGCGAACTCAGTGGGCCCGAACTCAAGCGCCTGATCAATGAAAACGGCATCAAGACCGTGATACGGCTCGTAGGCATCGAAGACGGCAACCGGGAAAGCTTCGAGGCCGAAGCCGCCGCCGTGGCCGAGACGGATGCAACGCTGGTGGTGGCGGCCCTGCCGACTTCGCGCCTGCCTTACCGTTCCGAGCTTGCGCGGCTTTTCCAGGCGCTCGACAACGCGGAGCGCCCCATCCACGTGCATTGTCAGCACGGCAGCGACCGCACCGGCCTGGTCAGCGCCATCTGGCTGCACGACTACATGGGCGAGCCGCTGGAAACCGCGCGCAAGCAGATGGCCTTCTTCCCGTACGGCCACGTCAGCTTCGGCGATGCCTCTGAGCTCGGCCGATTCCTCGACATGTACGAGCAATTCGAAAAGTCCAACCAGGGCGTCAGCATCAAGCTCTGGGTGCGCGACCACTACTTCGAAGAAAAGCCCGGCCGCGAAGTTCAGCCCTGGTACGACGGCGTGGTGTACAAGCCCGAGGGCTGATTGCGGATTAGGGTGCCGCCAGCCCGTCGCCTGAACCGGAAACCGACTGAAAACTGCAAAGGCATTTTAACCACGAAGAACCACGAAGGACCACGAAGTAAAGCGTGGCCCGCCGTTCTTCGTGGCCCTTAGTGGCTCTTCGTGGTTTGCCGCAGTTGCGTTTCCTAAGAAGCGAAGGTTGTGTTCTTGAGCTGATGCAAAGATCAGCAAAAACAAGAATCCCAAATCGCTCCACACTTGTTAGCCGTTCTCTGCGCGCCTAGCATGCGCGTCCTTTGAAAGGAACTGCTATGGCCGCGAAGACTGCCGCACCGGAAAAGCGCGATGACAAGCGCGCCGAGGCCGTGAAAATGGCCCTGGCACAGATCGAAAAGACCCACGGCAAGGGCTCGCTGATGAAGCTTGGCGACGCCCCGATCGTAGAAATCCAGGGCATCAGCACCGGCGCGCTTAGCTTCGACCTGGCGCTTGGCGGGCGCGGAATACCGCGCGGTCGCGTGGTCGAAATCTACGGCCCGGAGTCCAGCGGCAAAACCACCATCACCCTGCAGATCATCGCCGAGGCGCAGAAGCGCGGGGGCCTGGCGGCCTTCATCGACGCTGAGCACGCCCTGGACCCGGCCTACGCGGCCAAGATCGGCGTAGATACCGAGAACCTGTACGTAAGCCAGCCCGACAGCGGCGAGCAGGCCCTGGACATCTGCGAAACCCTGGTGCGCAGCAACGCTTTCGACATCATCGTGGTGGACAGTGTCGCCGCGCTGGTGCCGCGCAGCGAACTGGAAGGCGACATGGGCGACGCGCAGATGGGCAGCCAGGCCCGGCTCATGAGCCAGGCCATGCGCAAGCTGACCAGTGCCGTGAGCCGCGCCAAGACCAGCCTGATCTTCATCAACCAGATCCGCATGAAGATCGGCATCGTGTTCGGCAACCCGGAAACAACCACCGGCGGCAACGCGTTAAAGTTCGCGGCCAGCCAGCGCATCGAGGTGCGCAAAGGCAAGCCGATCAAGGTGGGTGAGGACGTGGTGGGTCACGAGGTAAATGTCAAAGTCGTGAAAAACAAGCTGGCGCCGCCGTTCAAGAAGACGACGCTGGAAATCATCTTCAATGAAGGCGTCAGCAAGCTCGGCGACCTGCTTGAGCTGGGCGTGCAGACCGGCACGGTCAAGCGCTCCGGCGCCTGGTGGACCTTCGGCGACACCAAACTCGGGCAGGGCAAGGAAAACGCCAAGGCGTTCCTGAGCGAAAACAAGGACATCTGGGCCCAGGTGGAACGAGCTACCCGGGAAGCGCTCGGCATGCCGACAGGCGAGGCCGCAGCGACAACGGAGGGCTAGCGGCCGGCAGGGATTCATGTAAAGCCCGGTCCGCAAGACCGGGCTTTGTGGTTTAGGAGCGCGGACGTCCCGTCCGCAAAGGCGCGAAGCGCCGCGGCAGTACAAGCCGCGAAGGGGCTGGAAGGGCGTAGCCCGGGTCTTAAACCCCGGGTACGGATGCAGAGAGAATTCAGAGCCCCGCAGGGGCGACAGAGGCTTGCAATGCCAGTGGATCCAAACGAGTTACGCCAGCGCTTCCTCGACTTCTTCGACGCGCGCATGAAAGAGCACGCGGGCGGCAAGGTGAAAGGCAGCCTGATCCTGCCCAGCAGCAGCCTGCAGCCGCCCGACCCGAGCACGCTGTTCACCAGCGCCGGCATGCACCAGTTCAAGGACGACTTTACGGGCAATTTAGTACACGGCACCCGGGCAGCCACAACTGTGCAGAAGTGCATGCGCACGCCCGACCTCGAGAACGTGGGCAAGACCGCACGCCACCACACCTTCTTTGAGATGCTGGGCTTCTTCAGCTTCGGTGACGGTCTCGACGGCCCCAACGGCAGCAAGGGCTTTTTCAAGCGCGAAGCCATCCGCTGGATCTGGGACTTCTACACGCTGCCCTGGGACAAGGGCGGTTGCGGTCTTGACACGTCAAAGCTGTACGTGAGCGTGTACAAAGGCGACGAGAAGGGCGCAGGCCGCGACGAAGAGGCCGCGAACTACTGGCGCGAAATCCTGGGCAAGCTGTGGAAGAAAGATGAGCTGGAGAAGCGCATCTTCTGGCTGGGTGAACACGACAACTTCTGGCCCGCGGGCGCGCCCAGCCAGGGCCCCAACGGCGTCTGCGGCCCGTGCAGCGAGATTTTCTACGACCTGGGAAGCGAGTACGGCGAAGGCAACGTAGAGACCAACGGCAACCGCTTCATGGAAATCGGCAACATCGTCTTCACCCAGTACGAGCGCTCAGGCCCCGTTCCCGGCAAGGGCACGCTCACGCCCCTGCCGAGCAAGAACATCGACTTCGGAGGCGGCTTCGAGCGTCTGGTCATGGTTCTCGACGGCGCCAAAACCACATTGGACTGCGGTTTGTTCACACCCGTTCGGGAAGCGTTGCGCGCATCAGCCCCGGCCGGAAGGCCGGGGGAATCCACCCATGCGCGATCTGAATCCGGTTCCCCCGCCCTTCCGGGCGGGGCTGAGAACCTCGTCCGCGAGAAGCGCATCGCCGACCACATCCGCGCTGTCACCTTCTGCATGTCGGACGGCATCCTGCCTTCGAACGAGGGCGCCGGTTACGTGGTGCGCCGCATCATCCGGCGCGCCTTCCGTGACGGCTCGGCGTTGGGCTTTGATGGCCCCTTCCTGCACAAGCTTGTGCCCGTGGTGGTCGAGCACTACGGCGACGCCTACCCCGAGCTCAAGCGCAACACCAGCGCCGTAATCAACACCATCCAGCAGGAAGAGCAGCAGTTCTCGACCACACTAGAGCGCGGCCTGCAACTGCTTGCGGGCCTGATCCGCGAACACCAGGAGCGCGACGACAAGACACTCGACGGCAAGGCGGCGTTCAACCTCTACCAGTCACAGGGCTTGCCGCGCGAGGTGGTGCAGGACGAACTGGCGGCCGTGGGCATGCTGCTCGATCAGCTCGGCTACGACGCGGCCGAGGAAGAGCACCGGCAACGCTCCAAGGGCGGCAAGCAGGTTGTGGTGTTCGAGAAGGGCTGGTTCCAGGAGCTGAAGGGCAAGTACAAGCCCACGCAGTTCCTCGGCTACGACAGCTGCGAGGCCGACTGCAAGGTGCTCGCCATCGTGCGCGACGGCGAACCCTTTGAGATCATCGAAGCCGGCGACTCCGCGACGGTAGTGCTCGACCGCACGCCCTTCTACGGCGAGTCAGGCGGCCAGGTGGGGACCGGGGCAGCCTGCACATCGGCGAAGGCGTCTTCGAGGTGGTGGACACCCAGAAACGCGACGACTACTTCCTGCATGAAGGCAAGCTGCTGCACGGCAAGCTGCGCGTGGGCGACAGCGTCGCGGCGCGCGTTGACCGGCAGCGCCGCGACCGCATTCGGGCGAATCACAGCGCCACGCATCTGATGCATGCGGCCTTGCGCAAGGTGCTGGGTGAGCACGTGGTGCAGCGCGGCAGCATCGTGCAGCCGGACCGCCTGCGCTTCGACTTCAGCCACCCCAAGGCGCTCACCTTCGAGGAAAAGCAGGAGATTGAAAGGCTCGTCAATCTGCAGATCCAGGCCAACACAGAAGTAAGCACGCAGGTGATGGCCCCCGAAGAGGCCCAAAAGGCCGGCGCCATGGCCCTGTTCGGCGAAAAGTACGGCGACAAGGTAAGGGTACTGACCATGGGCCGTGACATCGGCGTCCCGCCGATGCGTCCGGCGGGTGTCCCACCCGCCGAAGCGGTACCGACAGGGGTAGAGAAGCGCCAAGGCGCTTACCTGCCGCACTGGGAGACCAAGGGCGGCGTGTACTTCGTGACGTTCCGGCTTGCTGACTCGCTTCCCGCCGAGGTTCGGGAGCAGATCGTCGCCGAGCGAGAGGACATCGTCCGTACCGCCGACCAGATGGGCCGGCCGCTGTCCGATTCAGAGCGAGACCGCCTGCTCGCGCTGCACACAGACAAGATCGACAAGTGGCTAGCCCAGGGTCACGGCGCCTGCCATTTGAAGGACGAGCGCTGCGCTAAGGTTGTTTCAGATGCCCTCAAGCATTTTGACGGCGATCGCTATCAGCTCGCAGCCTGGTGTGTAATGCCGAACCATGTTCACGTTGTTTTCAAGGCCCTGGGCGATCACGGACTGGCCGACATCCTTCATTCATGGAAGTCTTTCACCGCCAAGGAGTGCAATAGGCTGTTGGGAAGGAAGGGCGAGTTCTGGATGCCGGAGTCGTTTGATCGGCTGGTCCGCAATGGGCCCGAACTCCGCAGATTCGTCGACTACACGCTACAGAACCCGCAGGCGGCGGGTTTGAAGGACTGGAAATGGGTCTGGAAAACCGACCAGCTTCCTGACGTCGGTTCCTCGGGCGAGACGCCCTCGGGACGCACGGGCGGGACGCCCGTGTCACCGGCCTTCTCCATGGAACTTTGCGGCGGTACTCACGTTGCTCGCACGGGCGACATCGGCTATTTCCGCATCCTTTCCGAGGGCAGCTCTTCGGCCGGTGTGCGCCGCATCGAGGCCGTAACCGGCCAGGATGCTTACCAGCTCGCGGCCGAGGAAGCACGGACACTGGCCGAGCTGCATGGGCTTACGAAGGCGCAACCGGGCAAGGTGGTTGAGAAAGTGCAGTCGCTGCTGAAAGAGGTTAAAGACCTCAAGGGCAAGGCCAAGAAGGGCGGCGGGGCCGATCAGTCGAAGCTTGAAGCGATTCGCAAGTCCGCCGAAACTGTAGGCGACGTCACAGTTTACGTCGCTGAGCTTGAAGGTGTTGAAGCGACCGATCTGTTGACAATCAAGGACGCTTTGGGGCAGGATAGCGGCCCGTCAGCGGTAGTGCTCGGCAGTCGCGGCGATGGTCGCGCGCTGCTGTTGGTCGCATTTACCAAAGATTTGGTTGGACGGGGGCTTCACGCCGGCAAGATCGTTGGCGAAATGGCCCGCCTTGTCGGCGGGGGCGGCGGCGGTAAGCCGGATGTCGCCCAGGCCGGGGGAAAAGATCCGCAAGGCTTGCCGGAAGCGTTGAAAACCGGCGTGACACGAATCCGCGAAGCACTCCAGAAGTCGTAGACGCGGGAAGCAGGAGACAGCAATGCCCACACCGAAAAAGAAAACTTCCAAGGCCCGACGCAACAAGCGCCGCGCCCATGACGCTTTGTCGCTGCCGAAAATCAGCAAGTGCGCCAAGACCGGCCTGCCCAAGCTGGCTCACCGGGTCTGCGAAGAAAGCGGATACTACGGCAAGAGCAAGCGGGTGTTCGAAGTCGAAGAACGCCTGTAGCCGGAAAACCTCAGGCCGGGGCCTTTCAGGCACCGGCCTGCACACCTTGTAAGGAAGCGTCATGCCCCGTATCGCCATAGATGCCATGGGCGGCGACAAAGCGCCCGGCGTAGTCGTGCGCGGAACCTGGCGCGTTGCAAACGAACGTCCCGACTGGCAGCTGCTGCTGGTCGGCGACGAGGCCGTCGTCAGCGCTGAGCTTTCCAAGTGCGAAAAGCCGCTGCCGAACATCCATGTAATCCATGCCCCGCAGAGCATCGGCATGGAAGAGCACCCGGTGGAAGCGCTGAAAGCCAAGAAGCAGGCCTCGCTGCCCATCGCGGTGCACCTGGTGCGTGAGGGCAAGGCCGACGCGGTGATCAGCGCCGGCAACACCGGCGCCCTGGTCGCCGCAAGCACACTGATGCTGCGGACCCTGCCAGGCGTGCGGCGCGCGGGCATTCTGACCACGCTGCCCACCCTTCGCGGGCGCATCGTGATCATGGACGTCGGCGCCAACGTGGCCGCCAAACCAGCCCACCTGGCCCAGTACGCGACCATGGGCGACATCTTCTACCGCAACGTGATCGCCGGCGAACACGACAAGGTCCACGTCAGCCTGCTCAGCGTCGGCAGCGAAGAGGGCAAGGGCAGCCCCGTCATCAAGGAAGCCCACGCCCTGCTGAACCAGTCCGAGCTCGACTTCCGCGGCAACATCGAGGGCCACGAGGTCTTCGAGGGCGCCAGCGAAGTGATCGTGTGCGACGGCATGGTCGGCAACGTGGTGCTGAAGACCGCCGAAGGCCTGTGCGAAATCCTGGTCAAGATGTTCGTCCAGCACGCCCACAAGGCCGGCCTGGGCGATGACGAGCGTTTCCGCACCACCATCGGCAGCATGGTCCGTGACCTCGACTGGCAGGAAGTCGGCGGCGCCGCGTTGCTGGGCGTGAACGGCACCGTGGTGATCGCCCACGGCCGCAGCGACGAGCGCGCGATCGCCTCGGGCATCCGCACGGCGGCCGACTGCTGCGACAAGCACGTGAATGACAAGATCATCGAGGCGCTGCAGCGCGAAGCCAGCAAGGCCGGCGCGTCAAGTTAACCACACACAACCCGGAAAGCCGCAGTGAGCAAGCAGCAGGCAGGCATTCTAAGCATCGGCGCGTACGTTCCTGAGCGTGTGGTCACCAACGACGACATGTCGAAAATCGTCGACACCAGCGACGACTGGATCTATCAGCGCACCGGCATCCGTGAGCGCCGCTTCGCCGGCGAAAACGAGTTCACTTCCGACATGGCGCTGCGTGCCGCTCAGGTCGCCCTGCAGCGCGCGGAGATGAAGCCGACCGACATCGACTACATCCTGCTGGCCACCGCAAGCCCTGACAACACGTTCCCCAACACCGCCTGCTGGGTGCAGCAGGGCCTGCAGATGGGTGACATCGCGGCGCTGGACATCAGCACCGCCTGCGCGGGCTTCGTATATGCGCTCGAGCTGGGTGCCGCGCTGGTGAACACCGACAGCTACAATAACGTGCTGGTGATCGGCGCGGAAAAGCTGTCGTCGATCACCAACTTCACCGACCGCGGCAGCTGCATCCTGTTCGCCGACGGTGCGGGCGCGGCGGTCGTGACCCGCACGGAGGGGCGAGGCACCGTTGTCTGCTCACGCAACGGAGCGCGCTTCGACTACGATGCCCTCAACGTCGCCGCCGGTGGCAGCCGTATGCCCGCCTCGCATGAGACGGTTGAGAAGAACATGCACACCATCGCGCTCAAGGGGCGCACGGTCTACAAGTTCGCGGTGCAGAAGTTCACCGAGATGGCCGAAGAAGCCTGCAGTCGCGGCGGCATCAAGCCCGACGACGTCGCGCTGGTAATCCCGCACCAGGCCAACGTGAACATCATCGAGAGCGCCATGAAGCGCGTCGGCATCGGCATGGACCGCGTGCTGATCAACATCGACCGCTACGGGAACACCAGTTCCGCCAGCATCCCGATCGCCTTTGACGAGGCCCTGGCCGCCGGGCGCATCAAGCGCGGCGACTACATCCTGCTCGAAGCTTTCGGCGGCGGACTCAGCTGGGGTTATAATCTGATCAGGTGGTAGTGTCGCCGACCGTCGACAGGCGCGCGACGACAGTGTAATCCGACCGAAGCATCGGCCTCTCATTGCCGTTGAGGTGAACCGTGAACACGCCAGCCAAAGCCGCTTTGCTTTTCCCCGGCCAGGGCGCCCAGCACGTCGGCATGGGCAAGGATCTGGTCGAGAAATACCCCGAGGCGCAGCAGGTCTTCGAGAAGGCCGACAAGCTGCTTGGCTTCAAGCTGTCGCGCTTGTGCTTCGAGGGCCCGGAAGAAGAGCTGAACCGTACCGACGTCTCGCAGCCCGCCATCCTGGCCCATTCGTGGGCCGTGGTGGCGTCCCTCAAGACGCACCGGCGCGGACGCGAACTGCTGGAGAGCGCAAACTGCACGGCCGGTCTGTCCCTGGGCGAGTACTCGGCGCTGGCGGCCGCCGGCGCGATGTCATGGGAAGACGCGCTGGTGCTGGTGCGCGCCCGCGGCAAGTACATGCAGGAGGCCTGCGACCTGAAGCCATCCACGATGGCCAGTATCGTGGGCCTGGACGACGACAAGCTGGAGCAGGCAATCGCGCCCGCGCGTGAAAAGGGCGTCGTGGTGCTGGCCAATTTCAATGCGCCGGGCCAGGTGGCCATCAGCGGCGAAGTAGGCGCGGTGGAAGAGGCCATGAAACTGGCCAAGACGGCGGGCGCAAAGCTGACGGTGCCGCTGGCTGTCGCCGGCGCGTTCCACAGCCCGCTGATGGAGCCCGCCCGCGAACGGCTGGCCGCACAGATCGAGACCACGACATTCCACGCGCCGAGCATCGGGGTGATCGCTAACGTGGACGCCGCCGAGCACACAGACCCGCACATGCTGAAGTCGAACCTGGTGCGGCAGCTGACCGCACCTGTGCTGTGGGCGCGCAGCATGCAGAAGCTGGTGGATGCCGGCTACGACACCTTCATTGAACTTGGCCCCGGCAACGTTCTGGCCGGCCTGCTCAAGCGCGTGGCGCGTTCCGCCAACCGCGTCAGCATCGGCAAGGCCGAGGAACTCGCGGCCGCTATCGCATAGAAAGGGTTGTAAAGATGGGCGCATTGCAAGGTCGCAAGGCTCTGATCACCGGCGCGTCGCGTGGCATCGGGCGCGCAATTGCCGAGGCGTTTGCAGCGGAAGGCGCGGACCTCGCGCTGATCGCCACGTCTCCGGAGCGGCTGTCTGACACAGTGGCCGTCTGCAAGGACCGCGGCGCAGACGTCGTGGAAGCCTACGGACTGGACGTCGCGAGCGGCGCGGCCTGCAACGACGTGGTGAAGCAGGCCCAGGAGAAGCTGGGCGGCATCGACATCGTGGTGAACAACGCGGGCATTACACGCGACAACCTGCTGATGCGCCTCAGCGATGAAGACTACGAACTGGTGCTGAACACCAACCTGAAGGGCGCCTTCAACATCACGCGTGCGGCCTCGCGCGCACTGATGAAAAGCAAGCACGGCCGCCTGATCAACATTGCCAGCGTGGTGGGTGTAGCCGGCAACGCGGGCCAGGCTAACTACGCGGCCAGCAAGGGCGGCCTGATCGCCTTCACCAAAAGCGTAGCCAAGGAGCTTGCAGGGCGCGGGGTGACGGCCAATGTGATCGCCCCCGGCTTCATCGAAACCGACATGACCGCAAGCCTGGACACCAAGGTGAAAGAGGAAGCCCTCAAGGGCATTCGCCTCGGCCGCTTCGGCCAGCCCACAGACATAGCCAACGCGGCCGTGTTCCTGGCCGCTGACACCGGCGCTTACATCACCGCCCAGGTGCTGGTAGTAGACGGCGGGATGACGGCGTAGCAGGAGCGCGGACGTCCCGTCCGCACGGCAGGGGGTAGGCGTGCGAAGTCGAAAAGGCTGGCACAGTCGCGGCTATCTGCCCCATTTTGACGGCGAACACGTTACGCAGGGTGTCACATTTCGTCTCGCCGATTCGTTGCCAAAGGCAGTTCTGGAGCTTTGGCAGACAGAGCTCCAGCCATATACGCCGGAAGACAGACGCAACGAGCTGCACACCCGCATCAACGCCTGGCTCGATGCCGGGCATGGCGAGTGCCTGTTGAAACAGCCAGACCTGGCGCAGATTGTCCAGAACAGCCTGCTGTTCTTCGACGCGGAACGCTACCAGTTGCTCAATTGGTGCGTGATGCCGAATCACGTTCACGTCCTGTTCAATCCCTTGCCCGGCCACGAGCTTTCCGGCATCGTGCACTCTTGGAAATCTTTCACAGCCAAGGCGATTAACAAGGCACTTGGCCGAACTGGTCAGGTTTGGATGCCTGACTACTTCGACAGGTACATCCGAGACCATGCGCATTTTCAGCGGGCCATGGTGTACATCGACAACAATCCGGTAAAAGCCGGATTGTGCGGCAAGCCCGAGGATTGGCCGTGGTGCGGCGCCTGCGTACGAACACAGAGCGATAGCTGAGGCGGCCGGGACGGCCGCGTTCCATATGGGGAAAACAAAAAAGAACACTTCCCGCCTGCGCCCGGACCTGCCTGAGGGCGTGCTCTCGCAGCGTGAGGCCCTTGAGCGCCTGGACCGCATGACCGAACAGGCCCAGGAGGGCGGCGGGGCGGCGCGCATCGAGAAGCAGCACAAGTCCGGCAAGCTCACGGCCCGTGAGCGCATCGCATTGCTCTGCGATGAGGGCAGCTTCGAGGAAATCGACGCCTTCGTCACACACAACGCCCACGAGTTCGGCCTGGCCGAAAAGAAGTTCCTCGGCGACGGCGTGGTCACAGGCGTCGGCCGTGTTTACGGCCGTCCGGTCTACGTGTTCGCGCAGGACTTCACGGTGTTCGGCGGCAGCCTGGGCGAGCGCTACGGCGCCAAGATCGTCAAGATCATGGAACAGGCGCTCGAGAACGGCTGCCCGATCATCGGCTTCAACGACAGCGGCGGCGCGCGCATCCAGGAGGGCGTGGCGAGCCTCGGCGCCTACGCCGACATCTTCCTGCGCAACACGCTGGCGAGCGGCGTGATCCCGCAGATCTCCGCCATCATGGGTCCTTGCGCCGGCGGCGCGGTCTACAGCCCGGCCATCACCGACTTCGTGTTCATGGTGGAAGGCACCAGCCACATGTTCGTGACCGGCCCCAACGTGATCAAATCCGTCACGCACGAAGAGATCGACATGGAGGGCCTGGGCGGCGCCTCCGTGCACGGAGAGACCAGCGGCGTCAGCCACTTCACCAGCGAAACCGAGCCCGACTGCATCGTCGCAATTAAGAAGCTGCTCAGCTTCCTGCCCCAGAACAACCTGGAGCCGCCGCCCTTCGTCGAGCCCGACGACGACCCGGAGCGCGAAGACGACCGGCTGGACCGCATCGTGCCGGACCACCCGGAGAAGCCCTACAACATGCTCGACGTGATCGAGACCATCGTTGACGACGGTGATTTCTTCGAGGTGCACAAGAACTACGCCCAGAACCTGATCGTGGGCTTCGCGCGCCTGGGCGGCCACAGCGTCGGCATCGTGGCGCAGCAGCCCATGGTGCTGGCCGGCTGCCTCGACATCGCCAGCAGCCTCAAGGGCGCGCGCTTCGTGAGGTTCTGCGACGCCTTCAACATTCCGCTCATCACGTTTGAAGACGTGCCCGGCTTCCTGCCCGGCGTGAACCAGGAACACAACGGCATCATCAAGCACGGCGCCAAGCTGCTTTACGCCTACTGCGAAGCCACCGTGCCCAAGCTGTGCGTCATCACCCGCAAGGCCTACGGCGGCGCCTACTGCGTGATGTCAAGCAAGCACATCCGCAGCGACGTCAACTACGCCTGGCCCACGGCCGAGATCGCAGTTATGGGCGCCCAGGGCGCCGTGAACATCCTGTACGCCCGGGAGCTGGCGAGCGCCGAAGGGCCGGAGATGCAGCAGAAGCTGATTTCCGACTATCGCGAGCGCTTCAGCAACCCCTATGACGCGGCCGCACGCGGCTACATCGACGGCGTAATCCGGCCGCGCGAGACGCGCAAGAAGCTGATTCGTGCACTAGAGGTTGTGCGCCACAAGCGCGACGTGAACCCGCCCAAGAAGCACGGCAACATCCCGCTGTAGGCGGATTTGGATTAGACTGGCTGCGCGTAGATCGGTTCGGAGGCTACCCGAAACCAACCCCGACAAGGATTTATCCGTGAATCCACCGGTCAGTTCAATCCGCAATGCAGCATCCAGAATCCTGAATCTCGCCCTGCTGCTGGTCCTTTCCCTGCTGCTGGCCGCCTGCCCGCAACAGATCGAGCTGAACCCGGACCAGGAGGCCGTGCATAAGGCCATGCAGGAGTGGGCGAACTCTGTCATGAAGAAAGACACGGACGCCCTGTGGGACCGGCTGAGCCCGGATGCCCAGGACTGGTACCGTCGCGAACTCGAGGGCACCAGCCCCCCGGGTGTGCGAGCAACGGTCAAGATGAACAAGGCCGCGCTTGAGCCTGGCGCGCGCACCAGTGAAGAGGATCGTCAGCGCATCATCACGCTGCTGGCAACTCTGCCTCCTGACCCTGACAAGATGACGGCCAAGGACTACTACGCGTGGCGATTGAAGCCGGAGTTGACGCCGGAGGGCTCAGAGCGTACCCATCGTCTGTTCAGCAAGTCGAATTTGAAGGACATCGAGATTGAAGGGGACCGTGCGACGGTGATCCTGAAGAGTGGCGACCCCGACAGATATTCATGGGTTCGTCATAGTGGGGTCTGGAAATTTGATGTAAAGCCTAGCATCCTGCGCGCGCTCGAAGACGCGCGTAAGCGCGAAAAAAAATAGTCGCTCAATCAAGCGTAGGGAAACCGGAACAGGAGAAGCGGGGATATGAAGAATCTGATGAAGCTGGCGCCCATGGTGCTGGTAGTGCTTGCAATGTCGGCTTGCGGTGGCGGAGGTGGTGGTACAACCGACCCGAAGAGTATCGCGGACGACTTCATGAAGAAGTTCCTGGCCAAGGACTTCGACAGCATTGAAGCGTTGACCTACACCGAGTTTGAAGACGAAAGCGCCCTGGGCGAAGTGCGCAAGTGGCGCATTGATGAGAAGTACGACCTCTGGAAGGAATACAAGGCGCGCCTCGAGGGCGACAACGGCATGGACCCCAAGAGCAAGTCCGGCATCGACGGGGAAGAAGCCTGGAAGAACATGAGCAAGGGCAAGGGTTACGCCCTGCGTCGCGGCCTCTACAAGCTGTACGCCAACGACGACCTCGACAAGCGCCTGGAAATGACCTGGGCCTGTGCGGAAGGCGGCTATGAGCTCAAGGAGGAGGGCCACGGTGAAGCCGAGTTCTTCTTCATGAACGGCTATGGCGACAGCGTCAAGATCAACTGCGTACGCATCAACAACCTCTGGTACCTGCGCTCTTTCAACGTGGGCATGGAAAAGGAACTGCCCAAGAAGCCGAAGGAAGAGTAGTTGCCCGAATCACACGAAAGGCGCGCTGCGGCGCGCCTTTCTTTTTGCCTCTGGCCCAAAGCGGCTCTGCGCCCTAAATTCCGTCCCCATGCTCAAACGTGTCCTGATAGCCAACCGTGGCGAAATCGCCCTGCGCGTGATCCGCGCCTGCCGCAAGCTGGGCGTGCACAGCATCGCCGTCTTCTCCGACGCCGACGCGCATCTGCCTTTCGTGCGCGAGGCCGACGAAGCCCACTACCTGGGCCCATCCCCTTCGGCCGACAGCTACCTGAACATCGCCCGCATCGTGCAACTGGCGCAAGATCACGAAGCCGACGGCATCCACCCCGGCTACGGCTTCCTGGCCGAAAACGCGCTCTTCGCGAAGGCCTGCGAAGACGCGGGCATCAAGTTCATCGGCCCCTCCAGCGCCGCGATTGACCGCCTCGGCGACAAGCGCAACGCCAAGGAAGTGGCCGAGCAGGCCGGCGTGCCGGTGACGCCCTGGTTCAAGTGCAGCGGCCAGGCCGACTCCGAGACCGTGAAGGCCGTACAGCAGATCGGCTTCCCCGTCATGGTGAAGCCCGCGGCCGGCGGCGGCGGCAAGGGCATGCACCGCGCCGACAACCTGGAAGACCTGACCATGATGCTGCCCAAGGCCGCGCGCGAGGCCAAGGCCAGCTTCGGCGACGACTCGCTGCTGGTGGAAAAATTCCTGCCCGCGCCGCGGCACATCGAGGTGCAGATCGTGGCCGACGAGCACGGCAAGGTGCTGCACTTCTTCGAGCGCGAGTGCAGCCTGCAGCGCCGCCACCAGAAGCTGCTGGAGGAAACCCCCAGCCCAAGCCTGACGCCGCAGCAGCGCGCGAAGATCTGCGCCGACGCCGTGAAGATCGCCCGGACCGCCGGCTACACCAACGCCGGTACCTGCGAGTTCCTGTACGACGAGCAGGCGGGAAACTGGTACTTCTGCGAGGTCAACACACGCCTGCAGGTGGAGCACCCCGTTACCGAGCAGGTAACCGGCGTAGACCTGGTCGAGTTGCAGCTGCGCGTGGCTTCCGGCGAGAAGCTGGAGCTGGAGCAGGAACAGATCAAGCAGAACGGCCACGCCATCGAGCTGCGCATCAACAGCGAGGACCCGTTCTTCGAGTTCATGCCCAGCCTCGGCTACATCGAGGCCTTCGAGCCACCGGAAGGCGACGGCATCCGCGTGGACGCGGGCTACCACACAGGCGACTCCGTCACCCAGTTCTACGACAGCTTGATCGCCAAACTGATCGTGCACGGGAAGGATCGCAAGGCGGCGATCGACCTCGCGCTACAGGCTCTGGCACGCTTCACCGTGGTGGGCGTATCAACCACCATTCCGTTCCACATGAGCCTGCTGTGCCACCCGGACGTGGTGAAGGGCGCCTTCAACATCCACTGGGTCGAGAAGCACATGCTTGAGCTGACCCGCCGTGAACGAGGGCAAGAGGCGGCCGTGCTGGCTGCGCTGATGGAGTACCGCCACCTGCAGAAGGTACGCGCCGCCCAGGGCAAGGCCGGCGAAATCGCCTTCGACCCCTGGAGTTCCAGCAGCCTGCCGAGGTTGAGGTAGCCATGGCCATGGACTACGAGATCGAGATTGACGGCGTGAAGCACCAGGTGCGGGTGTTTGAGCGCGAAGGGCAGTTGTTCGTCACGCACGCCGGCGGCACTGTTCCAGTGCGCGTAAACACGCCCCTGCGCAGCAAGGTGCAGGTTGCGCAGCTCAATGGCGACACCACCCGCTTCGGCTACCACCGCGGCAAGGAAGGCACCGACATCGTGCTCGGCGGCGTGGTCTACACCGCCGAAGTGCGCGAGCTCGAGCACGTCCGGCTGGCCAACGTCGCGCGCCGCAAGGGCGGCGGCGGGGCCGTTGATGTGAAGGCGCCCATGCCGGGCATGGTGGTGGCGATCCAGGTGAAAGTGGGCGAGCTGGTGAAGAAGAACCAGAGCCTGCTGAGCCTGCACGCCATGAAGCTGGAGAACGACATCCGCGCGCCGCGCGAAGGCGTGGTGAAGCAGATCGCGGTAAAGCCCAACGACGTGCTCGAAAAGGGCGCCCTCATGATCAAACTCGCGCCGCCGGAGGGCGCATGAGTCAGCCGAAGCTCAACTCGATGGTCTTCTGCATAAAAGCCGTCCATACCGAGCCTTGGTGGAACCTGATCGGTGTTTTTGACACCTGCCTCGCGAATGATGCTGGCGAAGCTGAGTTCGACGTATTCATCAAACTCGGCGATATGCCATCCGATCACGACTCGACCATCACGCTCAGCTTTGTCGATCCTTCGAATCTGGACGTTTTGGGCGAGTTTTCAGCCCTCATACGCGGCGGCTCTGACCGGGTCGCGGAGCGTGTTGTCCCGGTAACCATGGTGTTTCCACGTGAAGGCGACTATCATGTAGAGGTTCACGTCGGTGCATCACTCATCGACGTACTGGTGCTGAGGGTGTACGTGACCGGATGAAAAACATCAGCAAATCACCGTTTGACCCGCGCCGGAGCAAGCAGGGCTTCTACGTGGTTCGAAATCGGGGCAAGTCTGAGGTAGTGTTGGTTGACGATCCTCCCCCGCGCAAGGGCGGCAAGGCGGCCACTCCCGAGGAAATCGCCGCCATGCATGCGCGGCGGAAGGCCTACCTGGATGAGTACCTGGCGCAAAAGGAAGCAAAGCGCAAAGCCAACCAGTCCCGGCGCTCGGCCTGACATAACCGCTTCATTCTGTCCGCACGGGCGCTAGACTCGCCCGCCATGGGCAACCTTCAACAAGACTACATCCGCTGGCTTGAGCAGACCCGCGCGCCCTACACCGCCAAGGCGCCGGAGCGCCGCGCGAAGTTCGAGACCTCCAGCGGCTGCGAGTTTCCGCCGCTGGCCGTGCCGGCATCGGGGCAGCTTTCACGTGACGGCGAAGCCGCATACCAGGCCAAGCTCGGCTTCCCCGGCGAGTGGCCCTTCACGCGCGGCGTTTACCCCAGCATGTACCGCGGCCGTTTCTGGACCATGCGCCAGTACGCCGGCTTCGCCAGCGCAGAGGAATCCAACCGCCGCTACCGCTTCCTGCTGGAGCAGGGCGTCACCGGCCTCAGCATCGCCTTCGACCTGCCCACCCAGATCGGCTACGACAGCGATTCGCCCATGGCCGAAGGTGAAGTCGGCAAAGTCGGCGTGCCGGTCTGCAGCAGCGCCGACATGGATGTTCTGCTGGACGGTATCCCGCTGGAACAGGTCAGCACAAGCATGACCATCAACTCCAGCGCCGCCTGCCTGCTGGCCTTTTACCTGATACAGGCCGACAAGCAGGGCGTCGCATGGAGCAAGCTGCGCGGCACCCTGCAGAACGACTTGCTGAAAGAGTTCGTCGCGCGCGGCACCTACATCTATCCGCCGCGACCCAGCCTGCGCCTCACCACCGATATCATCGAGTTCTGCGCCAACGAAGTACCCAACTTCAACGCCATCAGCATCAGCGGCTATCACATCCGCGAGGCCGGCAGCACGGCCGCGCAGGAAATCGCCTTCACGCTCAGCAACGGCCTTGAGTACGTGAAACAGGCCGTCGCGCGCGGGCTTGATGTCGACCACTTCGGCAAGAACCTCAGTTTCTTCTTCAACGGGCACAACAACCTGCTTGAGGAAGTCGCCAAGTTCCGCGCCGCGCGCCGCCAGTGGGCGCGCCTGATGAAGCAGCGCTTTAGCGCAACAGACGAAAAGGCGCTGATGCTGCGCTTCCACACCCAGACGGCCGGCAGCACGCTCACAGCCCAGCAGCCCGAGAACAACATCGTGCGCACGGCCATGCAGGCGCTGGCCGCGGTGCTGGGCGGGACGCAGAGCCTGCACACCAACAGTTTCGATGAAGCGCTGGCCCTGCCCACGGAAAAGAGCGTCGAGATCGCGCTGCGCACCCAGCAGATTCTGGCCTACGAGAGCGGCGTGGCCGACACGCCCGATCCCCTGGCGGGCGCGTACCTGGTCGAGCAGCTGACCGACGAGCTGGAACAGAAGGCCGAGGCGCTGATCGAGCAGATCGACAAAAAGGGCGGCGCTGTGGGTGCCATCGAGCAGAAGTTCATGCAGGGCGAAATCGCCCGCGCGGCCCTGCAGTACCAGCGTGCCGTCGAGAAGGGCGAGGCCGTGGTGGTGGGGGTGAACCGCTTCCAGAGCAGCAACGAGGCCGAGCCGCAACTGTTGAAGATCGACGCGAAGGCCGCGCAGGATCAGCTGAAGCGGCTGGCCGAATTCAAGGCCGGGCGAGACGCAGAGGCGGTGGTAATGGCGCTGGATGCGCTGAAGGAAGCTGCAAAAGGTGACGCCAATCTCGTGCCGAAAATTCTCGATGCCCTGCGTGCCAAGGCGACACTCGGCGAGGTTTGCGATACCATGCGCGGCGTCTTCGGCGAATACCGGGAAACTTGAACACCACACCAGGAACGGGCATGGCATCCGGAAAGACGGGCAAACAGCGCAAGACCGGCAAAATCAAAGAAGCGGTTCCTTCACGGCCGACGGTGTCGCTGGATTCAACGCTGAAAGAGCGCAAGCAGCTGATCGAGCTGTGCTCGCAGATCGGCGCGCTGATCATCGGCCAGCGCCACGACCGCATGAATCAGGCCGTGGAGATTCTGCAGAAGCAGGCCAGCGGCCTGCTGCTCAAGCAGCACCTGGAAGTCTGGCTGCCCCGCTTCGAGGAGCACTACAAGGCGCTGGAAGATGTGGTCGGCAAGGATCTCAAGCTCGACGGCGGCAACCTGGTCAACGATTTGCGCAAGAAAATCAACGACGCAGGCTTCAGCTCGATCCGCGATTTCGTGATCAAGCGGGTGCTGCCCACGGTCAGCTATCACGGCCTGCTGCTGTTCCTGAACAACCAGGGTGGCGTCGCCCTGCCGCCTCAGGTGCGTGAAGAGGTTGTGCAGCGCATGAACGGCATCAACAAGGTGCTAGGGGGTGCCTGCGCGGCCATGGTATTGCAGGATTCAATGGGCATTTAGCGGCGTTAGGCAGGCATGGAACTGGACCACATCGGCATCGCGGTAACCAGCATCGAGCAAGCCCGCGGCTTCTACGAAAGCGGCCTGGGCCTGCAGGCGGAGCCGCAGATCGAAGAAGTGGCCGGCGAAAGGGTCAGGGTACTGAAGCTGATCGTACCGCCCGGCACGCACATTGAGCTGATTGAGTCCACCAGCCCCGATTCGGCCATCTCAAAGTATATAGAGAAGCGCGGCCCGGGCCTGCATCACCTGTGCTACGCGGTGGCCGACATCGAGACCGCCACCCGGCGCATGATTGAACAGGGTTATCAGCCGATCTGGGAAAAAGCTCACGTCGGCGCTGGCGGCTGTCTGGTGAATTTCTTCCATCCGAAGCAGACCCACGGGGTCTTGACAGAGTTATCCCAGCGGCCAAATTAGCAGCCTTATTGCTTCAGGCGTGACGCTTGCGGCGCTTGCGGTCGCTCGCTAAACTCCCGCCCCGTTGCGCAACTGGGGAGCGCGGCGGTTGTTATGGAAGTGCCTGCCGGCCGGCATGGCCGGCGTTTGGGAAAGGAAAACAGCGTGCCCACACGGGAAGAAATCGAAGAATCGGTAAAGCAGATCGTCTGCGACCAGATGGGCGTGAGCCGCGACAAGGTTACGCTCGAAACCTCGTTCGTGAACGACCTCGGCGCGGACAGCCTGGACACCGTTGAGCTGGTGATGGAGTTCGAGGACGAATTCGAACTCAACATCCCCGACGAAGACGCGGAAAAGATCCAGACCGTGGGTGACGCGGTTAAGTACATTGAGGAAAAGACCGCAAGCAAGGCGTAAGCGGCTTTCAGCGTCCGGGCAAGCGGCGACGCGCCTGACATGCCGGGCGCTTGCTGCTTGCCCGGGCTGTTTCCACAGGCTGCTGGGGCGCAGCCTAAACCTGACAAGGTGTGACAATGTCTCAGATGCAACGCCGTCGCGTCGTGATTACAGGCCTGGGTGTTCTCAGCCCCATCGGGAACGATGTTCCCACGTTCTGGGACGCCGCCCTGCGCGGCGCCAACGGAATTGAAACCCAGCAGGAATACGTCGAAGCGGGGCTGACCACCACCATTGCCGGCCGCCTCAAGAATTTCGACGCGGAGGCTTTGATTGGCGACCGCAAGTACGTGCGCCAGACGGACCCGTTCGTGCACTTCGCCGTGATCGCTTCGCAGCAGGCGCTCGAAGACAGCAAGCTCGACCGGGAAAAAACCGACATGACCCGTGTCGGCGCCATCATCGGCTCCGGTATCGGCGGCCTCGAAGAGATCATGGACGGCAACCGCACGCTCATTGAGCGTGGCCCGAGGCGCATCAACCCGTTCTTCATTCCCAAGCTGATGCTCAATGCCGCCAGCGGCAACGTGGCGATCCGCTTCGGGTTGCGCGGCCCCAACTTCGCGACCGCCAGCGCCTGCGCCTCAGCCAACCATGCCCTGGGCATGGCGCTGCGCACCATACAGTACGGCGATGCGGACGTGATTCTGGCCGGCGGCGCCGAGGCAGCCTGCACGGTGCTGGGCCTGGCAGGATTCTGTGCCGCCCGCGCCATGAGCACGCGCAACGACGACCCCGAGCATGCCAGCCGTCCCTTCGACAAAGAGCGCGACGGCTTCGTGATGGGCGAGGGCGCGGGCGTGCTGGTGTTCGAAGAGCTCGAACACGCCAAGGCCCGCGGCGCGCAGATCTACTGCGAAGTCGCCGGCTTCGGCCAGACCGACGACGCCTTCCACATGACTTCGCCCTCTGAGGACGGAGAAGGCGCTATGCGGTCCATGCTGCTGGCCGTGAAGGACACCGGCTCGAAGCTTGAGGACGTAACCTACATCAACGCCCACGGCACCAGCACCGAGTACAACGACCGTACGGAGACGCTGGCCGTAAAGAAGGCCTTCGGCGACCACGCGAAGAAGCTGATGATCAGCAGCACCAAGAGCATGGTCGGCCACCTGCTGGGTGCTTCCGGCGCGGTTGAGCTGGTCGCCACGGCGCTCGCCATCAAGCACGGCATGGTGCCGCCGACGCGCAACCTGACGGTGCCCGACCCGGACTGCGATCTCGACTACGTGCCCCACGAGGGTCGCAGCGCGGATATCAACGTGGCGCTGTCCAACAGCTTCGGCTTCGGCGGCCACAACGCCACCGTGGCCCTGCGCAAGTTCAAGGACTAGCCGGAACATCCGGCGCGACGACAGCCCCCATTCCACGGGGGCTGTCCCTTTTTTCCGGAAGACCCGTACAATCCGCCCGGGAGGAATGCATGAAGCTCTGCACGGCGTTACTTATCGGCTTGCTGATTTCGGCCTGTGCCAGCGGCGAACAGTATTTCCGCCTCGAGGAATACGGCGAGGGCTGGAAGCTGGAAATCAAGGAGGAGGGCGAAACGTTCCGCGCCAGCTGGGTGGAGGGCGACAACCGCAGCACCAAGCTGGTCGGCTACCACGACGACCCGCGCAGCGACTACTACATCGTGAACACCCTTTACCTCGAGTTGGCCGACAACGGCAGCGTGGTAAACGGGCGCCTCAAGCGCGTGGTGCTGCCGGAATTCGAGCAGCGCGCGTATTATGAGCGCAACGCCGAATGGTTCCGTGTGCTTGAAGGCTCCTGCCTGCTGGACGAGCAACGCAAAGGAACGGTCAAGGTGCGCTGCGAAGGCGGCTATGAGTTCGACGCCAACGTCGAGCCGATCGACAACCTGGAAGTCACCAGGCCGGAGAAAGAATGAGCAAGGGCGGAATCCCGTTTGTGAAGATGGAAGGCATCGGCAACGATTACGTCTATGTCGATGCCCGCAAGTCGGCGCCCTCCGGGCTGGCGAAGCTGGCCCGTGAGATCAGCGACCGTCACTTCGGCGTCGGCAGCGACGGCCTGATCCTGATCCGCAGCAGTCGTCTGAAGGGCGTGCGCCATCGCATGCAGATGTTCAACAGCGACGGCAGCGAGTCCGAGATGTGCGGCAACGGCCTGCGCTGCGTGGCCAAGTACCTGTACGACCGCAACCTCGAGCGCACTGAGGAATTCCCCATCGAGACCGGCGCCGGCGTGCTGACCGTGAAGGTGACGCCCAAGCGCGGCACCCACACGGCGCTCAAGGTGCGCGTCAACATGGGCAAGCCGCGATTGACGCGCGGCGAAATCCCCATGACCGGCCCGTCCGATGAACAGGTGATCAACCAGCCCCTGCAAGTCGGCGACCGCGAGTTCAGAATCACCTGTGTGGGCATGGGCAACCCGCACTGCGTGATTTTCCTGGACCAGCCGCCGGATGACAAACTGGTGCACACCTATGGGCCCCTGATCGAGAACCACTCAATGTTCCCGCGCAGAACCAACGTCGAGTTCGTCTACCGCGAGAGCTTCACCGTGCTGCAACAGCGCACCTGGGAGCGCGGGGCCGGCGAGACCCTCGCCTGCGGCACCGGCGCCAGCGCGGTGTGCGCGGCCGCGTACCTCAATGAGCTGACCGGGCGGAAAGTGAAGATCAAGCTGCTGGGCGGCGACCTGGAGATGGAGTGGAACGAGAAGGACCACTGCGTCTACAAGACCGGCCCGGCACGCGAAGTATTCAGCGGAGTGTGGCCGCGATGATGTGGATCGCCGTCAGCCTGGGGCGCGTGGATATCACCAGCGCGGTGCTGTGGCTGATCTGCTGGTTCTTGACCATCGGCTTGCACGAGGGCGGTCACGGCTGGATGGCCTGGTGGCGCGGCGACGACACGGCCTACCTGCTGGGTAAGCGCTCGATCAACCCCATTCGCCACGTCGACAAGGACAACAACTTCAACCTGTTCGCGACGGTCGGCCTGCCTGTGCTGACCGTGTTTACGATGGGCTGGCCGATTGGCTTTGCCTGGGTGCCGGTGAACCCCGCCAAGCTGCACCACCCCGCCCGCGACAGCGCGCTGGTGGGCCTGGCCGGGCCACTGGGCAACCTGGTGGGGGCTGTGATCGGCGCGCTGGTGCTGTTCGGCATGATCCTTCTGGCAGCCAAGACGGACGGCGGCCTGGCCCTGCACCCATTCGAGTTCCACAAGGGGGAAACCAGCATGGCCGTCGCGCTGGTGGCGGCGCTGGCGTACCGCATGATGCTGATCAACATACTGCTGGGGGCGATCAACCTGTTGCCGATCCCCGGCGTAGACGGCGGCAGCGTCTTGTACTACTTCCTGAACTTCCGCGGCCGCGAGATCTTCAACCAACTGCGGCCCTACGGGATGATGATCTTCGTCCTGGTGGCGTGGTTTCTGCTGAGCAAGCCGATCAATGCATTGTTCACTTTCTTCGCCAGTGATGTAGTTCTGTGGATGTACGGATTGCTGAGGTAACCATGGGCGAAGTGCGCGTACACACACAGGTTTACACGGGGCCGCTGGACCTGCTGCTTTACCTGTGCCGGCGGGCCGAGGTGGACATCTACGACCTGCCCGTGGCCGAAATCGCCGAGCAGTACATCGGCGAGCTCGAGAAGATGGAGACCATCGACCTCGAGTACGCCGGCGAGTTCCTGTCCATGGCCGCCACGCTGCTGAAGCTGAAGTCCGAGCTGGTGCTGGCGCGTTCCGAGGAGAAAAAAGAAGCCGAGGCCGAACGCGCCCGGCTCGTGCGCCAGCTGCTCGAGTACAAGCGCATCCGCGACATGGCCGCGCTGCTGAGCGATCGCTACGACGAGCAGGCCCGGCGCCACGGCCGCCCGGGCGGCACCCTGCAGGGTGACACGCCGGACAGCGACAACGACACCTACCTTGAAGACTTCAGCGTGGTGGACCTGTACCGCGTGTTCCACCGCCTGTACGGCGAAGTGGCCGCCCCCAAGCCGCACCTGATCGACCTGACAGACAAGCCGGTGCGCTATTACATCGACCTGATCCTGCAGCAGTTGAAGGAGTTCGGCCGGGTCGATTTCAACGCTCTGGTGGGGCCGAAGCGCGAGAAGGCCGACCTGATCGGCAACTTCCTGGCGCTGCTGGAAATGGTGAAGCAGCGCGAGATCAGCATCGAGCAAAGCGACAGCGGCCAGATCATCATCGGCCCGCCCGTAGACTACGAAGCCAGCGGACAGGAGTAGGGACACGCTGCCGCGTGTCCTGCCGCAATGATGTAGGGACACGCTGCCGCGTGTCCCTCGGGTCACCCATTGCGGGGACACGCATCAGCGTGTCCCTACCAAAGCCGACGCCCAACCTTAGGACACGCTGCCGCGTGTCCCTACCGCCGCCGACGCCAGGCCAATAATGCAAACAAACCAATCAACACCGGCGCCAGGCCCGACGCGCCCACAGTGCAACCTGAATCGTCGTCACCGCCACTGCCGCCCGTGGAGCCGCCGCTCGGCGGGTTGGGATTCACTCCCGTGTACGTCGGCGCCAGCGTCCGCAGCACGCGCTGCATGATCTCGTCGCGCGCGGCCTGCTGGTTGATAGTCTCGAACGGGAAGCCGAACACCACCACGTTGGCCGATGCTACGGCCGCCGTCACACCCGCGGAGTACTCGAGTACAGGCACGGAAGCGGCGCCGCTGGCGGGCTCGATCACATCCGGGTAGCCGACGCTATAGCTGCTTCCGCTGCCGTCGTCGAAATCGAATGGCGCGAGGCCGTCAAACAGCCCCCCGGCCACGGCGCTCAAGCCCCAGTCGTTGCTGCTGTCAGCCACATAGTTGGTTTCCAGGGGCCCGTTGTAGAAGGCGCGGTCGCCGGTGCTGCCCTGGGCATCCAGGTCCCAGCCGATCTCCGCGCCGGTTGCAAACAGTCGGCCGCCGGCGGCCAGATAGTTCGCCACCAGTGTTTGCTCGGCGGCCGAGAAGGTTTCGTCCGCGGTGCTCTCGTTGCCCAGCACCCAGTCAACCACCGCGTAGCCGCCCAGGCTCACGCCGCCGCTCTCCACGGCCTCATTGGCAGCGGAATCGAAGAAGTAGCTTCCGCCGCCCGCCGTGCTTGCCTGCGCGGCCGACAGGGCGTGGCGCACCAGGCTGTCGCGGTGGTTGCGGATGTGCATGTCGCCGGTACGGTTGGTGGCGCCCTGCTGGTACCAGGTGAATTCATCCAGCCGGTCGTAACCCGCCACCAGCAGCAGCGGCGTGGCCAGCCCTTGCGCCTGCGTATCGGGTGTACGGGCGCACACCACTTCACTCCAGAGGCTTTCGCCGCCGGCATTCAGCGCCGTCACGCGCGCGAACTTCAACTCACCGGGCGCGAGGCCGCTGAGTACGTGGCTGCTGGCGCCGTTGGCATCGCGGCCGTCGTCGAAAGCAATACCGTCGTCGCTCAGGTAGACGCGATAGCCGCTGGGGGTGGTGCCGGTTTCCAGCGGGTCGGCCTGCGCCTGCCACGAAAGCGTGAGCTGGCCGTTGCCGGTGTTGCGCATGGCAAGGTGGGTGGGAGGCAGCGGCATGATCACCGCGTTGGCATCGAAGTAGCGCACGATGGCCTTGTAGATCGCGCGGGCGACATCGTGACGCCAGCCGGGCTGGCGGATGTACCAGGCGTCCTGGGCGTTGTCGTGGAAGGCCATCTCCAGCAGGCAACTGGGTGTCTTGGTGTTGGTGCGCAACTCGCCGAAGTTGGCCGTGTTCAGGCCGCGGTTGTTCCAGGTGTCGCCCTGATCGGCCGCCCAGTCGTTACACACGCGCATCACTTCGTTCTGCACCAGTGTGGCGTAGTCAACGCTGGCGTTCAGCAGCGCCTGGGGGTGCTGGGTGCTGCCGCTGTTGTCGTAGGTGTAGGTGACGGTGCCGCGCGCGGTGCCGGAGCCGCCGCTGGCGTTGCTGTGCAGGGCGAATGCCAGGTCGAATTCCTTCCACTCTTTCAGCATGCGCGGCGGCGTGCTGACGTTGTCGGTGCCGTCGTCGGAGCCCGCCACGTCCCACACGCTGGAAGGGAACCCGTGAAACTCAGCGTAATAGCGCGAACATTCTTCCCAGCGCGGACGGCCGGTAACGCCGCCGCCACGGTCGATGTCGCCCATGCCGCCGCCCAGTTTGCAGGCGTCGACCACGACCACGCTGCCGTTGGTGGAGGCGTTGCTGAGCTCAATGCGCGCGCCGCTGGCGGGTGTGAACTCCCACTCGCCGAGGAACACCCAGCGCCCGCCCTGGTGCGCGGTTTCGGCGATGCTGTCCCAGGGGCTGGTCCAACTGTGCTGGTTCTGGTCCACGCGCACTTCGGATACGCCCGCGCCGTGGTGCACGCGATAGAGCGCGTCAGTAGCGCGGTCGGTGCCCTGGGTCCAGCGCACATAGACGGGATAGCGCCCGGCCTGGGTGATGTTGAAGTCCCAGCCGGCGGTGGCGCTCTCGGTGGCGCCGGTGGAGGCCCAGCGGTAGCCGCTGCCCCAGTAGCCGCTGACGTTCACGCTGCTGGTCCAGCTGCCGGTTTCAAAGTAGCTGGCGTCGCCGTCGTCACCGATGAACTCGATGGGCTGAAAGCTGCGTTCGCGCGGCACCACCACGTCAGCGCCGGCGTTGATCAGGTACGGCACCAGGAAGTCGATCGCGAGCATGGCATTGCTGAAGTCTTCAACCACGCCATTGGTGACGCCGCGCTGGGTGTACCAGAACAGGCTGGAGTTCTGCCAGGTCCAGCCGTGGCCCGGGCTGACCATGATGCGCTTGCCGCTAAGTGGCCCGGAACTAGGCCGGTGATGGGGGTCGGCCGAGGCCCTGTCAACATTGATCAAAGCCGTCGCGACCAGCGCGAGCAGCAGCATTACCGGCAACTTTTGCATCTCGATTATCCGCACCAATCAGGGCTGCGAAGATAACGAGTGAAGGGCGTGAGAAAAGACAAATACGGGCTGAAAGTGACGGAATGGAGCACCTCTGCGGGCTGTTACAACCTGCGGAGACCCACCATGCTCGATGATGCGACACGTAACGCCAGCCGTGGCTTGGGCTTGCTGATTCTGCGCGTCGGCGCCGGCCTGCTGATGATGTACCACGGCTGGGGCAAGGTGCAGAAGATCTTTGCCGGCGACTTCACCTTCGCCGACCCGATCGGCATCGGTGCCGGGCCTTCGCTGGTGCTGGCAGCAGGCGCGGAGTTCGGGCTTGCCGCGTTGGTGGTGCTGGGGCTGGGCACGCGCCTGGCCGCCGCGCCTGTGGTGCTGACCATGATGGTGGCCGCGTTCGTACAGCACGCCGCCGACCCCTTCGCGAGGAAGGAACTGGCGCTGGTATTCGCCCTGATCTTCCTGGTGATCATCCTGACAGGCCCCGGCCGTTTCAGCCTGGACGCGCTGGCCTGGCCGGCGCTGAAGCGTCGCCGTGAGCGCAAGAAGAAAGCCGTCTGACTACTTGCGTACCAGGCCGCCGCCGGGGCCCGCGCCCACGCTGCTGCTGCGCACGTCGTCCACCACGATGAAGCAAGCCGGGTCCAGTTTGCGCGCCAGAGGCGCTACCTGGCGTGCTTTCTTGCGTGACAGGTGAATGAACAGCAGCTGAACCGGGCCATCCCGGCCTTTGCCTTCGAATTGCGTGACGCGCCAACCGAGCTCGCGGAACATGGTCGCCATGCGATCGCCTTCATGGGAGAAGATGCGGACTACCTGTTCACCGCGCGCCAGCAGGTCTTCGAGCATGACGCCCACATAGGTGCCGGTGGCAAAGCCCAAGGCGTAGAACACCGCCAGCAATGGGCTGTTGAGGTTGCGCACTACGCTGGACACCACCACCACCCAGATCAGCGCCTCCGCGAAGCCGATGCCCCAGGCCGATTTGCGATAGCCGTTACGCACGCTGGACTGGCGCAGCACGCCCAGGGATACGTCGAGCACGCGAGCCAGGGCGACACCAACGCCGCCGAGCACGACCTGTGTGGTGATTTCAGAAAACTCGATCGCCGATAACATCGCAGCTTCCGCGAGGTTTACCGAACCTTCATCGGCTGTTGCGACCCCGAAGGTTTACTTTCGGACAAGTTGCTGCGTGGCTGCGTGGCGGGCGGCCAGGCTGCTGCGTACGTCGTCCACCACGATGAAGCAGGAGTCGTCCAATTCGCGGGCGTGGGGGATCACCTTGTGCGCCTTCTTGCGTGGCACGTGGATGAACAGCAGCTGGATCGGCCCGTCGCGTCCTTTGCCCTCGAACTGGGTAACGCGCCAACCGTCCTCGCGGAACTTCGCGGCCATTTCGTCGCCGCGATGGGTGAAGATGCGCACCACCTGCTCGCCGCTGGCGAAGAAACCTTCCAGGGTAACGCCCACCAGTGTGCCCGTAGCGAAGCCGAGAGCGAATGCAATCGCGTAAACGGGGTGCTGCAGGTTGGTCACGATGCTGGAGACCACCACCACCCAGGTCAGCGACTCCATGAACGCGAAGCCCCAGGCCGCCTTCTTGCGGCCCTGGGCCTGCGCCGCCATGCGCAGCACGCCCAGGCTCACGTCAAACACGCGCGCGCAGGCGATCAGCACGCCGCCGAGGATGACTTCGCCCGTGATGTTGGAGAAATCGAACGAGATGGCCATGGCGGCCGCAGACTACTCGGGCTTGACGGATTTTGCGAGCGCTTCCGCCTGCTCTTCCAGCTTGGTGTCAGACGCAGCGACAACCAGCACAAGCAGTTCCGCGTAGGGCTCGCCGTAGCTGGGGTGGCCGTAGATCGCGGCGTCGCGCATGGATTCTTCGAGCGAGTTTTCGTCTTCGCCGCTGGTCATCATCTCGATGTCGGGCGAGTGCTTGAGCTGGTAGTCCACCACGGCCGTGTCGAAGATGTCATGCAGGCGCGAGGTGTGCTTGCCGCCATGCAGTGTGGCCCAGGCGCAGCCCGTCTCCAGCAGCCGGGCGGCGACTTTGCCGTAAAGTTGTTTGTCCGGCCGTTCCTTGCCGCCGGCGATCACCAGCGCCCCGTAGGGCTTGGCTGGCAAGGCCTCCCACTCAGCGTCGGCATCCGCCACACCCAGGATGGTAACGCTACGGCCGTTGGTTGTGGTTCCCGTGCGCATGAGCTACTCCACAACTTTGAAAGTCAGCCCTTTTCGCAGGATGCGGAAAGAACGTCCCAGCAGAGGAGAGAAGACGCGTCCTTCTGCGTCGGAACTCTGTTGTGACAAGCCGCCGGCGTCCTGCGACACAAACAGCATGGTGCCGCCAGTCTTCGGGTCTACCACCCAGTACTCGCTGACTTTGGCTCGGGTGAAGATGTCAAGTTTCGGTCCCAGGTCATTCGCAGCGGTCGAGGCGGAGAGAATTTCAACGACCAGCAGAGGAAGCTGCCGGATGGGGACGACGCCTTCCGAGGGAGGCGTGTCAGGTGCAAACACTGAGAGGTCGGGGCGCAGGTAGGACTTCTGCCGAGGGAAACGGACGTCTATATCCTGCACTACGAAATAGCCGGCGCTCCCCAGGCAATCCATCAACCAGGAGAACAGAATGCCCGAGAGGTGTTGGTGCTCAAACGTGCCACTCGGCGTCATGCAGGGTACTCCCTCAATCAGTTCCCAGTGTTCGGTCTTCTCCCATTCCAGCTTTTCAAAGTCGGCAAGCGCCATGCGTTCGGGCACGCGGACTTCGCCACGCGAAGTACGCATGGTTGAGGGGGTGTGCGGGCTGTAAGGCTTCGTCAACGGCATAGTTGCACCGTGCAGATTGTAGCAAAGATCAGCCGGGTGCAGCGCCAGTTCTGCTTGCGGCCGTGACGGCCGCGTTCCTAGTTGTCGAAGCCGGCCTGCGGGTAGCGTTTGGTCAAGTAGTCGATGTCGTAGTACTTCTTTTCCTGCTCGGGCGTCAAAATGCCGTGTTCGCGGATCAGCTGCTTGGGCGTTTTGCCTGTGGTCAGCGTTTCCTTGGCGATCTTGGCGCTGGCCTGGTAGCCGATGATCGGGTTCAGCACCGTCACCAGCGCCTGGCTGGTCTCGAAGTAGGCCTTGCAGCGTTCCTCGTTCACCGTGCAGCCGGCGATGCTGTCCTCGGCGTACACCGGCAGGAAATTCGCCAGCCAGTTCATGCTCCAGAGCGTGGTGCAGGCCATGGTCGGCATCATCACGTTCAGGTCCAGCTGCCCCGCCATGGCGCACAGGTACACGGTGTGGTCGTTGCCCAGCACCTGGTACAGCAACTGATTCATGGCTTCCGGGTTACTGGGGTTGATCTTGCCCGGCATGATGCTGCTGCCCGGCTGGATCGGCTTCAAACGGAACTCGTCCAGGCCCGTCGTCGGGCCGCAACTCAGCAGCCGGATGTCGTTGGTGATGCGCGTAAGCTCAACGGCCATGGTGCGGATTGCCGCGCTGAAGTTGTTGAACTGCCAGCGCGAGTTCACCGCCTCAAACGGGTCCTCGGGCTCGCGCACTTCCAGTCCCGTGAACTTGCGCAGGTACTCAAAGGCCTTGGCGCGGTAGCCATCGGCTGTGTTCAGGCCGCTGCCGATGGCGCTGCCGCCCAGGGCCAGCTCCAGCAGCTTGTCGGCCGCCTCTTTCAGGTTCTGGCGCACGTGGCGCACGCAGTTGCGCCAGCTCATGAACTCCTGGCCCAGCGTGATGGGTACCGCATCCTGCAGGTGCGTACGGCCGGACTTGATCACCCTGGCCCACTCGCGACCCTTCTTTTCGCAGGCGTCCTGCACGGCCTTCAGGCCCGCATCGAGGCGCGGAAAGGCCAGCAGCGCCGACAGGTGCAGGTTGGTGGGCACGGTGTCGTTGGTGCTCTGGCCGTAGTTGACGTGGTCGTTGGGGCTGATCTTGATGCTGGGGTCAAGCTGCATGCCGCGGTTGGCCAGCACCTCGTTCATGTTCATGTGGATGCTGGTGCCGGCGCCGGCCTGGAACACGTCGATTACGAAATGCTCGTGGTGCTTGCCGGCCAGGATTTCGTCGGCCGCCTTGGCGATGGCATCGGCGATTTTGCGGTCAATGGCGCCGCATTCGGCGTTGGCGAGCGCGCTGGCCTTCTTCTGGTAGGCGTAGGCGTTGATCAGGTCGGGCAGGTTGCGGCCGGTGATGCCGCTGACCGGGAAGTTGATCACGGAGCGGGCGGTGGAGGCTCCGTACAGCGCGTCCTTGGGCACGGGCATCTCGCCCATGGAGTCTTTTTCGATGCGAGTCTCGGTCATGGCTGTTCTCCGGTCAGTGTTTTGCAGGCGGGTCGGACGATACTGCTGTGCGCATATGAATGGCAAGCTTCATGCGCCCCCTCGTTGACAGCGGCGGTTGAAGCCGCTATTTCTAGCCCTTCATCGAATCTGGAGACACGCAGTGCTCAAGGCAACCGACCTCCGCAAGGGCAAAGTCATCAAGATTGACGGCAAGCTCGTGCGCATCACCGACTTCCAGCACATCACGCCAGGCAACTGGCGCGGCATCGTGCAGATCAAGTACAAGGACATCATCACCGGCAATGGCAGCCAGAAGCGCATCAGCCCGGAAGACAAGTTCGAGGACGTCTACCTCGACAACCGCAAGATGCAGTACCTGTACAAGCAGGGCGACAACTACGTCTTCATGGACATGGAGACCTACGAGCAGCCGGAGATCAGCGCCGACGTCGTGGGCGACGCCGCCAACTACCTGCGTGAAAACGACGAGTGCAACATCATGTTCTATGAGGGCAAAGTCGTTTCCCTGGAACTGCCGCCCAACGTCACCCTCACGGTTGAGTACACCGAGCCTGGCGTAAAGGGTGACACTGTGCAGAACGTCACCAAGCCGGCCAAGCTCGAGACCGGCCTGGAAATCAAGGTCCCGAACCACATCCACATCGGCGACCGCGTCAAGGTGGACACCCGTACCGGCGAGTTCGTTGAGCGCGACAACTCCTGAGCGCCAGGAAACCCGAAACAGAGGGGCGGCGCTCAGGCGCCGCCCCTGTCTTTTTGGAAACGAAAGTGCCTTCCTGTTCGTTGTGAATGCGGCCCATGGCAGTGGGCCTTCCGCAATACCAGAATACGATCCCCATGCACCGCGCCTCTGAATCCGCGATCACCACCTCGGCCGACACCGCCAGCCAGAAACCCGCGGCCGTAACGGGGCCGACGCCTCCGCACCCACTCAGCACAGAGGACGCTGCTCCTGTCAGCACCCGCAATCTGGTTCCGGGCGTGGCCGCGCCCGCCGGCGCGACGGTGCCGATACCCGCGCCGCAGCTTGCGGAATACGAGGGCGTGCTGGGGCGTGAAGGGCGCCGGCTATCCGGGTTGATTGAAAAACGCACGCTGGCCGGCGGTGTGCGCGGCGCGCTGTTTGAGGGCCTGTTCGGCGGCCTGACCAGCATGAACACCTACGTGGCGATCAACGCGCTCGGCGACTGGGCGCGCTGGGAAGCCGAGATCACCACGCTGATGTCCATGCTGCCGTCGATCCTGATGGCATTTGCCATGCTGTACTCCAGCGGCGGCCGCGTACGCAAGCGCCGCAACTACTTCCTGTTCGTGGGCGTTTTCGGCCGCCTGATCATGGCCTCGGTCGCACTGCTAGTGTTCTTCCCCAACCCGTTCCTGTTCGTGGCGCTGGTGGCTGTGCAGGCCGCTGTGTGCGCGGGCCTCGCGCCTGCCATGAACCACATCTGGGGCGCCAACTGCACCGCGCGCTCACGGGGGAAAGTGTTCACCTGGTTCAGCATCGCCAGCGAGATTGCCACCATGAGCGCAGCACTGCTGGCTTCCACGCTGCTGGACCGCGATTCAGGTAAAGCCTTCGTGTACATCTACCCGGTGGCGGGCGTGATCGGCCTGCTGGGCATGTTGACTTTCTGGCGCATCCGGTTGCGCTACACCAGCGCCGAGAAAGAAGACCTGGTGACGCCGGCCTGGACCGCGCGGGTGAAGCGTTCGCTGAACCAGGCGACGGGACTGCTGAAACGCGACCCCGAATTCCGGCTGTATGAGTTCGGCTTTTTCCTTTATGGCGTGGCATTCATGATGCTGGTGCCGGTGATACCGGTGCTGTTCAAGAACTACTTGAACGCCAGCTACGCCGAGTTCGCCACTGCCAACGTAGTTGTCGTGCAGATCATGCACCTGCTGATGGCGCCGTTTATCGTGAGGCTTGCGGCCGGGAAACGTGTAACCCTTGTAACGCGCTGGGCCCACCTGGTGTTAGTGCTGTATCCGGTGCTGCTGGCCGCTACGGCGATCGTCGCGCCCTCGGATCAGCAGACGGCAACCTGGCTGGTGTTCGGCGCGTTTGCCGTGTTCGGCGCGGGCATGGCGCTGATCCATTTTGTGTGGAACCTGGGCCCCGTGGCGTTCGCCCGCGGCCGCAGCCCCTTGCCCTACACCAGCACCCACGCGGCGCTGGTGGGCTTCCGGGCGAGTATCGGCTTTCCGCTGGCCTACGCGATGATGAAAATCTGGCCTGACCAGCCGCTGCCGATTTTCGTGATCGCGGCCGGCTTCTTCATCGGCGCTGCCGTGGTAATGACCGTGCTGGATCGCAAGCTGCGGGCGAAATCGGGTCAGAGCCAGACCTACACCATGACCGGGTAGGCCAGCTATTTGTCTTTCTGCAGTTTCTGAACCCGTTCAAGGTACAGCGCGCCCCAGGGGTCGTCGTCGCCTACTTCGAAGTCGGTCCAGTCCTCGTGCGCGGCCGTGAGTTTCTTCTGGTCTTCGGGGCTGAGGATACGGCCGATTTCTTCTTTGTTCCTGGCCTTCACGCCGTTTATGACCTCCATGTAGGTGCGGCCCTGGATGTCTCCCGGCACCTTCTTGGTGGCGAGCTCCCCGAACAGCGCCTGCACGTCGGTCATCTGCGCGTCGCCGTTCTGG
>JAJVIO010000075.1 GCA_022071975.1 Planctomycetota bacterium
CGTGAAAAGCCTGACCTCAAGGGCGCGCGAAACCCTACGCGAGAAGCTGAGCCGCTTCTTTGAGCAGGACCAGTAGCATCGGCTGGAAGCCGATGAGAACGACATCGCCAGGATGGCGATGCTACAGCAGCTTGGCGCCGTGGGACTTGATCAGTGACAGGTGCGTGTGGCCGCCGAACTGGGGCACTTCTTCGGCGAGCTGGTTGAACACGCTCGCCGGGCCGACGATCTGCTTCTTTGACTTCACCGCCACTTCGCCGCTGCCCGCGAACACCGGGATGGTTGCAGCACCCTCCCAGCCGCGCTGGGTGCCCGGCACGAAGGGGTCTTCCGTGCTGACGCCCTGGGGCGTGCCCTTGCTGCTGGCCAGCTCTTCGGTTTCGCCCTCATCCAGCGCGTACAGCAGCTCCTGCAGAATCTCCGTGCCGATGCGCCCCTCAAGCGGGTAACGCAGCGCCGCGCGGAAGGCCTGCAGGTGCAGCTCATGGTTCACCCAGCTGCCGGCCGTCTCCACGTACGTGGTGCCCGGCAGGGTCACGTTCGCCAGCTCGCTCAGCAGGCTGCGCTGGAAGTCCACGGCCACGATGTTCCTGATCTTCTCGCCGCCCAGGGCCTTGGTGACGGCCTCGGGCGTGCCGTGGGGCAGGCCTGCCCACACGAACACGTTTTCGACGTTGCCGGCGCCGCAGGCTTCGGCAAACTTCCGGATGCTTGCCTCGCAGTCGCTGACACCCAGGATGATCGCCACACCGGCGCGGTTGGCGTTGCCGTCGGCGGGCGCCTTGAAGCCGGGGAAATCCAGAGGCGCAACGTCCGGCTCGCTCATCACGGCGACATTGCCGATGCCCAGCTTCTGCACCAGCTTCTTGAACAGGAACAGCTCCTCGTTCGTCATGCTCGCGTGCGCTACGGCCCAGCTTGCGCCCGGCGCCGCAGCAGCGGCCTTCAGGCCGGCGGCAGCCAGCTCGAAACCCTTCACCCACGAAACGCTGCCGTCCTTGGAGAGCGGCATGTCCATGCGCCTGGGGCTGTTGATCCACTTGTAGTCGAGACGGCCGCGGTCGCAGACCCAGTAGTCGTTGATGTTGGGGTTCTCGCGCGCCATCACGCGGGCGACCTTGCCCTTGAGCGCGTCCACGCGGATGCTGCAGCCCTTGGCGCACAGGCCGCACTGGCCCGGCAGCTCATCGAGGTTCCAGACCCGGGCGGTGTAAAGGAAGTCGCGGTTCTTGAGGGCGCCCACCGGGCAGACTTCCACGGTGTTGAGTGCCAGCGCGTTGTCGATGGGCTTGCCGGGGAAGATGTCGATCACGGTGTGATCGCCGCGGTTGACGAAGCACAGCTCACTGGTGCCGCTGATTTCGTCCGCCACACGAATGCAGCGCGAGCACTGGATGCAGCGTGTGCCCCAGATGGTGATCTTGTCGCCCAGGGGCTTGATGTGCGCGGAGGTCTTCTCGAAGTCGAACTTGCTGGCGGCGTGGCCGTGGTCGAAGGCGTAGTCCTGCAGGCTGCATTCGCCGGCCTTGTCGCACTCGGGGCAGTCGAGGGGGTGGTTGATCAGCTCGAGGTCCATGATGCCGGCGCGCACCTTCTGGACGTCGGGCGTCTTGGTGAAGACCTCAAGGCCCTCCTGCACGACGTTGGTGCAGGCGGTGGTCATCATTTCCATGGGCACGAGCTGGTCGCCGCGCTTGACCATCTGGCGCGTCTTCACGAAGCACATGCGGCAGTTGCCGCTGACGGTCAGGCCCGGGTGGTAGCAGAAGTGGGGGACGTAATGTTCGCCCCCTTCGTTCTGGTCGGGGTAACTGCCGTCGGCGCCTTCGCCCAGCTTCAGGCAGGTCATCAGCAGGTTGGCGCCCTTCGGCGCCTGGTACTGCTTGCCGTCGATGGTGATGTTGACCAGCGGTGCGTCAGTCATGGCGGCCTATTTACCGAATGAGCATCAAATAGGGAAGTCCCGCTTCGGGGCGTGTTTAAGTCAAAACTGCTGCCCGGTACAGGTTCCGGTATTTGCCCCATGGATACGGTACGCCGAGCGCTTTCCTCTACTGAAACCGCCGGTTTACGCGTAAAACATCAGCGGAGACCAGCTTGCCCGACAGCCCTGCCAACCCCCGGCCCAGCCGGTTCTTTGAGATCGTCACCACGCGCCCCGTGGCGGTGCTGTGCGTGGTGGCCGCGTTCATTGTGTTCGGCGGCGTGGCGCTCACCAAGCTGCAGACCACCCTGATGCCGGACCTGGAGTACCCCCAGCTCACCATCCGCACCAACTATCCGGCCGCGGCGCCCAGCGAAGTTGAGGAAAAGGTCTCCCAGCGCATCGAGGAGCGCCTGGGCAACGTCGAGGGCCTGATCGACCGCAGCAGCATCAGCCGGGCGGAATCCAGCGACGTGCTGCTGAAGTTCGCCTGGGGCACCGACATGCTGGAAGCCACGGCCGACGTGCGCGACCGCCTTGACCGCATCGGCTTCGACGATGACGAGGTCGAACGCCCCCAGATCCTGCGCTACGACCCGGCGCAGGACCCCACCATGCGCATCGTGCTGTTCGCCACCAGCCGCGACGTTGACCTGCTGGAGCTGCGCGCCTTTGCCGACGACATCCTGAAGCCCGAGCTGTCCAAGATCGAGGGCGTGGCGGCCGTGCGCGTTTCCGGCGGCGAGGAACGCCAGATCCGCATCAGCCTGATCGAAGCCAAGCTGAACCAGTACGGCCTGACGGCCGAGCAGGTGAAGGGCCGCATCCGCGCGGCAAGGGTGGACGTATCGGCCGGCATCATAGAGCTGGCGGGGCGCGACGTGATCCTGCGTGTGGTCAGCACATATGAATCGATGCAGGTGCTGGAAGACCTGGAGATCATCTCCGGCTCAGAGCAGGGGCGCGTGACGCTGGCGCAGATCGCGAAGATCGAACAGGTGCCGAAAGAGCGCGAGACGGTCACACGCTTTGCCGGCCCCGAAACCGGCTTCCGCGCGCGCGAGGGCGTACTGCTGGAGGTGCTGAAGGAGGGCGACGCCAACATCGTCGAGGTCGCCAAGCGCGTCTGGACCGCCATGTACGGCGAAGACAAGTACGAAGAGATCCGCAAACGGCGCGGCGAAGTCAGCGCCGAGGAAGCCCGGGGCGGCGAAACCCAGGTCAAGCAGAACAGCGGCCGGGGCGGACGGATGGGCGGCCGCGGCATGCGCGGTGGTGGAGGCGGCGGTTTCACGCTCGGCAAGAAGTCGCTGGTGGACCAGCTGCCGGACGGCTTCGGCCTGAAGGTGGTGTCGGACCAGAGCTATTTCATTGAGGACGCCGTCAACGACGTTACCGCCAGCGCGGTGCTGGGCGCGTTCCTGGCCGTGCTGGTGCTGTTCTTCTTCCTGCGCAGCGTGAAGGCGACGGTGCTGATCGCGGCGGCGATTCCGCTGTCGATCGTCACCACCTTCATCCCCATGCAGCTCACCAGCGTGACGCTGAACCTGATGTCCCTGGGCGGCCTGGCCCTGGGCGTCGGCATGCTGGTGGACAACAGCGTGGTGGTGATCGAGAGCATCGCCCGCTGCCGCGAGGAAGGCGACCCGCCGCTGGAGGCCGCCGTGCGCGGCATCAGCGAGGTGGGCGGCGCGATCTTAGCCAGCACCATGACCACCGTGGCGGTGTTCTTCCCCATCGTGTTCGTGGAGGGCGTGGCCGGACAGATCTTCCGCGACCTCAGCCTCACCGTGGTATTCAGCCTGCTGGCCAGCCTGATCGTCGCCCAGTTTGTGGTGCCGGCCATGTTCGGCATCGGCGTGGGGGGCGCGGCGCAGCTCGGCAAGTATTCCGTGACGCGGGCGGTGATCGGCTACATGAAGCCGCCCAAGGGCGTCAGGCTGTGGCGGCACGTTGCATTCTGGTTCAACCGCCTGCTGCAACTGCCGGTCTGGGTGGTCGTGCTGATCCTGGTGGTCGTCATCGACTCCATGGCCTGGGTGGCGCGCTGGGCGTGGCGCGGCACGGCGTTCGTGTTCGCCCTTCTGTTCAAGCCGTTCGGCTGGGCCTTTGAGCTGGTGTGGAAGGCCATCGAGAACACCTACCCGCTGCTGCTGCGCATGGCGCTGGCCCAGCCCATGGTCGTGGTGGCGTCCACGGCCGGCACGGCGCTGATCGCGCTGCTGCTGGCGGGCAGCCTCTCCACCGAGCTGCTGCCGCGCTTCCAGCAGGACGAATTCTACGTGGACATCGCCGCGCCCGAGGGCACGCAGATCCTGGACACGGACACAGAAGCCGCCGAGCTGGTACGCCAGGCCTTCGCCGACGAAGGCTTCCAGGCCGACGTCGCCCGCGTGACCTACGAGGTCGGCGGCGAAGAACAGGCCGGCGATTCCCGCGCCGTGGGCAGCCACCGCGCCCACCTGGTGGTCACGCTCAAGAAGAGCGCCGACGCGCGCAAGGCCGTGCCCGAAACCGAGCTGCACCTGCGCGAGACCACCGACGACAGCACGCTGTTCCAGGGCAGCGCCCAGTTCAGCGCGCCGGCGCTGGTGAAGGTGGAAAGCGGCCTGAGCATCGAGGTGCGCGGCGACAACTACGAGCGCCTGGGCCGCATCGCGGAGCGGCTGGTGAAGGCGCTCAACAGCCTCACGCGTGAAGACGGCGCGCCGCTGCTCAGCGACGTGCGCAGCAGCCTGCAGGCGGGGCGCCCGCAGGTGCAGCTCGAGTACGACCGCCAGCAGCTGCAGCGCTACGGCCTCAGCGCTGACCAGGTCACCAACGAGGTGCGCAACAAGATCGGCGGCTCGGTCAGCACCCAGTTCAGCAGCGGCGGCGAAGACCTGGAGGTGTTCGTTGAGCTGCTGCTGACCGACAAGTCGAGCCTCGAGAAAGTGCGCGAAATCGAGATCGCGAAGGGCGTGCGCCTGCGCGACGTGCTGGCCGGCGCCGGCGATGGGCTGCGGGTTACCGAGGGCCCCAGCGAAATCCGCCGCGTCGGCAACGAGCGCGCCGTGGTGATCACGGCCGAGCCCAACGAGGTCGCCCTCAGCACCGCGCGCAACGCCATCGAGCAGATGCTGACCGCCGGCGCCGTCGACCTTGAGGACGCGCAGGTCGGCTTCAGCGGGCAGGTCGAGGAGATGGAGTCGAGCATTCTCAGCCTGGTGCTGGCGCTCAGCCTCGCCGTGTTCCTCGTGTACGTCGTGATGGCCGTGCAGTTCGAGAGCCTGGTGGACCCGCTGATCATCATGTTCAGCGTGCCTTTCGCCGGCGTGGGCGTGGTGGTTGCCCTGTGGTTCTTCAACCTGCCGGTCAGCGTGATGGTGCTGCTGGGCAGCATCGTGCTGGCGGGCATTGTGGTGAACAACGCGATCGTATTGGTCGCCTACGCCAACCAGTTGCGCGCCCGCGGCCAGGGCGCCAACGAGGCGGCCCTGAACGCCAGCCGCATCCGCCTGCGCCCGATCGCCATCACCACCCTGACCACGCTGCTGGGCCTGCTGCCCATGACCGGCTGGCTGGACCCGTTCATCCCGGCCGTGCAGGCCGTGGCGGGCGGCATCGACAGCGTGCTGACGGGAATGGTGGAGGGCATGGGCCGCAGCATGACGGCGCCCGCGGGCTGGTCGCTGATCGGCGGCTGGAAGTTCTCGCTTGAGCGCGGCATCGGCTTCCTGGTCGGCGGCGGCGAGGGCGCCGAGGTGCGCAAGCCGCTGGCCATCACGGTGATCGCCGGGCTCACGCTCAGCACCCTGCTGACCCTGGTGGTGATCCCCACCATGTGGGCCTGGGTCAACAACCTGCGCGGCCGGGCAAAGATGAAAAAGGCAGAAGCGTAGCAGGCAGACCCGGGGGAAATTCTGACCTGCGGGTCCGGATTGACCGGCGGCGCGGGATCGTTAAGCATGGAAGCCACTATGCCGGACACCGAACAACTGGCCGAGCGTTACATCAGCTCCGTGGAAGCCTTCATCGACTGCGTGCGCGACGTCCGCAACGACCGGATGGACGTCCGCGAGGGCCCCGACGGCTGGTCACCCCGCGACATCGCGTTCCATGTGGCCGACGTGGACTCCATGCTGGGCCTGCGCCTGCGCCGCATCCTGTGCGAGGATTACCCGCAGCTTTCCGGCCTGGACACCCAGGCATCCGTGCAACTGTTTCGTCGCGGGCGCCTGCACGTTGAGCTTGCGCTGGATGCCCTGAGCGCCAGCTCAGCCCTCAACACGGCGCTGATCGAGAAACTTTCACCGGCCGACCTTGCCCGCAAGGGGCGCCACAGCGGGGGCCACGACGTAAGCGCAGCCGACCTGGCCGCCTTCATGGCCATGCACATCGAGGCGCACATCAAGCAAATGAAGCGGGTGTTGAAGGCGGCGGCCCGGTAAAAAAACGTAGGGACACGCTGCCGCGTGTCCCTACCGGTTCGTCTGAAGAATTTACATCGCCTTCAGCAGGCGGTCGCAGGAGCGCAGCCACTCGAGGTCGGCCTGCAGCTCCGCGCGGCGCTGCGGGTCGGTTGCCTCGGTGATTGCTTTCTGCAGGCGCTCGATGTCGGCGGGGTTCACGCCCTTCAGCTGCGTGACGTCCTTGGCGTCCTCACTCAGCACAACCACCTTGTCGTGGCTCACCTCGAGGTAGCCCTGCTTGATGGCGTAGCGATGCACTTTTTTGTCCGCACCTTCGCCTACGGTTACGCGCACCTCGCCGATGCCCAGCTTGGCCACCATGGGCGCGTGCCCCGGCAGGATGCCGACTTCACCGTCCCAGGCCTGGGCGCTGATGGTCGAGGCCCGGCCGGAGTAAACCGGCTTTTCCGGGCTGATGATGTCCACCTGCAGTGTCTTGTTGTCGCTCATGTCGTCAGGTCTTTAGTTCGGGCGCAGCGGTCGGCCGTCAGCGTCCGTTACGTTGTCGCCGGTCAGGATCATGATGCCGTCGATAAACGGCCACAGCGCGCCGATGCCGCATGTCAGCCAGGTCACCGCAAGCTGGGCGATCGCCAGGCCGATGTGCCCGGTGTAGAAGCGCCCGACGGCAAAGCCGCCCAGCAGGAGCTGCAGCAGGCCCGCCACCATCTTCTGCTTGTCGGAGTACGGGATGCCGGTGCGCGGGTCAACGCCGTAGGGGGCGTTCGGGTCCTGGCCGCCGGCCGGCGGATAGCCGCCCGGCTGCTGGTATGCAGCCTGCTGCGGGTAGCCGCCCGGGGGCGGGTAGTTGCCTTGCGGCTGTTGCGGGTAGCCGTGCCCGGGAGGGGGACTTCCTGCCATGGCTTTTCTCCGTGTCTGTGGCGGCTTTCACCCCGCCCGTCACTGTGAGCGTCTTTACTTGTTCGCCGTTGCCAGGACCTCGTCGATGCTGCCCTTCATGTAGAACGCGTTCTCCGGCAGGTCGTCGTGCTTGCCGTCCACCAGTTCCTGGAAACTGCGGATAGTATCTTCCAGTTTCACGTAGCGACCTTCAAGACCCGTGAACTGCTGGGCCACAAAGAACGGCTGGCTCAGGAACTTCTCCACGCGGCGGGCGCGGTTCACGATGATCTTGTCGTCTTCGCTCAGCTCGTCCATGCCGAGGATCGCGATGATGTCCTGCAGGCTGCGGTAACGCTGCAGGATGCCCTGCACGTCGCGCGCCACCTTGTAGTGCGCCTCGCCCACAACCAGCGGGTCCAGCACGCGGCTGGTGCTCGCCAGCGGGTCCACGGCCGGGTAGATGCCCTTTTCCGAAATCTTGCGGTCCAGCACGGTTTTGGCGTCCAGGTGGCTGAAGGCCGTGGCCGGGGCCGGGTCGGTCAAGTCGTCGGCGGGCACGTAGATGGCCTGCACGGAAGTAATCGAGCCGCGTTCGGTTGAGGTAATGCGCTCCTGCAACGCACCCATCTCGGTGGCCAGCGTCGGCTGGTAACCCACGGCGCTGGGCATACGGCCGAGCAGCGCCGACACCTCAGAGCCCGCCTGGGTGAAGCGGAAGATGTTGTCCACGAACATCAGCACGTCGGTGCCGTAGGTGTCGCGGAAGTATTCAGCGTGGGTCAGGCCGGACAGGGCCACGCGCAGGCGCGCGCCGGGCGGCTCGTTCATCTGGCCGTAGCAGAGCACGGTCTGGTCGAGCACGGTTTTGTCTGTGCCGTCTTCCTTTTTGCCGATGATGCTCTCGCTCATTTCGAGCCAGAGGTCGTTGCCTTCGCGGGTGCGCTCACCCACGCCGCAGAACACGGAGTAGCCGCTGTGCACGCGGGCGATGTTGTTGATCAGCTCCATGATCACGACGGTCTTGCCCACGCCGGCGCCGCCGAACAGGCCGACTTTGCCGCCCTTGGCGTAGGGCTCAAGCAGGTCGATGACCTTGATGCCGGTTTCGAAAATCTCGGTCTTGGTGCCGAGCATTTCGTAGGCGGGCGGCTTCTGGTGGATGGCGCGGCGTTCCTTGGTGGTCACCGGCGGGCGGCCGTCCACGGCGTCGCCGAGCAGGTTGAAGATGCGGCCCAGGCACTCGTCGCCCACGGGCACGGAAATCGGCGCGCCGGTGTTCTCGACGGGCTGGCCGCGGACGATGCCGTCGGTGGCGTCCATGGCCACGGCGCGGACCTGGTCGCGGCCCAGGTGCTGCTGAACCTCGAGAGTGAGGTCGATGTTCTTGGCAGGGTCCTTGATCTTGAGGGCCGTATAGATCTCCGGCACCTTCATTTCAGGGAACTGTACGTCGATGACCGGTCCGATGACCTGTACGACTTTACCCGGCTCGGGCATGTGTGCTCCTCGGCGCTCGTATTCGCTGTGAAGGGGACAGGCACCTTTTTCGCCGTGGCCCCAAAACCCCTTGGATGAGCGACTTCTCCGGCGAAAACGGAGCCAGTCCCCACCCCGCAGGGGAGCGCGATACTAACCAGCGAAACCCCGGAGTAAAGCGCAGTTTAAGGCCCAAATTCGTGCGCAATGTCGCCTGTTCAGGTGGTTACTTATCGGGCGAGCTGCCGCGATACTCACGGACCCTGTGGGGCTCCACAATCCAGAGACGGCCGGCGATGGAATGGCCCGCCAGCGTTGACGCCAGCTGCGAGAGGCAGGTTCGAATTCGTGCGGCGCTGAAGGCACTCCCGATGCGCAGCACGGCGATGCCCGGTCCATCTTCCGGTGGTTAGGTAAGAGGGTCCGCGAAGTCCGTGTCCAGCGTAACCAACACGCGACCTTCCTGCTTGCAGACCTCGTAAACCCTGGAATCGGGTGCCGAACTCATCTGTTGTTGCGCCACAGTGGAGACGTCATGACCGGCAGCGCTCAGAGTCTCGGCCGCTGCCTGGCCCAGGTTCTCGTCGAGTTTGAAATCCACGTCAGCCAAGGGTCACGAGGCTCGCGCCGGTTACTCGCGCGGCATAGGCCAGGCATGCGGAGATATCCTCAAGAACCAGCCCGGGGTAATCCCGCACCAGTTGTTCCGGCGTTTCACCCGTCGCCAGGCGGTCCAGAATCACAGAGACCATGATGCGGTGGCCCCGGATACACGGCTTGCCGTGGCAGATTGCCGGGTCAACGGAAATGCGTTGGAGAAGGCCGTCGTCCATGAGTCAAATGTTACACCTGAGGGGCCACAACTGAAAGGCTTAGCAACTATCCCAGCAGCCAGGCTGCGAAGAACACCAGGCCAAACGCCACGCTGATTACGCCGTTGACCGTGAAGAATGCCAGGTTCACGCGCGACAGGTCATTGGGCTTCACCAGCGTGTGCTGGTACAGCATGCCGGCCAGCATCACGCAGGGAGCGGCCCACACCCATTCGGCCACGTGGGTGTACTGGCGGGTGTCCATGCCGCCCACGGGTGCCGGGTTCAACAGCACCCACACGAACGCAAAGAACAGCGCCGCGCTGGCGGCGTGCAATGCTCGGCTGATCCACAGTGCGCCACGACGGCCGAAGCGGGCGGGGATGGATTTCAGCCGGTGCTCACGGTCGAACTCGTCGTCCTGCAACGCATAGATCACGTCAAAGCCGGCCACCCAAAGCAGCACCGCCCCGCCCAGCAGCCACGGCAGCGGCTCGGTGACGGCCGCCCAGCCAAGCCCGTTGTTGATGACTTCATTTCCGAACAGCTCCGCGCGCCAGCCGGGTGTCAGCCACTCGCCGCCCCGGTTGCTGATGCCGGACTTCACCAGCGCCATGCCGCGCACCGCCACCCAGGCACCGACCGGCGCCAGGCCCAGCGACGCTCCCAGCACCAGGTGGCAGAACCACGTGAAGCGCTTGGTCAGCGGGTACAGCAGCATCAGTGCAATCGGAATCGGCGACAGCGCGAACACCACCGGGCTGAGCGCAAAGCATGCGCCGAAGTACAACACCGCCATTGCCAGCGCGAACACCCAGGCCTGCGTCAGTGTCATCGCGCCCGAGGGCAATTCGCGCACGGCTGTGCGCGGGTTGAGCGCGTCAATCTTGCGGTCAAGGATACGGTTGACGGCCATGGCGAAGCTGCGAGCGCCCACCATGCAAACCAGTATCAGCGCCACAACGAGCCAGTTGGGCTGAAGGTAGTGGGGGATACGGATGCCCTCCCATGCGCCACCCACGCCAGGTTCCAGCTCGTAGGGCACAGCATAGGCCGCCAGCATGCCCACCATCGCAAACGGCAGGGCGAACACCGTGTGCGCCAGCTTCACGAAGCTTGCGTAAGTCTTGATCAGCTTGATCGGGCTGTCCATTGCGCACCGTAGCATCGCCGTCCCGGCGATGGAGTACTCACGGGCCTCCGGCCCGCGGGATCGGCCGGAGGCCGATCCACACCACATCGGCGGGACGCCGATGCTACTTTACCAGCACATAGGCCGCGTGGCTGCCGCTGATACTGGGGGCGTTGTGCAGGATCGTCTTCGGCGCCTTGGCTTTCAACTCCACCGGCCTGCCGCCCGCCAGGGGCGTGTAAAACTCGCCGTTGCTCAGCATCAGCACGTTGGCCGCGAACTGCACCGACCCCGCGGCCGGCCAGGTGCCGAAGTTGCCGCGGTGGCTGACGGCCGGCACGTGCAGCCCCAGCTCGGCCTGTTGCCGGTCGTTCAGGCGGGCGCAGCGGGCGCCGCCGTCTCGGTTGGTGGTCACCAGGTCAGGCTTGGCATCAGCCAGTTCCACGGCCAGATTGGGCCCGCCCTGGTCGTGACGGCCGACGCGGCTGGCGGCCACGCGCGCAAGCGCCCGACGCGGGCTGTCGTCGCGCTCCAGCACGAACACCGCGGCACCGTCGCCCGGCACCACGCCGCGCCGAGTACCCCAGGGGTCAAGGCCGGGCACGTCATCCAGCACCAGCTGGCCGGTGTGCGAGCCGAACTCGTGCAGCATGGGCGTGACCTCATCGGCGCCGCCCACCAGCAGCACGTCGGCGCGCCGCGCCTCGAGCAGGTTCACGGCCGTGTCCAATGCAGCCTCGAAACAGATGTCCCGCTGGGCGCAAGTCAGGTTCACGCCGGTGGCGTTGATGTCGAGCGCGATCTGGCTGGCCAGAATGCCGTGCACACTGTTCATGAACTGCAGGGGGCTTGCGGCCGCCTCGCCGTTGTCGATCCAGGAATCTACGAACTTCTGGGTGGGCTCCATGGCGCCGAAGCTGGTGCCGAAAACCACGCCGAGCCTTGACGAGTCAAGGGAAGCCGGGTCGAGCTCTGCGTGTTTCAGGGCCTGGCGCGCGGCCACGGCGCTCATGCGCGCGAGCCGGAACATGCGGCGCAGCTTGCGAGGCTCGATCAGCCCCTCGGGCTCGGCGGGCACAGCCATGTAGGCGGGAGCCTTGACCACGCTGCCATCGAAGCGCTCGAACTCGTGCAGCGCGCAGGCGTTTGAGCCATCCAGCAACCCACGCCGGAACGCCGCGGCGTTAGGGCCGAGCGCGGAGACGACGCCGATGCCGGTGACGACGATGCTCATGCCTCTCCTCGAGGCGGCAGTCGGCAGGCGGGAGGCGGCAGTAAAAAGCGCCGCCCATGCCTCACGCCTCCAGCCTCACGCCTGCTGCTGGTTGCTTCGTTCATGCTCATCCTCATACGCGTGGCGCCGGGTTCATGATCCGGTGCGTTGCGCCCCTTACGCTGGGGACGCTGAAGTTGATCACAATTCCCAGCGGCAGGCCCGATACCCGCAGCAGCGTCTGCATCTCCTGGTCCTGGAACTGGGTCAGGTTCTCAATGCTGTGCACACGCAACGCAACCAGGCTGTCCACCACCAGGTCGATCACCGCGCCTTTGTCCACCCGGTGCTGGCCGTAAATGATGGGCACCGCGATGTCGCGCTGCACTTTGCGCCCGGCCTGCTCCAGCTCATAGGCCAGGCAGCTCAGGTAGGTTGCCGCCGGCAGGTTGCGCCCCAGCGCGTCGTGCACGCGCTGCGCGGCGATGAACACCTGCTCGAACAGCCAGTTCAACTGTTGCTGGCGCTGCGGATCCATCACTTCGCCTCCGTGAAAACCAGCGCAGCGTTGTTGCCGCCGAAGCCGAAACTGTTCGACAGCACGTGCTTCAAACCCGGCGCCGGGCGATTTTCAGACACCAGGTCCAGCTTCGCATCTTCAAGCGGCGCGCGCAGGCCCAGGTTCGCCGGCAGCAGCCTGTGCCGCAGCGCCCACACCGAAACCACGGCCTCGACGCCGCCGGCCGCCGCCAGCGTGTGCCCGAAGAACCGCTTGGTGCTGCTGACCGGCACGGCGCTTTCGCCGAACACGCTGCTGATCGCGCGCGCCTCAGTGCGGTCGTTGTCCAGCGTGGCGGTGCCGTGGGCGTTGATGTAGCCGATGTCGGCCGGCTGCAAACCCGCCATCTCAAGCGCCTCGCGCATGGCTGCGACCGCGCCTTTGCCCTCGGGATGCGACGCCGTCAGGTGGTGGGCGTCGCAGGAATGGCCGTAACCCGTCAGCAGCGCGAGAATCTTCGCGCCGCGCGCCTTCGCGTGCCGCAGGTCTTCCAGCACCAGCATGCCCGCGCCCTCGCCGACCATCATGCCCTGGCGCTCGCGGTCAAAGGGGCGGGGCCCGTCCGGGCTGACCACCTTCAGGCTGCAGAAGCCGTTGAAGGCGATGCGCGACAGGCTGTCCGCGCCGCCGGCCAGCATCGATTTGCAGCGCCCGGCGCGGATCGCGTCCGCCGCCAGGCCGATGGCGTTGGCCGCGCTGCTGCAGGCGGTCATGAAACTGAGCGTCGGCCCGCGCAGCCCCCAGGCTTCGGCCAGGCGATCCAGTGTGTTGGCGCCCTCGTGCACGAAGGCCCCGCGCAGGTCCACCTTTTCCGGGTTGCCGACCTTGGCGCGGCTGCGGGCTTCTATATAGAGGGCTTCGCTGGTGAGGGTGCCGCACACGCTCTGTCCCACGTACGCGCCGGCGGCTGCCAGGTCGCCCAGGCCTGCCTGCTCCACGGCTTCCGCCGCCGCCACCAGGGTCAAAGCGTCCGAGCGCGACAGGCGCTTGCGCAAGTGCGGCGTCAGGCCGGGCACGGAGTCCAGGTCGGAGTCCAGCTCGCCGCGGTACTGGCCTACCGGGAAATCGCCGACGCTCGACTGCCACAGGCTGAGCGCGCCCACGCCTTCGCGCCCCTCGCGCAGGGCCCGGTCCATGGCGGCGACGCCGCGGCCGCAGGCGCCGATGACGCCAAGGCCGGTAACTGCTACAGGCTCAGGGGGCTGCTGGGGCATAGACGACGTCGTGATCCTCCGGCCGCCAAGTTAGCTGCCGCGCAGTACAAACGCGAGAATGCGGGCGGCGCGTCCCGGCGCCGTCCGCCTGGTGTAAAACGGTTAGTTCTTGCGGTTTTCCTGCACGAAGCGGGCCAGGCTGCTGAGCGTGGCGAACGCCTTCTTGCCCACCTCGGATGACTCGATGCGCGCGCCGTAGGTGGTTTCCATCAGCATCACCAGCTCCAGCGCGTCCACGCTGTCGAGGCCGAGCCCTTCACCGAACAGCGGGGCGTCAGGGTCGACCTTGCCGGGGTCGACATCCTCGAGGTTCAGGTGTTCGATGATCAGGGTCTTCAGTTCATCAACCAGGGCTTCCACGTTCCGCTTCCTTGCTTGCTGCCGCCCCACGCCGGAAGCGCCCTACTCGACGCCCGGCAAGCCAGCTAATATACGCACCTTCGGCGCGCAGTGTAAAGCGCCCGCACAGGAGGCAGGTTTGGCAGGCATCGCGCTGGTTACAGGGGCTTCCCGGGGCATCGGGCGCGCCGTGGCGAAACGCCTGGCGGCCGACGGCTACCGGGTCTGGGTCAACTACGGGCGCGGCAAGGCCGAGGCCGAGAGCCTGTGCGCGGAGATCGAGTCCGCGGGCGGCAGCGCCATCGCGGTGGGCTTCAACGTGGCCGACGGCGAGGCCGTGCGGGACGCGCTGGAGCCGCTGATCGAGGCCGAAGGCGCGCCCGACGTGGTGGTCAGCAACGCCGGCATCACCCGCGACGGGCTGTTCGCCATGACCAGCGAAGAGGAATGGTCCAGCGTGATCGACACCAACCTGGGCGGCTTCTACCACGTGACCAAGGCCTGCCTGCGCGGCATGCTGCGGCGCCGCAGCGGGCGGATCATTGCGATTTCAAGCGTTTCCGGCCAGGCGGGCAACGCGGGGCAGGTCAACTACTCGGCCAGCAAGGCGGGCCTGATCGGCGCCTGCAAGGCGCTGGCCAAGGAGATCGCCAGCCGCAAGATCACCGTCAATGTGGTCGCGCCCGGCTTCATTGAGACCGACATGGTGAAAGACCTGCCCAAGGAAGAGCTGGCCAAGGCCGTGCCGCTGGGGCGTTTCGGGACGGCGGACGAGATCGCCGCGGCCGTCAGCTTTCTCGCCAGCGAGCAGGCCGGCTACATCACGGGCCAGGTGCTGGGCGTCAACGGTGGGATGTACATCTAAAGGAAGGGGTTAGGGGTTAGGGAATAGGGGCTAGGGATAAAGCCCCAAGCCCCAAGCCCCAAGCCCCAAGCCCTATGACGGAACGAGTGTTCATCACAGGCCTGGCCGCCGTTTCCTGCCTCGGCAACTCGCTGGGCGAGATCGAGGCCGCTCTGCGTGAAGGGCGCAGCGGCGTGGTGATTGACCCGCGGCGGCGCGAACTGGGTTTTCGCTCGGCGCTGACCGGCGCGGTCAGCGGCTTTGACCCCAAGTCGCGGCTGGACCGCAAGGCGCGCAAGAGCATGCACGAAAGCGCCCAGTGGTGCGCGTTCTCGGCCTTCGAGGCGATCGCGCACGCGGGCCTTGACCTGTCAAGCCTGCGCAGCCCGCGCGTGGGGCTGATCATCGGCAACGACAGCACCAGCCAGCCCAACGTCGAAGTCGCCGACGCCGTGCGGCGCGATGGCACCACCCAGCAGCTCGGCAGCGGCTACATCTTCCAGTGCATGAACAGCACCGCCACCATGAACCTCAACGCGCTGCTCGGCACCCAGGGCGCGGCCTGGACGCTGGCGGCCGCCTGCGCCAGCGGCGCGCACGCGGTGGGGCAGGGCTTCACGCTGATCCGTGCAGGCCTGCAGGACGTGGTGATCACCGGCGGCATGCAGGAAATCAACTGGGAGAGCATGGCCAGCTTTGACGCGCTCGGCACCTTCAGCAAGCGCGAAGACGCCCCGCAAAAGGCCAGCCGGCCCTTTGACAGGTCAAGAGACGGCCTGGTGCCCAGCGGCGGCGCGGCGGCGCTGATTATCGAAAGCGAGAGCCACCTCAAGGCCCGCGGCGGCAGGCCCCTGGCCGAGCTGATCGGCTACGGCTTCAGCAGCGACGGCGAGCACCTGACCCTGCCCAGCGGCGACGGCGCGCGGCGCGCCATGCGCATGGCGCTCGGCAACGCGGAACTTGAGCCCGGCGCCGTTGACTACATCAATGCCCACGCGACCAGCACGCCGATCGGCGACGCCAAGGAGGCCGAAGCCATCCGCGACGTGTTCGGCGAGCATACCCCCGTCAGCAGCACCAAGGGCATGACCGGCCACGAGTGCTGGATGAGCGGGGCCAGCGAAATCCTGTACAGCGCCCTGATGCTGCGAGGCGGCTTCATCGCGCCGAACCTGAACTTCGAGGCGCAGGAAGAGGGCGCCGCCAGGATCAACGTCGTCGGCCGAACGCTTGAGCGCCCGCTGCGGCATGTGCTGGTCAACAGTTTCGGCTTCGGCGGCACCAACGCCTCTGTGGTGCTGGCGCGCGTGTAGCCTTGCGCTTGCGGCCGCGGCTCAATGTGATGAGCGCATGCACGCCGAGATCCACTACCTGTTTCGCCACGCGGTGATGCGCGAAGTCGCGTACCAGCTGCATGTGCCCAGCTCCCGGGCGAGTCTGCACGCGCTGGTGCTGCAGATCATGGAGCAGGTGTTCAGCCCCGAAGATCTCAGGCCGCTGGCGCTGGAACTGGCCGATCATGCCCGCGAGGCATCAGAGGCCGAGCGCGAGGCTAACTGGCTGCAGGTGGCCGCGGATTACGCGCGCGAGGGCTTCCAGAATGCGCTGGCGATCAGCGTGCTGGAGCGGCTTGCTGCGCACCCAAGCGCGACAGACTCCGCCCGCATACGAGTCGAGGCCGCCAGGCTGGCGTTGCTGCTGGGCCGCCCCGAGGAGTGCGAACGCCTGCTGCCTGAACCGGGCGCCGACGTCCAGCTAAGGGTGGATTGCCTGCTGCTGCGCGTTGAGGCGCGCGTGCAGGCAGCAGATTATCGGCCGGCCGCCGACTACGCTCGGCAAGCCATGGAACTTGCCCGTGCCGAGCACCTGCGAGAGGCGGTCATTGAAGCGCGCGTCTCGGCCGCGAGTGTGGTGGCGCGCGAAGGGCGGGTTGGCGAAGTTCGTGCCCTGAGCGAGGCGCTGCTGCCCGAGGCCGAAGGCCTTCAGCGAACGCGCGTCAAGTCGCTGCTGGCGGGCGCGCTGATGCACCAGGACGAGCTTGAGCCAGCGCTCGAGCTGTATGCCCAGGCCGAGGCCGAGTATCGCGAGGCCGGCGACCTGCGCGGCGCCATGGGCACGCGCGGGAACATGGGCCACATCCTGCGTCGGCTGGGCCGCGTCGAAGAAGGGCTCGAGTGCTACCGCCACGTGGACCGCGAGGCGCGGCGCACCGGCGACCAGCGCAGCCTGATGATCGGGCTGGGAAACCTGGGCAACGCGTTCCGTCAATTGAAGCGCTTCGATGAAGCCCTGGAACACATGCGCCAGGCGGAGGCCATGGCACGCGAACTGGGCGACCCCCACGCCGTGGCCATGAATGTCAGCGCGCGCGGCAATGTGCTCTATGAACTGGGCAGGCTGGAGGAAGCGCTGGATTGCTTCCGCCTGGCCGAGGCGGAACACCGCCGAGTGGGCTCCATGCACGGCTTGATGACCAACGCCGCGAACCGGGGCACCACGGCCGCGGCCATCGGGCGTTACGAGGAAGCCGTGGCGGCCGTGCGCGAAGCCCTGGGTCTGATGCGCAGCGTGCAGATGCGTCATGCGTTGAATGAACTCTCGATGCGCGAGGTGCTGGTGCGTTCGCTGCAGGGGCTGGGGCGTCAGGCCGAAGCGCGGGAAGCCGCCCGGGAGGCCGAGGAGTGGCTGGCAGGAGTGAACGATGAGCGGCTGCGCCAGAACCCCGAAAGCCGGGAGTGGATCGAGATGATCGGCAGGGTGGCCCATGCGTGAGCTGATCGTCGTCGGTTCCGGCATCAGCGGCCTGAGCGCCGCCGTCGTGCTTGCCATGCACGGGCGCAGGCCGCTGGTGCTGGAGGCGCACAACGTGCCGGGCGGCTGCATGCAGATGTTCCAGCGCAAAGGGCCCTTCGGCGCCTGCCGCTTCGACACGGGGGTGCACTACGTGGGCTCGCTCTACCCGGGGCAGGTGATGTGGCGGCTGTTCCGCTATCTGGGTGTTGACGTGTCAACCCAGCCGCTCGATCCCGCCTGCTTCGACCGCATCAGCCTGCCTTCCGGAGAGTTCTGCGTGCCGGTCGGTTGGGACAAGCTGGCAAACGCGCTCAAGCAGGCCTGCCCGGGCGAAGAGACGGCGATCGACGCCTACGTCGCCCGCATGCGCGTCGTGGAGGCGGCGCTCAACTGGCACTCCCTGAACCCCGAAGCCGAGGGCGCCTACGACCGCGAGCTGTACGAGACCAGCCTGGAGCAGCTCTTACGGCGGCTCGGCGTCAGCCCGCGTTTGCGCTCGCTGCTGTGCGCGCAATCGTCGCTCTATGCCGTGCCCGCGGCCGACGTGCCCCTGGCCATCCACGCGGCCGTGGTGGGCAGCGCCGTGGAGGGCCCGCACTACATCGTCGGCGGCGGCGACGCGATCACCCGGCCGCTGGTGAAGCGCCTGCGCGACCTTGGAGGCGAGCTGCGCCTGCGCGCCCCCGTCGCGCGCGTGCTGGTGGAGGGCGAGCAGGCGGCCGGCGTTGAGCTGGAAAGCGGCGAAGTGCTGCGCGCGGACGAAGTGATCCTGGCCGTGCACCCGCAGGCGGCCGTGAAGCTGCTGCCCGCGGACGCCTACCGCAAAGCCCTGCGCGAGCGTATGGCCGAAGCGCCCGAGTGCGTGGGTGCATTCGTGGTCTACGGCACGGTCGATCCGCAGGCCGACCTGAGCGGCATCAGCGACCGTAACCACTACCTGCTGCGGGAGGACGACCCGGACTGTTTCTATCGGCCGAGCATGGATGGCCCGGCCGACGCGATCCTGAACTTGCCGCCGGCGGTCGGCGGCCAGCAGCTGTTCAGCGCCATGGGCAGCGCGCGCTGGGAGTGGTTCGAGCCCTGGCAGCACAGCCGCACGCTGAAACGCGATGCGGCATACAAGGCGCTGAAAGACCAGCTTACGGCGAACATGCTGGCGATGATCGAGCAGCGCCTGCCGCAACTGAAGGGCCGACTGCACGTTGTTGACGCGTCAACACCTCTTACCCTGCGCGACTACGCGGGCTACCCGCGCGGTGGTATCTACGGCGTGCAGCCGAGCCTCAGCGCGCAAGGCCGTTTCGGCGTGCGCCGCCGCACGCGTTATCGCGGCCTGTACGTCACGGGCGCGGGCACCGGCACACCCGGCATCCTGGGCGCCTGCGTCACCGGCTTCGGCGTGGCGGGCTGCATCCTCGGCACCGAAGAGCTGATCCGCGAAGTCAAGGCCGCCACGGAGCCGCCTGTTAAAGAGGAAGGCGCATGATCACCGTCAGCCGACTGGTAACCTGTGAAAGGGTTGGGGCGAAGGGCCCACACACTTTGTGGCGCGTTCGTCGCGCATGGAGGTCTCCTCCAGAGCGACTGGGTGTGTATGTCGAATTCCACCGACCCAACGAAGCGCAGGATTTCGACTGGTTCCTTCGGATCTGGCGAGGTTCAAACCTCGTGGTTGAAACCGAGGTCGAACTGGAGATCGGTGTCGGCCGGTTCGTGGAAAGCACCTACAATTTCGGCCTATTGCAGGCAGAGGCCAAGACCTACCGTATTGAGGTTGTGCTCAACGGTGTTCCCATTGCGTCAACTGTGATAGACTTTGGAGACCCGGAGGCGTTGCCGTGAAGATCAAGACAATCAAGGGTTCAGTCACCCGCTACCCTTCGAAGGGGAAGCCGGTAACCCGTAACACGTCGCCGCAGTGGACGGAGTACGATCCGTCCACCGAAGCCGCCAAGCCCAGGCGCAAGCGGCGCAAGGCTTCCTGATTCAACCTTTCGCGCGTGATGGCTGGCGCAACCGGCGCGTTGCCTTCACAATCCACCCGTCATGCGCGGACCCTTTGAGCAACTGTTCGACTTCCTGAACCGGCGGCCGCTGCTGCTGCCGGTCGTCGTAGTTCTGCTGCTGGTAGCGGCTGTGATCGGCGCGTTGCGCATCGACTTCGAAGAAGATGTCTTCGCCCTGCTGCCGCGCGACGAGCCGCTGGTGTCCGAGGCGCAGCTCGCGATCAAGCGCTACCGCGGGCTGGAACGCATCGTGGTCGCGCTCGAGTGCGACGAACCCGCGAAGCTGGCCGCGGCCGTGGACCAGGTCGACGCCGCGCTGCGCAAGCTGGAGGGCATCCGCGAGGTGGTCTCGCGCATCGACCAGGCCGCGCAGCAGGACATCGCCGAGCTGTACATGAGCAAGGCCGGCGACCCGGGCAAGACGCCGCTGCTCTTCGACGAGGCCATGCAGGCGCAGGTCGAGGCGCGGCTCAACGCCGACTGGTACAGGCAGGCTTTGCAGGCCTACGTGGACGGCCAGGCAGGCGCCGAGGGCATCAAGATCGTCAAGACCTTCCCCGCCGATCCGTTCGGCTTTGACGGGCTGACCCTGCGCCGCTTCGAGAAACTGAACAGCGGCTTCGCCGGCAAGTCCGACGCGCAAGGCCGCATCCTCAGCGCCGACGGCCGGCTGGCGATCCTGCTGGTGGAGGCCGACTTCCCCTCCAGCAACACCGGCAAGGGGCGCGCGTTCATGGTGACGCTCGAGGACGCGCTTGCGGAACTGCCGGAAGGCGTGACGCCGCACGTGATCGGCGCCCATCGCAGCAGCGTGGACAACGCCGAGGTGCTGCGCACGGACATGCACCTGACCATCGCCACCTCGGTGATCGCGATCCTGCTGCTGTTCCTGCTGGCGTTCAGGGCTTTGACGCCGATCCTGGTCACGCTGCTGAGCGTGGGCTTCGGCTTTGCCATGGCGCTCGGCTCACAGGGCCTGGTGCACGGCGAGCTGTCGGCGATCACGGCCGGCTTCGCGGCGGTGCTGCTGGGCATCGCGGTCGATTACGGCATCCACCTGGTCACCACCTACGGCAGCCTGGATGGCGAGCGCGAAGAACGCGCGCGACTGGCCATCCGCCACGTAGGGCGGCCGGGCTTCGTGGCGATGCTGACGACGGTCGCGGCCGTGGCGATGCTGCGGCTGTCCGAGTTCGACGGCCTGCACCAGCTGGCGGAGATGGCGGTGGCGGGCATTGCGGGCTCGCTGGCATTCGCGTTCACGGCCGGGCCGCAACTGCTGCGGCGCATGGGTCCGAAGCCGCGCGCGGCAATGGCGATCGCGGGCGTGGTGGGGGCGGTCCAGCGCGGGCGGCGCCGGTTGCGCTGGCTGCTGCTGGGCGTGATGGGCGCGATCACGCTGGTGCTGGCGGCGTTCGTGCCTTCGGTGGGCTTTGACGGCGATGTGCTGAACCTGGACGGCAAGAGCGAGCAGACCCGCGCCTCGGAGACGCTGGTGGCGCAGACCTTCGGCCAGGAGACCCTGAGCCGCACGCTGGTGGTGGTGGGGGGCAATGAGCTTGAGCAGGCCCTGCGCCAGAACGACCTGGCGGCCCACGACCTGCACGCCATGGGGGCGAAGTACGAGAGCGCCGCCTGGGTGCTGCCGGCGCTGCAGACCCAGCGCGACAACGTGGCGCGCTGGCGCCGCTTCTGGAGCGAGCAGCGCATCGAGCAGGTGCGCAGGCTGGTTACCGAAACCGGCGTGCCGCACCCCAACCAGCCGGGCCAGCTGTTAAAGATGAAGGAAAGCCGGCTGCAGGGCTTCTTCGACAAACTGAAGCTGGTGAATGAGCCGCAGCCGCTGGACGCCGCGCAACTGAAGCAGCGCCCTGTGTGGCTGCTGCTGGGCAACTTCATCAGCGAGCAGGACGGGCGCTGGTACATCGGCACCACCGCGCAACTTGACGCGTCAAGAATGGGCGAGCTGAAGGCGCGCCAGCCCGCGGCGGTGGTGCTGAACAAGGCGGCGTTTGTCGGCCGCATGGTCCAGTTCATCCAGCACGACCTGCTGTACGTGGGCGGCATCAGCCTGCTGCTGGTGCTGGTGGTCCTGTGGCAGACCTTCCGCAACCCGCGCGAAGTGGCGATCGCGCTGGTGCCGGTCGCGGGCGGCATGGCCTGGACGCTGGGTTTGATGAGTTTGATTGGCATCCCGTTCAACATCATCAACACGCTGGTGACGGTGTTCATTGCTGGGCTGGGCATTGATTACGGCATCTTCTTCGTGCAGACCTACCGGGGTTCGGACTCGCGCGAGCACGCCGACGAGCGGCTGAAACACGCGGGCGCGGGCGTGCTGGTCGCGGCCTTGACCACGCTGTTCGGTTTCGGCCCACTGGCGCTGGCGCAGCACCCGGCGCTGTTCAGCGTGGGCGTCACCACGGCGCTGGGCGTGACCAGCGCGCTGGTGTTGACGCTGGCCGTGGTGCCGACGCTGCTGGAGATGCGAGGCAGGCATGAGAGTTAGCGCGATCATCATGTTGGCGTTGCTGCTGGCGGCCTGCGCCGAGACCGACCCCTACAAGCGGCTGGAGCCCGCGCCCACGCCGGCGCTGGACACGGCGGCTGTGGCGGACGCTTTCAATGCCCGCTGGCCGCGGCAGTTCAAGTGCGTGCAGACCGTGACGCTGGACTTCCGCGTCACCACCCGCACGCTGATGGGCTACCTGATCGTGCAACGCCCCGGCCGATTCCGTTTGCAGGGCATGTCGGAGCAGGGGCTCAAGCTGTTCGACATCGCCTTCGACAACGGGGAACTGCGGCGCATCTTCGCGGCCGAGGAGTTCGACCAGGCCGTGCTCGAGAACATCGCGCGCGATATCGAGCGAGTGTTCCTGCTGGATGCTGAGTATGCCGAAAGCCGCACCACGCTTGGCCCCGGCGGCCTTGCCTTCAACCAGGCCGAGGTGCGCGAGGACGAAAGCGGCACGCGCGCGAACATGCTGGGCAAGCATGGCGAGCTGCAGCTGCGCCTGGCCGGCGATCCGCCGTGCGTCGACTGGTACGACTACCGGCAGAGCGAGCGCAGCCTGTACCGCGTGGACCAATACGAGTGGAAAGACTTCGACGGCGCGTACCTGCCTTCCGTGATCGTGCTGCGAGAGCGCGGCGTGCAGTCCAAGGGTCCGCCCTACAAGCTGACCATCGCGATCTCCGAGTTCACCGTGCGCGACCGCCCCTGGCCTGACAAGACCTTCCAGGCCAAGGAGGGCGGATGAACCTGGCCGACGACCTCAACGCCGCCACGCTTTCGTTCGAGGCCGGCACCGCGCGCCTTTGCTTCTCCGGCGCCGAGGACTTCTTCAAGGGACATTTCCCAGACGGGCCGGTGTTGCCGGCCGTGGTGCAGGTGGCGGCCGCGGTGCACTTCGCGGGGCGATGGCTTGGGCGGCCGGTGCGGCTGGCCGAGGTTACGCGCGCCAAGTTCATGAACCCGACGGGTCCGGGGCGCGAGCTTGAGCTGAGCGTCAGCGTGGAACCGGCCGAGGAAGGGCGCAGCCGGGTGAAGGCGCTGCTGCGTGACGGCGACACTGAGGTGGCGGAGTTAACCCTGCGCGTGGTGTAGGGGCCGCCCCATGTGGCGGCCCGAGCGGCTAGGCCACACGTTCCGCGACGAACTGGTAAAGCTGCTCCAGCTTGCGGATCTTGCGGGCGGCGCCTTCTTCTACTTTGAAGCCGAAGTTCTTCTCCAGCGCGACCACCAGGTCGATGGCGTCCAGGCTGTCCAGCCCGAGGTCGTCGTAGAGGTCGCTGTTCGGCGTGATGTCGGCCGGATCCAGCTCGAACTCGTCGGCCACGATCTGGTCCACCTGCTTGCGGATGCTGTCCGTCGTCATGTTTAAACCGCCGCGCCTTGACGCGGAACTGGTGCTCGAGCGACCCCTTGAATATACCTATTCTGCGCCTGTGCACCGTTGCGGCGCAAGTGGGTAAAAGGGCCTGAAATGGCGGACTCAAGCGATCCGGAATACACATACCCGCCGCCTTCAAACGCGGTGATGAATGTCCTGCGTTCGGTGTGCGCCTACGGTTTGCTGGGCACGCAACTGGCGTTCTTCCTGTTCGTGCTCGAGTTGCCCTACTGGCTGGCCGATCGTTTCTTCGTGAAGCATCGTGGCGACGCCTTCTACGCCGGACAGCGCCGCATTGCCCGCTGGTTCTTCCGTCTCTACCCGTTCGGCCAGCAGCGCCGGATCAACGCGCGGCGGCAGGCGTTCCCGCAGCCATGCGTGATCGTGTGCAACCACCAGTCGATCCTCGACATCCTGATGGCGCTGATGCTGCCAGTGAACGCTCGTTGGATGATCAAAGGTTGGCCCTTCAAGTATCCGCTGATGGGCGAGCTCAACAAACTGGCCCGCCACATCCAGGTCGATGACGACGGCGACGAGTCCGACTCCGACCGCCCGCGCGGCTTCGACACCGCGCTCAACTGGCTGAAAGACGGCGTCAGCATCCTGGTCTTCCCCGAGGGCAGCCGCAGCCCCGACGGCCGCCTGCGCCGCTTCAAGAACGGCGCCTTCGTGCTGGCCATGGACGCGCAGGTGCCGATCGTACCCGTGGTGATTGACGGCACGGGTGCGTGCGTGCGCAAGGGCAGTCCCCTGGTGCACCACCCGGACACGGTCATCAAGGTGCTTGAGCCCATCCCCACCAAGGGCCTGTCCGACCCGCGCGAAGCCTCCGAGCTCAAGCAGCGCGTCCACGCCCTGATGAAGACCGAGCTTGCCGCGCTGCGCAGCGGCAAGCGCCCGTCGTTCCCGCGCGTGCAGGGCTGGGTGACGCGGCTGGGCATGGCGGGCGTGGCGCTGTTCATCGCGCTGCTGGTGGGTGTCTCGGTCTACGTGCGCAACTGGTGCATCGCCGAGCCGCCCGCCTATGACGGCGGCCGTGAACTGGCGAAGCTCGAGATCACCGAGCGCACAATGCAGAACCACCCGGTCAAGCTGCTGGGCGACAACTGGCGGCGAGAGCGCAACGGCCTGCATGAACTGGGCCTGAGCGGCGACCCGTGGCAACGCGGCTACGCCAACGCGCGCCTGTGCCAGGACCTGACGGCGAAGCAGGAGCAGCTGCTGCTCGAGACCGTGAATGAGTTCGTGCCCAACCGAGCGGCCTTCTGGGCAGTGAAGCAGCTGGTGGCGATCAACAACCGCACGCTGCCGCAGCACGTGAGTGACGCCGAGCAACTCGAAATCCTGGGCCTCACCGAAGGCAGCATCGACCAGCACCCCGACGACGTACCGCTGTATCACCGCATTCTCAATTATCACGCCGCTCACGACATCAGCCACATCTTCATCGACCACCCGCTCGTCACCACCAGCGACTTCGTGGGCTGCACGGCCTTTGCCGCCTGGGGTGAAGCCAGCGCTGACGGCAACCTGTACGTCGCCCGCAACTTCGACTTCGAGGCCGGCGAGGTGTTCGACGTGGACAAGGCCGTGGTCTACGTATGGCCCGAGCAAGGCCACGCCTACGTGCACGTGGCCTGGGCCGGCATGGCGGGCGCCGTCACCGGCATGAACGACGCCGGCCTGAGTGTGCACGTGAACGCCGCGCGCACGGACGAGGTCGGCTTCGGGCGCATGGGCACACCGGTTTCGCTGCTGGTAAGGCGCGTACTTCAGGAGTGCGAAACCATCGAGCAGGCGTTTGCGCTGATCGAGAAGACGCCCGTGTTCGTCAGCGACACCTACATGATCGCCAGCCGCAAAGACGGCCGCGCGGTGGTGATTGAAAAATCGCCCGGCCACTGCGCCATGCGCGAGGCCGAGCAGCCGGGGCGCATCCTGCAGACCAACCACATGCTGACCAGCCCGTTGAAAGACGACCCGGTCAACCTGCAGCAGATTGAGCGCGCCACCACCATCTACCGCCACGAGCGGTTGAGCGAGCTGGTTGAGCGCAAGCTGGGCGCGATCGATAAGCATGCCTGCCTCGAGATCCTGCGCGACAAGAAGGGCCGCGGCGACAAAGAGCTGGGGCTGGGCAACCGCAACGCCATCGACGCCGGCATCTGCTGCCACAGCGTGATCACCAACGTAACCACCGGCGAAATGTGGGTCTCGTCAGCGCCCCACACCTACGGCGAATACGTGTACGTTCCCGTGCAGCGCATGCTGGACGGCGGGCCGGGCGCGGCCTTGCGCCTGCGCATGGAACGCAGCAGCAACCTGGCCCGCGACGCGCGCGCCCCGGAAGCGGAAGACCTGGCCGAGTTCCGCAAACAGGTGCGCTTTGCCCGCGCCGCGCTGGACGACGAAGACGCCGCAAAGGCCGAGCCGATCGTGCGCACGCTCGAGAACCTGAACCCGCGCAGCTTCGAGACTTCGTACTTCCAGGGCCGGCTGCTGTTCCTGCAGGAAAAGTACGCCGCCGCCGAAAAGAAGTTCGAGGAAGCGCTGGACCGCGACCCGCACTACGAGGCCGTCCGAGAGCACATCCGCCAGTGGCTGCAGCAGGCCAAGGACGAGCAGGGTTGACGCGTCAAGCCGCAGCGGGAGGCGCCGTGGACTGCGGGGCCTGCTGCGCGGCAGGCCGGCCGTCGCGATTGCCGGCGACATCGGCCTTCGGTTCGGGTGCGCTTGCGGGCTTTTCCGCTGTGGTTTCCCTTCGCCCGTTTTCCTCCATCCAGCGCAGGATCATCTGCTTGGCGGTCTGGAAACATTCGTCCAGCAGCTTGTTGCGTGTTTCGCGCAAACGCTCGAGCTGCACGGAGGCGCGGTTGAACGCGGACGGCGTCACCCGCCACTGGAAGGGCTTTTCGCCGCTCCAGCTTTCTGAGCGCTCGAGATCGGCGGTGTAGACCTGCACCGTCTTGTGCGCGGCCTTGATGTTGTCGTCCAGCAGCTCGCCGCCTTGCTCGCGGTAGAGGGCGTGGGCGGTGTCCGTCACCGCCTGCTGCCTGCGTTGCTCTTCGCTGAGCTGGGGCTCCTGCTTGGGTTTGTGCCTGACATTCGGGTAGCGAGACATGGGATTCTCCTGTGAAGTTGTCTGCCGGGAGTATCCCCACGCGCGCGACATTAAAGCCGGGTTTTCAGCCACGCCATCGCCACAAGTGCCGTAAGTAGAAACAGATAAAAATATATTCAGGAAAAATTCACCGCACCACCCCAGCCCGCCACGGAAGTGGCGGGAAACACAAGCTCCGACCGTCCATCAGGATTGAACCGTCATCAAGGACTCCATTAGTCTGCCTCCATGCACGAACCAGTGATCGCCTATTTGTTAACCTGGACAACGCACGGAACGTGGCTTCACGGCGACGCCAGGTCTTCCATGAACCGGAAGACTCATCGGCGACTGGCTGCGGATCCAGTTCTCGAAGCCCAGATGCGCTCACGAATGAAGTTCCCTGCAATGTACCTGAATGGAGCGATGCGAAAGATCGTTCGCGTAGCAATCGAAGAGCACTGCCAGTTTCGGGGATGGAACCTGAGTGCAGTTAACGTCCGCACCAACCACGTGCATGTCGTTGTGGGCGCGGCCGCGGAACCGCAGAAGATGATCGGTTCCCTGAAAGCCCGTGCGACGCGACTCTTGCGCGACGCGCAGGTCGTCGATGGCGCAAGGCCGGTGTGGACGTCAGAAGGTGGCGACGTTCGAAGGTTGCGCTCAAGGGAACAAGTAACGGCTGCGTGCAGGTACGTCGCTGACGGACAGGGTGCAGATTTACCGGAGGCCTAGCTGGCTTCGGTGTTGTGTTTCCGTTCGGGACCGTCGGCCGGCCTGATTCCCGCCACTTCCGTGGCGGGCTGGGGTAACGCGCAAGAGCCGGTCTTTCGACCGGCTCTTTCCTCAAGGGGCATGGGCTGCGGAGGGGCTACAGCCCGAGGCTCTGTCCGCTAGCTCGTCGGCTTCTGCTCGTCCTTGCCGTCCTGCTTGTCTTCGTCGCTGCCTTCTTCGGCGGGATCTCCACCGTTCGTGGGTACTTTCTTCACCACCTTCTTCGGCTGCTTTTCAACCTTCTCAAGTTTCTTGGCGCCACCGACGCCAGTACCGTTCGCTCACGGAGGCACCGGCTGCCCGGGCTGCGGCTGTACCGGCTGGCTGGGGTTCTTCGGCTCAACGGGCGGGCGCATCAGGCGGTAGAAGTATTCGCGCCACTGGTCGAAGCTTTCAGCGACCTGGGCCGCGCGATCCGCATGGCCGTTGATCACGTCCGGGGCAAGCTCGGAGACGTCGAAGTAGGCGATCTCCACTTCGCCGACCATCTTCACGATCGCAGCGCCTTCCAGCTTCTCGTTGCGGATCGCCGTGCGCAGCCAGGTCACCACGCAATCGGTGCAGGCCGGGTGCTCAAGCAGCTTCTCCAGCTTGCCGGGCAGCTTGTTCTGCACGTAGGAGCGCTCGGCGGCCAGGCTGAACTTGCGGGCCTGGATGTCCGGGTCGAGGGCCAGCATCACGGCCTGGCTGCGCGCCTCGCTGCTCCAGTCGGGCAGGCTGACGCGCTTCGCCTTGGGCGGGCTGAACTCTTTGCCGAAATCTATGTCGGACTCATAGCCGCTGCTTTCATCCAGCAGCAGCGAGCCGAAAGTTTCGTGGGTGATGGTGCTGAAGCCGGACGCCTTGGCGACGCTCAGGCCGCGGCGCTTGCGCTCAATCACCGTGGTGCCGCTCATGACGTACAGCGAGTAATCTTCACAGGTCACCGCGATTGAGCTGCCGGCGTGTCCATGGCCGCGGTCCAGTGAAAGCTGTCCCTTGTCGCTGCCGTCGTACTGCTCAAGCGTCAGGCTGCTGTCGGAATCCAGCTTTACCTGGGTGTCCTTGCCCAGCGTAACGTCGCCGCCCGGCAGCTGCAGCAACACAACCGCGCCGTAGCGCGTACGGATGCGGTCACCATTGAAAATCTGCTGGTCTTTGTCCTGCAGGCGGGTGACGCTGCCATCCGCGTTCATCAGTTCGGCGCGGCCGGACATGATCAGCAGCTTGCCGACCGGGTCGCGCCGGGCCGGCTCGGCGACGGTCTTGCCGCCTTCCGGCTCTTCCGGCTTAGGCTGTTCGACCGTGTCTTTCGGCTGAATGGGCTGCTCCGGCTCGGTGCCGGGTTGTTCAACGATGTCCTCCGGCGCCGGTTCCGGCCGGATTTCTTCGGGCGCGGGTGGCGTCGGAATGTCTTTCACTTCACGCTTCGGGGGCTGCGGAAGCGGGGCGCTGTCGTTGCCATTGGTCTCAGGCCCGGTTACACTTGAGCCTTCAGGCTGGCGCGCGGAGCCATCCGGCTTCTGCGCGCCGTTTGAACCGAGCGGCTGAGGGGTGGGAGAGTCGGTGCGGTTGAACTCTCCCCTGTCGGGAACTCCCCGACGCCCCTCAGCCACTGTTTTTCCGTCATCAGTCAGTGTTTCCGCCGAGCCCTGTGTGCCGATGCCCGCGCGCGCGAACGCGCCGCTGAACACACCGACAGCAAGCATCACGGCCGCCGCCGCGCTGACCGCCGCAATAATCGCGTAAATGCGCACAGTGCGGCGCGCGGGACCGGCCGTTGCAAGCAGGCGGCCGTTGTGGGCGCGCTGCTCAGGCAGGCGGACATTTTCCAGGCTGGTATCGCTGGGGACTTCGACGCCCTGGACGCGGCGCATCACGCGGGCGCTGAAATCAACGGGTAGTGCAATCTGCCGGAACAGGCTTTCCGTGGAGGCGTGGGTGGCCTGCATGTCTTCGAATTCGGAACGCAGCAGCGGGTTCCCGCGCAGCATGCGGGCAAGCTGCTCACGCTCAGCGGCGGACGCAAGCCCGTCGATGGCGCGGTTCATCAGCAGTTCAGCCTGCTCTCGGTTCATGCTAAAGGCCCGATTCCCCTGCGGTTACACTTCCTGTCTTGGGTGGCCCAGGGACGCTACCGCTTACAGCCCCGGCCGGATTATTTTCACGCCACCACGGCATGAAAAGTGTCATGAGTCAATGTCCGGCATCAGCTCTTTCATCGCAGCGCCTAATGACTTGCGCGCGCGGTGCATGCAAACCTCGACGGCGCCTACAGATAGACCGAGATCTTCGGCGATCTGCGGGTACTCAAGACCCTCGAGATAGCGCTTCACCAGCACAGCGCGATAGCGCTCGGACAACCCGGCCAGCGCCTTGTACAGAACCTCGTGGCGTTCCTGCTGCTCGGCCGATTGCAGGGGGTCCAGGCCGGTCAGTTCGACGTCCATGCCGTCGGGCATGCCGGCCATCTTGCGGCGCTTGTAGTGGTCGCGAACGAGGTTGCCGGCGATGCCCATCAGCCATGATTTCAGGCGCTGGTGGTCTTTCAGGCGGGACAGGTTTTCGTAGCCGATCAGGAAGGTTTCCTGGGCCAGGTCCTGGGCGACGCCGACGTCGCTGATCTTGCGCAGCATGAAGCCGTAGACGAGCCGTTCAAAGCGCTTCACGACGTGCTCGTAGAACGAGCTGTCGCCGCGCAGGATGCGCTTGACCAGTTCTTCGTCGGAAAGTGCCGTCATGCCAGTCTTTCCCCGGCCCCCAAAGCGCGAGGAAAGCCCACCAGTGTGTAGAGGGTATCACCTGATACGAACGGGCGGCGACCAAACGAAGTTCAATGCGCAACAAGCTTTACGAAAACGGGAAGGGGGACGGGGCGTGTACGGTTTCGCGAGGGGCAACAAGAGCCGCAAGCGCAAGCGCGCGGGACTCTGCGTGCCGGCATCGGCCGCGCGCTGGCGCTTGCGGCTCTTGTTCACATCAACAACAAAGCCCTCCGCCGGGGCGAAGGGCTTTGCGAGTTTCGGAAATCAAACCTAGCGGGACAGCATTTCGACCACCAGGCGCTCGTTGGCGATCATCGGGATGTCCTTGCGGCTCGGGATCTGGATCAGCTCCCCCTCCAGCTTGTTGAAGTCAACCTTCACGTAGCTGACTGAGGCGTTCTTCTGCGCGGCCGCTTCCTGCACCTGGATGTGGTTCTTGCTCTTGGTGCGGATGGCGACCTTGTCGCCGATGCTGACGGTGAAGCTTGCGCGGTCAACCTTCTTGCCGTTGACCTCAACGTGGCCGTGGGCCACCAGCTGGCGCGCGGCGCGGTTGGTGGGGGCCAGGCCCATGCGGTACACCATGTTGTCGAGGCGGCGCTCAAGCAACTGCATCATGTTTTCGCCGGTGTTGCCGGGCATGCGGTTGGCGACGTCGAACAGACGGCGGAAGCTGCGCTCACGCAGCTGGTAGTACAGCTTCAGCTTCTGCTTCTCGACCAGGCCGCGGTTGTAGGTGGACATCTTGCCGCGTCGGCCGTCGCGGCCGTGCTGGCCGGCCTTGTAGGGCTTGGATGCCAGGGGCGACTTGCGTGAGCCCCAGATGTTTTCCGCGAATCGGCGCGAGACGCGGTGCTTCGGTCCTGTGTAACGACCCATGAAAAGAACCTCTGTTCCGGATCGGCCACCTGCGGGCACACACAGCCCGGGGTGTCGCGCGAGCTCCGGCGTCGCGCGAGCGGCCAAACGAAGGCCGGCTCTTTCGAGGCGAAGAAGATAGCGATCGCCGGTGGGTTGGCAAGCTGTCGCCTGTGGAAAAGTGGTCGCGAAGACAGGGACAGTCCCCGGGCAAATGAGGGCCCGGCGCCTGTGGTCAGCAGGCGCCGGGCGTTGTGATTGGATTGTGTGGTGGGATGGTGTGATTGGCGCTGCTCTGGCGCCGCGGCAAACGCTCACGCGCTGGCCGATGAGGTGTACTTCAGGTGTAGTTGGGACTGACCTCCCGTTTCCGTCTTTGGTGGACCGCGACCGAGCAGCCCCGCGCCTTTGTCAGCTCTCCGGGGGATCGCGGTCCGAATTCCGCGGCGATCTTGTCGCCTGCTCTATGCGTCGGTTGATTGCGCCGTGTGGCTTGAATGTTTTCGAATTCAGGCGGCAGGCGGCAGGAGGCAGGAGGCTGGCGGCAGGCAGCAGGCGGCAGGCGGCAGGCAGCAGGAGGCAGGAGGCAGTCGGCAGGCCAACCTGCCGCTCACGCCTCGCGCCTCGCGCCTCACGCTTGCGGCCTCTGTTCCTTCACTCCATACTCGACTCTGACCTGTCCGAGGACTTCCCATGCACTTCGAAACGCGCGCGATCCATGCCGGCTACGACCCCTTCGACCACTTCGGCGCGGTGAACCCGCCCGTGTTCCTGAGCAGCACCTTCGCGCAGTCGGCCCCCGGCAAACACCAGGGTTTTGAGTACGCGCGCTCCGGCAATCCCACCCGCAAGGCCCTTGAGGGCGTACTGGCAAGCATCGAGGGCGGCGAGCATGCCTGCGCCTTCAGCAGCGGCCTGGGCGCCACCGACAGCATCATCAAGCTGCTCAGCGCCGGTGACCACTGCATCGTGGCCGACGACGTCTACGGCGGGACATTCCGGATTTTCGACAAGACCTTCAAGCGCTTCGGCATCGAGTTCAGTTTCGTCGATACCACCAGAATCGAGAACGTGCGCGCGGCCTTCAAGCCCAACACCAAGATGCTGTTCATTGAGACGCCCAGCAACCCGCTGCTCAAGGTCAGCGACATCGCGGCGTTGACGGCGCTTGCCCGCGAGAAGAAGGCCATCAGCGTGGTGGACAACACCTTCGCGACACCGTACCTGCAACGGCCGCTGGAGCTTGGCGCCGACATCGTGATGCACAGCTGCACCAAGTACCTGGGCGGTCACAGCGACGTGGTGATGGGCGCCGCCATCACGCGTGACGCGCAGCTGCATCAGCAGATCGCCTTCAACCAGAACGCCAGCGGCGCGGTGCCCGGCGGGCTTGACTGCTACCTGGTTCACCGCGGCATCAAGACCCTGGGCGTGCGGGTCGAGAAATCGTGCGACAATGCAGAGCAGGTGGTCAGCTTCCTGCTTGAGCACAAGCGCGTCACGAAGATCTTCTATCCGGCGCTTGAGCAGCACGTGAACCACGACGTCGCGGCCAAACAGATGCGGCGCTTCGGGGCCATGATCAGCTTCGAGATCGACGGCAGCGTGGCCGACGGCGTGAAGGTGGTAAGCGACCGCAAGGTCTGGACGCTGGGCGAAAGCCTGGGCGGCGTGGAAAGCCTGCTGGAGCACCCGGCCAGCATGACCCACGCCAGCATCCCCAAGGAAATGCGCGCCAAGGCCGGCCTGAACGACGGGCTGATCCGCCTGAGCGTCGGCATCGAAGACCCGCGCGACTTGATTGAAGATCTGAAGACCGGGCTCGAAAGTTACTAGGTGAGTCGCGTGGGTTTGGAACAGCGAATTACCAATAACCAATTACCAATTTCCAATTGGCAGGGCGGCGCGTTTGGTGGCGCGTCTTCCTCTGCGGACAACTGCAAAAGGCCTGTAACCACGAAGGACCACGAACGGCCACGAAGAAGCAAGCTTCGCGCCGCAGTTTCATTGGTAATTGGAAACTGGTTATTGGTAATTCGCTGTTCTAGCCGGCCGCGAATCCAGGAGGCCGCTTTCGATGGCTGATACGCTGATCATCGGCTCCCGCGGCAGCATGCTGGCGCTTACCCAGTCGAACTGGGTGGCCGATGAGTTGCGGCGTTTTCATCCGGGGCTTGAGGTCGAGATCGTCCAGTTCAAGACCAGCGGCGACATCAACCTGGGGGCATCGCTGTCAGAGCTGGGCGGCAAGGGTGCCTTCACCAAGGAGCTTGAGGACGCCCTGCTGCTGAAGAAGTGCGACCTCGCCGTGCACAGCCTGAAAGACCTGCCCACAGTGCTGCCCGACGGCCTGCGCATAGGCTGCACGCCGACGCGCGAGACCACCGAGGACACCCTGGTGTTCGCGCGACGGCTGGGCACCATCGACGACGACTCGGACCCGCTTGCCTTCCTGCCCCAGGGCGCCACGGTCGGCACCTCCAGCCTGCGGCGCAGAGCCATGCTGCTGGCGATGCGCCCCGACCTGAAGGTGATCGAATTCCGGGGCAACGTGGATACCCGTCTCGACAAACTTGAAGACAAACAGGCCGACGCCATCATCCTTGCGTCCGCCGGGCTGAACCGGCTGGGGCTGCTGGATGTATCCACGCGCCCCGACCGCGTGGCCTCAACGTTTGACGCGCTGGCGCTGCGCGCGCCCGGCTGGTTGCCGGCCGTGGGGCAGGGCGCCCTGGGCGTCGAAATCCGCGGTGATGACCAGCGGACCCTGCAGCTGCTGGCGCCCCTGCACGACGCTGCAACCTACGCGGCCGCTGCCGCGGAGCGTGCCTTCCTGAACCGGCTTGGCGCGGGCTGCCAGGCGCCTGTGGCCGCGCTGGCCAGCGCGCCGGAGGGCAGCAGCCTGAAGCTGAAGGGGCGTGTGCTGGCGCTTGATGGCTCGCAACTGGTGGAAACCCAGGACGAGGGCGAAATCGGCAATCCCGAAGAACTGGGGCGTCGCGTGGCGGACTGGTGCCTTGAGAACGGCGCCGCCGGCCTGGTGTAGACGCGTTATCCCGCCAGATTTTTGGCATGTAAGCGGCAGGGGGAGATCAGCGTCCTATTGGTGAGGGAACTGGAGAATTCTAGACTGTCGGGACCCCGCTTGAACCCCTCACAAGGCACGGAGTCCACCCCACAGGGAGCTTACGCATGGAAAAGAAGACGGTTTTACCGGCAGTCACGATCGCGCTGCTTTCGTGCATTGCCCTGATGCTGACGGTGATCGGCGGCCTGTACGCCTACAACACGTTCGCGGGCAGCGCGCAGCCTGTCGCGGCCCAGAGCTCGGGCACGGACAAGGGCCCGGACTGGTCGGCGACCTCGGTCACGGTCGGCGGCGACCAGGAGTTCATCGTGGTGATCAAGGAAGTGGAAAACCCCTACGAGCAGGGGCAGAAGGCCACCCAGATGGCGGTCTACGAGGTGCGCCCGAACAGCACCGCCAAGGCTGAGCTGTTCTTCGTGGCCTCACGGCTGCTTGAGTACGACTTCAAGCTGCCGGACCACAGTGGCGAAGACAGCAAGGGCAAGGGCTGGTCGCCGCTGGGCGTGAAGAAGGCGGTTGAGGACAGCAAGAAGAAGTAGCGGTTCAGAAGGCGATCAATCCGCTGTCATATTCCTATCACGGGGCGTTTTCGGTACTTGCGCCGGAAACGCCCCCTGCATTACTATGATGCTTTGAGTAACCGTGCCTGTGAGTCCGGCGGAGTGTACGCCGGGATGGGCGCGTGAAGTCCCCCAGAGCCGGATCTGTTCCGGAGCATGTGATATGCCGAACTACAAGTCATTCGACGACGTGCTCAACGAGCTGGAGATGGACGAAGACGAGCTGAAGAGGCTCGTCTCCGAAGGTCAGATTCGCGCGTTCCGCGATGACGACAAGATGAAGTTCCGCTCGGAAGACGTCCAATCCTTGAGCCGCGCCCGCAAGCCTTCGGGCGGCGGCGGCGGCGGCGAGATTGACCTGGGCGAGACGCAGCTCGGCGGCGAAAGTCTCGAGATCATCGAGGAAGAAACCGACGAGACGCTGCTCGACCTCGGCAATCTCAGCAGCGACCAGGACTTCGAGGACACGGGCGCTACCAGCGTCCCGACCGTCGAGCTGTCCGACATCGGCGAAGACCAGGATGCGACCCTCACCGAAGAGCTCGTATTCGACGAGACCGATGAGCTGGGCGGCCTTGACTTCGGCGAAGAAGACGCCGACGCCACCCAGAAGATCGAGGGCGGTCTCGACCTCAGTGACGACGAAGACGTCGGCCTGCAGACCGAGCCCGTGGAAACCGGCGGTCTCGATGAGCTTGACGAGCTCGACGATGTCGGCGAGCTGGATGACGTCGGCTCGGTCGATGAGACTCACGGCTACGCGGACACCCGCATGGCTGGCCCGCCCATGGGCATGCCGGGCGCCGTCCAGATCCAGGAGCAGGTCAAGTACGTCGAGATCGTGCCCAACGAAGGCATCGCCTGGAAAGTGCTCACCGGCCTGACATTCCTGCTGGTGATGGTGCTGATGGTGACGCCGCCGGCCCTGGGCATCAATTCGGGCAACGACAACGTTCCGCTCGGCAGCTTCTGGGGCAGCATCGCCTACTCGATGTACCTCAAGGGCCCGAACCAGCAGACCTCCATCGCGCAGAGCGCATACGAGGCCGAAGATCCCACCAAGCGCGACGAACCCGAGGCCTTCTCGGTCAGCACCGGCCCGGATGACATCGTGTGGCCGGGCATGAAAGTGATCCGCAACTTCTCCGGCTACGCGGTCGGCAGCTCGTCCGACGTGGGTGGCGGCGGCGGCGGCGAAGAAGCACCGGCCGAAGAAGCTCCGGCCGAATAGCACGCGGTAACACTCACGAGCACCCCGCCCCGGCGGGGTGCTTCTATTTCCGGCCGGGGTTATTACGTTTAGATCAGGGGCATGCGCGATTCGGGTGCAAGCGCGCTTGCCCGGCGGGACATCGCATGACACCGACCGTGCTGCTGATTGACGAGAACGACGCCGTGACGGAAATCGTCAAGGCGCTGCTGGTCCGCAACGGCTACAGCGTCGAGGTGCTGCGCCCCGGCGCCAACGTGCTTGAATACCTGGCGGAAAAGCCGGTTGACGTAATCGTCTCCGACGTCCAGGCCGGCAACGGCAACGCCTACCAGCTGGCGCGCAGCATCCGCTCCGACCCTGCCACGGCCGACATCCCGCTGGTGTACCTGACGGCGGGGGCCAGCCTGGAAGACGAGTTTGAGGCCTATCTCTCCGGCGCCGACGCCTTCATCACCAAGCCGTTCCGCGCGCGCGACCTGCTGGCGGCGATCGACAACGTACTGAACCGCAAGCCGCTCAGTACCAGCAGCGGGCGGCTGGCGGTGGTGCAGGAGGTTGCGCGGGTGCTGGCGTGCGTGGCCGACGAACGCCACCGGCTGGTGCGGCAGGCCATGAAGCAGGCGGGCTTCGAGCTGGACTTCGAGACGGCGCTGGACCGGGCGTTTTCGCGCATTGACCGCGAGCGCTTCCACCTGCTGATCTGCGATACAACCAAGGACCCCAATGCGATCGCCCAGGTGCGCGAGTTCGTGTCGCATTTCGCGCTGGCCATCCCGGTGGTGTTTCTGCACGGCAAAGACCAGGCGCCGCGTGTGCCGGCCAACGACCCGCAGTTCGTGACGCTGCGGCTGCCGGCGACCCCCGTGGAACTGGCCGAGAAAGTGCGAAAGGCGATACTCGAGTTCGGCGGGCTGCCGTAAACAGAGGTCAGAGCTCGGAGGTCAGGGTGCTGCGGGGGACGATTATGGTTGCTTTCGTTGTGTCACCTGTGAAGCCTTCGCGAACTCGAATTCCAAGCCCCAAGCCCTAACCCCTAAGCCCTAAGCCCCAAGCCCTAAGCCCTAAGCCCTAAACCCCAAGCCCTAACCCCCTGACCTCTAACCTCTAACCTCTAACCTCTGATCTCTGCCATGTTCATCTACCTCACTCGCGCCGTTCCTGAAGTTGCCATTGACCTGCTGGCCAATGCTCTGCCCGACGCGCGCATTGAGGTCAACCCGCACGACCGCAACCTGAACCGCGCCGAGCTGATCGAGGCCGCGGCGGGTTGCGACGCGCTGGTCTGCACCCTGGCCGATCCCATCGACGCCACGCTGATCGAGGACCTGGGGCCGCAGCTCAAGGTGATCGCCACCTACGCGGTGGGTTACAACAACATCGACCTGCAGGCCGCGAAGAACCGCGGCATCGCCGTGTGCAACACCCCCGGCGTGCTGACCGACGCCACGGCCGAGATCGCGGTCGGGCTGCTGCTTGCCTGCGCGCGCCGCATGACTGAAGGTGACAACTTGACACGTCAAGGACTGTTCACCGGCTGGGCGCCGCTGCTGCACCGCGGCCATGGCGTGTACGGCAAGACGGTGGGCATCGTGGGCGCCGGGCGCATCGGCAAGCGGGTGGCGGCCACCATGAAACACGGCTTCGGTTGCCGCATCCTGTACCACTCGCGCGAAGACCACGTGGACTGGGAGAACGAGCTGGAGGCCGAGAAAGTCGAGCTGGGCGAACTGCTGTCGCGCTCCGACTTCGTCAGCCTGCACTGCCCGCTGACGCCCGACACCCGCCATCTGCTGGACGCCGACATGCTGAAGCTGATGAAGCCCACGGCCGTGCTGGTCAACACCGCGCGCGGGCCCGTGGTGGATGAGCAGGCCCTGGTACAGGCCCTGCGCGAGAAGCGCATCGCGGCGGCGGGGCTGGACGTGTACGAGAACGAGCCCGCCCTGGCGCCCGGGCTGAGCGAGCTGGAGAATGCCGTGCTGCTGCCGCACATCGGCAGCGCGACGATGGAGACCCGCGACGAAATGGGCCGCATGTGCGCCCGCGCGGTGATCGCTGTGTTGACAGGTCAAGAGCCCGCGCACAGGGTGGTGTAAACCCGCGCCGTGCCGCTATTCGTCCTGCCCGCCCTTGGGCAGGTCCAGCTTGAGCTGCAGGTCCTTGAAGCGGATCACGAATTCGCCGTCCGGGCTCAGCAGGATGCGATGCTCCCACTGCTCGCCGCCGGGCGCGACGTCGATCTCGTCGGTCAGCAGGTAGTCCACGCCCTCGAAGGCATGTTCGTCCACGGCGTCCGGGTCGATCCCCTCATAGCGGATCTCCAGGTAGCCGTCGCCCTCGATGGTGCGGACGCTGATCACCAGGTGAAAGACCTTCGCCGCGCGGTCGAGCCGCGTGGCGGCAACCTGCGAGCCGGCCAGGTTGTGGCCCTGGCTGACAGCGCCCAGCACCCGCAGGTTCTGCGGCGCGTCCGGGGCAATGTCCTCAAGGTGACGCAGGTAGACGCCCAGGTACAGGTGCGTCGTGTAGTCGTCGTAGCCGCCCTCAGCCCACTTGCGGTTCAGGAATCGCATTCAGCTCTTCTTGCGCGCCGGCTTGCGCGCCGCCGCCTTGGCGCGCTTGGCCTTCGCCCTGGCCGCGGGTGGCTTGCCGCCGCGCCCGAGCGCCAGCACGATCTCGAATTCTGCGGGCGTCACGGGCTGCACCGACAGCCGCATGCCGCGCTTTGTGACCATCATGTTCTCGAGCCCCGGTGTGGCCTTAAGCGTATCCAGTGAAACGACCGCCGGGAACTTCTCGATGAAGCGGATGTCCACCATGTACCAGGTCGGGTTGGCGGGGTCGCTCTTGGGGTCGTAGTAGTCGTGGGTCTTGTCCCAGGCGAAATGGTCCGGGTAGCCCCCGCGGCTGACCTCGGCCACGCCCGCCACGCCCGTTGGCTCGGCGTTGCTGGCATAGAACAGCACGCGGTCGCCGGGCTGCAGGTCGTCGCGCAGCATGTTGCGCGCCTGGTAGTTGCGCACACCCTCCCAGCAGGTCTGCCCGTCGCGCTCGAGTTGCTCGATCGTGTAGGACTCGGGCTCGACCTTCATCAGCCAGCAGCGCGCGCTCATTTCTTCTTCGCCCCGAACCATTCTGTGCCGGCCTTGGCGGCTTCGTCCTTGGGCCACTTGCCGCGCTGGTAGTCGCGCAGCAGCGTGCGGAAGTAGGGGATGCACATGGCGCAGTTGTTGCCGCAGCCGTGCTTTTCCTTCAGTTGCTCGACGCTTGGCTGCTCAGACTCGCGCCACAGTTTCAGGGCGTCGTCGTTGCTTACGTCGTAGCAGACACAGATGCGCGTACCCGGTTGGCGGAAGTCCCAGCTCATGCCCGCATTTTGCCAAGCACGCCCGGAAACGACAGACGCGGCGATTAGAGCTTTTTTGGATTGAATGGACCGCGCTGATGCGCAGCGCCGGACGAGCAGGTCAAGGAGCGCGGACGCAGGCGTGGCTGGAGGCCACGCCGAGGGAGCGCGACGAAGACATGCGAAGTCCGCCGCGCGCAGCAGCGGGTACAGGCGATCCAAAAATGCTCTAAAACCGAGCGGCCCCGACCTTGCTCGGTCGGGGCCGTGTCTGCCGGCGGGACACCCGGGGGAGGTAGGCGTCATCGGCCGCCGGGTTCGGTGTTAGTGCTTGCCGCGACCCTTGCCGTGACCTTTGCCCTTCCCATGGTCATGACCGACGCTTCCGTTGTCGTGATCGCAGCCGCAGTCGTCTTCAACCCACACGCGCTCTTCGCGGATCTCGTAACGGCCGGGCACGTAGGTCTGCACTTCGCGGCACTCGTAGTGGCCGGGGTGGAACTTCTTGACCGTGACGTAGTAGACGTTGCCGCAGTGATCCACCCGCTTTTCCTTCACCAGGTCGTAGTGGCCGGGAACCCAGACATCCTTGTGCTCAGTGATGTAGTGGCCGGGCACCCACACCTTCTTCTGCACGGTGACGTAGTGGCCGCTGGGCTGGTTCTCCACGCGCTCCGGTTTGCGGAAGGCTTCCGGGCTGCGGGTTGAACGGCCGGTGTTCACCTCGACCGACTTGTTGTCTTTCTTGATGCTGATGCGGACGCCCTGGGCATCCACCTGGGTTGCGCCGATTGCGCCGATCAGGGCGAATCCGGCGAGTGCTGCGAACAGAGTTTTCATGACTTTCTCCCGTGTTTGTTCTTCAGGCCCTTCTGACTATTAGACCCCATCCCGGGTCCACGGGTTCCATGTAAACCATTATTTTTTCAGGACTTACATGCAAAAGATCCGGCAGGCGGGTGCCGGAAAACTGGCGGACTTGCCAGTGGAAACTGGCCGCTCAACACCTGTTACGGAAGGTATCAGGCCTGGTGGTTCACGGTGCCGATGTACGGCAGCGTGCGGCCTTTGTTTTCGTCGTCCATGCCGTAACCGACCAGGAAGGTGTCGGCCTTGACGTCAAAGGCGACGTATTCGCACTCGAAGGGAATTTTGCGGCGGGCTTTCTTGTCCACCACGATCGCATAGCGCAGCGAGTTGGGCCCCTGCGCCAGCAGCGCCTCGTGCAGGTTCGACAGCGTGAGCCCGGTATCCACCAGGTCCTCGATCACCAGCACGTCGTAGCCCGAAACGCGCGGCAGCGGGCCGCTAACCAGCAGGCGACCGGAGGTTTCACGCCCGGTGTAGCTGGCGAGTTTCACGAACTCGAGCTCGACCTCAACGCCCTTCAGTTGACGGACCAGGTCGGCCCCGAAGAAGAAGCCGCCGCGCAGCACCACCAGGCACAGCAGGCGTTTGCCGGCATAGTCGGCGGAGATCTGCGCCGCCAGTTCCGCCACGCGCTTCTGCACGGCTTCGGCGGAAAACAGCACTGGGTATGAATCGGGCATGGTGAGTTTGGAACTCAAGTTCTGGTTCGATGCATCCCGGTCAGGCCGGAATCATCCTAGAGTCCGTTGATGATGTAGTCGATCAGCCGCGTGCCGTCATCAATCTTGATGCCGGTTTCCTCGGCGTTGCTTTCCGTCAGGGTCAGCTGCCAGCGGCTTTCCACCCCTTCGCCCCACATCATGAAGGGCACCGGTCGTTCGTCATGCTGGCGCGTTTCACAGCGCGACATCAGCGTGGGCACCACGGTCAGGCGGATGTCTTTCACCGTCTCCAGCTGCTTGGCCAGCGGCTTGAAGAAGTGCTTATCCAGCAGCTCGATCGCCCGCACCTTGCCCTTCGGGTCGCCCTGGTGGCTGTGCTCGTCGGGCGAGCTGAAGTGCGCGATCACCAGCTGGTGGCCCGCAATGGCCTGCTCGGCGCTCTCCCGGATGCGCGTGATTTCTTCTGTCTCGGTCGCCTTGGTCGCGGCTTCGTCGGGGTTCACGGCCGCCATGCGCCCGCTGGGGTCGCGCACGAAGGGCGACTCGCCCGGGTTCACCACCCGCAGGCCCGTCGCAACCGCCACGCCCCGGAACAGGTCGCTGTAACTGACCATCGCGGCCTCGATGCCGAAGGTTTTCTGGAAGCCCGGCACGTCCACAGCAGCGCCCCCGCCCCAGATCCAGATCGCGTTGGCCGGGTTCTGCTTCAGGTCAACGCGCACGCGGTTGACCTCGTGCTTCTTGAGTACGGCCGGCGCTTCGTTCATCACCTTCAGCAGCAGCTCCTGGCCCGGGCCTTCCGGCAGGTGCTCGGCCTTGGGCAGGTCCAGGATGTTGAAGGGGCTGACGGTGGTCAGCCCATTGAAGTCAGTGCCGTCGATAATCAGCAGGTGGTTGTGGCCGCGCCCCTGCACGAAGCGCATGCGGGTCTGCTTGAAGTGGCCTTCCAGGGCGCGCAGCAGCTCGCGTCCTTCCTCTTCGCTCAGGCCGCCGGCGCGAGGGTCCACCACCTTGCCATCGACTTCCGTCACGAATTGCAGGCGGAAGCACCACTCTTCCTCGCCCAGCATCAGCCCGGCCGAGAGAGCCTCATAGTAGCCGCGGCCGGTAAGATAGGGCCCGGGCGGATAGCCAAGCAGGGTGAACAGGGCGGCCAGTGTTTCCGGGGCCTCGCCCCGGGGCACGGTGCGGATGGTGCCCAGGCGCCCATGGCTGGCCAGTTTGTCGAGGGCAGGGGCGTTGGCGGCTTCCAGCGGCGTTTTGCCGCCCAGCTCCTGCAGGGGGGTATCGGCGAGACCGTCGATCAGTACCAGCAGGTAGCGCATCAGTGTCCGCTAAGGTGCGAATAAGGCCGCCGTGGCGGCTGTTGTCGGTAAGGACGATAGTTTAGCCGCCCGTCAGTGCAAACGGGCGGCGAGAAAATCATGCCCAAATCGGCCCGCCGTCTCGTAGCATAGGTAACACGTCCTGTAGTGCGGCGGGACGTATGCTAAGGAAGGACCTTCATGCGAATTGCCGCGTGCCTGCTGCTGCTTGCAGCCTTATCCCCGGCGCTGGTCGCCCAGGAAGGGCTGACCGTTTCGGTTGAGCCGGTCGTCGAAGGCCAGGCTGAGCCCGGCAAAGAGTACACCCTCAAGCTGCGCTTCACAGTGCCTGAGGGGTATCACGCCTACCACAAGGACAACCCGGGCTACAGCAAGCCGGTCACCGTGACCTGGACGGAACTCGCCGGCCTGAAGCTGGTGAAGGAAACCTGGCCCGAGCCGCACAAGCACGTCGACGAGTTCAGCGAAGAGTGGGAGCTCGACGGCACCTTCGACATCGCCTACACCTTCGCGGTCCCAGCCGACGCCACCGGCAGCCTGGCACTCACCGGCAAACACGACACACAGTTCTGCGACGCCGACGGCTGCCTGCAGGCTGAAGGCGAGTTCACGGCCGTCATCACGGTTGCCGCCCCGAGCGCCGAGCCCGCCCCGGCCGAGGAGCTGAAGTTCACGGCCACCCTGAGCGCCGAGCCCGCCAAGGCCGGCGGCCTGGCCACGGTGAAGCTGAAGCTGGAGTACAGCAAGGGCTTTCACACCTACCACAAGGACAACCCGGGCTTCGGCCTCGCGCCGAAGGTCGAGTGGACCGAGACCTCAGGCCTGAAGCTGAAAGACACCAGCTGGCCCGAGCCGGTAACGCACACCGTCGATGAAGACTGGATCGAGTGGGAGTACCCGGACGGCGTCACGCTGACCTACAGCTTCGAGGTGCCGGCCGACGCAAAGGGCGAGCTGAGCCTGAAGGGCAAGTACGAGATCCAGGTCTGTGACGAGAACGGCTGTTTCGACAAGAAGGGCGAAATCAGCACCACCATCAAGCTCGAGACTGTCGCGGCCCCCGAAGAGAACAGTACCAAAGACGCCCACGGCTTCTACGTGGACTTCGATTACGCCCTGGCCCAGGCCAAGGCCGAGAACAAGCCCCTGCTTGTGGATTTCAACGGCCGCTACTGAGGGCCCTGCCGGAAAATGGAGCGTGAGGTCTTCACGCTCCGCGAAGTGGAAGAGCTGTTCAGAAATTTCGTGATCGTCAGCGTCGTGACCGACGTGGGCGACGAAAAGGCGAACGCCATTTGGGCGAAGTACCGGCCCGAAGACGGCGGCGGCATCCCGCACTACGCGGTGCTTGACCACGACGGCAAAGTGCAGCGCCGCAGCGGCGCCACGCTCCCAGCCAAGGAAAAGGCCAACCAGTTCGTAGCCTTCCTGAAGGGCGAGCCCGTGGCCGTGCAGCCGGTAAGCGCCACGGAGCCCACCAAGGCCGCGCTGCCCCAGGCGGCCGACGCCTGGCCGGAGGGGCTGTACGGCCCGCCGACGGAGCCGGTGAAGAAGGGCTTTGACTTCGAAGCGAAGTTCAGCACGAACAAAATCAAAGCGGGCGGCGAAGTGACGCTTGAGCTGCACTTCAAGCTCAAGAACAACGCAACGGGCGAGCCCTTCCACCTCCACCACCCGAAGACACCCAGCAAGTTCGCGGTGCCGCTGGCGCTGACGCTCAAGGGCCACGACGGCCTGGTCGCCATGGGCGACTGGGAGTTCCCGGCCTGGACCGAGCACTACGACGAAATCCTGGAAGAGACTAACTACTACCTGATGGGTGAAGTCGTGGTCGTGCATCGCTTCAAGGTGCCCGAAGACGCCAAGCCCGGCATGCTGCGCGCGTTCGGGCTGGTCAGCGGACAGTACTGCGATGACATGGGCTGCACGCAGTTCAACCGTGACAACCCGGACATGCTTGACCGCAAGTTTGGCTGGGTAGCGAGTATCGAAGTGTCGCCGGAAGGCGCTGCCAGCGCCACCACCGAGGCCACGGCCAGCGTTTCACAAGGCAAAGCAACCAAGGATGAGTCGCCCGCCGACAAGGGCTTCTTCTGGCTGCTGCTGGCGGCTTTCGGCGCCGGCATCATCACGCTGCTGACGCCCTGCGTGCTGCCGGTGCTGCCGCTGACCATCGGCTTCTTTGTCAGCCAGCACGATAAAGGCAAGTCGCCGCTGCTGACCGCGTTCATCTACTGCACCTGCATCGTGGCGACCTTTACGCTCTTCGGCCTGATCACATCGATTGCACTGGGCGCCACCGGCGCGCAGAACATCGCGACGAACGGTTATGTGAACATGCTGCTCGGCATCATGTTCCTGGTGTTCGCGCTCAGCTTCCTGGGCCTGTTCGAGCTGCGCGTCCCCACCTTCATGACCCAGTGGTTCACCAAGAAGCAGATGGCGGCGCAGAAAGAAGGCCACGGCTATGCCAAAGCTTTCTTCAGCGGCGCGGCCTTCTCGCTGATCAGCTTCTCCTGCACCGGCCCCATCGCAGGCACATTCCTGGCACAGGCCGCAACGGGCAGCTACTGGGTGCCGACGGCCGCGATGATGGCGTTCAGCACCGGCATGGCGCTGCCCATCTTTATCATGGGCCAGTTCCCCAGCTTGATGAAGAAGATGCCCAAGTCCGGCGGCTGGATGAACGCCATGAAGGTGGTGTTCGGCTTCATCGAGGTCGGCCTCGCCATTATGTACTTCAGCGCCGCGGAACAGGCTTTCCGGGGCATCGTGGCCGCGGAGTGGATCAGCCGCTACGTGGTGATCGCGGTGTGGGCCGCGGCCAGCGTGGCAACGGCGCTGTACCTGTTCGGCTTCTTCCGCATGCCGCACGATCACGAGGAAACCAAACAGATCGGCGTGATCCGCGGCGTTCTGGCGGTGATCTTCCTGAGCTTCGGCCTGTACATGATTCCCGGCCTGTTCGGCGCCAAGTACGGCAACGTGCTGGAAGGCATTTTGCCGCCGCCGCCGAAGGACGGGGGAATCCAGCTGGCAGTGGGGGGAGGCGCGAAGGCTTACGACCACCACGACCTGCCATGGCACAAGGATTTCGACGAGGGCATGGCGGAGGCCAAGGCGAAAAACAAGCCGGTGTTCATCGACTTCACGGGCTTCAACTGAAAGAACTGCCGGACCGTGGAACGGTCCATCATGCCGGAACCGGCGATCTTCGAGTCGATGCGCGATGACTTCGTGCTTATCGCCCAGTACACCGACGACCAGCAGGACGAGAAGCCCGCCAAGGTGTTCGAGCGCTTCTTCCCGGGCGGCGGCTCGATCCCCGTCTACATGGTGCTGGACACGGACGGGAACGTGCTGGCCAAGCTGGAGTGGCCGGCCGATCGGCCGAACATGACCAAGGAAGAGTTCCTGGCGTTCATGAAGGAAGGGCTGGCGAAGTTTGCGGCCCTGAAGTGAGCCGGTTCGGCCACCCTGTTTGGTTCCGCGGCCGATGTGGATAAGATGCAGCCTGCCGGCTGGAACCCATGAGCGACGACGACGAGACATCCATTCGCCCACGCCAGACGGCGCTTCAGCGTTTGCTGGAGCGCCGCACTCGTACCGTTGACATGGGTGGCCCGCCTCCCAAGCGCATCTTCGACCAGGTCTCGATCGTCACCATCGTGCTGGACACCGGCTTGCGCGTGGTACGCTACAACCGCGCCGCCGAGCGCCTGTTCCGCAAGCCGTATTCCGAAGTGCTGGGCCGACCCTGCGACGAAGTGCTGCCGGTGATCAATGAGGTCAACAGCGGCCACATCTTCCAGCGCACTATCGCCCTGGGCGTACCGGGCGAAGTCAAGGAAATGAAGATCACCGACTCCGAGACCGGCCAGGATTACTACTTCGATTTCGTGGTGGACCCGATCCTCGACGACGACGCCCACATGGCCGGCGTCAGCCTGATCGGCCTGGACGTCACCGAGCGCGCGCTGTTGAAGCAGCGGCTGGCCCACCAGAACGAAGACCTGCTTGCCCTGCAACAGGTCAGCAACGCGCTGCGCAAGACCATGGACCTCGAGAAGGCCCTGTTCATCATCGCCACCGCGCTCACCAGCGACGAAGGCGGCGGCTACGACCTCGCCATGATCTTCACCGTGGACCAGGATCGCGAAAACCTGGTAGGCCAGGTCTGCGTCGACAGCCTCGGCCTGCGCGACGCCTGGGGCATCTGGCGCGGGCTCACCAGCCACGACGCGCCGCTGCAGAAATCGCTTGAGGCCACGCAGCCCGTGCTGGCCAAGCGCTGGGGCGAGCTGTCCGGCGTGGTCCGCAGCGTGAAAGTGCCGCTGACCGACGAGTTCAGCGTGCTGGCCCATGCCGTGCGCACCGGCGAAACCGTCACCCAGGAAACCCTGAAAGAAGACCCGCGCCTGCGCGTGCACCCGGAGATCGCGAAACACTTCCCGCTCAAGCGCTTCGCTGCCGCGCCCCTGCTGGCCGACCGCGAGGCCATCGGCGTGATCGTGGTGGATGCCTCCAGCCGCAAGCGCGACTTCAGCCCCGAGCGCCTGATGATGCTCGAGATGTTCGCGAACCAGGCCGCGCTGGCCATCAACAACGGGCTGATCTTCCAGAACGTGCTGGATCGCGCCCAGCGCGACAGCCTCACGCGCCTGTACAACCACGGCCACTTCCAGGAAGTCCTGCGCGCCGAGCTCGAGCGCGCGGTGCGCTACGGCAACCCGCTCAGCCTGATCATGCTGGATATCGACCACTTCAAGGGCTTCAACGACACCTACGGCCACCAGACCGGCGACATGGTGCTGAAGCAGACCGCACTGCTGCTTTCGGCGCTGGTGCGCGTTACCGACCTGCCTGCTCGCTACGGAGGCGAAGAGTTCGCCCTGCTGCTGCCGCACACAGAGTACGAGCACGCCCTGGAGCTGGCCGAGCGCCTTCGCATCGGCGTCGAGCGCAAGGTGGTGGTGACCGGCCCCCAGGGCCAGAAGATCGGGGTAACCGCGAGCTTCGGCGTCAGCAGCTTCCCGCGCCACGCCGCCGAGCCCCATGAGCTGGTGATGTGCGCCGACGCGTCGCTCTACCTTGCCAAGGACCGCGGCCGCAACCGCGTGGTCGGCGCCGATGATGTGGAAGACGTCGAGGAAACCACCGCGCGCAAGAAGGCCACCAAACGGCCGACCATGAAGCGCCCCACTATGAAGCAGTCGAGCGAATCCGGCAGCTTCCGCGTGAAGACCCCCGGCGCCAAGAAGAAGTCGCGCAAGAGCGGCAAGGTCAAATGACCCGCGCATTCCTGCTGTTCTTTCTTGTCACCTTCGCCGCCGCGCTGCCCGCCCAGGAGGCCGAGCAGAAGTTCAGCGAGCGCGCGCAGAAAACCGCCGACGCGGTGGCCGACGCCCACGTAAGCCTCGCGCGCTGGTGCTTCAAGAACGCCATGAACGTCGCCGGCCGCGACCAGTGTGAACGCGCGCGCCGCCTGGTGCCGGGCCACGAGAAGGCCATGAAAGAGCTTGGCTACAGCCAGAAGAAGGTGGACGGCGAGAAGACCTGGGTGCTCGACGCGCGCAAATCCCCGCCGGAAACCGACGGCGACGTCACACCCGAGGCCCGCGAAGCCTTCGCGGCCGAGCGCGACAAGATGTACCGCGAAGCGGCCGTGGAGTACGTCAAGCTCGCGCGCTACGCCGAGAAGCTTGAGCTGGCGACCCACGCGCGCGCGGCGTTCGAGCAGGCCGTGAGCTACGACCCGCTGAACGAGGAAGCGCTGAATGGCGCGGGCTGGGTCAAGGACGAAGTGGGGGACTGGATCAACCCGCGCGAAGCCGCCGAGCGCGAGGAGACCGCCAAGGCGCTGGAGTCCACGCCCGAGGCAGAGGCGCTGGAAGCCCTGCCGGAATGGACTTCCAGCGTGTTCAAGAAACCCGAGCCGCTGGGCGTGGCGTTCGGGCCCGTCACCGTGATCGCCAGCGGCAACCGCCATGCCGAGGCCGGCAAATTCGCGCACGCAGCCGCCAGCCTCAGCGCCGGGCTGCTGGGCGGCAAGGTGGAAAGCCTGCGCGTGGTGCTGGCGGCCAGCGAGACAGAGCACAAGGCCTACTGCGAAACACGGCACCCCGGCATGCCCGGGCTGGCCGAAGACCGCTGGGTGGTGGGGGAGAAAGAGGTCGAAGTGCTGCTGGACGGCGAGGATGACCGGCTCAGCATGGAGCGCGTGGTGTATGCCGTTGCGACCTTTGAAGTGCGACGCCGCTGCGGCGAAACCACACACCCGTGGTTCGAGGTTGGTTTCGCAAGCAACCTCACACGCCGCCTGCTGGGACGCGTCACCACGGCCGAGTTTTCGGGCGAGGCGGGCGGCCCCTCCGAAAGCGGCCGCTGGAAGCGCACCCTGCGCATGCTGCGCGGTGAGGGGCGCGCGCCGGAACTGGGCAAGCTGGTGGTCGCCCGTGACCCGGACGAATCCCAGGTGATCCTGGCCCACTTCTTCACCCGCTACCTGTGCGAGCAAAGGGCCAAGGCCCTGCCCGATTTCTGCGCCGCCCTGAAGTCAGCCGCCGGCGATGAGCAGGCCTTCAAGACGGCCTTCGGCGAAGAGACCGCTGAGTTGGAGCAGCTGTTCGGCAACTGGTTCGACGCCGGCTAGCCAGGCAACTCGAGCCCGCACCAACCTCCCGCCTCCCGCCTCCCGCCTCCCGCCGCCTGCTTCCTGCCGCCTGCCTCCAGCCTCCTGCTTCCTGCTTCCTGCTTCCTGCTTCCTGCTTCCTGCCTCCAGCCTCCTGCCGCCTGACTTTTCCACACCTGTCTGATTTCCCGCCGTGTGCTAGAAACCGCGCAGCTTACGCACTTGGAGTTGACCATGGACCTGATGCCGATTCGCCGCGTGCTGGTTTCCGTTTCCGACAAGGCCGGTGTTGTCGAGTTCTGCAAGGCGCTCTCGCAGTGGGGGGCCGAGCTGATCTCCACCGGCGGCACCGCCAAGGCCCTGCGCGAAGCGGGCCTGAGCGTCAAGGACATCAGCGAGCACACCGGCTTTCCCGAGATGCTCGACGGCCGCGTCAAAACCCTGCATCCGAAGGTGCACGGCGGCCTGCTGGCGCGCCGCGACCTGCCCGAGCACATGAAAACCGCCGAGCAGCACGGCATCACGCCGATCGACATGGTGATCGTCAACCTGTACCCGTTCGAGGCCACCGTGGCCAAGCCCGGTGTGAGCCGCGAAGACGCGATCGAGAACATCGACATCGGCGGCCCCAGCATGGTGCGCAGCGCCGCGAAGAACCAGGACGCCGTGGCGGTCGTCACCGACCCCGCCGACTACGAAAGCCTGCGCGCCGAGCTGGACGCCAACGACGGCAAGCTCGGCCTCAAAACCCGCCGCGCGCTGGCCCGCAAGGCGTTCCGCATGACGGCCTGGTACGACCACGCCATTGCGGAGTACCTTGAGCACCTCGAGGAAGGCGCGAGCGAGTTCGTGCCGCAGAAACTGCTGGCGCTCAAGAACGGCGTCAGCCTGCGCTACGGCGAAAACCCGCACCAGGAGGCGATGTTCTACGCCACCGGGCGTCACCCCGCCGGGCTCGGCGGCCTGCTGCAGCTCAGCGGCAAAGAGCTCAGCTACAACAACCTGCTCGACCTCGACGCCGCCATGCGCACGGCCAACGAGATCAGCGACGAGCCCTACGCCATCGTGATCAAGCACACCAACCCCTGCGGCGCGGCGACCGGCGGCAGCATCGCCGAGGCCTTTGCGCGCGCCTATGACTGCGACCCGCTGTCGGCGTTTGGCGGCATCGTGGGCCTGAACCGGCCGTTCGACCTGGCCACGGCCGAGCAGCTGATCGCGGGCGAGAAGTTCCTGGAAGCGGTGGTGGCGCCGGACTACGACGAAGACGCCGTGGAGGCGCTG
>JAJVIO010000055.1 GCA_022071975.1 Planctomycetota bacterium
AGCCCAACCTCGTCGGCTGTGCGGCCCTTTCATCAACGTACCTGCGGAGCTCGTGGGGCGTCAGTTCGCCGGTCTTCAGCCCGGGATGATTGGTTTGCACCCACTCGAGAAAGGGACAGATCTGCTGGCGTATCAGCCTGCGCGCTTCGGTGCTCAGTCCGCCTCGTGCCTCTGGATTGAGGGCGCGAAGTTCGACGCGCTCATCCACGTCCTTCAGGTATGCGGACAATTCCTCATCCAGGGGAGTGTCGAACGCCAGCCGCCCACCATGACGGATGGCGTCACCCTTCGTGTTGACTTCTTCTGAAAGGTAATGCGCGAGCAGCGCCTTGCGCTGTTTCTCGCTCAGTGCGTCGTGCGCCTCACAGGAGACTCGCCTTTCGACTGGCGGGTAAGAGCCGTGGTCGCGGTAGAAGACATACCACTGTCCCCGCCACTTCCGCAGCCTCGCCGACTGTCTCCGTCGCCCCACGGGATATCCTGTACAGTTTCCCGGCGGGAACCATCGACCGGGTGCTTAAGCATCTTTTTCCGACTGTACAGGATATCGTACATTTTATTTTCTAAAAAGCACCGAAAAGTGGTTCAAGCCGATGAAAAGCAAAATCGGGTTAAACCAGCTATTTCAATAGGGTTTTAGGCTAGATGACCAGTCGTGAGAAGGAACCGTCGACCAGCAGCTTAATTGACCCTTCTAAGCAGCCGGTCGGAGGTTCGAGTCCTCCCGGGCACGCCACCTTTTCTTTGCGGGTTGATGCACTCGCCCGTTCCGCTGTTTCACTGCTTGATTGCCACCGCGCAGGTTGCCGCGGCTGTTCCTGGGTACTTCGCTCAGACCAGGTCGGCTCTCGACACCATGCGTTGCACAGACGATGCTCAGGTTCAAACACCCGGTTTGAACCAGTCGGGCGGCACGTTCATGTCGCCCTGAGCCTCGGCCCGGCGCAGCAGGAAGAAGATCGCCGCCGAGAAGTCCGGGCGCTCCGTGAATCCCTGCTTGCACAGCCATTCCCCCAGCCCTTCCACCTTGCGCTTCAGGTCGTCCGGGAAGCGGATGCCGGTTGGTGACGGTTTGCGCGCCATTTACTTTCGCCCTTCATCCCAGAGCGGCCTGGACGGGTGCGAAATCAGCACGCGGCCATTGCGACAGACTTTGCCATTGGTTTACCTCCGCTTGGGACCGATTGGCTGATACCAAGTCGGCGGTGTATCCAAGAGTCCGTACTTGTCGGCATGGCGCAGCACCATGACCACCGTGGCGCTCAGGCTGCGGCTGCCGTGAATCCCTTCTTCAAATAAAAACGAAGAAAGTTTTTCCAGCTTTTCCACAAGGTCGGCCGGAAGGCGGATCGGTTTGGGCGCTGACTTCTTTTCAGCCATCTATGAACTCTAGCCAGTACACAGGAATACAGTAAGGAAAGTGTCGAGAATGAGCACCCTGATTGTATGCCATCGTATTTAGACGGAATTCAAGGTGGCCCTTACGAAATCGGCGCACTAGGTCGCCAACCGCGACAGCTTGTGCTGGGGTGTGCCCAAGCAAGGACTTGGAATAGAGCACTGGGCACATCCGTGAATAGTGCGTGTACACACCGCTCTTCACCTGCTGTTCCCAAAAAAACCAACCACCCGGAGATCGGCTCTCCAGGCGGATGGAAATGTGGCGTCCCGGACAGGATTTGAACCTGTGACCTACGGTTTAGGAAACCGTTGCTCTATCCAGCTGAGCTACCGGGACGTGCGGGCAGTGTAGCAGACGCCTGCCTGTTGGAAACGACCGGGGGTTGCCGGGAACGCTGCACCCACACCACGGCACCGCCGTGGCGCTACTTCCACCAGGCGAGGCCTTTGAAACCTTGCAGGCGGCGCCAGATTCGGTTGAGGTCGCGGCGCGCGGCCTCTACTTGCTCAAGGCCGGGCTTGTCGGTGGTTCGCGGTCGCAGCTCGAAGCCGAGCTCATACTCGAAGGTAAACTCGATCTTCCAGTCGCACTCCAGCTCGGCGCGCATCAGGCGCAGGGCCTGGCCCAGGTTCTCGAGCTGGAAGGTGCGGTGGTCGGTGAGCTCAAACGCAATGAACGGCAGTTTGCCCTTTGAGCGCTCGCCGCCGCTGTCGCCCTGCAGCTTCACACCCGGCAGGTTGTCAATGAATTGCGCCAGCGGAAAGCTGTGGATGCTGACGCCCAGGCCCTCAGCCTCGCGCTGCAACTCGACCAGTTCCACGGTGTCCGGGTCGCCACTCAGGTTGCCGCACACCTCGCACTCTTTCACGATCTCGCCGTCCACCATACTGGTGGCCACGGCGTGATTGCCGCAGACGACACAATCTTCCAGCTCGGTGTATTCCATGGCGCGCCTCGTGAAGGGCGCGAGTATATGCAGCCGCGCGCGGAATGAAACGGCTCAGTCCCCGGCCGGATTTTCGTCCCCCACCGTCTGCCAGGCGGCGCCCTCGGGCCACTGCAGCAAGGGTTCGGCGTCGCTGCCGAAGGCGCGCAGGTCCTCGATGTAGTCGTCGCCGGCGGTGGTCTTGATGATGGCGTCGAAGTATCCGCCCTCTGCGACCCACAGCTTTGTGGTCATGTCGTCGAATTCGTGTGTGTACAGGCGACCCTTCCAGGTAGCGCCCGCGAGTTCGAGGTCTTTGAACTCTTCGCCCTCGTCCTTGTCTTCCCTGGGCGTCTCGGCCGGCTGGACGGGCATTTCGCGCACCTTGATCAGCTTCGGCTTTTCGCCCGGCTTGCCGATCCATGCCCGGGTGATCTGCGGCTTGCCCTTCTCAGGCTTCAGGCTGACGCGGAAGGCAATCACGTAATCCGACTTGAACATCTCCGACGACAGCTTCAGGCGCTGCTCAACCAGCGCAAAGTCGCCGTCCAACCGGGAGACCTGGCGGCGTGTGGAGCTCTCAATCTCGTAGCTGTCGCTGCCGGTTTCCCAGTATTGCCCGGCCTTGGGGCTGTCATGGAGCGGGATGGCATAGGGCGCCAGCGACTTGCCATCGATGTAGGCCTTGATGGTCTCGTCCGTCGTGTCTTTCACGGGCAACGCCGGCGCCGGCGGCTTCTCTGCCTGGAAGCCGCACAGCACAGGCAAGACCAGCAATGCCAGCAAGGTGGTGTAGCGCATCGATGCACTCTAGCCCGTCCGACACGTTGAGTCACTGGCGCGGCGCATCAACCCTGCGGGATGTTGGCCCAGTTTGTGGGCACACTCTGGCGCAGCTCGAAGCGCGTGAAGCGCTTGCGGAACAGCATTTCCACGTCGCCGGTGGGGCCGTTACGGTTCTTGGCCACGATCAGGTCCACCTCGGCCAGCTCGCTGGTGTCGATGGCGCCGTCCTCCGATTCCTTGCGGTGGATCATCAGTACCTGGTCGGCGTCCTGCTCGATGCTGCCGGATTCACGCAGGTCACTGAGCATCGGGCGCTTTTCCCGGCTGCTGCGCTGCTCGACGCCGCGGTTCAACTGCGCCGCGGTGATCACCGGTATGTTCAGCTCGCGCGCCAGGGCCTTGAGGCCGCGGCTGATGTTGCCGATCTGCAGGTGGCGGTCCAGACGATCGTTGTCCTTGATCAGCTGCAGGTAGTCCACGAACACGCACTCGATGTCGTGGCGCTCTTTCATGCGGCGCGCCTTGCTGCGGATCTCGGACAGGTTCAGAGTGAAGGAGTCGTCCACGAAAATCGCGGCCTGGGCCAAGCGGCCGGTGGCTTCTTTCAGCTCGGCCTCTTCCTGCTTGTTGTAGAGGCCCAGCTTCACTTTCTTGAGGTCAACGCCGGCGTTGGCGCAGATCACGCGCTGCACCAGCTCGGTGGCGGTCATTTCGAGGCTGAACACCAGAACGCCGCCCTTGCCGTCGTCGCGCCGGTTGTGGGAGTCCAGCGCGATGTTTTCGGCCAGGTTCAGCAACAGCGACGTCTTGCCCTGGCCGGGGCGCGCGCCGATCACGATCAGTTCGCCTGGCTTCCAGCCGGTGGTGAAGGCGTCGAGGTCGCTGTAGCCGCTGCTCAGGCCGGGCAGCGCGTGGCCGTCGTGTGAGAGTCGCCACTCGCGCATCTTGGACTGCTGCTCCATCACCTTCTGGATCAGCATCTGCACGCTGTGGGTTTCGCCGTGGAAGCGCTGGGCGGCGATCTCGAACACGTCGCGCTCGAGTTTTTCGATCACGTCGCCGGGCGTGCGGGTTTCGTCCAGCGCCATGCTGCGGATGTCGCCCGCGCGCAGGATGATCTCGCGCATCAAGGCGCGGTCGCGAACGATGGCGGCGTAGCGCTCCGCCCCGTAGGCGCTGGGCACGCTGTGGCTGATGTCCGACAGATAGGCGTGCAACGCGTCGCTGCCGCCGCATTCGTCCAGCGCGCCGTTTTTGCGCACCTGCTCGCCTACACTGACCCAGTCGATCTCGTGTCCCTCGGACGAAAGGTCCTGGATCGCGCGGTAGATGCGCTGGTGGCTGGCGCGCCAGAACATCTCCGGCGACTTCAGGATCAGCGTCACCTCCGGCAGGCAGCCCGGGTCAACGAAAATGGCGCCCAGCACGGCCTGCTCGGCCTCGATGCTGTGCGGGGGGATGAAACCTGGTTCTGTTGCCATGATGCGTATGTACTCCACACGTCCAATCCGGACGCGCCCATGTTAGCGGCCAGTGCGACATTTGATCGGGCATCAGGGTAGGCGCGGGGGGCGTACGCGCATCAGCGGACTAACTTTTGGAAAAGGTGTCAGTGCCGCACCCTTGTGGAGAACCGGGCCAAGGTTGCTATATCGGTGCCATGGAGATCTACAAGACCTTCCGCATCGAGGCCGCCCACAAGCTGCCCAACGTTCCCCCCGGGCACAAGTGCGGGCGCCTGCACGGCCACTCGTTCGAAATCTGCGTACACGTGGAAGGCCCGGTAGGCGAGCAAACCGGCTGGGTGCAGGACTTTTCCGACATCAAGCAGGCCTTCGCGCCGATCGACGCGCAACTCGACCACAACTATCTCAACGACATCGAAGGCCTGGAAAACCCAACCAGCGAGAACCTGGCGATCTGGGTCTGGCAGCGTTTGAAACCCGCGCTGGCAAACCTCAGCCAGGTAGCCGTGAAAGAAACCTGCACGGCCGGCTGCATCTACCGCGGCAAGTAAAAACAGAAAGGGGACAGCCACCGAAGTGACTGTCCCCTGCCCGGCCGTCCCACGATACAGCCGGGCCTGGAGTGTTAGTTGCCGCCTGCGCTGCCGCTGACGCGGATGCGGTCGGCCTGCGCGTTCATCCACTCGTACAGCTTCGGCTCGGCGATGGTGGTGTGCGCCACGCCCTCCTGCACCAGGAACTCGTGCTCGATGCCCTTGCGGACCAGTTCCTCGTGCAGCAGGCGGTTCTGGGGATACAGCCCCATCTGGTCCTCCGTGCCTGTGGTGATGAACAGCTGGAAGGGCAGCTTGCGATCAAGGCGGCGCACCTGCTCGAAGGGGCTGTAGGCCGCGAACTGTTCCATGTCGCCGAACTTGCCGGCCACGCCGCTCTGCCAGCGGGCCAGGTAGAAGCTGTCACCGTACTGCTGCTCGAAGGCCGCAATGCGCTCTTCGGGCTCAAAGGGCGACACGTCATAGGCGAAGGGGCTGGCGGCCGCCACGGCGTCAAAGGCCTGCGGATGGCGCAGGCTGAGCATCATGGCGCTGAGTCCGCCCATGCTGTGCCCGAAGGCGACGCTGGTGTCATTTACACGGTAGTCGCGGCGCACAGTGGGGATCACTTCGTCAAACAGCACTCGCTCGGCCTCTCCGGCGATCACGTCGAAGCGCCCGACGCTTGGCGCCAGCACGATGAACGGGCCGAACTCTTCGGTCTCCATCTTGGGCAGCATGCGCTCGCCGAGGCCGCCCTTGGCGCCCCAGGTGCGGTGGCTGCCGCCGCCGCCATGGAAGTAGACCAGCAGCGGGAACTGGCGATTCGGCTGGCTTTCGTATTGCGGCGGCAGGTAGACGCGATACTCGAGCTGCTGCTTGGGCAACTCGACGGCCTCGTAGTCGCTGTTGATCTTTTCAGACAGTTCCATGGTGCAGCCGGCCAGCAGCAGCAGCGGCAGGGTAAGAAGCAGGGCTTTCATGGGTTTTCTCCAGTTTGTTGGTGGTTCGTTACGGCCTAAGAACACCCGCGCCATGTTTCCTAATTCGAAAACTGGTTTGAATCAAAAGAAATTTCTCGCGAGGCCCCCGCGTTGTATCCTGAAGAAAATCAGACCGGCGAATTTTGCCGTTCATGCAAGGAGCACCCGTGATTTCCAAAACCCTCGAGAAAGAGCTCTCCGTCTACCGCATCGGCGAGAAGGTCAAAGAGCTGCGCGCCAAGCGCGGCCTGCGCCTGGTTGAGCTGGGTGAACACACCAGCCTGTCGGCCGCGATGCTGAGCAAGATCGAGCGCGGCAAGCTGGTGCCGACGCTGCCGACGCTGATGCGCATCGCGCTGGTGTTCAGCGTGGGGCTGGATTACTTCTTTACGGACCAGGCCAACCGCCACGCCTTTGCCATCACGCGCAAGGGCGAGCGCGTGCGGCTGCCGGCGGCGCTGGACAAGAAGCTGATTCCCTACGATTTCGAAAGCCTGGATTACGCGGCCCTTGAACCGAAGCTGAACGGTTTCCTGGCCCACTTCCGCGAAGTAAGCGAGCCGCCAACCCACGTGCACACGGGCGTCGAGTTCATCTACCTGGTAAGCGGCAAGCTCGAGCTGAGCTGGCACGGCGAGAAGCACGAGTTACAGGCCGGCGACAGCGTCTACTTCGACGCCACCATAAGCCACGGCTACCGCCGCCTGGGCAAAGAGGAGTGCATCGGCGTGGTGGTAACACTACCCAACACCTAAGGTGGAAACCTGGGTGGGTACCCAATGCGATACGATTAAGAAGTGCCAACGGATGACGGCGAGCCATTCCGGCCTGAAGGGCCGGCTCTGTCAGCCCGGGCCGAAGGCCCGGGAATCGAAGGATCGTTAGATTGCCGGCCTGAAGGGCCGGTTCAGGCGGCTGAACGGTGAACGGCCCCTTCAGGGCCGCGCCGGAATCGGTCCCGCAATCCCAGGGCTTCGCCCTGGGCTGACAGAAGCAGCCCTTCAGGCCGGCCGGCAGGGGGTTCGCGATGCTTCAGCGCAAGGGAACAAGAGGATGGCCAGTATGGAGCGCAAGGGGCGCAACGCGCCGCGCACGCAGCCGGCCGCACTGCGGCCGGGCAAGGGCAGGCCGGCGCGCTGGTCGATCTCGGTTTTCTTAGCTACCGGAAGAGGACAATTACCCCACCCATTAAACCCGGAAAACGCGCAAACAAATAGCGAAGGACACAGTCTAGAAGCGCACCATATCGTCCCGAGCACGCATACATATGGTGCTGCACGGAAGGCAAGAGCGCTGTTGGACGAGCTCCAGATTGACATCAATAGTGCTCTGAACGGAGCAGCACTCAAGAATAACATGCACCACGGAATGGGGCTGCATTCTCATGATGGCATGAAGAAGGTGCTAAAACGATTGCAAGAGGCCAGCGAAAACGGCGGACGCAAATGGAGTAATCGCCGAGCAGAAGTGATTAGGGAACTTCGAGCAATGGCCAGCGAAATGGAAGCAGGAGTCTTCCGGGTCCGATAACGCCAGAGGCTGCGAGTGAAAAAACACGGTGAGAGTGTCTTCAATTGGGTGTTCTCCGCCAATGAATACAAATCGCTGGACTCTGAAGAAGTTTATCAGATGCTCCGCAAGCACGCGCACAGGCCAGCGTTGGGCAAACAATGGGGAGCCGCACGCTCCATGGCGCTCGACGGTCCCAAAAACGGCAAGATGCCGGACCTAACGGAGGAGACTCAGTACCTCCAGATCTTTAGTCGCCGCGCGTTGGACTCTCTGTTGCAGTTGATTCCGAGGTCTGCACAGCAGCTCAAGATTGAGTGTGGCGATTACGACTACTGGGCGCTAAACGTTCTATGGACAAAGGATGCGCTCGTGACTGATGAGTCGGAATGCAGGATATCGGTGGATGGCGACGTAACTTCAGTCAAGAAGGGCGTGTTCCGGCGGGACGCCATTGAGGGCGAGATCTTCACTGTCCCTCGGTGCCTGGAAGTCTATGTCACCGGGAAGTTCCTCAACGCAGTTGAAGAGCACGGCCTCAAAGGCTTGGTCACTGACCTGGAGCCAATGGGGCGACTTGTATGACGAATGCTCATCCGAACATCACTCCGCCGGACTGGTTCCTTGAACTCTCGGCCGAGCACCAGAAACCGCTTCGAGATGCCGGAGTGGACGAGCTGTCGTTGCTGGCCGACGCCAAGAAAATCATCGACTACAATAAGCTGCTTCGCAGCCACGTCATCGGCGAGACCATGCAATGGCCCGATGAACTGCTCGCGATCGGCGGAGACGGCGGCGGCAACTACTTCGCCATCGACCCCACCGCACCCGGCGGGCAAGTCTTTGTGATCGATCACGAAGAGGAAGAAGTCGTCCCGCTCGCACCCAGCATCGAGGCCTTCGTCGACTGGCTGATCCAATACATGAGTGAAGAAGCCCTGAGCGACGAATAGCCCGAATACGAACTAAAAAGGGGTCAGGCTTGCTCCGTTGAAAACAGCTAAAGATCCTGCTCTTTGACTTCCGATTCATTGCGCATGGAGGTTATCCCATGCGCTCTCTGACCAAGTCGCCGCTGGCATTTGTTCGTGTTGCCTTTGAGGCCGGTGAAGCTGCCCTGCCGCCCTACTCGTGCCCCAAGAGCCCGCACAAGTATACCCAGGCCCAGCTCTTCGCCATCCTTGCCCTGAAAGAGTTCCTTCAGCTCGACTACCGAGGCGTGATCGCCCACCTGGCCGACTGGCGCGAGGCCCGCGAAGCCATCGGGCTCAAGAAGCTGCCCAACTTCTCCACCCTCAAGTACGCCCAGGACCGGCTGCAGGAAAAAGGGGCTTCGCAGCGCTGCTGGGCAGCACTCTCGATCTCGCTCGCAAGCGCGGACTGATCGGCGAGAAGGTCAAGCTGGCCGCCATCGACGCCACCGGCTACGAAGCCGGGCACACCAGCGTCTACTTCGGCCGTCGCACTGGTCAGGTCAAACGCACCTTCCCCAAGCTCAGCGTGCTGTGCGACACCCAGAGCTACCTGGTGCTCGCGGCCGAGGCGGGCATTGGGCCATGGCCGGACGATCCATTCTTCGAGCCGCTGGTGCGGCGGAGCTTCGGGCGCATCGGCATCGACACGCTGCTGGCCGACGCGGGCTACGACAGCGAGCGGGCGCACGTGCTGGTGCGGGAAGAGATGGGCGGCAGGAGCGTCATCCCGCCATGGCGGGGCCGCCCCACGCGCATGGGTCCCAAGAGCCACTGGCGAAGACGGATGGCGAATCGGTTTCCAAAGAAGCAGTACGGGCAGCGCTGGCAGGTGGAGTCGTTGTTCAGCCAGGACAAGCGCCGGTTCGGGAGCCAGTTGTCCGCCAGCAGCGTGTACGGCCAGTTCGGAGAGCTGTGCCTGCGGGTGCTCGCCCAGAACATCGCCCTGCTTTTACGTCGATAGATTCAACCAGCCCCAAACCCGCTTGAAATGTATGCTTTCAACGGAGCAAGCCTGACCCCTTTAGCGTTCTAAAGATCGTGGATCCAAACCGGCAATCGTAACCACCACTAAGAAAGAACTTGAAAAGCGGGGAATCATAACTGAATCCGGTGTTGGTAAGACTGATGCAGGAGAAGTGAGGATTCCGGCCGGAGAGTTTCCTAAGGCCGGTCCCGGAACATTCAAAAGGTAACGTCATGGCCAAGAGTAAAAGCTCTCGCTTCAATTGGGCATTCAAGAACTTCGACAGCTTGGAGGACATTGATACAGTTTCTGACGCTTTGTTAAGAGTGTTTCCCAAGGCAACACTGATTTCAGACAAGTTTCTACTTGAGCGGGCTCATAGAGTCGCGGAGAAGGTCAAGTCCATGGGTTACACTAAGCCGGAGGAGCACGCTGTTGTGAAGTCGGATCGCGACATGGCCAGTCGCATCGGTCCGGGTTCGCTTTGGACAGTCTCTGAATCTGGTGTGATGCTACAGGTAGTGATCACAAAGCGGTCCTTGGACGTCCTCGCCGAAGTGCCCTATTCAGAAGAGGCTGCTAGGATTTATGGTGCGCGATTGGTCACATTATTGGAATCGTTACCGTCCGGCGTGATGGGCGGGAGCGCTGCACCGTAACGGCAGTTGACGATTCAACAGACTGCGCAGGGTCTATTTCTTTGACAACCAGAGCAGCACCGAGTTCACCGTCGGGCGGTACAGCTGAACTAAAAAGGGGTCAGGCTCTTTATTCTTGTGCTTTTGCGGATCAGTAGGACGTCGGGCTCTGTTTTACGTGGCGTTGGCGCGCCCCGTAAAATGGTTCCGGACCCCGGGGAGCGCCGGATCGGTAATGGTGCCAGACCCGGAACTGTGCCCGTGGGGCGGGCTTCCAGCCCAATTCTGTGGGGGTCAGGGTTGGCCGCTGCACGAACTAAAAAGGGGTCAGGCTCTTTATTCTTGTGCTTTTGCGGATCAGTAGGACGTCGGGCTCTGTTTTACGTGGCGTTGGCGCGCCCCGTAAAATGGTTCCGGACCCCGGGGAGCGCCGGATCGGAAATGGTGCCAGACCCGGAACTGTGCCCGTGGGGCGGGCTTCCAGCCCAATTCTGTGGGGGTCAGGGTTGGCCGCTGCAGGGTCTTGCCTGCGGAGCAGGCCCACAACTGTTAGCCCCCAGCGTAAGCTGGGGGTGATCGGAACTCCAAGAAATCGAGCCGCGGAGCGGCGACACAACGGCGGCTTGCCGCCGATCGGTTTGCGCAGCAAACGAACCTGCGAAACGCATGCGTTTCGCAGGAATCGCGGCCGGGGCCGCGCGTGTGTCGGCGCTCCGCGCCTTTGATCGTTCTTCCGCCGATCACCCCCACCGAACGCCGGGGGCGTTCGGTGGGGGCTTCCACTGTGACGGCGCTCCGCGCCAATAAGCGAAAACGGCGGGGGACACGCGGCGGCGTGTCCCTACATGGCCGCGGGGACACGCGGCGGCGTGTCCCTACGGCGCCTTGCAAAATACCTTGATCCACACGGGGTCTTGGCCTGATCTGAACACTCGCGCGCTATCTTGCTTACACACTCAGTGCGCGGGATGATGTTGGACGAGCCTGACAAACCTCAGAAACTTCAATTCCGCACGGTCTGGATTTCCGACCTGCACCTGGGCTCGCGCTTCTGCCGGGCTGAGCGCCTGCTGCAGTTCCTGAAGTCGATCCAGTGCGACTACCTCTACCTGGTCGGCGACATCATCGACATCTGGGCCCTCAAGCGCAAATGGCACTGGCCCAAGCTCCACAGCGACGTGGTCCGGCGCATCCTGAAATCCGACCACAAGGGCACGCGCGTCGTGTTCGTGCCCGGCAACCACGACGAGCTGTTCCGCGGCTACAACCGCTTGGTGTTCGGCGGCGTCGAGATCAACAACGAACCCATCCACGAAACGGCCGACGGGCGCAAGGCCGTGATCCTGCACGGCGACATCTTCGACGCCGTGGTGGCCAACCACCGGCTGATCACCTTCATTGGCGACTGGCTGTACGACGTGCTGCTGCGCGTGAACATCTGGTTCAACGCCCTGCGGCGCTGGTGCGGCTTCGGCCACTGGTCACTCAGCAGCTACATCAAGCACCGCGTCAAGAAGGTCATCAGCTTCATCGGCAGCTACGAAGAGGCCGTGGTGCGCTACGCCCACCAGAAGCAGGTCGACATGGTGGTCTGCGGCCACATTCATCACCCCGAAGTGCGCGAGATGGGCGACGTGCTGTACTGCAACTGCGGCGACTGGGTCGAGAACTGCAGCGCGATCGTTGAGCACCACGACGGCCGTATCGAGATGCTGCGCTTCGGCTTCGAAGGCGAGCTGGACAGCGAGGGCACCGAGAAGGTAACCGAGCCCGAGTCATCCCGCCGCCGCGCAGCCCGCGAGCCGGAGGAAGCTGTGGCAGCGCGATGAACCGCTTGTGTGCCCGTGCATTCCGCCCCGATCCGGATATACCGGTACGGGCATGGCGAGACGCGGCCAACCGGCGGGGCAGCAATCCAGACGTTACTTCGACCCGGAGTTCGCGGCCGGGCTGCTTTTACGCCGCTGGCAGGCGCCGCGGCCGGGCTTGTTCAGCGCGCGCAACGCCTGGAACCTGATGCTGGCCTCGTACGTCGCCTACGCGTTCCGTGACACCGCCACCCGCGAGCTGAAGCGCCTGGGGCTGCTGGGCCCGCGCGGCGGCCTGGTCTGGAGCGAGCGCAAGAACGATGCCGCCTTCGTGGTCAGCAACGGGCGCCACGCTGTGATTGCCGCCCGCGGCTCCGACGAGCTGCGCGACTGGCTCGACAACCTGAACGTCGGCCTCGACGAAGACGCCATGGGCATGGTGCACGGAGGCACGCGCGAGGCGCTGGCCCGCGTGTGGGACGAACTCGCCGGCCCCGGGCTTGAGCTCGCGCGCAAGGCCCGGCACCTGTGGCTGACCGGCCACAGCCGCGGCGCGCTGATGGCCACGGTAATGGCCGCGCGCCTCGCCCGGCGCGGCGTGCGCATCGACGGGCTGTACACCTTCGGCTCGCCGCGCATCGGCGACGCCGATTTCTGCAGCCACCTGCACGCCGCACTGGACGGCCGTATCCACAGGGTAAAGACCAGCGGCGACTGGATGGCGGAGATGCCGCCGAATCCCCCGTACGCGCACGAACACGCGGGGCGGTTGTGCGAGCTTGCAAACGGCCGCGACGTCCCCGACACGGGCACGCCAAGCCAGCGGGAAAGCCGTCTGCGCCAGCTGCTGCAGGAGTCGTACAGCCGGCTGCGCGAAGGCATCCTCAGCCGGCACATGCCGCGCAGCTACGTCGAGGGGCTTGAAACGCTGATCCGGCGCGGGCGTTGAAGGGCCCACCGGCCCCGGCGCGGCGTTCAGGCGCTTTTTACAGGCGGGTGGACGGCGCTGGTCGGCTTCATCACCACGATGCGGCTCTTGCCGGTGCGCTTGGCGCGGTACATGGTGTCGTCGGCGCTGCGCACGATCTCGCGCGCGTCCTGGGGCGGGGTGTCGTACCAGACCACGCCGGCCGAGGCTCCCAGCTCACAGCCCGGGTAGATTTCGCCGATGTCACGCACGGCATCGAGGATGCGCTGGGCGATGGCCTTGGCCTCGCGATCGTCGGTCTGCCACAGCAGCGCCGCGAACTCGTCGCCGCCGATGCGCGCGGGCACGTCGCCGCCGCGCAGGTAGCGGCGCAGGATCACGCCCACGCGGGTCAGCACGTCGTCGCCGGCCTCGTGGCCGTAAAGGTCGTTGACGCGCTTGAAGTTGTCGAGGTCGAGGTACATCAGGCAAAGCGGCTTGCGCAGGCGGCGGCAGCGGGCGATCTCGGGCTCAAGCCGTTCCCGGAACTCTCGCAGGTTCGGCAGCTCGGTAAGCGCGTCGGTATGGGAGGCCTGGGACTCGCGCTCGAGCAATTCGCGGATGCGGGCGGCGGCCCGCAGTGACTCGTCGCGCTGGCGCCGCAGCGCTTGGATCACCAGGCCGACGAACACCAGCAGCGTGAATGTGGTTGCGTCGTGCCACACCAGCGGGAATCCGTCCAGGCTGGTGAACTGCGGGTGGTCGGCAACCGCGTAGGCCGCGGCACAGGCCAGGCTGATCATTACCGTCGCCCAGGTGCCCGCGAACCACGCCACGAACACGACGGGCAGCAGATAGAACAGCACGCTGCGGTAGTGGTTCTCGGTCGAGAAATCGAGAAAGCCCACGGCCGCCACGGCGAGGGACGCAAAGGCGATTGTTGCGCAACGGTTTCGCAAGGGCTGCATGTGCAAAAAGTAACACATGGGCAGCCCGCTCGAAAATGCGGCGGGACTGTCACTTTAAAATCTCTGCACCGACTGACGAACAGCCTCACGCGCTTGTTGCGCGCCACTGTCAGGATTTATCGGCGTTGGTCTTCAGCAGGTCGCGGATTTCGGTCAGCAGTTCCTGGTCCTTGGTGGGCTTGGCGGGCGCTGCCTCCTGCTTCTTCTTCAGCTTGTTGATCGCCTTGACCACCATGAACAGCGCGAACGCCACGATCGTGAAGCTGATCAGCGCGTTGACGAACAGGCCGAAATTCAGCGTGATGGCGCCGGCATCCTGCGCGGCCTTCAGGCTGGCATAGGGGCCTGCCACTTTGCCGTCCTTCAGGATCAGGTAGATGTTGCTGAAGTCCACGTTGCCGAGCGCCCAGCCGATCGGCGGCGTGATGATGTCTTTCACCAGCGACTGCACGATGGCCGTGAACGCGGCGCCGATCACGATGCCGACGGCCATGTCCACCACGTTGCCCTTCACTGCGAAATCGCGGAATTCTTTGAAGATCCCCATATAGTGCGCTCCTGTTCCGGAATGGCCACCTTAACGAGGCCATTGGACATTCGTTTCCTGTAAAATGAAATCGGATCGAGCGAAGTCGCGTTGCAAACTGTAACAGCACTCAGGAGCGCATCACCCATGGTCTGGATCCCCGGCTTCGGCAGGTATTCGCCCCGCATGGGCAACCGCGTCGGCGACCCGGCACCCGACTTCACGCTGGCCGACCATGAAGGCCGCAGCGTGCACCTGGCCGACGAGCTGGGGCAGCGCCCAGTGGTGCTGGTGTTCTACCCCATGGCCGGCTCGCCGGTGTGCACGCGCCAGATGTGCAGCCTGCGCGACGGCTGGCCCGAGCTTATGTCCCGCGCCAAAGTTTTCGGCGTCAGCTACGACAGCGTGAAAAACCTGCAGCACTTCAAAGAGCAGGAGCATCTGCCCTTTCCGCTGCTCAGCGACCCGGACAAAGTCGTGGCGAAACTCTACGGAGTAGACGGCACCTTTGCCGCCGCGCGGGTCACTTTCGTGATCGGCGTGGACGGCCGTATCCAGGCCGTGATCGACAACGTCAAGGCCGCCGACCACGCGAAGCAGGTGCTGGAAGCGCTGTAAAAATGGCAACGGGGGCAGCCACCAAGGTGACTGCCCCCGTACTTTGTTGCGCACTCGTTACGCCCTGCGGCGCAGGCGTGCCGCGAAGGGCACGATTGCCAGCAGGCCCAGCAGCAGCCAGTAGCCGCCACGGCCGCTGTCGGCCGCGCAACCGCCGCCGCCGCCCCCACCGCCGCCGCCGCTGATGCCGATGGAAGCCACGACGTTCACCACTTGCGAGGTGTCGCTGCCCCAGCCGGTCGTGACGTTGATGGTCTGCACGCCGAAGGGCGTCAGCGCATCCAGGGTCAGCACGATCTGGGTGTCGGTGTTCGACACGATGGTGGTGGCCGTGCCGCCCACGGTGACGGTCGCTGCCGTCAGGTAGTTGCCCGTGAGGGTGATGTTCTGGCCCGGTGAAGCCGAGCCCGGGGTCACCGACGTCACCACAGGCGGCAGGCCGTTGACCGTCACGCTGGACGAGTTGTGAGTGCCTGCGGGCGTGGTCACGGCAACGGTCTGCACGCCGGTCGGCGTGGTGCCGGAGACGGTGACGGTCACCTGCGTGGTGTTCGCGCCCGTGATGGTGGCCGCCACGCCGCCGACAGTGACGGCAGAGGTCTGGGCCAGGAAGTTACCGGTGATGGTCAGGGTCTGCAGCCAAGCCACCGGGTCGGGCGAGACGCTGGTGACCGTGGGCGCTACGCCGTTGACGGTGACGCTGGCGGTGTTGTTGGCGCCCAGGGGGCTGGTCACGGTGATGCCCTGCGAGCCCACAGGGGTGAGGTCGCTGACGGTAACCAGCACCGCCGTGGAAGAGGTGGAGGTAATCGTCTGGGTGACGCCGCCGATGGTCACGGAAGTGACGCCGGCCAGGAAGTTGCCGTTGATGGTCAGCGTCTGCAGCCAGTTGACCGGGTCAGGAGCCACACTGGTGACGACCGGGGCGGAGCCGTTGACGGTGACGGAGTTGCTGTTGTTGGAGCCCGCCGGGTTGGTGACCACGATGGTCTGCACGCCGGTGGGAGTGGTGTCGGCAACGGTGACCTGCACGCTGGTGGTGGTCTTGGTGCCGATCGTCTGGGCGACGCCGCCGATGGTAACGCTGCTGACGCCGGCGAGGTAGTTGCCCGTGATGGTCAGCGTCTGCAGCCAGGTAACCGGGTCCGGCGAAACGCTGGTGACGACCGGCGCGACACCGTTGACAGTCACGCTGGCCGAGTTGTTCGAGCCCGCCGGATTGGTCACCACGATGGTCTGAACGCCCACCGGGGTGGCGTCACTGACCGTCACCAGCACGCTGGTGCTGGACGTGGCCGTGATGGACTGCGTCACGCCGCCGATGGTGACGGCCGAGACCGACGACATCGAGGTGCCGTTGATCGTCAGCGTCTGCAGCCAGGTCACCGGGTTGGGCGACACGCTGGTCACCGTGGGCGCAATGCCGTTCACGGTTACGGCCATCGAGTTGCTGTTGCCGTACGGATTGGTCAGCACCACGTTCTGGCTGCCGGTCGGCGTGGTGTCGCTGACGGTCACCTGCACGCTGCTGGCGGTCACCGAGGTAATGGTCTGAGTGACGCCGCCGATGGTGACGGCCGAGGTTCCGGTCATGGCCGAGCCGTTGATGGTCAGGGTTGCCAGCCAGTTGACCGGGTTGGGCGACACAGAGGTGATTACGGGCGCGGCGCCGTTTACGGTAACTGAGGCGGTGTTGTTGCTGCCGCCCGGGGTGGTGACCACGATGGTCTGTGAGCCGGTCGGGGTCAGGTGCGAAACGGTCACCTGCACGCTGGTGGTGGTCTTGGTGCCGAGCGTCTGGCTGACGCCGCCGATGGTGACGCTGGTTGTGCCGGCCAGGTAGTTGCCGTTGATGGTAAGGGTCTGCAGCCAGGCAACCGGGTTGGGTGTCGCGCCGCTGACGGTGGGCGCCACGCTGTTCACGGTCACGGACTGCGAGTTGTCCGTGCCGCCGGCCGTGGTGACGGCCACGACCTGGTTGCCCGTGGGCGTGGCGTCAGACACCGTGACCTGGACCTGGGTGGCGGTGTTGCTGGTGATGGCCGCTGTCGCGCCGCCGATGGTCACGCCGGTCGCGCCGGTGAGGTTGGTGCCGGTGATGGTAAGGGTCTGCAACCAGCTGACCGGGTTGGGCGAAACGCTGCTTACAGTGGGCGGGTTCGCCGAGGAGTAATCGACGGTGAACTTGGGGCGCAGAGTCGGGGTCGTCGTGTAATCACTGGAGTGGTGATAGTGGTAAAAGTAGTCCAGATTCTGGTTGATGATGTAGAAGCCAAAGTTTGAAGCCGGCGTCGTGATCCAGCTTTGCGTCAGGGTTCCCATACCCGTGAAGACACGCCATACATTGGTGGTCGTCGGGCTTATGATTGAGGTAGAGCTGGAAGCGGCCATCGTCGGCTTGCTGTTCCAGTTCACCGTACTCTCCGTCCATGTCGACGTCGCCTGAAACACCGCAAACGTGAAGTTGCCGGCGTTTCCACCCCAGTTGTAGTACTCGAACTGGGCTGAATTGACCGTCGAAGTTGTCGGGATGGACGAGACGTCAAACTGAACCAGCACGTGCAGTGCACCGGAGCCGGAGCCATAGTTCGCACCGAGTGTGGTGTCCGAACCGTAGTTTGAAGTGGCTGAATTCTGCCTTATGTAGGCGTCCTTGCCTGCAGTGGGGTCTGGCTGCAGGACCAGCGTGGGGTCGACACGGATCGGCCATGCGCGCGACTCTTCCAGCGCCCAGGAGGTGTCGATCTTCATCGTCACCACCAGCTGGTCGCCTTCCAGCACGCCTTCCAGCACGCCGTTTACCATTTCGCCCTGCGCGTCGAAGGCGTCCACCGGTCCGATGCCGTAGGCGATGTTGCCGGCCTCGTCCACCAGGTGCAGTGTGCGGCCGCCTTCGGCGACCACCACCGTGAGCCCCTGGGGCAGGTCGATCACGTACTGCGCGCCGAACCGGCCGGTGCGCTCGAAGCCGTTGATCGCCGCGCGATGCAGCACGAGGTTGTGCTTCACCATGTCCGGGCCGACGATGTACTCGTCAGTCGCACCGGCGAACAGTCCGGGGTAGTGCACGGTGCGCTCATCGAGCTTCTGCGCGAAGGCCGCGCCACTCTCGATCGAGGTCTGCAACTCGCCGCGATCATTGAAGCCCACCATCGCCCTGGGGCGCATGGTAAGCGCGGGAAGCGCGTGGCCGGACACCACCACGCCGTCCTGAAGCGCTTGCGGATAACGCGAGGTCAACCCGTTGCTGAGGTTTTCCCAGGCGAACTCGCTGCCGGGCTGAAGCACTTCCTCAATGGGATGCCAGCTGCCGTCAGGAAGCTGGTAGTTGTGGGGCTTGATGGTGATGACGGCCTGGATGGAACCGTCCGGCTGCCTGTAGTGGGTGGATGTGCGATCCCGCTTTACGATGTTCGATGTATCGGCATCCAAATCGGACACGGATTGCGCCTGGAGAGGCGCCGCGAGAGCAAGCATTGCGGTGACTGTGAGCAGACCACAATGCAACGCGCCCACGCGTGAAGAGCTGTCACGCATTGAACCACCTTTCGAGGTAAGAGCGATACTCGCCGGATTTCCCCACGCGCCGGTAATGTCAAAGCATTACACTTCCGTTGTGAGTGTAGTGCAATAGAATGTAAAGTGATTTCATGCACATTTATGCAGTGAATTGTGGCACATAGCAGCGCACCACACATCGTGCGGCGTCGGATGCACCACGCAACGTCGTACTCGATCAGCCTTCTTCGGAACTTAAGACATCACGCGCGCTGAACGCAAAACGGGGGCAGCCACCAAGGTGACTGCCCCCGAGCGCTGAAGGTGAAGACTATTCGCGACGCAGCCTGGCAGCGGTACCCCAGGCCGCCAGCAGGCCCAGCAGCAGCAGCCAGCCCAGGCTTGCGCTGCCTGAAACACTGCAGCGCGAGTCGCCCTCGCCACCGCCGGTGCCCTGGCCGCTGGGCACCACAGCGCCGAACTCATAAGCGCCCGCGTCCGCCGCGCCCACGTTGCGCGGTGCGTTTCGCTGGTCGGTGGCAGGCACGGCCGTGGCGCCGCCCATGTCGATGGCGGGGCTGCCGGTCAGCAGCGCGTGGGTGCGGGTGAGCCCTCCGTTGTCCGCCAGCGCGCCAAGCATCGCGTTCAGGGGCGTGGCCGAGCTGCCGGTCTGTGTGCCGGCGTTGCTGAACACGCTGGCATCCTCAACGCCGATCAGGTTGCCGCCGCCGTCAGCGATGGTGCCGCCGCCCGTGGCGTAGTCAGCGGTAGCGGCCGTCGGGCCGGTGTTCTGGGCGATGATGCTGCCGATCACTGTGATCAGGCCTGTCTGCGCCTGGATCCCGCCCGTGCTGGCGCCGCTGTTGAGTGTCAGCGTGCAGAACGTAAGGGCCAGGCTGGCGCCGTTGCAGTTGACGGCGCCGGCCTCTGTGGCGTCGCTGTTGAAGCTGATCGTGGAGTTGATGATGGTCGCGGAGCTGGACAACTCGATGTGGAAGGCAGCGCCGCTGTTGGACGCGACGGTGCAACGCTCAACCAGGAACGTGGCGGACGCCTCGTGGTACACGGTGTTGCCGAGGCCGGTGCCGGTCTGAGTGGCGACGGAGCCGCTGATCTCCGTTTCGCGCATCTCGACGATTCCGAATGAGCAGATCGCCGCGCCCAGGGCGTTGCGGTTGGTGCCGATGCCCGTGGCCTCGTTCGCCGTGAATACGCTGCGCGTGACGGTCAGCTGCTGCGTGGAGGTCGGAACGAAGTAGATCGCGCCGCCGGCCGCTTCGAGGTTCGAGGTCACCGTGTTCAGCGTCCAGGTCGTGTCAATCGAGGTGATTGCGCCTTCGCCGTAAATGCCTCCGCCGAGCGCTGCGATGTTGACGCCCGTGCCATTCGCCGCGCCGGGCGCGGCGTCGCAGTTTTTGACCACGCTGTCCGTGAACGTGGCCGCGAACTTCGCGTAAACGCCGCCGCCGCTGGCCGCGCCGCCGTTGCCGTTGCCGCCCGTGGAGTCGCCCCCGCTGGCGTCGCAGTTGTCGATGGTGGTGGAGAGCGTGCCGAGCGTGCCGGCGTTTATGTAAATGGCCCCGCCGAATCCGCCGCCGCCGCTGCCCGCCGCGTTGTCGCCGCCGTTGGCCTGGCAGTTCTGCACCAGGCAGTTGGTCAGGCTGCACAGTGCCACGACCGGCGTGTGGTAAATCGCGCCGCCTTCGCCGTTGCCGCCGGTCGCGCCCTGGGCGATGCAGTTCTGGATCAGCACGTCGTAAAGTCCCAGCGGCCCCCGGCTCAGGATGCCGCCGCCCTGCACGGCACGCCCGCCCTGGATGGTCAACTCGTTGATGTTCAGGGTCAGGCCGATGGTGTTGGTTTCCAAGACGCGGAAATCGCTCGCCGCGCCGCTGTTGCGCTCAATGATCAGCGCCGTACGGCCGGGCCCGTCGATCGTCACGTTTTCGGTGATGACCGGCAGCGCGGTCAGCAGGCTGATGGTGCCGGTGACGCCGAAGGTGATGGTGTCGTCGCCGGCGGTGGTGTTGGCCTGGGTGATGGCGTCGCGCAGGCTGCCGGCGCCGCTGTCGGACAGGGTGGTCACATTGAAGGTGGTTTGCGCGCCCAGTGTCGCGGCAGACGCGCCAAATAGCAGAACACAGATCCATCTGGTCAGGGCCATGGGTCCATTCCTCCGTCAACGCGGGGCGCCGTTGCCGGCCCCCATCCGTGAGCGATCACTGGCGTCGTGTGTATGTCACCCTAATTGCGGAACCTGGTTGTGCAATTTCAATCTTTGTCACTTGGGTTAGGGCCTGATCACTCCCGGGAGATGATGGAAGCCATGAACGCGAACAGGGGACAGGCGCAGAAGCGCCTGTCCCCTGTTCGCGGAATGCGGAATGTCAGGCGCCTTCGCCGGTTTCTTCCACGCCCTCGAGCGTGTGGCTGAACAGCTGGGTACCGACGCACTTGCCGCTGCTGACATCCACCTCGAAGATTGCGCCGGTCAGCTTGATCCAGCCCTTGGCCACCTTCATGAAGTGGCGCTCGTCCGTGGTGAAACGCTTCAGCACGGCCTCAGCGTCGCGGCCGATCACGCCGTGGTGCGGGCCGGTCATGCCGAGGTCCGTGATGTAGCCGGTGCCGCCGGGCAGCACCTGCAGGTCGGCAGTCTGCACGTGGGTGTGGCTGCCGAACACGGCGCTGGCTTTGCCGTCCAGGTGCCAGCCCATGGCGACTTTCTCGCTGGTGGCCTCGGCGTGCATGTCAACGAACACGATCGGTGTTTCCTCGCGCAGCTTCTCGACGGCGTCGCGGGTCGCGTGGAACACGTTCTGCGTCTTGCAGCGCTCTTTCATGAACACGTGGCCGCAGGCGTTGACCACGCCGATGCGCACGCCGCTGCCGGGGTCATAGATCCACGCCCCGCGGCCCTTCATTTCATAGTTAACGGGGCGCAGCAGGCGGTACTCTTTTTCGCAGTAGTCCGCCGACTCAGGGAAGTCGAGGATGTGATCGCCGCTGGTCATGCAGTCAATGCCGTAACCCAGCAGTTCTTCGCCTTCCTTGACGCGCAGGCCCGCGCCGTTGGTGGCGTTCTCGACGTTTACGATGGTGAAGTCGACCTGGTACTCGGCCTTGATCTGCGGCAGGCACTCGCGGATCGCGCGCCTGCCCGGCCTGCCCACGAGGTCACCCAGACACAATACACGGATGGTTTTACCGGCCACACAATCCAATCTGTTCAGCGGACCCGTGCAGGTTAGCAGACGGAAGAGCAGATCAAAGGGACGGGCTGCATGCGTGTGGTGACACGGAGGCGAAACAGGAACCAAAGCCCGGCCTGCGAAGGCCGGGCTGATACGGCTAAACTCGCAACCACAGGCTGGTGCGCCCGGGATTGGCATCCCGGGCTTCGGTTCTCTGCATCAGAACCTGAGGCCGAAGCCGATGTCGGGGCCCACGCTGTACCAGAGGAAGTTGTCCTGCCGGAAGCCGCCGTAAAGGCGGACTTTCAGGTAACGGTAGTGCACGCGCGCCACCAGGGCGAACCAGTCGGTGATGTTCCAGTCGAAGCTGACCAGGCCGGTGAGGCTCCAGATGCTCTGCTTCATGTCGTCGCGGTCGCGCTCCTGGAAGGTGGGAAAGCCGACCATGTAGGTGCCGCGCGCCTCGGCAGTGATGCGGATGCTGCGCCCGATCTCGATCTCGGCGCCGAAGCCGGCGCTGTACCAGGGCAGCAACTCGCGGAACTCCTCGACGTCGCGGTCGTCTTCAACGGTGAACGTATCGCTGGCCACCTGGGTGCGGATGTAGCTGTACTCGAGGCCGGCCTTGATGAAGAAGGTGAAACTCTTGGTCAGCCCAAGGCGGAACAGGTCGCGGCGATAAAGAATGCGGAAGTCGTGCAGGTCTGCGGCGTAGTCGATGTCGGTGTTTTCGGGGTAGATGATGCCGTTCCAGCGCTTGAATTCGTCCAGGTCGTCGCTGAAGCCGCGCGTGAAGTAGGCGTTGTAGCCGATCTCGACGCTGTCGTGCCATGAGAAGCGCATGCGCACGTCCGTGCCGCCGAACACGCCGATCGGCGCGCCCCCCATGTCGTCGGTGAAGCTGATGCGGTCCGAGCCGATGCCGCCCGAGCGCACCCGCTGCTGTTGCTCAAACCAGGGCACGTATGCGTAGAGGTCCCACTCGAGGCTGAAGCCGTGGGGCTTGCTGAACTTTTCTTCCGTGCGCCCCTCGACGTACTCTTCACTCATGCCCTGGGCGTACAGGGAGGCGCCGAACACGGCCACCAGCAGAATCAGAACCCGCACACTCATCCCTGCCTCGCTTCACTGTCGGAAAGGTCCGGCAATGTAACGAGTTAGGTGCGCCGCGCGATGGAAAAGTTTTCAGCACAAACGGGGACCGGCACGTTCCGTGCCCGTCCCCATTCTCCGGGTCGCTCACTACCGTTCGAAGTACTTGCGGGCGGCGTCGCGGTAGCGCCTTGGCAGACGCTCTTCTTCGTCGCGGGTGTTGATGCCGCTGCTGTCTGAGGCGCGGCCGGTGCCCTCGCGCCAGGCCTTTTCGTCGCCGGCCTTGTTCGGGTCCAGGCGCTCGGGGTCTTTGTTGGGGTCTTTTTCACCCTGTCCGGTGTCGCCGGTTTCCACGCCTTCTTCTTTACCGCCGCCGTCGATGGGCTTGGTGGGGTCGCCGGCTTTGCCTTCACCCGCGCCCCCGCCGCCGTTGGAGCCTTCTTTGCCGTTTTCGCCGCCACCCTGCTGGCTGCCGGCACTCTGGCCGGGTTTGCGCCCTTCCTTGCCCGCCTGCTCCCAGGCCTGCTTCCATTCTTCCGGAACGGCGTCCTTGGCCCATTCCGGCACTTCTTCCGGGCCCGCGGGGCGCTCGCCCTCGGGCATGTTCTTCATCATCTCTTCGGCGGCCTTCTTCAGGCCCTCGAACTCGCGCCCGTCTTTCAGCATTTCGCGCAGCGTGTCGGCATCTAGCTCCAGCCGTTCGCTGAGCTGGCGGGCGGCCTCGGCCATTTCCTTCGCCTGCTCGGGGTCAAGCTTGCCCGCCTCCAGCTGTTTCAGCAGCTCTTCCATCTCGCGGCCGTTGACATCCAGGTCACGCAGGGGGCTCGCGGCCTTGGAAAGCTCTTCCAGCGCGCGGGCGAGGGCGCGCTCGTCGATGTCCTGCAATTTCTCGAGCGCGGCCTTGATGGCCTCCGGGTCCATGCCTGAGGCCTGCATTTCTTTCTCGGCCTGTTCGCGGCGCTGCTGGGCCTGTTCCAGGGCCTGCTTGTCCAGCAGCTTCTCGAGGTTCTCGGCGGCGCGGCGCAGGCGCGCATCCTGGGGCGCCTGCTTGCTGGCCTCTTCCACTGCCTGACGCAACTCGTTGGCGCGGGCGGGGTCTACTGTGCCGTCCTTGTTGTATACCTGCTCAACAAGCTCATCGATCTGCTGTTTAGCGGCCTGCTGGTCGGTCTGCTCGATGGCTTCGGCCAGCTCGCGGGTGGCTTCGTTGGCAGCCAGGGCTTCGCGGGCGTCCTGCCTGCGTTCCTGTGCCTCGGTCTGGGCCTTGGCGCGGTCCACAAGACTGTTGGCTTCGCGCAGGGCGCGTTCTTTTTCCTGGCCGCCGGCCTGGGCGTTGCGGGCCGCCTGCTCCAGGTCATCGGCCAGTTGCTCCTGCTGTTTCGCGCCCAGCTCTTTGGCCCGCTCGGCTGCCGCGGCCGCCTCCTGGGCCAGCTTCTCGGCCTCTTCGGGCGGGGTGTCCACCTTGCGTTCGGCGGCTTCCTTTTCTTTGTCCTGCTCCGACTCCTGCATCTGCGCGTAGACGTAGCGCGAGAACGGAACCAGCGCCAGCATCACCAGCAGGGCGACCAGCGCCTTGCGAAGCAGCGGCGGCTCCGGCAGCCGATGGTTGTCGAGCATGCGCACGGCCTTGTCGGCAACCGGCCTGCTGAAGGGGCTGTCGGGGTGTTCGCGCTCGAGCTCCCAGGCGCTGATGATCGAGCCCTCGGCCCGGCACCAGGCGTCGGCGGCCAGCACCACGGTGCGGTCGTCGGGACGCAGCAGCAGTGTGTACAGCACGTATGCCAGCGGGAACACCAGCGGCAGCGCGATAGTAAGCCAGTAGCCGGGCAGGCCGACGGCGTCGCGCAGCCAGGGGGCGAAAATCACGATCACCAGGGCAACCAGCAGGCCAAGCAGAGCGGCCCAGCCGGCAAGGCGCAGCATCAGGTGCAGGCGGAAAGTTTTGATGCGGCGCTCAAGTTCGGTCACGGGTGCTCCTTGAGGTATTGTAACGATTCAGCCTCGATTAATTGACGAGAAAGGCGGTGCCGCGGTTTCAGGTTTTGGCGGGTGTGTCAGAAAACGTCGCAAGTCCAGCAGTAACAGTGAAATGCGTTGACGCTTAATGCGGCCCCTGATACGGTTTACAAAACCCCCTCGGTTACCATCATTCGAGCTCCGGATACGGACCGACCAAGGGGGAGGTCTGTATGCCGGCCAGTTGCGGGGTTGCACGATGGCCTTTGAGCGCTTGAAACTGGGTGAGATGCTTCTCAAGAAGAAGCTGATTACCAAAGAGCAGCTGGACACGGCGATCGAATACCAGAAATCGCTGGGCGGGAAGATCGGCGGCATCATCGTCAAACTTGGCTACATGACGGACGAAGCCCTGACCCGCGAGATCGCGCGCCACTACAACATGGAAGTGACCGACCTGGCGAACATGATCCTGCCGGTCAACCTGTTGAAGGCCGTGCCCAAGGACATCATCGAGAAGCACCACCTGATCCCGGTGCACCAGACCGCCAACGTGCTGACGGTCGCGATGAGCGACCCCACCGACTACGAAGCGCTGGACGAGCTGCAGTTCGTGACCGGCAAGAAGATCGAAACCACGCTGGCCACCCGCGACTCCATCAAGCGCGCGATTGCCGAGTACCTCGACATCAAGGACCAGGAGTCACTCAGCGAGCCAGCCCTCAAGCCCAAGAGCGCCGGGCGCCTGCGCCCCGCCAGCAAGGGCAGCCTGGCCGCCCTGCGCGAAGCCACAGAATCGTCGCTGGTTGACAGCGTGCGCGAGCGCCTGTCGGAATCCAGCGCCAAACTGAGCACCACCGCCATCACGCGCGCGGACCTGCGCGCGGCCGTGATTCCTGTCCTGCTGAAGAAGGGCCTGATCACGGAGCAGGAGTTGTATGACAGCGTCATTGAGCTGCTGAAGCGCAAAGGCGTGCTGGATCAGCGGGAGTTGTCCGATCGCGCCAAAGAGCTGGGCGGTCGGTAACCGTTCCCTTGCGGCCGAGTTTGGGTTAGACTGGCGGCTTCACATCTGGCACGTCCAAAACACGGGGCGTAGGCATGAAGACCTGGAATTCATCCGAGATCATTCCCGAAGTCGCCCGGGCAGCCGGCGTTGACGCAGGGGTTACGCAGCAGGTTGTTGACGCAATCTTGGACTTTGTGCGCCAGTCATTGGTGGCCGGCAAATCCGTTGAGCTGTCGAACCTGGGCCGCATCTCCTGTCCCGCCAAGGGCAAGAAGGGCAGCGCCACCGTCCCCGGCGCGGACACGCAGGACGCCATCGAGGGCGCCCACGGCCTGAACACCAGCGACGTGGCCTCCGTGGCCGGCGCGCTGGTGGACGCCATCATCGGCAAGGTGATGCGCCACGACGTGGTTGAGCTCAGCGGCTTCGGCCAGTTCCGCCTGAAAGAACGCAAGGCGCAGATCGTCCCCGCCGAAGACGGCCATGAGGGCGTGCGCACCATCGCCGTTTCCAAGCGCAGCGTCGAGTTCAGCGCCGCGCCGCAGCTGATTGATACCGTGCAGGGCGGCGCCGTGGAGTTCGAGGCGTCGGGCAAGCTGAAAGAGCAGCTTGAATCCGCCCGCGCGAACAAAATTCTGCTCGGCTGCAAAGACGCCGAGGACCCGTTCATCAAGACCATCGAGTACCACTTCAGCAAGGCCGGCTGGATCGTCGAAGTGGTCACCAGCCTCGACCAGGCCAAGCAGTACCTGATTGAGGACCCGATCAGCCTGATCATCATCGACTGCGTGATGCCGGACGCCGACGCCGTGGTCGAGTACGCCAAGACCCACAAGGTCAGCTCGCTGGTGCCGATCCTCGAGATGCTGCCGGCGGGCAAGGAAAAGGCCTGGTTCAAGACCTTCCGCTTCCTGGGCAACGAGCAGCTTTCGCAGCCCTTTGAAGTGAAGGACATGCTCGAGCTCGGTGAGCGCGAGCTTGAGCGCAGCACCGAAGAACAGGCCGTCTTCGAGCAGGAAGTCTACTTCCGCTTCCCCACCGAGGACCGCTGGATCGACCGCGCCAACGAAATCGCCGCGCGCCTGTTTGCCGACAGCGGGCTCAACGAAGGCCAGCAGGTGCAGATGTGCACGGCCTTCCGCGAATCATGCAGCAACGCGGCCCAGCACGGTAACCGCCACCGCCGCGACCGCTTCGTGGACGTGGAATACTACCTCGACGCCAAGCGCCTGACCGTGGTGGTGAGCGACCAGGGTAAGGGCTTCGACTGGCGCCTGTACGTAGCGCCCGAGGACGGCGCCGTTGACCGCGTGCGCGAACGCCGCAAGGCCGGCAAGCTGGGCGGCCTGGGCATCATGCTGATGACCAAGTGCGTGGATAAGGTCGAGTACAACGACGAGGGTAACCGCATCACCCTGACCAAGTTCAAGGAAGAGCGCACCAAGGCCGGCGTGGCCCAGCCGCAAGCCGCCTTCCAGCGCCGCTAGCAACAAGCAAACCCAAAAAAGCCCCCGCGGAAACGCGGGGGCTTTTGCGTCCATCTGCCACAACCGGGGATAAGCACCAGGGTGCCTGTCCCTTGGCACCCTGGCAAAAATCTGAAAAAACTTTTCCGCCTGCCAAGGCCGTGGTTTTCGGCCTTTGGGGCTTTGGCTGTTTCGCGGACACCCAAAAACCACTGCCATCCGCCGCATAGGGTGTGGGCGGGTTTTCCGCCCGAACTTCGGAGAACACCCATGTCCCGATTCCAGAAAGTCCGCGGCTTTGAGCGCAACCCCCGCAGCCGCGAAAGCGTGATCAGCTCGATCTGCAGCGCCCAGCGCATCTACCTTGAGACCGGCGGCGAAGACATCGACTTCGGCATCCGCTCCGCGCGCGCCACGTTGAAGATGTACCACGAGCAGTGCGAAGGCCGGCCGCACCCCGGCGTCGAGCCGATCACCCACGCCCAGGCCGACCGCGCCCGGGCGCAGCTTGCGAGCTTCACGCGCCAGCGCGAGCGCAAGCTCGAGCAGATCCACGCGATGGTTGAAGAGATGTACGCCCACACCGACCAGTTCGCCGCGGAACAAGAACCGAACGCGGAACGGAACGCGGACGCGGAACGGAACGCGGACGTCCCGTCCGCCATCACGCCTGTGACGGACGAAAACAAAGAAACGTGCGGCGAAGCGCCGATTTCCGCGGAGCCGCAGGCGGATCAGGGGTCCGCGCTCCCTGCCACCAAACAGGCCGGGTAGCAAACAGGACAGGCGCCAAAGGTGCCTGTCACAAGGCGATCTTTGAAATCTTGAACCGCGTGCGGACCGGAGGTCCGCGCTCCGTTGCGCGGTCCGTGGCACGCTCCGTGGTGGAAAAAACACAACCGGCGCGGTTTCCCGCGCCGGTTGGATTGCGTGGCTAATTCAATTACCACTTGAGCAGCGGGGTGGCGTCGTCGCCACTGGCCTTCAGCTCGGTGACCATGCCCGCAGCTTCGGTCTTGATCACGCCGCCGAAGTAGCCGCCGTCAGCGTTCCAGCTCTTGCTCTCCCAGCCCTCACCCTTCATGGTGATGAGCTTGCCGCTCCACTTCTTGCCGGCGATCTCGACGTCCGAGAAAGCTTCCTCGGTCATCTCGTAGTTGGCGGTGCCGCCGCAGGTGGCTTCCGGCTTCTCCATGATCTGGATCTCGGCGCCGGCTTCGCCCGGCTTGCCGATCCAGGCCTTCTTGACGTTGACGTCGCCAGCGGTGGTGACGCCCAGGTCAACTTCGAAGGCGATAACGTAGTCGGACATCGCGTATTCGCTGTCCGTCTTCATCTGCCACTCGATGATAGCCGTGCCGCCGTCAACCTTGGCAACCTGCCAACGCTGGGTGGTCTTGGTGCCGTAAGCCTCGCTGCCGGTCTCCCAGTACTGGCCCGCGGCCGGATCAGCGTGAACGCCAACCCAGTACTGAGCCTTGATGGTGCCGTTCTTGTACATGTCGATGGTGCTGTCGCTGCTGTCCATCTTGCTGGTGCCGCCGCCACCGCAGCCGCCGCCACAAGCTTCGCCATCGCCACCACCGTCGCCGCCGCCGCTGCTACCGCAAGCTGCAAGAGCCATCACGCCGGCGAACATAAGAAACGCAAAAACCTTCTTCATAATCAACACTCCTGAAGATAATGGAATGAGTCAGAGCGACTTTGCTCCCCCGTTTGAGGATGCGAAGTCTAGGTAGCCGCCACCCCGGGTGCAATAGTCAAAATTAATCAAAATGACAGCTTCGTGACGCGATGCATCTCAGCTTAGCAGGCACTAACATGCCGTCACAACGTGACTTACAACTTTCGCGCAACACTTTCAGCTGGTTGTCTTCACCCGGTGTGGCGGCCCTTTCGCTGCTTTTCCTGCACCCGCACCACGCCTCCGCGTTCAACGGCTCCCTCGCAAACGTGACGGCGAGACCCTCCCGCATCTGGTTGCGTGACAGCCAGGGCAATCCCCTCGACGAAGTCATGGCCTGCCGCGAGCGCGGCGGCATCCTGCTTTCCTGCCATGGCGGCCCCGCCGTGCGCCGCGCCCTGGAAGCCGAGCTGCTGCGCGCCGGCTATCAGGAAACCACGCCCGCCCCATTCGGCCGCAGCCCTTTCGAGATTGCCACGCTGGGATTGCTACCTGGGGTGCGGGGCGAAGCGGCCGTCAGCCTGGTGCTTGAGGCGGCCGGTCAGCAGCAGGCCCTGTCGGATGTCCTGGCTGCGCCGACACAGGTCTCTGCCCTGCTGGCGGCAAGCGAAGCCGTCCGCTACCTGCTTGAGCCGCCTCGCGTACAGTTGTGGGGGCCAGTGAACGCCGGTAAGTCCAGCCTGCTGAATGCCTTGTGCGGACGGACCCTGGCCGCCACCGGGGCTGAACCGGGCCTGACCCGGGACGTGATCGAGGGCAGCTTCGAACACGCGGGCTTCGCCATCCGGCTGTTTGACGCACCCGGCACCTGGGCCGGACACACGGCGCTCGACGCCGCCGCCCAGCAACTGGCGCAGGCCTGGGAGCAGCAGGCCGACCTGACCATTGAGCTCTCCCCCACCCCGGTTGAGCCTCAGCCCGGCCGTTGGCTGCTGCACAGCCGCGCCGACGAGCAGCCGGGTGACTGGGCCCCGCGCGTCAGCGTGAATGAACCGGCCAGCCTGTCGGCCCTGAAAGACAGGCTGGTAGAGCACTTCTACGGCCACCTGCGCCGGCTGCGCCCCGAACAGCGCTTCGCCGTGCATCCCGGCCTGCGGGAGGACCTTGCGGCGCTGGCCGCCGGCCGCCTGAATACCGACGAGTTGAGGGCGAAGTGGCTTGATTAGCACCGCCCGCCATTCCAGACTTTTCCCTTTCCAACGGGAATGAGTCGTGACTGAAAGCGTCCTCCACCAGAGGAAGGCCATCGACGCCGAATTGAAGCGGCTGGCCGCCGAGATCACCCGCGGCGAGACCCAGCCCCCGGCCCTGATCGGCATCCGCACCCATGGCGTGACCGTGGCCAGGCGGCTGGCCGACGCCATCCAGGCCGCCGGCCTGCCGCGCCCGGACCTGGGTGCCATCGATATCACCCTGTACCGTGACGACCTGGCCGGGCGCGCCCTGCCGCAGGTGCACGGCAGCGAGATCCCCTTCGACATTGAAGGCCGCCGCGTCGTGCTGGTCGATGACGTGCTGTTCACCGGGCGCACCGTGCGCGCGGCACTGACCGAACTGGCCGACTACGGCCGTCCACGGCGCATCCAGCTGTGCGTGCTGGTGGACCGTGGCCACCGCGAGGTGCCGATCTGCGCCGACTTCACGGGCTTCAAGGTGGAAACCCGGCCGGACCAGCGCATCAAGGTGCGCCTCGGCGAGAGCGGTTCAGACACAGATGCAGTCGTGCTGCTGGAGGGCGAGGAATGAACTGGATGCCTGCAACCCTGTGCGCCGCCATGGCGCTTGGCTGCGTTTCCGCGCTGGTAATGGCCGCGGACAATGAAGCCGCGCCCCAGCCGGTCGCTGAAGTTGCCAGCCTGACCGCAGCGGCCGTGGAAGCCGGGCCGGAACTGTCGGCCGAGTTGACGGAGCTCTGGCAGAAGCAGCAAAGCCAGGTGGTCAACACCAGGCTGGATGACAAGGAAGGCCCCAGCGTCGAGTTGCGGGCGGTGCATGACGCCGAGTACGTGTACCTGTTCGCGCGCTGGGCCGACGAAACCGAGAGCACCGAGAAGAAGGGCTGGGTCTACCGCGAGGGCAAGTGGGAAAAGCTGAAGGGCGACGAAGACCGCATCGCCTTCGCCTTCAACATCAGCAGCCCTGCCTTCGACAAAGACGGCTGCGCGGGCGCCTGCCACGAGGGCGACTTCAGGGTGGTGGACAAGGGCGGCAAGGTGGACATCTGGCACTGGAAGGCCGCGCGCGGCGGGATGTTCAGCCACGCCGACGACCAGCGCCTGACCGACGCCGCTGAAAACCCGCGCGGCGACGACGCCGGCAAGGGCGCCTACAGCAACAACCAGAACGTCGATGGCACAGCACCTGCCCGCATCTGGAAGCAGGATGCCGACACCAAGGGCGCCTTCAACGCCGACACCAGCATCGAGCTGCCGGCCGACTGGACGCCGCCCAAGGACTACCGCGTGCCGTCGATCCTGCTGCGCGCGCCGGAAGGCAGCCGCGGCGACGTGCAGGCGCGCGGCGCTTACAAGGACGGCCACTGGCAGGTGATGCTGAAGCGCAAGCTGGACACCGGCCACGAGGACGACGCTGTCTTCAAGGTCGGCGAAGAAATCACCTTCAGCCTCAGCGTGTTCGACGACACGGGCGCGGTTACGGGTGACGAGCACGCGGTGTCCGGGCCGATCAAGCTGGTGCTGAAGCGCTGATCAGCCCTGCGGGCCTGAACGCGTGAGATGGCAGGTCATGCTGGGGCCCTCCAGGCGGGGCGCCTGCGGCGGGCGCCAGAAGGCCGTGAAGAGCAGCTGTTCCGGCGATTCCTGCACAAACGTCACGGAGATGCGTTGGCCGGCCAGGTTCTCACCGGACAGGGCCATCACGCCGTCGTCGTCTTCGGTCAGTTCGAGGATCAAGGGCCCCTGCATGGTCGAGTACGCCAGCGCCCGCAGCACACCGCTGGGCGCCGCCGCGAGCACCGCGCGCACGCCGTGATAGAGGGTGGTCATGCCCGGGTCCCAGGCTTCGAAGTGCATGCCGATGCCCTGGCCATCCAGTTCCTGGTAGAACCGGTTGCGGATGTAGCAGGGCTGACCGGCCTGGGTTTCACCCATGCCGGCCCAGACGCCGATCCAGTGCAGGAAGTCGCCAACGCGTGCCGTCATGGCCGATCATCCTGGGTGGGCGGCCCGACGCGCCGCATAAGAGTAATGGTCCGCGGGCCATCGTTCCGCGCTGCGTAGCCCTCGGAGATCCTTGAACTGAGGTGCAGGACGTCGCCGTCGATGAACATGGCGACGTCGATTCTGCGGTTGCCCGGCAGGGGGCCCTGTAACGACAACATGCCGGGGTCATCCGGCACTTCGTACAGCACGGCAAAGCCAGCCAGGTTGTAGTACATGTTATTCACCACGCGCCCATCCCTGCCTAGCGACAGGAAACCGTGACCGCTGGTGAGGGTGGCCCCGTTGGCGTCGTAGGCAATGGTGCGGGACTCGATGGCCTGGCCGTTGAAGATCGGCTCGAACGAGAACTGCATCAGGCCCGTGCGCCCGTCGCTCCAGGTGATGGGGCCGCGCCACAGACCAAGCCATGGCAGGAATCGCTTGACCAGGGGGGTGTCCATGGGGCCGAGATTACATTGGGTTACCCCGGCGCAAAACGCTTTCAGGGTTTCTCAGGCCGCCAAGGCTCGCGTCGATACAGTCGCCCTGACAGGCCCGGGGTCGCATCACGCGGCAGCGATGTGCCGTGCGGCCTCCAGAACACCGTCAACATCATGGTGTCCGGGTCTTCTTCGCGGTAGGTGACGTTCAGTTGCACGCCATTGTCGGTCACGCCGGTCAAGGCGATCACGTCCTCGTCGTCCGGGGTCTGCTCCAGGCCGAACAACCCCAGCTGGGTCGAGAACGTCACCGTCTGCATCTGTTGATCGGGGCCGACCGCGAACATCATGCGCAATCCACGGGACAGCTTTCCGGTGGCCGGATCGGTCAGTTCCGCATGGACGACGCTGCCGCGGCACTCCATGGTCGGGGCGATCGTCATCCGCGACTTCAGGACTTCGCCCTTGTCCGTTTCGATCTCGCCGACCCAGAGCCCGCTCCAGCGCCGCAGCAGTTTCATGGCGTCGCTCATTGCGTCTCCGGCAGCGGCAGGCTGACGCGCCGCAGGTGCGCCACGACCTGCGGTTCGGTCGCGGCGGTGGACTCCTCGCGTGTGGTGAAGGTCAGCAGCATCTCATCGCCGCTGCACTTCCAGCACACCACGATGCGCCGGTCGCCCGCCAGCGCCCCGTGAAGCGCCAGGACGGACGGGTCGTCGTCAACCTCGCGCATCGTGGAAAACCCGGTGTTCGAGTGAAAGCTCCGCCAGACCACGAGGCCGGCCGTATCCAGCACCACCTGCCCCATGCCCCAAGTCTTGCTTTCGCCGGTGGCTGGATCGACCGCCCTTGCATTCACCTCGATCATGGCCCCCTCGAAGTACGGCGTGAAGCTGCACTCGAACAAGCCTTGCCAGCCGGGCTCGCGAGTTACCGGCCCGCGCCAGGTGCCGATCATGTGTCTGAAGCGTTCCATCAACCGGGTCATAACCTCGATTTTTAGGAATTGGCGCGCGGCTTTCCACAACTCGCGCGGATTGTAGCCGGCCGTTACAATCCCGCCCTTTCCAGCGGGGACGCCATGGCAGGCAAGGGCAAGCCAAGCACGAAAAAGGGCCTCACGTACGCCGACGCCGGCGTGCACTTCGAGACGCACAACGCGCTGGTGACGCAGATATTCAAGAAGATCGCCGCCACGAAAACGCCCCGCGTGATCGACGTGGAAGACGGCTTCGGCGGCCTGTTCAGCCTCGACTACGACACAGCATTGTTCAAGCGCAACTACAAGCACCCTGTGCTGGTAGCCTGCACCGACGGCGTCGGCACCAAGCTGAAGCTGGCCTTTGAGCTGGGCAAGCACGACACCGTGGGCATCGACTGCGTAGCCATGAGCATCAACGACATGCTGTGCATGGGCGCCGAGCCGCTGTTCTTCCTTGATTACATTGCCACCGGGCGCAAAGACCTCAGCGTGCTGCTGCCCCTGGTGGGCGGCGTGGCCGAGGGCTGCAAACAGTCCGCCTGCACCCTGCTGGGCGGCGAGACGGCCGAGATGCCGGACTTCTACCCGGAGGGCGAGTACGACATCGCCGGTTTCGCCGTCGGCGTGGTCGAGAAGCACAAGGTGCTGAAGGGCGAGGGCATCAAGCCGGGCGACGTGATCCTGGGCCTCGAGAGCAGCGGCCTGCACAGCAACGGCTACAGCCTGGTGCGCAAGATCCTGAAGCTGAAGAAGTGGAAGCTGGAGCGCAAGTTCGACGAGCTGAGCCAGCCGCTGGGCCTGGAGCTGCTGACGCCGACGCGCATCTACGCCCAGCCGGTGACCGCGCTGCTGAACACCTACAAACGCAAGCGCATCGTGGAGGGGCTGGCGAACATCACCGGCGGCGGCTTCCTCGAGAACATCCCGCGCATCCTGCCGCCCACCTGCGAGGCGGTCATTGACACGTCAAGCTGGGAAGTGCCGCCGATCTTCCGCATTCTGCAGCAGGGCGGCAACGTCGAACGTGACGAGATGTACCGCGTGTTCAACATGGGCATCGGCATGGTGGTGATCTGCAGCCCCTACCACGTGGACGCCGTCGCCGACAAGCTCGAGAAGCACAAGGTGAAGGGCCAGCCGCCGCTCAAGACCCACGTGATCGGCCACATCCGCACGGGCAAGCGCAGGGTTGTGCTGAGTTAGCTTTGAGTAAGCCGGCTGATGCAGGCTGGGCTTGCGGCTTCCGAGTTGGGTTGAACAGCAAATTACCAATAACCAATTTCCAATGCCCACGCCGCACTGGGCCAACAGGTAATTGAGAATTGGTAATTGGTTATTGGTAATTTGCTGTTGCTGGACAGCAGCGACTGCGTGACCACCGGCGACCTGCCAACCAAAAGGGACAGGCACCTTTAGTGCCTGTCCCTGTCCCCGCTGCGGTGCCGTGGCGCTACTCGTCGAATGATGTCTTCAGGTTGAAGCCCCGGTAGTTCTCCGGGTCGGTCTCGGGGTCGATCTCATCGATCTCGATCCACTGCCCCCACTTCTCGAACTTCACCTTGAAGCGGCCGTCGGGCTTGGTCTCCACCGTCAGGTTGTTGGCATCCTGGAAGTAGAACCATTCCTCCTCCGTGACGCCCAGCAGCTTGCGCAGCGCCTCGGTGGCCTGGTCCGCGTTGTGTTCGCTGCCTTTGAAGCTGATGCGTGCGTCTTTGCCTTGATCCTTCAGCGCCTGGCGCGCCTGCACCAGCCGCTGGAACAGGTCGTCCATCTCGTACTGCTTGCGCGCCAGCAGCCTGCGCGCCCGCCACTTGGGCGGCGCCTCGGATGACGCCTCCGCCGGGCGCCAGGTTTCACCGCGGGTGATCGCCTCGCGCAGGCGCTGCAGCTCGTCAGCCGAGAACCAGCGCATATCCGCCCGGCCGGAAAGCACCAGGCACAGCCGCCCGTTGCGGGCCCAGTCGCCCTTGAGCTGGCAGATGATCCAGGGGTTGCGGTCGTCGGCGCGGAACCAGCCGCGCTCGTCGCTGAACTGCAGGTCGCCGGGCAGGCCGAACCACTCGAAGCTGCTGGCGGACAGGTCCGTGGGGTCTTCGCCGTCTTTCAGCATGTGCTCGGCGTGGTTGTCCAGCATGGCCTTGAAACGCTCGGCCATGGCGGGATCGAAGGCGCTGCGCATGCCGTCCAGCGGGCTGAACAGGCCGCCTTCCATCAGGCTCTGGGGCGTGACGGCCTTGATGAAGCGGGCGCGCTCGGCATCGCCGAGTTCCTTGACCGCCTCGGTGTTCGCGCCGCGCCAGCTTTCGATGGCGTTCGACAGCTCGTACAGCATGTCGCGGTCGTGGCGGTAGGCCATGCTCTGGTGGATCTCGTCGGCGAACATCTTCATCGCCGGCGCCAGGTTCGGCTCGCCGGCCGCGCGCAGGGCGAAGTTGACGCCGTGGCTGCCCTCGTCGCTGGCCAGCGTGACGTGGAAGCCGCCGGGCAGGTACTTCGCCAGGTCCAGGTGCGGCTCCGGGAAACGGCCGTTGATGCGGTCGCGGTTGAAGTTGCCGACAACCAGCTTCTGCAGTATGTCGCGCAGGTTCGCGTAGGCGAACTTGCTGCCCGCCACGCTGCCGCCGGGGATGCTGCCCAGCGCGAAGCGGCCCTGGCCCGCCGCCGACTTCAGGATGCGCACCGCGACTTCCTCGTTGGGCGCGAAGCCGACGAAGCCTTCGCCGCCGAAGGCGCACCAGTCAGCGCTGAGGCCTCGGTCGCGCAGGATTTCGCCGCCCTCGACCTGCTTGAACATCAGCTCTGAGGCCTGCTCCTTGGCGCGGGCGCGCTCTTCTTCGGGCATGTCGTCGGGGAACTTGCGGGCGAGCACGCGGTCGAGGAACTTCTCTTTCAGGTCGGCGAAGCTGTCCTGGGTCTCCACCAGCACGAACCACATGTCCTCGAAGGCTTCGTCAAGGTCATTGTCGTCAAAGCCCGGGTCCGGCAGGTTCAGGATGCCCATCAGCGCTTCCTGGCCGATCGCGGCCAGCACTTCCTCGCGCGTGAAGCCGAACTGCTGGAAGACCTCGGCGATCTCGTCGTGGAACTCCTCCGCCTCGGTACGGCGGTCCTTGCGGGCTTCCGGGTCGGCCTCGAAGGGGCGGTACTTCAGGGCCGCCAGCTGCGCGTTCAGGTCTTCGATCTGCCGCTTGTACTCGGCGATTTCTTCCTTCAGGCGCTGCTTGCGATCCTCCGGCGTTTCTTCCTCCGGGCTGCCTTCCGGCTGGGTTTCAACAGGCTTGGCCCGTTCCTGCGGCCGGGGGTCGGGTGCGGCGTCCTTGTCCTTTTCCCCTTCCAGGGCGGCCAGGCGCTCTTCAGCCCAGCGCAGGTCATTTTCGACCCACTCAATGTTGCGGCGCAGCCGGGCCGGGCGCTGGTCCTGCTCAAAGTCATGGAAGAAGCGCAGCAGCTCGTCGTAAGTCTGCTGGTGGTTGGCGCCCAGCTGCCCGGTCAGGAAACCCACGCACTCGGCGGGCAGCAGGTTCACCAGCCGGCTGCCGCCGGAAGGCTTCAGGAACGCGTTCAGCTTCGAGAACGGCTGGTTCAGGCTCAGGCTCAGGTCGGCGGACAGGCCGCCGCTGCGGCCGGGCAGGTTGACGCTGCCGGTGATCAGGTCCCACTTCTGCCACTCCACGATATCGAGAGCCTGGCGGACGTCGGCGTCGAAGTCTTCACCCAGGCGGTCCAGGGCGGCGCGCCAGGCCTTCATGTCGGCGAACAACAGGATGTCGCCGCTGGCCTTGCTGCTCCACTTGGTGAAGCGCTCGACCTGGCTGAGGCTTTCGTCGGTGAAGCCGTCCAGCACGTCCTGGATGTGGGCGTCCATCATGCCGCCGGTGGTGATGATCAGGTGGCCCTTGCTGATCCACAGGCCCACGCCTTCGAACTTGATGCTGTCGGGCTTGACCTCGGCGTCGCGGTCGTTGTCCTTCACGAATCCGCGGAAAGCCTCGCTGAACTCGGTCGGGCCGCCCTCTTTCAGCGTCACGATAGTGGCGCTCTGGATGAACGGCTCGCGTACCATCACGTCGCCGATGATGAACTCGGTGGCGCCGGCAACCTCCACGAAGCGGCGGATCTCGGCTACCACGGGCTCGGACTCCTCGAGGTCGCGCTGGTTGCGGGCAAGCAGCATGCGCTCGGCCTGTGCTTTCCAGTCTTCACCCGACAGCCGCTTGTTAGCGTCGGCCAGGTCATTGATGCGTGCATACAACAGCGAGCCGCGGGGCGCGAAATCACCTTTTTCGTAGGCGTGCAGGCTGGCGGCGCACAGGCCACTCAGGGCGATCAGCAGCAGTCCAGCTTTCAGCAATCTCATTGTTCTGTTCCTTGAAACCGTGAGCGATCCGTATTCGTTAAGACGCGCCTGTACGCGGACGGGTTCGATGATTCCGGTTTTCGCCCGCCCGCTTGCACGGCGAAGTGACTATAGCTCTAACTGTCTGCGCGGAAGAACGCAACGCCGCCCTTTTGGGCGGCGTTGCCCGGTTGCTCTTGACACGTCCAGAGCAACCGACAGAATCCCGGGCTGGTCCCGCCCGCGCTGTGAGGTCGCCTTGTTACGCAATTTCCTCAAGATGCTCGCTTACACCCGCCCCTACTGGCGGTTCTACCTGGTGGGCACGCTGGCGCTGGTGTTCGTGGACATCCTGGACACCTTCACACCCAAGCTTGTGCAGTGGGCGATCAACCACCTCGAGTACCAGGTGTCGTCCGATCGCACCGCCGCGGACCTTGAGCGCCTGGGCAACCCGCTGATCGACCTGTTCGGGCCCGGCATGCTGGAAAGCGCGCTCACCGGGGTTTGGGTGTATGCGCTTGGCTACGTGCTGGTGGTCGCGTTCACCGGCTTCTTCCGCTACTGGATGTCGCTCGATTACGCCAAGGCCAGCATCAACCTGACCCACGACCTGCGCGGCCGTTTCTTCGCCCACATCCAGCGCCTCGCTTCGCGCTTCCACGACCGCGCCAAGACCGGCGAAATGATGAGCCTTGCGACCGCCGACATGGACGCCGTGCGCAACTTCTTCGGCTTCGGCCTGCTGCTGATCATCGACACCGCGCTGTATTTCATCATGGTGCCGATGTACATGACCTCGATCAGCTGGAAGCTGATGCTGGCCAGCGCGGTGACGTTGCCCTTCATTCCCATGATCGTGGCCAAGCTGGCCCACGCCATCGAAGACCGCTACGGCCGCCTGCAGGAACAGTTCTCGGTGCTGTCCGAGCGCTCACGCGAGTCGTACGCCGGCGCGAAAGTCGTCAAATCGTTCGTGCAGGAAGACAGCGAAGTGCGCATGTTCGCGGCGCTCACCCGCGAGTACTTCAAGCGCGGCATGCACCTGGCCAAGGTGGTCGCGCTCGAGAACCCGCTGCTGGTGCTGATGCTGGGCCTTGCCGACCTGGTGGTGGTGGTTTACGGCGGCAGCATGGTGATCAGCGGCGAGATCACCGTGGGCGCCTTCGTGGCTTTCTTCCAGTGGCTGATACGTCTCAGCGGCCCGATGATCGGCCTGGGCTGGGTGGTGATGTTGTATCAGCGCGGCCGCGTCAGCATGGACCGCATCCAGCGCATCATGAGCGTCGAGCCCGAGATCGTGGATGCCGCGCAGCCCGCCGACGTCAAACAGCTCAAGGGCGGCATCGAGGTGCGCAACCTCAGTTTCAAGTACTTCCCGGCCCCCAGCGTCAGCGCGGTGGTCGGCGACACCGAGAACGAGAAGCTGGAAGAGCCCGACTGGGCCCTGCGCGACATCAGCCTGAGCATCGCCCCCGGCAGCACTCTCGCCATCGTGGGCCCCGTGGGCAGCGGCAAGTCCACACTGCTGGGGCTGATCCCGCGCCTGTACGACCCGCCGGCCGGCGCCATCCTGCTGGACGGCCACGATGTGCGCAGCATTCCGCTGGATGTGCTGCGCACGCAGATCGGCGCCGTGCCGCAGGAGACCTTCCTGTTCAGTGAGACGATCCTGCAGAACATCGCGCTCGGCACGCTCGGCAGCGAACACGAAGTAGAGGCAGGCAGCGAGCGCCGCGAAGCCGACGTGGAGTGGCTGAAGCAATGCGCCCGCATCGCGCAGGTCGAGCAGGACGTGCTGGAGTTCCCCAAGCAGTACGACACGCTGCTGGGCGAAAAGGGCGTGAACCTGTCCGGCGGCCAGAAGCAGCGCGTGGCGATCGCCCGGGCCATCGCGCGCAAGCCGGCCATCCTGCTGCTGGACGACTGCCTGAGCGCTGTGGATACCCAGACCGAAGAGGCCATCCTGCGCGGCCTGAAAGACGTGATGAAGCAGTGCACCACAATCATCGTAAGCCACCGCATCAGCACGGTGGAGCACGCGGACGAGATCATCGTGCTCGAGAACGGGCGCATAGCCGAAAGGGGCACCCACGAAGAGCTATTAAAGAAGAAGGGTTACTACGCCGAGCTGCACAGCAAGCAGCAGCTCGAGCAGGAGCTGAGCGGACAAGGATAGAGGTTAGAGGACAGAGGTTAGAGGTTAGAGGTTAGAGGTCAGGGAACTGCAACGGCATGTCGTTTCTCTGCCCCCTGAAACGTGATCTCTGAAACCAGACACATGAGCGATTCGTTCGAAGAAGACTTACTTGAGGACAAGATCAAGACGAACGTCTGGGATCCGGTCCTGTTTCGCCGCATGGCCGGCTACGCTCGGCCGTACTGGGCGCGTATGCTTACGGGCACGCTGCTGGTGGGCGTGATCGCCTTCTTCGCCATCCTGCCGCCCGCCCTGATGGGCGCCACCGTTGACCTGGTCTTCAAGCAGGAAGACAGCTTTGTCGCCAACGCCGTGCGCAACGCGATCACACCGTTCTTCCCCTCCTTCGCCGACTTTACCGCCATGCAGCAACTCTGGGTGATGGCCGGCCTGTTCCTGCTGGTGCGCGTGGGCGCTTTCTTCACGGAATGGGGCAACGGCTACCTGCTGGCCGGCCTGGGACAGCGCGTGATCTACGACATCCGCATGCAGCTGTTCAAACACATCCACAGCCTCAGCCTGTCGTACTTCCACCGCCACCCCGTCGGCCGCATGGTCACCCGCACCACCAACGACGTCGGCGCCATGGAAGAAATGTTCAGCACCGCCCTGGTGATGATTCTCAAAGACGTCGCCATGCTGCTCGGCATCATGCTGTTCATCCTGCTGATGAACTGGAAGCTGGGCCTGATCGCGCTGGCCATCGTGCCCTTCATCGTCACCGCCACGCTGATCTTCCGCAAATACGCCCGCGCCGCCTACCGCCGCTGGCGCGCGGCACTGTCGCGCATCAACGCCTTCACCGCCGAGGTGCTGGGCGGCGTGCGCGTGGTGCAGCTCTTCCACAAAGAGAAGCGCAACGACCAGGCCTACGACAAGATCGGGCAGGAGTACAAGAAGCACTTCATCGACCAGCGTGTGGCGTGGGCGATTTTCCGGCCGGTGAACACCACGCTGTCGGCGGCGGGCATCGCGCTGGTGATCACCTTCGGCGGCGCCGCGGTGCTGGGCGAGTTCAACTTCACCAACGGCAGTGGATTCAGCATCGGCCTGCTGTTCGCGTTCATCGGCTACACGGAAATGTTCTTCAACCCGATCCGCGACCTGACGGAAAAGTTCGAAGTCGTGCAGGGCGCCATGACGGCCGCCGAGCGCATTTTCACCATCCTGGACGAAAAACAGGAGATCGTGAACCTGCCCGGCGCGCAGGACTTCGGCCGTGCCCAGGGCCGCGTTGAATTCGAGGACGTGCAGTTCGAATACAAGGCCGGTGAGCCCGTGCTGCGCGGCGTCGATTTCACCATCGAGCCGGGCCAGACCGTGGCGATCGTCGGCCACACCGGCGCGGGCAAGACCACCATCATCAACCTGGTCTGCCGCTTCTACGACGTGCAGGGCGGCAAGGTGAAGGTGGACGGCCACGACGTGCGCGAGTGGACGCTCGCGGGCCTGCGCCGCAACATCGCCACCGTGCACCAGGATGTGTTCCTGTTCGCGGGCACGGTGTTCGACAACCTGCGCCTGGGCGACGAAACCATCACGCGTGAGCAGGTCGAGCAAGCCTGTAAATACGTGGGCGCTCACGCCTTCATCGAGAAGCTGGACGGCGGCTACGACGCCAAGGTGGAAGAGGGCGGCAAGACCTTCAGCGCCGGCGAGCGCCAGTTGCTCAGCTTTGCCAGGGCGCTGGTGTTCGACCCGGCCGTGCTGATTCTCGACGAAGCCACCAGCAGCATCGACACGCACACGGAAGAGCTGATCCAGAAGGCGCTGGTGAAGCTGACCAAGGGGCGCACCAGCATCGTGATCGCGCACCGGCTCAGCACGATCCAGAAGGCGAACGTGATCCTGGTGATGCACAAGGGCAAGCTTGCTGAAAGCGGCAGCCACCAGCAGCTGCTGGCAAAGAAGGGCCTGTACCACAAGCTGTACGAGCTGCAGTACCAGGCGCTGGAGGACACGCCCAAAGAGCCCGAGTTCGCCGTGGACGGCGAAGCGCTGTCACCCAGGCTCAGCAGCGGCGCGCTAAGAACGGCCGCCGCCGCCACCGGCAAAGGCAACACAGCCCGAGCCGCCGAAGACGCCACCCACGAACGCACTGCGGGCGATGACGCCTGATGGCGTCAGTCGTAGATCGGGTCGCCTTTGGGATTGCGCACCCGCAGGCCGATCAAGCGCAGCAGTTTCGCCTTCAGCAGCTTCCGGCCTGATTGCTTCAGCATGCCCTGGCGGCCAGCGAGCCCCGTGCCTTCCTCGAGCAGCTTGCCCGCCGTCTTCAGGTCGTTCGCCCAGATGTAGTGGTTGATCATCTGCTTGTACCAGCGCGCCACGCTGATCTTCCAGGCGTCTTCATCCCAGCCGGGCAGCGCGCGGCACTTCTCGCGGGTGAGCTGCAACTGGCGGCGCCGGTTGTCGTCGCGCTTCACCAGCGTGGCGAAGTCCGGCACCTGGCTGAGCGACTCCGGCTGGTCGATCCAGGTTGCCATGGCCTCCGGCACGGCCGCGAACGAGCCATGATGCGCAAGCCGGACCAGGTACTCGTCGTCTTCGAAGATGGCCAGGCTCTCGTCGTACAGGCCCGCGCGCTCGATCAGCCCGCGGCTCAGGAACAAGCTGTTGGTGTGGGCCCAGGCTTTAAGCCGCATCACCCCGGCCGGGTTGCGGCCGTTCAGCAGGCCGGCGGCGTCGTGCGGGTACAGCGTCACGTTGTCGCCCCTGCGACGCTCAACCAGGCAGCAGGCGGCATCGGCGCCGGCCGCCAGCAGCGCGGCGAGCTGCTTCTCGAGCTTGGTGGGCATGAACAGGTCGTCCGCATCGAGAAGCGCGATGTATTCGCCGCTTGCCTGCTTCACGCCATGGTTGCGAGCGCTCGCCACGCCGCCGTTGATCTTGGTGACGAAGCGCGGCGCGATTCCGGCCTTTGTCACGGCCGGCTGAAGCTCATCAAACACCTGGCCCAGGCCGCCGGGGGTGCCGTCGTCCACGATCACCAGCTCGAGCGGGCGGTATGTCTGCGCGATCACGGACGCCACGGCCTGTTTCAGCAGGTCGGGGCGCTTGTAGGCGGGAATGATGACAGAGATCAGCGCGGACACCGCAGAATTCAGCCAGCACAGGCGCACGCGCGCAAGTAGCCAAACGCGCCGACCACGGTTTCCCGCAGGTCGGCGCGTTCGCATCGGTCAATTTACTTGTGGACGAACTTGGCCTTGGCTCGGGCGCCTTCCTTCAGGAAGGTCTCCATGCCGATGTGCATGTCCTCGGTTTCTACGCACTCGCCGAAGGCTTTGCTTTCCAGCTTGAGGCCTTCCCTCAGCGGCTTCTTGCAGCCCTCGATGATGGTGTGGCACAGGATCTGGTCGATCTTTTTGCTCAGGTGGCCGAGCTCGATCTCCGGCGCCTTGTCCGGTACGCCCTTCACCGGCTCGCGGTTGATGCGCTTCAGCTCGCGCTTGCCGCTCGCGTACTCGTTGACCAGCGCCACGGCGCGGTCCACCAGGTCGCCTTCGACTTCCTCGCTGATCAATCCGAGTTGCAGGCCTGTTGACCCGTCAATGGGCCTGGCGGTGCGCATCAGCTCGAGCGCCTTGTCAAACGGGATCCAGCGCGGCAGGCGCTGCGTGCCGCCGGCGCCCGGGATGATGCCCAGGTTCACCTCGGGCTGGCCGGCCAGCAGCTTCAAGCCTTTGCGGGCGATGCGCGCGTGGCAGGCCATCGCCAGCTCGTTGCCGCCGCCGAACGCCAGGCCATTGTAGGCGCACACCACGGGCTTCTTCATGTCTTCGATGAAGTCCAGCGTCTGGTGGAACTGGCGGCTGTTGGCCTCGCCCTCCGCGGCGGTCTTCAGCGCCGCCAGCATGTCGATGTCCGCGCCGCTCACGAACGCCTTGGTCCCGAAGCCGGTGATCACCGCGCCCTTGATCTTCGCGTCGGCCTCCACAGCCTTGCAGTGGTTGACCAGTTGCCGGAACACCTCCAGGTTCAACGCGTTCAGCACGGCCGGGCGACGGATCTTGAGCACTGCCACGCCGTCCTTGTCGGTGCGGAACACCATCGGAATCTCGAACGGCTTGCCGCTGGCGGCCTGCTTCCTGATGCACTCGGGCACCGGGAAGCCGGGGTTGGTGGCCGCGTAGGCTTCCACCAGCTTGAGCGCGTTCGCCACGCCCATTTCGTTCATCCAGGCGAAGGGCTCGCGGATTACCAGCGCGGTGTTGACGGCCATGTTCATGTCGCCGACGTTGCTGATGCCGGCGTCCACGATTTCGCCGACCAGGCCGAAGTAGGCCCCGGTCATGGCGTCGGCGACTTTCTTGTATTGCTCGTCGCTGTACTCGACGGTTTCGCCCTTGCCAGCGGTTTCCCAGGCAGCCTTGGTTTCCACCTTCTCTTTCAGGCTGGCAGGGGTGCGGAACCACTTGTGGATTTTCGTGGTGTAGTGATCGAGACCCACGGCCGTGATCGGGTTGCCGCCCGTCAGGTTCATGGCCGTGAAGGGGCCGATGCCCTGGCCCAGCGCCTTCTGGGCGATCACGTCCACCTGCTTCACGCTGGCGACGCCGCTTTCGGCCTGCAGGGCCGCGGCCAGGAACAGGCCCTCGAACACGGGGTCGATGGCGTAGCCGTAACGCGAGCCGACCTGGATAGGCGCCTTGCCGATCTCCTCATAGAAGGCCATCAGCCAGTCAATGACCGGCTTGTGGGTGTGCTTGCTGGGCACCACCTCGACGATGATGTTGCGCTCGGCGGGGAAGAAGTAGTGGATCACCAGGGTGTGCTCGGGGCGCTTGGCCTTCTCGAAGATCACCTCCGGTTCCATGTGCGAGCTGTTGCTGGCGATGATGCAGTCCTCGGGCAGGATGCTTTCGAGTTGCGCGACGATCTTCTGCTTGATGTCGCGGTTTTCCGTGGCGGCCTCGATCACCAGCTTCGCGCCCTTGAGCTCGGCGTAGTCGCTGGTCCAGCTGATGCTGCCGGTCATCTGCTCGGCCTGTTCGGGCTTGAAGGCCTTGGTCTCGACGCCCTTGGCGACCTTCTTCTCGAGCTTGGCCTTGCCCTTGGCCAGCGCGTCGGAGCTGACGTCAACCACCACGGTTTTCACGCCGTAGGGCGCGAGCGTCTTGGCGAAAAACAGCGCGATGTCCGGGCCGATCTGGCCGGAGCCGATCACGCCAACCTTGTCCAGCGACCAGTCCTTCAACGTGAATGCCATGATGTTTCCCCTTCTCGAACGCCCCGGGTTTAGCGTCTGCAGCGCCACGCGCAAGCGTTTGACCGGCCGCAAGCGTCGATAGATACTCGCGGGATGGACATTACGATCTTGAACGCAGTCGCCTGTAACGGCGTCACGGACGGCGAACCGAAAGACCTGCTGGGAGTCGGCTTTCGCTGGCGCGTCCCGCCAGATCAATTCGCGGTCTGGATCGAGCTGTACAACCCGACCGAGCGCGCTTTCAGCATCAACCTGCAAATCCAGCGTGGAAGGGACTTCGTAGGTGAATCCGGAGATGAACTCGTTCTGGCGGGTGGCTCCTACTGGCAAGGCGTTTACAGGTGGCGCAAGGGTGCGGGCTTTCAGGCCAAAACGTACAATGTTCACATCGTAGTGGATGGCGTGCCTGTACGACTGGTACCGCTGGACTTCGGTCATCCGGAGGGAAAATGAGCTACAAAGATAAAGTGGCTGACCCCGTTACCGAGAGGTTCGAACTCTCGTTCAGCGCCGTGGGCTGGTCCCAGGACGGCAAGAAGATCGTGCTGCCCGAACACCGCGTCGCCTGGCACCCAGCCAAACCAAGGCAGAAGCCCAAGAAGAAGGCTGGCTAAGTTGTACAGACCGGGTGTTTCGAGTCCTCAATCGGGTTGGACTTCGGCGCCAACGGACCGGCATGAGCAAGAAGAAGGCAACCAAGCCACGCGAGCGGATTGGGCGGTGTTTCGTATCCGGCTGGGGTGTTTCAAAGGACGGCAAAGTTACCATCGTCGAGCGCCATGAAGTCCCCATGAAAAGCAGCAAGAAGCGCCGCAAGGCCAGCTAACCAGCGCTCACAAACAAGGCCGGGGCAACCCGGCCTTCTTCATTCATGCCGCCTCGTTGACCGCGCCTACCTTCGCGCCCATACTCCGGGCTGGACACTGACTGGAGACATCATGGCACTCGAGAACGTTTTCATCCCCTACGGCGGCTACTGGGCCAGCCCCTTCGTCAAATGGCAGGGTACCTTGGCCGACGAAAACTCCGTCACCCTGGCCGCAGCCACGGCCGCGCGCTGGCTGAAGTCGCGCGAGATTTCGCCTGAGGTCTTCACCAGCGTCGCGCTGGGCTTCACGGTGCCGCAAAAGCACAGCTTCTATGGCGCCCCCTGGCTCGCCGGCCTGATCGGCGCGCCAGGCATCACCGGCCCCATGTACTCGCAGGCCTGCGCCACGGGCGCGCGCGTGATCGCGGGCTCGGCCCATGAAATCGAGGCCGGCCTCACCGAGTGCGTGCTGGGCGTGACCTTCGACCGCTGCTCCAACGGCCCCCACGTCGTGTACCCCGCACCCAACGCACCGGGCGGCACGGCCGACGCCGAGAACTGGGTGATGGACAACTTCAACAAAGACCCGTACGCCAAGAACGCCATGATCCAGACGGCGGAAAACACCGCCAAGGCGCACAACATAAGCCGCGAAGAGCAGGACGAGTGCACGCTGATCCGCCATCAGCAATACCTGAAGGGCGCTGAGCTGCGCAAGCGCACCACTTTCGCGATCGAGGTCGGCAGCGGCAAGCGCGCCAAGCTGATCGAGACCGACGACGGCGTGTTCCCCACCACCAAAGAAGGCCTTGCCAACCTCAAGCCCGTGTTGCCCGATGGCACGGTCACCTTCGGCGCCCAGACCCACCCGGCCGACGGCAACGCCGGCATGATCATCACCACCAGGGCCCGCGCCGAGCAGTTGAGCCGCGACAAGAGCATCCCCGTGCAGGTACTCAGCTTCGGCCAGTGCCGCGTGGGCAAGGGCCTGATGCCCACGGCGCCCGTGCCCGCGGCCCAGCAGGCCATGAAGGCGGCCGGCGTTGAGCTGAAAGACATCAAGGCGATCAAGACCCACAACCCGTTCGCCGTGAACGACGTCTATTTCGCCAAGCAGACCGGCAAGAAGCTGGAAGAGTTCAACAACTACGGCAGCCCGCTGATTTTCGGCCACCCGCAAGGCCCCACGGGCATGCGCGTGATCATAGAGCTGATCGAGGAGCTGGCCCAGAACGGCGGAGGCCACGGCCTGTTCACAGGCTGCGCCGCCGGCGACACCGCCATGGCCACAGTAATCAAGGTAGGCTAGGTGGGAGCGCAGGCCTCCAGCCTGCTTGAACGGGCGCGTCCCGCGCCCGTTTCGCGCGGGCATGATGCCCGCGCGGCTGCAGGCGAGCCGCCCGCGCCCCGGCAACGCAGCCATGGCCTGCGTCATCAGGGTAGGCTAGAGCGTGGCGCGGGCTGCCAGCCCGCGGCCTGTGTCGAGTGAATCACCCATCCCAACCGGACCGCCCTGCGCGGTCCGGTCTCATTTGCTCGACTGGCTTGTTGCCCTCGTGCGTTTCGCTGCGGATAATGCCGACTCTGCTGGCGGGAACTACTCATGAAACTTCGCAGCATCATTGTCTTGCTCGCGCTGTTGCCAGCCGCGTGCGGACCGGGCTCAACCGGCGGCGGTAACTCCCCCCAGGGGCACGGTCCGGCCGCGCAGTCTTCAACGGATATGGTCAGCCTGGCGGATGCTGAAATCACCGGCTCAGCCTCGGAAGCCACGTTCCAGGAGCTTTCGCTGTTCTTCGAGCAATTGGGCCAGGCTGGTCACGCCGGCAATGCAGACAAAGCGCTCGCGATGATGGACTTCCCGCTGATGCTGGCGGCAACGGAGGCAACCGGACTGGTCAAGATCAACAGCCCGGCGGAACGCGCGGTCGCTCTCAAGGGCATGCCCCAGGGCGCGCGCTCCGGCTGGTTTAAACCCGGCAACGGGGTTCTCGACTGGAACTGGTCCAAGGTCACCCGCGCCGGTGTATCCGAAAACGGCCGCTTTGCCGTTGCGTTTGTCAGCCATGCGGGGGAAGACGGGCTCAGCCGTCGGAGATTCCGCTGGTGGCTGGTAAAGCAGGCCGACGGCTGGAAAGTCTATGACTTCGAATCGCTCGATAACGGGCTGCGAACGTCATGGCTGATCGCTACCGTGGCCGCAAACCCCGACAGACTGCCGGCTTGGCAAAGTGCCACCAACTACCTGCTGGTGGCTTGTACCAAGCTCAAGCAGGAAGACTATGACGGAGCAAGCGAGTATCTGCTACTCGCCCGCGACGCCAGTCTGCCCAGGGAGTTCGATGCCTGGCGCTCCGCGCTGCTCGGATACTGCGAGGCAGGGCTCGAAAATCATGAGAGTGCACTGGCGCATTTCGAGAGAGCGCTGGCACTGAATGACGACATGCCCATGGCACGCTACGGCCGTGGGCGTTCGCTGTTTGCGCTGGGCGACTACAATGCTGCAATCAAGGATCTTCGCTGGTACACCGTCATCATCGGCAGCGATCCCATCGCGCTGATCGATTTGGGCGACTGCTATAGCTGGCTCGATCGCTACGATGACGCCCGCAAAGCCTACACCCAGAGCCTCGCAGACACGCCAACCTGGGGCGCCGTCGCCGGCCTGGCCCTGTGTCTGAAAGAGGAAGAGTTGCCGCTACTGGGCGAGTGGTTCCTGAAACTGAAGAATCGCGCGGCCGACTACCTCAACCTGATGGAGAACCTCTACTACGAACGCGACATGAACGCTGCCGCGCAAGCCATCACCGAGGCGTATGCGCCGGTTGCGGGCGACGACGCCCATCCCGTCTACTTCAGCGGCCGGTTCCTGTACGACGAAGGCAAGGCGGCCGAGGCAGCCGCGGCATTCAAGGCGGCTTTAAACGGCCTGCCGGCTGAGGAACTGAACGACTGTCGCGAATGGTATTGGTACGCGATGTATGACATCGGCAAGTCGCTGGAAGCGCTCGCGGAGGCGAAGGACGCCACGCTGGCCACTGGCGCGTTCGAGGCCATGGCGCGCCGGCACCTGAAGGACGGCGACGCGGAAGGTCTGCATGCCCTGTGCGAAGCGCGCGCCAAGACGATCGAGCCCGACGCGGGATTGCGGTTCTACCAGGCCGAGGTCGCCTACCTTCGCGACGACTGGGCAGGGGCAGAAAAGCTGTTCCGCGCCGGGCTGTTCCTGAAGCCCAGTGAGGACAGCTTCGGCACCGGTCTGCGCCACGGGCTGATCGACGTGATGCAGCAGCAGGACCGCGCGCTTGAAGCATACCTTGAGTTCGCAGAGGTCGCCGACACATTCAGCTACCTGCAGGGCCTGCTGTCGGACGCGGGCAAGGCCGAGCCGCTGGCTGCGGTGATCGAGGCCCACGCCAAGGCGAAACCCGGCGACCTGTCGCTGGTGCGCGCGCGCGGCAACCTGGCGTGGCTGAAACAGGAGTGGAAAACCGCCGCGGCCGAGTACCAGCGTTACCTGGCCAAGCCCGCGGAAAAAGACTACGACCTCTGGGATTGCGCCGAGCGCGGGGTGCGCGCGGCCCTGCGCAGCCGCCAGTACGACCTGGCCCGCGGCATCGCCAAGACCGCGTTCGACGAGCCGAACCAGTGGCTGACCATCCTCGCCCAGGCGGGTTCCGGCCGATCGATCGAGGCCATCAAGGCAGTCCACGGATACCTCGAGGGGCTGGAGCCGGAAACCGCGCAGGAGTGGATGAACGAGTTGTACAACGATGAAGACGTCGGCGAGACGTTGAGAGGCGGCCCCTACAAGCAGCTCCACGCCACGTACCCGCCACCCGCCAAGCCTGAAAAGCCGACAACGCCGGAAGGCGAGTGACACAGGAAAGCGCCGGGGTCAGACCTCTGCACGGCCGTTTAGCAGTTGAAGCCTTGCCAGCCTGGTATCTTTGATGCCTGCTTGATCCAGCTTTTCAGCTGCTGCTCGTCCAGCTGGTCGTTCTCGTGAATGTGGTAGTAGCGGGTGCCCTGGTTTTTGGACTCCACGGGCGGCATGGGCTTCAGCTGCGTGCCGTTGAAGAAGGCCACCTTGATGTACTTCGTCAGGCAGTGCAGGCTCAGGAACCAGCCTTGCTCGCTGCCGTAGAACGGCGAGTTCCAGCGCACCGCCTTTCGCACGCCCGGCACCGTGCGCTCAATCAGCGCATCCAGGCTGCGCCCCACCTCGCGCTTCCAGCCCGGCATCGCCTCGATGTACGCCTGCACCGGCGCGTCGCCGTCGGCCTTGGCGATCTGCGGGTTGCCGCCCGACAGCAGCTTCGGCTTCTCAGCCTTCTTGACACTCTTCCCCGCGCGCGCGGCCGCGGGTTTCTTGCCCACACCCTTCAACGGCTCCAGCTTGCCCTTGCGGCGCACCAGGTTCTTGTAATCCCACTGGATGTCGCGGGCCTTTCCCAGCCAGCGTTTCAGCGCCTTCAGGTCAACCTGGTCCACGGCCGTGAAGCGCGCCTCGGCGGCCTTGAAGCTGCCTTCCTTGTGCAGCCCCGGCTCGTCGAAGGACTGGCCGCTCCAGAACAGCAGCCGTACGCAGCCCTTCAAATTGCTGTAGCCGGCGACCGGGTTGCCATCCAGAAACCAGACCGGGTGGCCGTGCCAGACCTTGTTCTCGGCCTCGGGCAGGTGGCGGTCGATCTGTTTCGCCAGCAGGTCGCCGATCGCGCGCTCGGCCGCGGGCAGCTTCTTGTTGTAGTTGGCCGTTTCGGAATTCATGGCACGAGTACAGAAACGGAAGGGGCGACACGCCAGCGATTTCCGGCAACGAACACGGGGTCAGGCACCCTGCGGGAGCCTGACCCCTTTTCAGCTCCGGCTTACTTCTTCAGGTCGAAGCGGTCGAGGTTCATTACCTTGTTCCAGGCAGCGGCGAAGTCTTCGGCGAACTTCTCGCCGCCGTCCTCGGCGGCGTAGACTTCCGCGAGGGCCCGCAGCTCGGAGTTTGAGCCGAACACCAGGTCCACCCGCGTAGCCGTCCACTTCAGCTTGCCGGTCTTGCGGTCGAAGCCATCGTATTCGCCTTCTTTCGCGGCCGGCTTCCATTCCGTGCCCATGTCGAGCAGGTTGACGAAGAAGTCGTTGGTCAGCTTGCCGGGCTTCTTCGTGAACACGCCGTGTTTGCTGCCGCCGAAGTTGGCGCCCAGCACACGCAGGCCCCCCACCAGCACCGTCATCTCGGGCGGCGTAAGCTTCAGCAACTGCGCGCGGTCCACCAGGTGCTGCTCGGGGCTCATGCGCCGGCGCGCACTGAGGTAGTTGCGGAAGCCGTCGGCCGCGGGCTCCAGCGGCTCGAACGAGGCGACGTCCGTCTGCTCCTGCGAGGCGTCCATGCGCCCCGGCTTGAACGGCAGCTTGAGCTTGATGCCCGCGTCCGCGGCGGCCTTCTCCACGGCCGCGCAGCCACCCAGCACGATGAGGTCGGCGAGCGAAACCCTCTTGCGCCCCTTGTTGAAGCCCTTCTGGATCGCCTCCAGCTTCTTGAGGGCTTTGGCAAGCTGGCCCGGCTGGTTGGCCTCCCAGTCTTTCTGCGGCGCGAGCCGGACGCGCGCGCCGTTGGCGCCGCCGCGGTGGTCCGAGCCGCGGTAGGTCGAGGCCGACGCCCACGCCGTCGAAACCAGTTGCGCCACGGACAGGCCCGACTTCAGCAGCTTGCCCTTCAGCGCGGTGATGTCTTTCTCCGTGATCAGCGGGTGATTCACAGGCGGGATCGGGTCCTGCCAGATCAGCTGCTCCTTGGGCACCAGCGGGCCCAGATAGCGGGCGATCGGGCCCATGTCGCGGTGGGTCAGCTTGAACCAGGCGCGCGCGAAGGCATCGGCGAACTCGTCCGGGTGCTCATAGAAGCGGCGCGAGATTTTCTCGTAGATCGGGTCAAAACGCAGCGACAGGTCGGTGGTCAGCATGGAGGGCGCGATGCGCTTTGACTTGTCGTGCGCATGCGGCACCGTGCCCGCGCCCGCGCCGCCCTTGGGCGTCCATTGCCAGGCGCCGGCGGGGCTCTTGGTCAGCTCCCAGTCGTAGCCGAACAGGTTCCAGAAGAAGTTGTTGCTCCACTTGGTCGGCGTGGTGGTCCAGGTGACCTCGAGGCCGCTGGTGATGGCGTCGACCCCCTTGCCGCTGCCGAACCTGCTGCGCCAGCCCAGGCCCTGCTGCTCGATGCCCGCGGCCTCGGGCTCCGGGCCGACGTTGTCGGCCGGGCCCGCGCCGTGTGTCTTGCCGAAGCTGTGGCCGCCGGCGATCAGCGCGACAGTCTCTTCGTCGTTCATCGCCATGCGCGCGAAGGTTTCGCGGATGTCCTTGGCCGCCGCAAGCGGATCCGGCTTGCCGCCCGGGCCTTCCGGGTTGACGTAGATCAGGCCCATCTGCACCGCGGCCAGGGGGTTTTCCAGGTCGCGTTCGCCGCTGTAGCGCTTGTCCTCGAGCCACTTGCCTTCGGAGCCCCAGTACACTGACTCGTCAGGCTCATACACGTCCTTGCGCCCGCCGCCGAAGCCGAAGGTTTTGAAACCCATCGATTCCAGCGCCACGTTGCCCGCCAGCACCAGCAGGTCCGCCCAGGAGAGCTTGCGGCCGTACTTCTGCTTGATCGGCCACAGCAGGCGTCGTGCCTTGTCCAGATTAGCGTTGTCGGGCCAGCTGTTGTGGGGGGCGA
>JAJVIO010000022.1 GCA_022071975.1 Planctomycetota bacterium
CCACCTTCACGACGCGGGCCGCCTTCGCGACGCGGTCCACCTTCGCGACGCGGTCCACCTTCGCGACGCGGTCCACGTTCGCTGCGGGGTCCGCCTTCACGCCTCGGGCCGCCTTCACGACGCGGTCCGCGATCGCCACGCGGTCCACCCTCACGACGCGGTCCACCTTCGCGACGCGGTCCACGTTCGCTGCGGGGTCCGCCTTCACGCCTCGGTCCGCCTTCGCGGCGCGGGCCGCCTTCACGACGCGGGCCACGCTCGGTGCGCGGTCCGCCTTCCCGTCGCGGACCGCCGGTCCGGCGCTCATCGCGCTCGCCGCGGCCGAATGTCTTGCCGCGCGTCTGCACGCGGGCGCGAGTCTTCTTCTGGCCGACACTGCTTGTCCCGCGCGCGCCGGTTTTCTTTCGCCGAAAACCAGTGGCTTCGTCGTCGCGCTGAAAGCGCGCCGGGCTTACCAGCGGTTTCTCGTAGTCAACCCGGCCGTTTTCGGCCTCGTCCACGTACTGCAGCACCATCTGGATTTCGTCAGCCCGCAGCTTGCGCAGAGCGCCGCCGGGCGCGCTGCCGAGCTCAATGGGGCCGAGTCGCACACGCTCAATCGACTTCACGCCGTGGCCGAACTTCAGGCAGATGTCGCGCAGGGCCTGGGGCAGGCCCTCGTACACGGTAAGCGTCAGCGGCGTCTTCCCGCCGGCCGCGCGCCCGACCTCGAGCGGCTCAAAGCGCCCGTTGTTCATGGCGTAAAACAGCGCGCGTTCGATGTTCTTCGCGGCCGTGACATCCACGCTGCCCTTCACGGTCACGCGATACACCTTGGGCACGCGGTAGCGCGGGTGGGTCAACACGTTTGCCACGCGCCCGTCGTTGGTGATCAGCATCAGGCCGCGCGCCAGGCGGTCGAGGCGCCCGGCCGTGAACAGCCGGCCGAAGTCGCCTTCGACCAGCCCCTGCAGCTCCTGCTCGGCCTCGGCGTCGTTGAAGCTGGAGCCTTCCTTTTTATTCAGGATCCAGTAGGCGGGGCGCGGCAAATGCACGCGCTCACCGTCAACGGCGATCACGTCGCGCATGGGATCGGCCCGTACGCCGAGCACGCTTACTGCCTGGTTGTTGATGGAGACGCGGCCTTCGACAATCAGTTCTTCGCAGGCGCGGCGCGAGCCGAAACCGGCGCGCGCGAGAATCTTCTGCAGGCGTTCTTTGCCTGCGTCTTCAGTTGTCATGTCTGTCTTTCCCGGTCGCGGGGCGACCGTCGTCGGGGTTTCCCCCATCACCGGCTCACGCCGGAAGTTTCAGGCCACGTAGATAGCCGCAGCGGCCGCGCCCGTGAAGGGGGTGGAAGCGGATTGCGCCTCGCGGCGTTGTGATGGTGAGGCTCGGGCATGAACGGAAACGCGCCACAACGCAGGCAGGCGGCCGGGGGGGTTGGCCTCGGGCGCCTGTTCGGCATCGAGATCCGGCTGCACTTCAGCGTGCTGCTGATCTTCGGCCTGGTGGCGTGGAGCCTTGCCGCCCACACCTTTCCGGGCTGGCACCCGGACTGGAGCCCGGCGTTGCACTGGGGCCTGGGGCTGGCGACGGCGCTGCTGTTTTTCGTTTCGCTGCTGGCGCACGAGTTCGCGCACTCGCTGGTGGCGAAGTGGAAGGGACTGCAGATCGACCGCATCACGCTGTTCCTGTTCGGCGGCATGGCCGAGTTGAAGACCCAGCCCAAGACCGCCGGCGTCGAGTTCATGGTCGCGATCGCCGGCCCGCTCATGAGCGTGGCGATCGGCCTGGGCGCAATCGGCCTGGCGGCATTGCTGGTGGACGGCGGTTTCGCGGGACGGCTGGCCGAAAACCCCGAGGCCGCCATGGCGTCGCTGGGCCCGCTGCCCACGCTGCTGCTGTGGCTGGGGCCGATCAACCTGTTCCTGGCGGCGTTCAACATGATGCCCGGCTTTCCGCTGGATGGCGGGCGCGTGCTGCGCGCGATCCTTTGGGCGATCAGCGGCGACATGCAGAAGGCCACGCGCTGGGCGGCGTATTCGGGGCGCGTGGTGGCATTCATGCTGATGGGCCTGGGCGGACTGGAGATTTTCTTCGGCGGCTTCATCAACGGATTGTGGCTGCTGTTCATCGGCTGGTTCCTGTTCAGCGCGGCGCGCGCGGCCCAAGCGGAATCCGAGCTGCGCGCCAGCCTGCAGGGTCACCGGTTGTCAGAGCTGATGGACACCGGCTTCGAGTTCGCCGACGGCAACGACGACGTCGAAAGCTTCGCGCGCGAACGCCTGATGCACCGCAGCCAGGCCGTGTGGCCGGTACTCGAAAACGGGCAGCTGGTCGGCATCGTCACTATCGACGACATCGCGCAACTGCCGCCCGAGGCACGGCCGCACACGAGGCTGGCGCGGCTGGCCAAGCCGCTGCACGAGGTAGATTTCGTGGAGCACAACCTGCCCGGGCCGGAGATCCTGAAGCGCCTGGCGGAAAGCGACTACGGCGTGGTGCTGGTGGTGAAAGACAACCAGATCATCGGGCTGCTTCGCCAGTCAGACGTAGTGCGATGGCTGACGATTCACACAGCGTAGCCCGGCCGCGTAAGCGCCGGGCATCAAGCGCTTGTGGAGGCGGGTACGATTGGCGTGTATCGAAGCTGTGAAACAGCGAATTACCAATAACCAATTTTCAATTACCAATTGCTGGCGACTGCAAAAGCTGTTGTCCACGAAGGTCACGAAGGACCACGAAGAGCTGCTCCTTTGCTTGATTGCCTTCGTGGTCCTTCGGGGCCCTTCGTGGTTCCCGCAGTTGCATTCCACGGCGCAAGACTGTCCAGGTTCGCGATGGTCGCCGCAACCCGCACCAACGTCGCGCCCCGCTATTGGTAACTGAAAATTGGTTATTGGTAATTTGCTGTTCAACACCGCTTCGATGCAACTCCAACGCAGCGTCATGTTCACCAGCCTCATGCCCGACGCTTACGCATCGGGCTACCCTCGGTTCACGTAGCGCCCGTGGTTCTGCTCTGCCAGGTCCTGCATCATCTGGTGCGCGGCATCTTTGCCTACCGCGATCGCGTGGATCACCACCTTGCGGAAGGTGTTGATGCGCGAGATGTCGGCCAGTATCGCCTCCGGCTTCACGTAGCGCCCGTTGCCGATGCTGCCCCACTTCGGGTGCACATAGCCTTCGCCGGTGCTGTCGTCGCTCCAGCTTGGCTCGCCGTCGGTCATGAAGAAGATGGTGTCCACGCCTTCCAGCATCGCCTTGGGGTCCAGGGCCGGGTCTTCCTTCACCTTGCCCTTGCGCACCACGGTAAAGGCCTGGGTCAGCGCGCCGTGGATGTTCGTGCCGCCCTCGGCTTTCAGGCCGTAGACCGCGATGCTGAACTTGCGCTTGTTCTCGTCCGTCGCCTGCACCAGCTCGGATTCGTCGGGCAGGATCAGCTGGTGCTCCTTGCTGTAGGTGATGATGTTGAAGTGGTAGTCCTCAGGCAGATTTTTCAGCGTCCACAGCAGCTCGACCTTCGCGAGGTCCAGCTTGGTCTTCACCTGGCTGTAGTCCGGCCCGTTTTCCTTGCCTTTGCCCGTCACCGGGTTTTTGGCGAACTCCATGTCGGCCGGCCACTCCATGCTGCCGCTGACGTCGATCACGAACAGCACCCGCGTGCCCACGGCGATGGCGTCAAAGAACGCCACGGTCTTGCCCGCGCCCGCCTCTTCGGCCACGTTGCCGGCCAGCCAGGCGCGCCACCACCCGGCGCTGAGGTAAGCCGGCTGGCCCGAGATGCGGCTCAGGCCCAGGGCTGCGAAGTACTTGATGCGCTCGTCACCGCTGGCATCCAGCACGTGGATCAGCGCTTCAATGTAAGGCTCCTGCGCCTCGCGGTCTTCGCCCTTGGGGCACAGCTTGCGCACGGCCGTGATGGCGGCCAGGTTTTCGAACACGTTGCCCTTGTCGTCTTCGGGCTTGTAGGCGTTGACGATGGCCAGGGCCAGGGGCGCCAGGTCGTCGCGCGCGGCCTCGCCCATGGCTTCGAGGGCGCAGGCGCGCAGGGAGACGTTTTTCTTGTCGCCCTTGTCCAGCGCCTTTTTCAGCGTGCCGGTGCCCTCGGGCGTGTTGCCGAACGCGAGGCCGCAGAGGGCCCAGTAGGCGGCGAACATCTCTTCGGTTTTCTTGCAGGCCATCACCGAGCTGTCGGCCTGATTGAGCCCCTCGGCGCCCTTGAGGTCGGCGAACGCGCGGCCCATTTCACGGCCGGCAAAGCCGTCGCGCTCGGCCACCAGGGCTTCAATGACGGCCTTGACGGATTTCTTGTCGCCGTCGGAAAGCAGGCGTTTGGCGCCTTCGACGCGATTGTCCGGCGAGGCGTCTTTAAGAAGGGCCACATGCTCAGCCTTCTGGGCCAAGGCCAGGCAGACAACGGAAAGCACCACCCCAAGCGCAAGCAAAGCACGCATAGCAGGTCCCCCGATCACCAGCCCAGTGCAAGCAGGTTAGCAAGCCAAGGGTGCGAAGTGTCACCAACAAGTCAGATCAGCATGAAATCCAAGCCCAGCCCGCACCTGTCCGACGTAGCCTTGGCGGAGTTGGAAGGGCTGGGGCAGTGGCACGCGCTTCCAGCGCGTGAGTCGTGCCACGCGCATCCTGCGCGTGATTTGCCATGTGCTGGAAGCACATGGCACTACCCACGGCCCGGAGGGCCGTGCCACTCGAGCCCAGCCCTTGCGGGCTGGGCTTGGATTACTCCGCCTCGGCGGCTTTGGTTGGTGGCCTGGTGGCTGGGGCTTTGGTGCTGCGGGTGGCCTTTTTGCCGCTTAGCCTTTCGTACATCTGCAGGTCGCGCTTGCTTAAATCCTGGCGGCCCATCCTCTGGTGCAGCTTGGCGCGGTTGTAGTAGGCGTTCACCATGCGCGGGTTGTGGGTCAGGCACATGTCCAGGTCGCGCAGAGCGCCCTCCAGGTCATCCACGCGGCTGCGCACGATTGCACGGTGGTAAAACAGCTCGGCCTCGTCCGGCGCCGCCAGGATCGCCTGCGTTAAAAACGCCTGGGCGTACTCCATCTTGCCCTCGGCCTTCAACAGCAGGCCCTTGTAGAAGTGGCCCTCGTAACGGCCGGGCTCCAGGTCGATCATCAGGTTAAACAGCTCGGTCGAGGTCTCGAAGTCGTCGGCCTCAAAGGCCTCGCGCCCCTGGGCCAACAGGGCGTTATAGAGCTCGGTCTTGAGGTCACCCAGGCTGTGAAGCTGGCGGCGGTCCAGCCCCTCCCCCACCAGCCGGCGCCAGGCGCGGGCGGCGCCCACGGGCTCGCCGGAGTGCAGCAGCTCGCGGATCTGGCCTACCAGCGCCCAGGCCGAGGGCGTCAGGTCCGGCTCGCCCTCCGCTTTCACGTAGCCTGAATCCTCGCCCGTTGCGTCGGGCGCGGGCTCTTCGGGCTTCAGGCGCTCGAGGCTGATGCTGGCCGTGCGCTCGAGCTCGAGTTCCAGCCGGATGTGGCTGTCGATGCCGAGGTTGACGAAGGTGGTGTGGTTCTCCATCGAGCCGACGATCAGCGTGAAGGCGCAGCCGCGCTTGTCGAGAATGTTGTAGGTGTCCACCACCCAGCGGATGTCGCTGCCCATGGCCGAATACTCGGGCTCGAGCGCGACCGCAATGTTGCGGATCTCGGCGGGCAGGGCCTCCAGCAGGTCGAACATGCGCTGCACTTCCACCACGCTCAGCGGCTTCTGGCCCTTGATGCGGATCACCAGCCGTTCGCTGTGGTTGAAGATTCGAAAGCGCTCGGCGTACTCCAGGTCGCCCTTCACGTCGCGCAACTCGAAGTGCTTCATGGCCGCGAACGCCAGGGGCACCCGGCGCTCGCCGGCCTTTACCTCAAGGAAGCTGGCGGGCACCAGTTCGGGCTCGTTGCTTGCGCGGTACACCACGCCCATCCTGGGCAGCAGCTCGCGCATGGGGGCGACCGGCCGGCCGTCAACAAAACAGGCGCGCTGGGCCTTGAGCGCGTTGCGGTACAGCTCTTCGGACTTGATGGCCGACATGTCCACGGGGTGCGGGTTTAACGGTCGCCGGCTCCAAGGCTCAGGCGCCGCCGGCAGCTGGTGGCGGCGCATCAGCTTGAGGTCAAGCAGCACGTCGTCGATGTTGGCGTAACGGACAGCCGGGTCCTTGGCGATCATGCGCAGCACCACGCGGCTTACCGTAAGCGGAATCTCCGGCCGGATCACGCTAGGGGCCGGGGGCTCTTCGCAGTGGTGCTTGATGATCAGGTCGAAGTTGTTGTCGCCCCGGAACGGCAGGGTACCGGCCAGGCACTGGTAGGCCGTGATACCGAGGCTGTAGATGTCGGTGCGCATATCCACGGGCATGTACTCGGATTGCTCGGGCGCCATGTAGGCGACGCTGCCCATGAACTGGCCCTGGGACTTGTCCTTCTCGCCCTCTTCGAGGCGCGCGAGGCCGAAGTCGAGAATCTTGATGATGCCGTCGTCGCCGATCACCAGGTTGCCCGGCTTGATGTCGCGGTGGACGATGCCGTGGCTGTGGGCGGCGCTGAGGCCGCGGGCGACGCCCTCAATGTGCGAAAGCGCTTCCTCGACGTCGAGGGGGCCGCGGCGCAGGCGGTCTTTCAGGTTCTCGCCGCGCGCGAACTGCATGACGATGAAGTTCCAGTTGCGGTCGGTGCCGACGTCGTAGATCTGGATGATGTGCTCGTCTTCCAGCTTGGCGGCGAGGCGGGCTTCGCGCAGGAAACCTTCAATGTGGCGCTCGTGGGCGGCCCAGCGCTCGTCCAGGATCTTGAGCGCGACTTCCTTGCCCAGGCTGACCTGGTTGGCAAGGTAGACGGCGCCCATGCCGCCGGTGCCGAGCAGCTTTTTGATCTGGCAGCCGCCGATGGTCTGGCCGATGAGCTTGAAGGCTGTGTTGTCAGAAGGCATGGGCAACCATAGCGGGGGTGCCGGGGACAGGCGTTATGGTACCCTGCCGGGCGGCCCTTGCCAACGCATGCCGGGTTCAAGCGTTACACCGATCGGGAAAAGCCTATGCGCCTGTTGTGGATCATCATCACCGCCTTCCTGCTGACCGGCTGCGTGACGCAGACCGTGGACGACCGAGGCAACCCGATCAAGCCCGCCGAACTCGAGAAAGACCTGGTGATCGACGACGCCGGGCGCATCATCGCGCGGCCGACGCACATCTACCCGCCGGACCGCATCGTGGTGAACGGCGACACCCCCACCGAGCGCGAGATCAGGCTGCTGGGCGTGGAAGGCCTGCCGGAAAGTGAAGCCCCCACCACTTTCCGCATGACGCAGGAGTGGCTGCACGACTATGTGGCCCAGCAGGACGAGATTTACGTGAAGCCTTCCAAGGATTCGGACGTCAACAACGAGGTCATCTACGGCATCGTGTACCTGCGCGCCGTGGACGAAGAGACCGGCAAGGAAATCCCCGGCGGCTATGTGAACGTCAACATGGCGATGCTGAGCCAGGGCCTGGTGCGCATCAGAGACCTGCGCGAAATCCCCGACCCGGACCTGCGCGACCGCATGCAGCAGGCCCAGGACATGGCCAAGCGCGAAAAACGCGGCCTGTGGTCAAAGCAGCCGTAGCCGGGTGGCCTGATCGTCGCACTCAAGCGCTGCAAGCCGGGTGTTTGCGTTCCTCGATGGCTGCCTTCAAGGAATCCAGGAAGCCGGCCAGTGACTGCCCGCTGACGGCCGTATCGGCGCTTGCTTCAAAGCTGACAGGAAGGCGGATAGCGCCCGGGCTGCCTGCCAGGCAGGCGAGCAAACCTGCGTAGTCGCCTGGTTCCGCCCGAGAAGGCAAGACGACCATTTCAAACCGGCAGCCGGCGAGCGCCTGAGCGTCGTCGAAGAGTGCCACGGTCTCGACGTTGAAGTCAGCGGCCTCCAGCGCGTCCTCAAGCGCCAGTGCAAGCTCGTCATCGGGCTGAACCACCAGAATGCCCGCCGGTTTTGGCCACGGATGGCGCCGCGCGTTCTCCAGCAAGGCGGCCAACGCCGGCGGGGGTTCTTCTGCGATTCCCGGTGCTTCCTGTTGCCTCCGGGATGCCGGCACTCGCTGACGGTCCGATTTCTGCCGATTCATATGCTTCTCCAGTAGCGGGTCTGGACCGGGAAGGTGACCGGCGCAGCCCACGCCGGGCATCCACCGGGCCCCAAGGGCCCTATCCACGGCCGATCCGCGGATTGCCCGAGATTGAATGTCCCCGAAAATGAAAACGGGTGCACGTTTCGCGGCGCAAATCCGGAAAAGCCGGTGTCCGGACTACCCGGGTTCACGCGCGAGCGCAGCGGCGTGAGGTACTTGATTGCTGTCGGGAAGGCGCGCCCTGGCACCACTGAGTCCGTGAACGATTTATGATCGTTTTTCCGACCCGGATTCGCTTTCGCGTACACTTACTGAAAAGAATTCTGAAGCTGGGCAGGGAACTGGTGATGAAGACGGGGGCAATCCATGGGGCACAAGAAGCTGGTGTTCATCGCGCCGGCCTGGCGCGAAACTCTCGACACAAAGACCGGGACGCGGTACCTGCGCGCAGCACCATCAAGTTCGGGGACCTGCGAAGTGGTCGCAACGCCAATCCCGGGAACCGATCCCGTGGAATACATGTACTCGTGCGATCGCCTGGACTGCCTGGACGACTGCGACCTTCGGAAGCGCAAACTCCCGGGTGGCGGTACCCTCTACGAGTGCATTTGTGTTGCATCCCCGGGAAGCAGGCCTTCCGCCAGCACGCGGGGCAAAGCCGGCCGGAAGCCGGCCAAGGTCCGAAGCAAGCAGGGCAAGGCGGCGGGAAAGAAAAAGCCCAGGCGCTAGTCGCGGTTGGTAGAGTTGTTGGTGGCGCGTTAGAATGCCCAGACTGCACGGGACGGGCACTGTGGGCGCTTTCGAACAACTCATCGACGCGTACGGAAGGCGCGCCTGGAACCTGGCGCGGGCGTCGACCTTTTCCGCCGAGGACGCGGACGACGTCATGCAGACGGCCTTCATCGTCGCCTGGCGAAAACAGAACGACATTCCCAAGGATGCGTGGCCGTGGTTTGCCGCCGTGGTGGTGAACTGCGCGCGCAACCACCGGAAGAAAATGGCTCGAGTGCGATCCAGAGAGAGCAAGTGGCAACCCCCGGAAAGCGGCCCCGACAGGCCGATCCAGGCCGAACTCGCGGAACTGCGCGACAAACTGCTGGACGCCCTGAACGAGTTGCCCGACAGCGAGCGTGAGGCCGTGATGCTGTGCCATATGGCCGGCCTGACCCAGCAGCAGGCAAGTGAGCAGCTCGGCATCGCGCACAACACCCTGAAGTCGCAGGTGAATCGCGGCCTGGAGCGCCTGCGCCGGAAGCTCGGCCCGCAGCCGCACGGGCTTGAGGCCTACCTGGGAATCCTGGCGTTCCCGCCGCCCGCCGGGGGATGGGAGGCGACCGTCCAGCGCTGGCGCGACGGCGCGGTTTCGCCGCCCGCCGGCGTGCTGCACCTGGGCCAGCTTGCATTGGCGGGCGCGGCGGCGGTATCCCTCTCGATCGCGGGGCTGCTGGTGGCGTTGAAGGTGCTGGACGACGATCCGCCCAGAACCGTGGCGGCTCCACCCGAGGCAGCCATGCTGCCGGAAGAAGACGCGAAGTCAAAAGCCGCTCCGCCGGCGGGCGGTGCGCTGTCCGCAGACCCGGGCCCGGTCGGGACGCAACCTGTCCCGCCAGACGCCGAACGGCCTGCCGCGTCTGCACTCGCCGGGGCAGGCATCGAGCCGCTGCCGCCCGAGAAGCAGGGCCGCGTGGAGATGCAGCCGGCCGGCGACGTGCCGGTGGGCAGCACCAGGATCCGGACCGACTACTACGCGAGCGGCCGGATTTACACCCAGTTTGTCGAGCTGATGACGCCGAGCGGGCCGATCCTGCACGGCCCGTTCCGTATGTTCTACGAGGACGGCAAGCTGAAAGAGGCAAGTGAGTTCGTGGATGGCGCGCGGGAAGGAATGCGCGAAACGTTCCATGAAAACGGAGCAACCGCCGGCCGAGGCGAGTATCGGGCCGGCAAGGCTCACGGCCTGTGGGTCTACTTTCACGATAGCGGAGTGAAACAGGTCGAAGGGATGATGGAGAGCGGCGAGAGAGAAGGCGTCTGGCGCGCCTGGTACCCGAACGGCGAGTTGAAGTTTGAAGAGACTTGCGTGCACGGAAAGCGCAACGGCGTAGCAACCTACTTCGATGAACAGGGGCGGAAGGTGCGCGAAACCACATGGCGCAACGACCTCAGGCACGGCCCCGAGATCGAGTACGACACCGAAGGCAATGCGCAGCCCCCGAAGATCTACGAACTCGGCAAGCTGAAGCAGGCTGACTGATCCGCGCTGAGCGCGTGACGGCCAAAACTGGTGCAATCCAGACGACCGACTGCCAGAATGATCCGAAGCGCCGTGTCTTCGGCGCGTGCAGGTGGCCGCCGTGAACAGAACTCGCCTGACACTCGGAATGCTGGCGGTCTTGCTGAGCGCGGGAGCCGCGCTGGCCTGGATGCTTGCCGAAGCAAGCCCATTCGCGCCGCCACAAGCCGAGAGCATCGCCGAGGCGCCGACCAGAGGATCCTCAGCCGGGCCGATCGATCCGCTGCTGGAATCAGAAACGACTGGCGAGCCCCGCCGCTTCCCCGGGTCCCGACCCATTGACAGACACTCAATCAGCGGATTCGGAGCAGACGGCCAGGAATCCCGAAACCAGCGCCGCACCGGGACGCGGCGCCGGCGCGCCCACGCAGGGCGATGACGGCCAGGTTCCCGGAACGCCGCCGGGTGCTGCTTCGCCAGGCCGCGCGGGTGCAACCAGCCCGGCCGGGGAGCCTGCGGCGCCGAGGGAAACGATCCCGCGCTCGGCCCGTGACCCGACTCCCCGCGAGGCCGCCGCCCGGAAGCGCTACAACGGGGTGGAAGGCGCCCCGGCCGGCGTGCCGGTGCCCAAGGCCGCCGAAGCAGGCGAGCAAGCGCCGCTGGACCTAGGCAAGCTGGCCGAGCCCGATGTGTGGGCTGAGTACTGGGCGCGTGCGGGCTACGCGCCGCCCGCCATGGTGAAGACGCCTGTGCGCGGCAAGCTGATGAGCCTGCTCAGCAACAGCCAGGTGCCGGGCGCCAAGGTGCGCATCCTGACGTTCTTCCCCGCCACCAGCCGCCTGGGCGGTCCGTTGCTGCCGGTGATGATGGAGGCGGTCACCGACGAGCAGGGTTTTTTCCGCGCGGACTTGCCGGCGCCGAAAAGCTGGCCGGGCGACTACCCGCGCTACGCCCTGTGTTTCGAGTGGCAGGACAAGCGCATCCTCGATTGCGCCGTGTACGACAACCTGCGCGCGGGCGAAGAAAACGAGCTGGGAGTGTTCTGGGCGCCGGAAGAACCCTACGAGCTTGATGTAAGCGTAAGCAAGCCCGAGCCGGGGCTGAGCGTGGTTGCCACCGGCCGTCTCGACCCCCGGCGCTGGGAGCCGCGCCGCGCGGGACAGGTGCTGCCGGCGTTCGGCCCGCAGCCATTGCCGGCCGGGGGCGGCAAGCTGGCGGGCACCTGGGACTTCCTGAAGACGCAGGAGCTGCCGTACGTCACGCTGCTGCGTAACGGCGAGCCGGTATTGACGCGTCAATGCATGCTCGACCCGGACGAATCTGTCCGCATCAGGCTGGACACGGAAACCACCACGCTTGTCATTGAGGGCACAACACTGGACGAGGTGTTGTCAAAACTCCGCGCGGAGGCGGGATTCGAAGTCACCCGCGCGCAGGAAATTGACGGTGAGCAGGAAGTAACCCTCGATGTCGGCCGAGTCAGCCTGCGGCAGGCGTTTGATCTGCTGGCGGATCAACTCGAGCTGTCCTGGCGCATCCAGAACGGCGGCGTGAACTTCGAAAACGGCTCAACGGAAAGCGAGCCGGCCCGTCTGACCGGCGCGCCGTTTCAGCCCCTGCAGTTTCCCAACGACGGTTATCTGACCCTGAGCGGCACGGTGGTGAACGGCCAGGGCCAGCCGATCGACGGCGCCGCGCTGAGCCTGCGGGTAAACAACGAACCGCGCATCGCCTACAGCAACAGCACCGGCTGGTTCGAATTCCATGGCCTGCCCGACTTAGTACTGACTGTAAACGCCGAGCACGACCTCTTTGTAGGGCGAGATGCCGCGGTTTCTGCGGGCACCCTCGATGCCCGCATCGAGCTGCCCTTCCGGCGTCCTGACATCACACTGAGGATCGTCAACGATGCCACCGACCAGCCAGTCACCGAAGTTTGGCTCGATGGAACAGAAGTTACCTCGCCCTACGCGCTGTCGCCCAAGGGCGGACCGTTGCCAGCCAGGACCATGCGGTCCGCCACGGGCGAATACCGCTTCCAGCACGACAAGCGCGTCACCTTCCTTGTCATTCAGGCCCCGGGCCTGAAGCCGCACACTCTTGAGTGGGTGGACGAAACCGGCAGTTTCGACATCCGCTTGCAGGCCGCGCTCGATCTGCAGCGCCGGCCGCGGGACTACGACGCCGCGCAGAACGAAGGCATGTGGCAGATGGACGAAGGCGACGGCCCCGGCCTGTGGTCTCTGGATGACGACCACTGGGTCGAGTACAGCTTCGACTTCGGCGAGAACGAAGCCGGCTACAACCTGTTGCTCGGCGTAACCAACCACACCTATGGCGAGCTGCCCCTGGACAACGAGTATGAGTTCAGCGTGGACGTGTTCGTGGACGGCGCCAGGGTCGGGCAGCTCAACATCGGCTGCGATCCCAGCGTCCAGCAGGTCGGCCGGCTGGGCCTTGGCAAGCTCAGCGGGCAACACACCATTCGCCTGCTGTGGACCAATGACCGCTACATCCCCGGCCAGCTCGACGCAAACATCCGCTACCAGAGCCTGCGCCTCATGGAAGTGCCGTAACGCACCAATAATCGTGCATTCCAGCCGGCAGCCTGCCAGAATGGGCGCTTCACCCAACGGAGCCCGACCATGGCAAAGCTGTTGCTCGTTGCCCTGTGCCTGCTTGGCGCCGGGGCACTGTCCGCCCAGTTCGGCGACGAGAATTACCTTGAAGCCACCACCCAGCCTGCAACCGGCAACGTCCAGCAGGGCGCAACACAGCGCCACTGCCTGTCATTCGCCCTGATGCGCTGGACCTCCAATAGCGACACCTTTCAGGGTCTCACGGTGCGCAACACTGGCACCGCACAGGCCGCCGACTACGCCCAGATCCAGCTGTGGTGGGATGCCAACGACAACGACGTGTTCGAGCCCTCGGGCCCCGACACTGTAGTCGGCTCGGCCCCCAGCGGCGCTTTCCCGCGCACGCTGACCTCGATGACACCGCAGGGCCACGCGGGCCTGAGCGTCTACAACTACTTCGTCACGGTGGACGTTGCGGCCGGGGCGACCATCGGCCGCACGTTCATACTGGAAGTCACGGTTACCGACGTGGTGATGTTGACCTACCCGGTGGTGCTGTTCGCCACGCCACCCGTCGGCACGACCCAGACCATCACGGCCGGTGCCGCCGGCGGCTCGAACCAGATCGTGGTAACGCAGCAGCCGGGTGGCGCGCAGCCGGCCACGGCATTCACCACCCAGCCCGTGGTCGAGTTGCGGACCTCGGCCGGCGCGCTGCTGACGGGCGACAGCACGACGATCGTGACGGCCGCGATCACGGCCGGCACGGGTGCCCCCGGCGCGGTGCTGGGGCCGGCGGGCTCGCTGACGGCGCAGGCCAGCGGGGGCGTGGTGACATTCAGCGGGTTGATGATCGACCTGACGGGCGCGAACTACACGCTGACTTTCACGGCGACCAATTTCGCGGACGGCACCTCGGCGCAGTTTGACGTAGGCACGCCCCCCACGCCGACGCAGCTGGGAATCACCACCCAGCCGGGCGGGGCCGCGCCGGGTGTTGCGTTCACGACGCAGCCGGTGGTGCAGATCCAGGACAACACGGGCGCGCTGGTGACGACCGCCAGCCATTTCGTGGCGGTAAGCCTGAACGGCGGCAGCGGAGGGACGCTCTCGGGCACGCTGATTGTGCAGGCCGTGAACGGCGTGGCGACCTTCACGGATCTGTCGATCAACCAGGCGGGCACAGGCTACAGCCTGACCTTCAGCGCGGTGAACCTGACCAGCGCCACCAGCAACAGCTTCGACGTGGCAGCGCCCGGAGGAGGCAGCACCGGCGGCGGAGGCGGTGGAGGAGGCGGAGGAGGCTGCAGCGCCAACACTGAAGGCAACGCCCTGTGGCTGCTCGGCCTGCTGGCAGCCGCAGCGGGCACGTTCCGCACCACACGCCGACGGGCATAGCGTGACCGCAAAGCTGATCGAAGCTGTGGCATGCGCATCCTGCGCATGTTGAGTGGCCTTGGCTTCCAGCCAAGGCTGAGCATGTGCTGGAAGCACATGGCACTACTCACGCGCTGGAAGCGCGTGCCACTGGTCTTGATCACTGGACCTGCAGCGCTTCGATAATCTGCTCTCGCAGTGCTTCGCTGGTCACGTACTTCTGGGCGCGGGATAGCTGGCCTCGGGCCTTTGGGCCGTACTGAGTTAGGGCCCAGATTACGGCCTCCTGCACGGTTTCGTCTTCGGTCATCAGGGCCTGCTCCAGCGCGGGCAGCAGGCTTTCGTCCTTGAGGTTGCCCGCCACGATCGCCGCGTTGCGTTTCAGGCGCGCTACGCCGGCGCGCTCCAGTGGCGTGCCTTTCAGGCGCTGTTCCAGGTGCTCGGGCTTGCCGGTGAAGATGCGCGCGAGCGTCAGGCCCGCCAGCCCCTCCGGCACGTCGGGCGCGAGCGCGGGCGCCTTGCGGTTCCAGGGGCACACCTCGTTGCAGATGTCGCAGCCGAACAGCCATTGGCCGATGCCCGGGCGCAGGGCGGGCTCGATGGGCCCCTGGTGCTCGATGGTCAGGTAGCTGATGCAGCGCGAAGCATCCAGCTGGTACGGCGCGGGGAACGCGTCCGTGGGGCAGGCATCCAGGCAGCGGGTGCAGGTGCCGCAGTGATCCGTGATCGGCGCGTCCGGCGGCAGCTCAAGGCTGGTCACCACCAGGGCCAGCAGCGTCCAGCTTCCGCGCGCCGGGTCAATCAGCATCGTGTTCTTGCCCACCCAGCCCAGGCCGGCCTTTGCCCCGTGCTCGCGCTCAAGGAAGGCGCCGGTGTCCTGGTACCACATGGCCTTGCACTCGGGGCCGCCGATGCGCTTGATTTCGTCCTCGAGCTGCTTTAGTTTTCCGGCGTACACCTCGTGGTAGTCGGCCGCGCGGGCATAACGCGCGATGCCGGGCAGCAACGACTTGGGCGGCAGCTTGGCCGGCAGTTCGTGCGGATAGTCGATGCTGAGCATCAGGTAGGAGCGCGCCCAGGCGTAGCGGTTGCGGATATCCTTGCGCGTGGCGGCGTACTTGGCCAGCCAGTCCATGGTGCCGTGGCGCCCCTGTGCCAGCCAATCGTCGAAGTAGGCGGCATGGGGCGAGGCTTCGGCGGCGCAGCACGCCACGCGCGGGAAGCCTAGCCGATTGGCGGCTTTGCAGATGGCGGTTTTTATCGTGTCGTTTGCCATGGATGTTGGTTGTGGTTGGGCCTTAGGGCTTGGGGCTTGGGGAAACGGCGCAGTTTTCCTGCCTCCTGCCTCCTGCCTCCTGCCTCCTGCCGCCTGCCGCCTGCCTCCTGCCGCCTGTGATTCCTTCCTCATCAAGCAAGGCGTTGCATCCAACGTTGCCCGCGCTAATGTAACCGCGCAATACACGGAGACGGCATGTTTCTGGCGGAAGTAACCGAGACGGGTCACACGGCCCTCGAGTACCTGTTCAGCGCGATCAAGGTGATCGTGGTGTTCGCGGTCATCATGACCGTGGTGCCCGGCATGATCTGGCTTGAGCGCAAGATGGCCGCCTGGATCCAGCTGCGTGACGGTCCCACCAAGGTCGGCCTGCCCAACTGGAAGATCCTGGGCCCGTTGGCGGGCTGGGGCATGTTCGGCCTGCTGCAGCCTTTGGCCGACATGTTCAAGCTGATCCTCAAAGAAGACTTCATGCCCCGGCGTGTCAGCAAGGTGCTGTTCTTCCTGGCGCCCGCCATGGTGTTCGTGCCGATCGCGCTGGCCTTTGCGGTGATTCCGTTCGGCCACGGCTTCACCTACACCTTCGAAGACGGCAGTTCCTTCTTTGTTAACTACCAGATTGCCGACTTCGGCGTGGGCATCCTGTTCGCGCTGGCCTTCCTGAGCCTGGCAGTGCACGGCCTGTCCCTGGGCGGCTGGGCCAGCAACAACAAGTACAGCCTGTTCGGCGCCGTGCGCGCCGGCGCGCAGCTGATCAGCTATGAAGCCGCCATGTTCATGGTGATTCTCGCCATGGTGATGACCTACGGAACGCTCGACCTGGGCGAGATCGCCCTGAACCAGGCCGAGCACGGCTGGGGCATCATCCGCAACATGGGCATGGGCTTTGTAGGCTTTGTGATTTTCTGCGTGTGCGCCTACGCGGAGAGCAACCGTCTGCCCTTCGACTTCCCGGAAGCGGAGGCCGAGCTGATCGGCGGCTACCACACCGAGTTCGGCAGCATGAAGTTTGCCATGTTCTTCCTGGGCGAATACTACGGCATGGTAATCCAGAGCTGCCTGGTCGTGACGCTGTTCCTGGGCGGCTGGACACTGCCGGGCATCGACCCGACGGCCGACACTTTCCTTGCCAGCCTGGCCGGCCCGCTGATTTTCTGCCTGAAGGCCGGGTTGTTCCTGTGGCTGTACATCCAGGTGCGCTGGACGCTGCCACGCTTCCGCTTTGACCAGCTGATGAACCTGGGCTGGAAGAAGCTGATCCCGCTCAGCCTCGGGCTGGTGGTGCTGACCGCCCTGTGGCTGAACATCACCCACCGCTAAGCGAATGAACTTCGCGAACGGCACGGGCCTCGTTGCCCGTGCCGTTCGCGTTCAGAGCACAATCGCCTGGGCGATGTTGAAGTACACCAGCACGGTCAATATGTCCGCGGCGGTGGTGATGAACGGACCGGCGGTCACGGCCGGGTCAACGCCGATCCTGCGTGTGATCAGGGGTATGGCTGCGCCCAGGGTGTTGGAGGTCATCACCGCCAGGAACATGGAGGCGCCCACGATCACGGCGACTTCCCACACCTCGTGGCCGCCGAGCACCTGGGGCTCGGCGCCGCGGGTCAGCACCAGCATGGTGCCGATGCCCGCCAGGGTCAGGGCCAGAGCCACGCCGATCAGCACCTCGCCCAGGAAGATGCGCAGCAAGGCGGGGCGGCTGGCTTCGTCGGTTGAGATTGCGCGGATCAAAATGCCCGCGCTCTGGGTGCCCACGTTGCCGCCCGAGGCCGTCAGCAGCGAGATGTAGGCCGCCAGCAGGCTGAGCTGCGCGATGATCGGGTTGTAGGCCTGCTGCACCAGCACGCTGCCGGTGCCGACCACGGCCAGCGCCACCAGCCAGATCACGCGGCTGCGGAAACGCTTGAACACGCCGGCCGTGAAGTAGTCGTCCTGGGCGGTGGCGACGCCGTGCATCTTGAGGATGTCCTCGGTGGCTTCTTCCTCGGCGACGTCGGAGAGGTCGTCGAAGGTGACGATGCCGACCAGGCGTTCCTGCGAGTCCACGACGGGCACGGCGAGCAGGTCGTACTCGCGCATGCGGCTCAGCACGTCTTCGCGGTCGTCGGTTGTCTTCACGGCCACCACGTTGGCGGTCATGAATTCGTCAACCCGCTGTTCGGGACGCGCGATCACGACGTCGCGCAGGCTGACTGTGCCGCTGAGGCGGTTGGCGCTGTCGATCACGTAGATGACGTAGACGGTCTCCACCTCGTCGGCCAGGCGGCGCACTTTCTCGAGCACGTCATTGGCGGTGGCCGAGGCGCTGATGTGCAGGAACTGCGGGGTCATCAGGCGGCCGGCGCTCTCGGGCGGGTATCCCAGCAGCTCCAGCGCGCGCTTGCGTTCGGCGGGATCGAGCGACTCCAGCAGGCGGCGGGTGACCTGGCCCGGCAGCTCGACCAGCAGCTCGGTGCGCACGTCGTCGGACAGCTCGGTTAAAATGCGCGACAGCACGTCAGGCTTGAACTCGTGCAGCAGGCGAGTCTGGGTGTCCGGCGACAGGTACTCGAATACGTCGGGCTGGTAATCGCGCCCCAGTGCCAGGAACGCCACCAGCAGGCGCTCGGAGGGCACCGACTCGATGATCTCGGCCATGTCCGCCGGGTGGAGCTCTTCGGAAAGCGCGCGGAAACCGGAGTACTCACCGGTGCGCAACATCTCCTCGATCTCCGGCTTGATCAGCCGCGCAATCGCCATACTTCTCCCTGTGTGGATGGGGACGCCGTGATTTGGCATTCCCGGAGGCGCGCGCACAAGCCACAATCAGCTTCATGGTTTGGCGATTCGCGATTTACCTTTCCTTTGCAACGCTGGTCACCATCACCGGGCTGGTGATGTTCGGCGCAGACGCGCAGCAGCCGACGCTGCCCAGGCCCGACGCGCCGATCGCCCTGGCGGCCGGAGAAAGCGTCAGCCTGGCCTGGAGCCTGCCGCCGAAGCCCAAGCCCGACACCGTGGTGATCTACCGCGGCACCGGCGACGGCGCGCAGTTCATTGAGGTCGGGCGCGTGCCGGCAAGCGCCCTCCGCTTCACCGACAACCAGGTCAGCCTGGGGCGAAGTTACCAGTACCGCGTGCAAACTCTGAAGGGTGCCGAGAAAAGCGAGTTCTCGGAGCCGGCGGACGTGCTGGTGGGAGGCAGCGCAAAGATCACCTTCCTGGGCGGATCACTTGACCGCGCGCTGTTCGAGGTGGTGATGTTCCGCCGCGGCAGCCGTGTCACCGCACAGTTCGTGCACAAACCAGGTGATGCTATCGGCGACCTGGCCTGGGTGGCGGAACTCGAAGGAGTGGAGGACTTCCGCCTGGGGCCCAAGCTGCAGGCGCTGGCGATCAGCGTGGCCGAGTCGCGCGAAAACGTCAGCCAGCCGCTGCTGGGGCCCGATGGCCAGCCTCAAACCGACATCGCCGGCCGCACGGTGAAAGTCGAGTTCAGGCTGCCCGGCGCCACCCACGAAATCATGATCGCCACCCTGCTGGACGCCCAGGGCAAGCCCTTCCAGTTAAAGGAAGGCGAAAGCTACACCGCTGGGTAGTCAGTTGAAGGGCCAGGGCCGCTGGCCGGATATCAGTGTGATCTCGAACTCGCGCCCGGCACGGTTGATCGTGAGCCGCACTTGCTGGCCGGGCAGCACTGTGTCCTCGAGCATCAGCACTTCGTGGATGCCGTACAGCTCGACGTCGTCCACCATGATGATCACGTCGCCGGGCTGTACGCCAGCCATCTGTGCGGGACCGTTGGGCGTAACCGGGCCGAACACCGCGCGCAGCCGCCCGAAGCCCTGCGGGAAAATCTCCGTGGCCTGCTTGTAGTCCTGGGCGCCGAACCAGCCGTGGTTGATCGGCCGGCCCTGCAGCAGGGCATCCGCTTTTGCCTTCAGCAGGTGGGTCGGTATGGCGAACGCGACGCCGCTGTCGCCCGGGGTTTCACGGGTGGTGGTAATCAACGCGTTGAGGCCCAGCAGCTCGCCGCGGGTGTTGAACACGCCGCCGCCGCTGTTGCCCGGGTTGGTGGGCGCGTCGTGCTGCAGGCTGTCGAGGTAGAGACGGCCGGTTTCGTCGTTCAGGTAGGTGCGGTTGGTGGCGCTGACCACGCCGTGCCCGACGCTGGGCTCGCCGCCGTAACGCGACGTACCGAAGGGGTTGCCCAGGCTCCAGATGAATTCGCCGGGGTGCGGCTGCGCGGTGGCAAGTTTCGCGGGCTGCATGCGCTCGGGCAGGATGGCATCGGCCTTCAGCAGGGCGAAGTCGGCAATGGGATCGACTCCCACGACCTGTGCACGCACGGTGTAGCCACCGCCGATCAGCAGCAGGATGCGGTCGGCATCCTCGACCACGTGGTGTGCGGTCAGGATGTGCCCTTGCTCGTCGTAGATCACGCCCGCGCCGAAGGCATCGCCGGTGCCGCCGTGCTCGACAACGATGGCAACCACCGAGCGCAACGCCTGCTCAAGCGCGTCCGTGGCGGGGGAGGGCTGCTCACCGGGTACGGGCTCAATCGGCCCCGAAGTGGCACAGGCGGAAAGCAGCAGGCAACCCAGCACCAGAAGATTATGGATTAAACGGCCGGCCGATCTCCGTCGCTCGAGGTTACGCTGCTGCGTGGGAGTTCCAGTGTTCATACGGCCGCCTCCAGGCCGCTTGCCAGCTCAATGATCAGGCTGTCGAGCAGCAGCAGGCCCTTGGGCGTGGCGCGCACGTGGGTGGACGTTAGCTCGAGCAGGCCGAGATCCTGCAAGCGCCGGGCAGTGTCGCCGCACAGTTGATGGAAGCTTGCGCCGGCGAAGCGTTCGAAGCGCGCGAGTTCCACGCCGCGTGTCAGGCGCAGGCCCATCAGCAGCAGGGTTTCCGCGCGGCCCGCGGGCGACAGCTGCTCGCGGCGCGCGACCGGCAGCTTGCCCTCATCCAGCAGCGCGGCCGTGTAGTACTTGAAATCGGCGGCGTTGGCCGTGATTTCGCCGCCCAGCATGGCGTGGGCGCCCGCGCCGACGCCGTGCCAGTCGCCGAGCGTCCAGTAGACCAGGTTGTGGCGGCACTCGGCCCCGGGCCTGGCGAAGTTGCTGACCTCGTAGCGCTGCAGGCCGGCCTGCGCGCAGGTTTCGCCCACCAGCTCGAACATCTCGCGCTCGAGCTCTTCGGGGCATGGCTCGACTTCGCCGTTTTGCAGTTGACGCGTCAAGGGCGTGTCGTCTTCGTAGGTCAAGGCGTAGAGACTTAAGTGTTCCGTGCCGTGTTCCAGCGCGCGCTGCAGGTCGTGGTGCAGGTCTTCCAGCGTCTGGCCGGGCAGGGCGAACATCAGGTCCATACTGACCCGCGAGATGCCGGCCGCGCGGGCCATCTCCACGGCAGCAGTCGCGGTGCCGGCTTCGTACGCCCGGCCTAAAGCCTTGAGAAAGCGGGGCTGGAACGACTGCACGCCGAAGCTGGCGCGGTTGACGCCCATGGCGGCCAGCGCGTCGGCCTTTTCCGGCGTGAGCGTGCCGGGATTGATCTCGCAGGTGAACTCGGCCGCGCTGACATCTACCCGAGAGCGCAGCACCTCGCCGAGTCGAAACAGCTGCCGCGCCTCCAGCCGCGTGGGCGTGCCGCCGCCCATGAAGATCGTGGCAGGCTGCAAACCTTGCGGGAAGCGCAGCTCAAGCTCGCGCTGCAAGGCGTCGATGTAGCGGTCAATGTCAGCGGCCGTGGCCACGCCGCTGTAGAAGTCGCAGTACTCGCACTTGCGCACGCAGAACGGGATGTGGATGTACAGCGAGGCGTTCACGCCGCCAGCATAGATTGCCCCGCACCGGCCGTCGCGGGGCGGTCGCGCCCGGCCTTGCCGCTGGCGGAACTCACCCGTACATTCGGGCCATGAGCGAGAAGCAGACATTCCTGCAGGGCATGTTCACCCGCAAGGGCCTGTTCTGGATCGTGTTGCTGGTCTCGCTGGTGGCGGACATAGCCACCAAGGCCTGGGCCGACGCCTACGTGCGCCCCACGCAGCCCGACGTCACCTCCATCATCGACGGCTTCATCGGCTGGAAATGGGCCGAAAACCAGGGAGCCGCGTTCAGTATCATGCACGGCCGTCCGCTGCTGCTGGCGCTGATCGCGGGCGGCGTGCTGCTGGCGGTGTTCGGTTACGTGTACAAGGCCGAGCCAAAGCGCCGCTGGTTCCTGACCGCGCTGGCGCTGGTGGCCGCGGGGGCGATCGGCAACCTGTACGACCGCATCCTGCTTGGGCACGTGCGCGACTTCATGTTCTTCATCTTTGATTTGCCCTTCCACGGCACCAGCATCCCGGTGCTGGACTGGACCATCCCTCTCAAGTACCCGGTGTTCAACGTGGCTGACATCGAGATCATCGCCGGTGTGCTGATCCTGGTGGCGATGTCCTTCAAGCCCGAAAAGAAGAAACCCGCGCCCGAAAGCGCCACGGACAGGAAGACCGAGCCCGAGCCCGCCAATGAGCTGCAGGAGGCCGCCCATGGCGCTTGACCTTAGCGTGAAGCTGGGTCCGCTCGAGCTTGCATCGCCGCTCATGACCGCCAGCGGCTGCAGCGGCTACGGCAAAGAGCTCGACCGCTACCACGACCTCGCCGTCTACGGCGCCCTGGTCGGCAAGAGCATCAGCCGCAACCCGCGGCTGGGCAACGACTACCCCCGCACGGCCGAGACCGCGGCGGGCATGATCAACGCCATCGGCCTGCAGAACGAGGGCTACGAGGCATTCATCAAGAACACGCTGCCCAAGATGCGCGGCTTCGGGCCGAAGGCCGTGGTGAACGTGGTAGGCCACGACTTTGACGAATACGTCTGGCTGGTGGAGCGCTTCGACGCCGAGGAAGGCATCGCCGCTCTTGAGCTGAACCTGAGCTGTCCCAACGTGAAGGGCGGCATGCGCTTCGCCAGCGACCCCGGCGAGTGCGAAAGGCTGGTGGCCGCCTGCCGCGCCAAGACGCAACTGCCGCTGATCGCCAAGCTGTCGCCCAACGTGACGGACATTGCCGAAATCGCCAAGGCGGCCGAGCGCGGCGGCGCGGACATCCTGAGCGCGATCAATACGCTGGTAGGGATGGTCGTGAACTGGCGTAAGCGCGAGCCCCTGGTCGCCAACTACACCGGCGGCCTGAGCGGCCCGGCCGTGAAGCCGGTGGCCCTGCGCTGCGTGTGGCAGGTGGCAAACGCGGTGAAGCTGCCGGTGATCGCGATTGGCGGCATCAGCAACGCCGACGACGTGCTGGAGTTCATGGTGGCAGGGGCCAGCGCGGTGCAACTCGGCACGATCCTGTTCGTTGAGCCGAACGCCGGCCAGACCATCCACGCGGGCCTGAAGGAACGCCTGATCGAGGCCGGCGTGAAGCGCATCAGCGAGCTGGTCGGCACACTCAAACCCCGCGCCTGATTTCGCGACATTCAACGGCCAAGAACTGCGACCGCAGACTGACCGGCCTGCGAGGCTACTTGCTGGTCGCAGTGGTTACCGGCTCCCAGCCGGGCGGCAGGTTCTGCTGCAACTCGCGGCTTTGCTCCAGCAGCCATTGCGCGGGGCCGTCTTCGGGCGCGCGCTTGAGCAGCGCATCGAGTATCTCGATCGCGCGGCCGAACTCGCGGTTGCGGTATTGCTGCAGGGCCAGCGCATAGGCCGGGTCGGCGGCAATTCCCTCGGCCTGCATGGCCAGCGGCTGGTACACGCGCACCGGTTGCTGTTTGCCGACCACCAGTATCTGGTCGATTTCGCGGAACTGCACGGCGTGCTTCGCCAGTTCAAAGGTGCGCTCGTCCACCAGTATCTCGGTGCCGTACAGCTTGTTGGCGCCCTCCAGGCGGCTGGCCAGGTTCACGCTGTCACCGATCACCGTGAAGTTCTTCTTGGTCTCGGTGCCGATGTTGCCGATCACCACTTCGCCGGTGGCGATGCCGATGCGCTGGAAGAACAGCGGCTTGCCCTTTGTCTTCCACTGTTCTCTGAGATCACCGGCGATGCGCACGGCGGAAAGGGCTGACTCACAGGCGCGCACCGCATGGTCGCCCTCGCTGATGAACGGCGGGCCCCAGAAGGCCATGATCGCGTCGCCGATGAACTTGTCCACGTAGCCGCGCTGCTCTTTCAGCTTGCGGCCGATGGCGGCGAAGTATTCGTTCAGTTGACTCGTCAAGTCCTCGGCGCTGAGGCCCTCGCTGATGCTGGTGAAACCCTTGATGTCACTGAAGAAGATGCTGCCTTCGGCCCGCATGCTGGGGGCATTCAGCAGCTGCGGGTTGTCCAGCAGGCTGCGCGCCAGCGTGTCGTGGGTGTACATGCCCAGCGCCTTCAAGCCCGTGGTCATGTCGTTGAAAGCCTTGCCCAGCTTTGCCAGCTCGTCGCGGCCGCGGATGTTCACCTGCGTGTCGAAGCGCCCCTGCCTGATCTTGCCGGTCGCTTCCTCAATGCGGCGCAGCTTGGCGATCACCAGATACGCGCCGAAATAGGCCAGAACCGCGGCGATCAGCCCCAGCCCGCCGCCGATCATGAACACGCGCTTGCGCAGCTCAAGGAAAGGGGCGAACTCTTTCTCGAGGCTCTTGAACGCAATGAAACCCGGCCGGTGCGGCAGATCGGGCGGCGAGAGCGTGCTGCTGAACGCCACGCCCAGGTGGGTCTCGCCCTCGATCACGAACTCGTACTCCTGACGCGAGCCATCGGGCGTGACCGCCCCCAGTTCCACGGCGCGGCGCAGGGCGTCGTCGGCGCTCATGCCGCCTTCGGGCAGTGTGGTGGACGCCACCAGCGGACCGGCGAACACAATCTTCTCGATCTCGTCTTCCTCGCTGCTCGAGCTCTTCAACCAGTCGCGCGAAAGCTCGGTCAGCACAACGCCCACCCCCACCGGCTCAAGGTCCTGGATGCCGACCCACAGGTAGTTCTGCACGCACAGGTACACGCGGCCGGCGATCGGCAGCACGGCCGCCTCGGACGTCGGCAGACCCTTGGCGGTGCCGGCGTCCCAGGCGGGCTTGAAGAAGGCGGCCATGAAACGGGTCAGCTCGGGGTCAGCCAGCAACGGGTCGCGGCGATCCGCGTCGAAGCCCGCTTTCGCGGAGAAATACACCACCGCCAGGTCGTCACCCGCGGGGGCCAGTGACTTCGCGTTGCGCTCTTCGGCGGTGAAGGTTTCGAAGGCGAAGATGGCCACGTCCGCACCGGCGTTGTTGCGCCAGTCTTCCGCGAAGGGTCGCAGGTTGTCGCCGAAATCACCGAAGCGAGCGTCGCGCAGGAACTCGACCAGCCCCTGGTCCGCCGCGGAAGCGCGCAAGCCCTGGCGCGACACCTGGGCGGCGAACGTGATGCGCTCGTCCAGGATGCGCTGGTCTTTCAGCAGCTCAGTGTGGATCCGTTCGCGGGCGTCCTGCTCAAACAGGGCACTGCTGCTCACCACCAGAAAGCTGGTCAGGAACGCAACCAGCACAATCACGGCAATCAGCGCCTTGTAACGTAGGCTCATTCACCCACTTTTGGCAGGTTGTTGACTGTCAACTCGGCCGTCAGGGTTTCGCGTTTGCCGGCCGTGACCTTCACCGTGCGCGACCACACGGGCAGTCGCGGCGCGTGCACATGCACTTCGTAATCGCCGGGGGGCAGCATGTCGAAGAAGGCATCCTCGTCGCTGCTGCCGATCCAGTCCAGCCCGGTGTCACTCACGAACAGCACACAGTGCAGGCTGTCGTCCTCTTCACAGTAGACGTCGTAGCGCCCAGACTTGGCTACCTTGACCGTACCCAAAGCGCCGGCGGAAACCTCGACTTCGAACGAATCGTCGCTTTCACTGAAGCCGTACAAGTGCACGGTCTGCTTGCGCTGATTGTGAACCGTGAAAGAGGCGCCGCCCTTGCCGTTGCGCGCCAGGTACTGGGCGCGGTTGAACCCCGTATCGTCAACTGTGATCTCGCCCGCTGAGGGCGCAAGGTTCGGCAAGTCGCGCAGGACAGCCCCGCCGGTTTCCACGATCACCACCACGTCTTCCAGCGCGTCATAGTCCACGCGCTCGAATGCCTTGCCCTGCTCGACGCTCTGGCGGCCGGTGGTGTATTCGCCGCGCACTTCGCGGGTCTTTGCCTTGGGCGCGCCTTCCCTGGGTGCGCCGTTCAACTGCACCAGGATCTGGCCGTTGTCGCCCGCCGGCTGCGGGTAGTTCGGCGTGCTGCCGCAGCCGACAAGTACCAACACCAGCACGAGCGCCGCGCCGTAAACTGCCGTCTGCCGCCTGCCGCCCGCCGCCTGAAGATTCATCGCTTCATCTCCACGGTTACGGATGTTGTTCCGCCGGCCGTGACCTCGACCGTGGTCTCGAAGTCCTTGAAGCGCTTCTGCTTCTGCCAGGTGTGCAGGCGGTACTTTCCGACCGGCACTTCCTTGATCTCGAAGCTGTCCGAATCAGCTTCAAGCACTGCGTAGGCCGGGTTGGGCGCGATGAAGAAACGGCCGTCCATGCGCTTGTGGATGCTGCAATGCACGCTGACTTCGCCGGCGTCCGTGAACTCGTGCTCGCGGCTCTGACCCTGGTCGAAAATGCCGAGGTCGGCCTCAATGTCGCCCAGGAAATAGACGTTATGGCTGATCTCGTTTTCTTCGTCGTTCAGGAACTTCACCTTCTGCTTGCGCACCAGCACGCCGAATGAAGGCTCGAATTTGCCGCCCTTCTGGCTGACGTCCAGGGTGGCGGGAGCGCTGAAAACTCCTTGCTCGCCAGGCTTGTCTGCGTCGCCCAGACGCACCAGGTACACCACAATCGGTTGCTGTGGACGCTTCGCGCTGAACGTCAGCGTGCCTTTCACGGAGCCCTTCTGCGCGTCGGCCCACTTCCATTCGCCGTCCTGGAACGCGGCGGACTTCAGGTAGCGAGCGCTCGGCAGGTGGCGCGGTCCAAGCTGGGCCTTCACAACGGCGGCCACAACCGCCGTGCAGCCCAGCAACAGAGCCAGCAGAAACAGCTTCAAGGGTAGACGGTTCATTGTGGGCTTAATCAAACCGGCCCCGGCCTGTGCCGTCAAGCACGCCATACCCGGCGCCGGACCCGTCGGCTTCCACGAACTGCCGCGGCCCGTCGCTGATCCGTGTCTGCAAGCCGTTCCCGCCACTGTGCTTGTGGTAACGGGTCCGGGCGCCTAAATTGGACGGGTTCAGAATTTACGCGAACCGTGCGGCGGCGCGGTGCGTATTACTTGAAGGTCAACGTGAAGGCTTTGATGGCTACCGCCTCCGAAAACCAGGACCTCAAGCTCATGGCCTCGATCAAACGAGGCAACATGGAGGCGTTTGAGCAGCTGTTCTACAAGTACTACCGCCGGCTTTACGCGCTCTTTTACCGCCTGTGCTGGGACGACGGCCGCGCCGAGGACCTGCTGCAGGAAACCTTCATGCGCGTGTGGCGCGGCGCCATGACCTTCCGCGACGACCTGAAGGTCAGCAGCTGGATCTATCGCATCGGGCGCAACTGCTGGATCGACCTTGAGGCCCGCCGCAAATCCGTGCGCCGCGCCGTTGACGTGGAAAGCGACAGCCTGCTCGACTCCGGCCGCGTGGACGCGCTGTCCGAGGGCGACCCGCGCGCGACCACCAGCGGGCGCTACGCGGCGATCCGCCCGGTGCAATTAATAGAGGAAATGGCCAAGGGCAAAGAGGAGTCGCCGGTAGACCGCGCCGAGAAGCGCGAGATCGAAGACGGCGTGCGCTCCGGCCTGCTTGACCTTGACCCCATGCACCGGCTGGTGCTGGTCATGAGCTTCTACCAGGGCATGACCTACACGGAGATTGCGGACGCGCTGGAAATCCCGCTCGGCACCGTGAAGTCGCGCGTGTACTACGCCGAGAAAAAGCTGCGCGACAAGCTGAAGCGTTTCGTCGGCAACCCCGCCGAGGGGGTGAAGAATGCTTGACGACGAAAAAATGACCCAGCCCCTGGGCGGCGTGCAGCTGCTTTCCTACACGCTGGGAGAGCTCGACGCCGAGGCCCAGCAGACCATCGAGAGCAAGATCGCCGCCGACCCGGCCCTGAAGCAGGAACTGGAAGAAATCCGCGCCCACCTGAAACTGCACCAGGACGTGCGCAAGGTTGCCCCGCGCCGCGGAAGCTTTGAGCGCCTGCAGGCCCGCATGAAAAAAGACGGCGCCTTGATGGGCGCCGTGCCGGGCGTCCACTGCATGCTGCGCCGCGCATTCCTGCTGGCGCTGCTGGTGGGCATCGCGGCCGTGGCGACGCTGATCGCGATCGGGCGCACCGGCGGCTCGCTGGCGGCGCCGGACGTGATCGGGCAGATCGTCTACCACAACCCGTCCCTGACCGTGGGCCAGCGCCGCGCGGAGGTCGCGCGCCGCGAGCTGCAGTTGAAGTCCGACACCGAAGCGCCGGAGGACACCGGTGCCTACGACGCGTGGGTGTGGCTGCCCACGGGCGTCTCGAACACCTACAGCACCATTGAGCTGGCCCAGAACACCCAGTTCAAGTTCACCAAGACCCGTCGCGTGGTGCTCAGTGCCGGCTTCATGCGCCGCCTGGAAGTGCAGCCCGGCGGCATGGGCGAGGGCCCCTTTGTGGTGGTCACGCCCCACTGCCAGGTGCAGGTGGACCAGGGCAGCCTTTCCATCAACCTCACCCGTGACGGCGCCGAAACCCAGATCAGCGTAGGATCGGGCAGCGCCCGCGTTTACGGCCTTGATTCCGACCGCAGCTTCCCGGTGCCGGCAGGCTACTGCACCAGCGTTGAGCGCGGCAAGCTGCCCAATCCGGCACGCCCGCTGCTGAAGCTGCTGCTGAACCGCGTGACGGGCTCCGGCTCGCTGATCGAGGCGACGCTGCTGAACGACGGCTACGTGCCGGTCAAGGTGCGCCGCGCGATCGACACCGGAAACGTGTTCTCGCAGCCGATCTACCTGCTGCACCATTCGTACGTGTCGGAGTATTCGCCCGAGGAAGGCACCCCCGAGAATGTGACCCGCCCGCCTGAGCCCGTGACACCCGCCGACCGGCCGATCGACCATACCGGCGACGTGTGGCTTGAGCCCGGGGAGTACTACCGCTTCGAATTCGACATTTCACCCATGCTGATTACCGCGCCGCCCGTTGAGCACTGGCTGCGCCTCGAGTACCGCGGCGACCTGTACGGCCCGCCCGGCCAGGCCCGCGTGAAGATCGAAAGCGCCAACCTGAAGCTTGACCTGCGTAACCGATAGAAGGCGACCATGAGTCTGACGTTGATCGAAAAGAAACTCTCCCAGCTGCGCGGGCACATCCGCCTGATGTTCTTCAGCTGGGGGCTTGCCAAACTCACGATCTGGGCCGCGGCTCTGACCCTGTGGCTGTTCTACTCCGACATGCTGCTCAAGCTGCCGGGCGGCTTCCGGCTCGTGTTCCTGCTGATCGCGCTCGCCGTGCTGGCTGTGGTGGCCGTGCGCTCACTGTTCTATCCGTTGTCGCGCACCATCAGCGACGAAGACCTGGCGCTGCTGGTTGAGCGCGAGTATCCGCTGCTCAACGACCGCTTGATCACCTCGCTGCAGATGCTCAAGGGCCAGGAACGCTACAAGGACGCCGGCAGCCAGGAGATGATGCGCGCCGTCGTGG
>JAJVIO010000023.1 GCA_022071975.1 Planctomycetota bacterium
TTCGACATCGCCGGGCGCCTGCAGTTCAACGAGGCCGTGCGCTCGCGCCGCCTGCTGTACATGGTGATGGGCAGCATGCTGGCCATGGTGCTGCTGTTCGGGCACGCCTGGTTCGCGCGCGACGCCATGAGCACCTGGGTCAAGCGCGCCCTCGGCGGCGGCCCTGAATGGCCCACCGATACGCAGCTCGAGGTGCTGATCCTGGGCAAGGACCAGCTCGCCCAATACCCCACCAACGAAGACCTGAACGTCAACTTCACCTTCGACCCCGAGGAACAGATCCCGGAACTGGGCGTCACGGGCGTCTACCAGGTCGCCGCCAACAGCGACCTGCGTTTCATCGCGCGCCCCAGCGGCGAGATTCCCGACAAGGCCGAGATCATCATCGCCACCTGGCAGAAAGATCCCGAGTCAGGCCGCTACGTGCGCGTCGGCAAGGACATCTCGCGCCCCATGGAGCGCAGCAGCATCACTGCCGCCGACGACAGCCAGGTGGTGTACTTCTCGTACAACAAGATGACCGTAATCAGCCAGCTCGAGCAGATCACCATCAAGGCCGGCGACGCCACTGCCGGGCCCTACACCCTGCGGGTGATCCCGGCGCCCGAGCTTGATTCGCCGCTTGAGCTGACCTTCACCTACCCGGAATACCTGGTGATCGAGCCGCGCCGCACCCAGGAGCAGCTGGTGGATGCCGTGGCCGGCACGCGGGTTGAGTTCACGTTCAGCACCACCAAGCCGCTGATGCTGGAGGGGCCAGAGGCCAGCGCCCTGCTGGTGGACTTCAACGTGGGCAGCAGCCAGCGCTTCCTGATCGACACCGACAGCGCCGCCGGCGAAAACCACTACAAGGCGCGCATCCCGGCGCTGCAGCTGGGCATGGCGCGTTACCGCCTGAAGCTGGTGGACCGCCAGGGCATTGAGAACAGCCGCAACATCGGCGACCTGATGCAGGTGAAGGAAGACGTCGCCCCCACCGTGCGCATCCTGTTCTCGGGCGACCCGCTGGTCAGCAACCAGCTGGTGTACATCACCCGCGACGCGGTGCTGCCCATTGAGCTCGAGATGCTGGACGACTACGGCATCGGCAGCGCCAAGATGTTCTGGCGCTTCCAGATCGAGACCGAGTACCGCGAATTCACGCCGTTTGCCGCCCGCTTCAAGGATCTCGAGGCGAATCCCCGCGCGGCGGTGAAAACCAGCTTCGAGCTCGACTTCGCCACCCTGATCGGCAACGAGCGCATCCCCACCGGCACGCGCCCGGCCATCGAAATCTATGTGCAGGCCTTCGACCTGAACCAGGTGAAACCGGACGAGAACTCGCCGCCGCAGTTCCAGGGCAGCAAGCACCACACGGTGCTGACCTATGAGCTGTATGAAATCGACGAGCTGCGCGCCAAGGTCAGCAGCCAGATCCGCCAGATCAAGACCACCATCTCCAGCATGGCCACCCTGCAGGAAGAGCTGCTGGCCATCACCCGCGACGCGCTCGCGCGACCCAACCTGCTGGATTTCCGCGACGAGGCCGGCCAGCGCCTGCGCAACGACCTCGATGAAGCCTACAAGCGCCAGAACCAGATGCTGCGCGACGCGGAAGTGGTCCTGAACCGCTTCGGCGTGTTCGCGCAGGTGTACCGCTACAACAGGCTGGAGCGCAAAGCCGAGGACCTCTCAAAGCCCCAGGAGTCGCGCATCCAGACCGTGCGCCTGCTGCTGGCCATCGCCGCCGCCGAACGCGACCTGCAGCAGCGCGTAAACTCGCCGCTGGTGCGCCTTGAAGAAGCCGAAGACGCCGACATCGCCCGCCACGCCGCCGAGCTGATCGACAACCTCAACGCGGAGCTGCAGCGCGCCAGGCCCGACGCCGCCTTCTCGGCCGACAGCTTCGGCAAGCTGATCCAGGAGACCGGGCTGTTCACACCCGGCAGCATGGAGCGCGCCCGCGGCCTTTACGAAAGCCTGCTGGAAGTCGGCATCAAGCCAAACGAGAGGCGCGAGCTGCTGGCGGAGCTGCAGAAACAGCAGGAACTGAGCATCGACGTGATCGCCGCGGTGCAGGAACAGGTGAAAAAGTGGGAAGGCTTCGACGACATCCTCCACGGCTTCCGCAACCTGCTCGACACCCAGAAGGGAACCAACGAAGAGGTGAAAGACGAAGTTACCGGCGAGTGATTTCACTCCGAGCCCAAACCAAAGCCCGGGGTGCAAACCCCGGGCGAATCACCCTGGAATTGCATGGTCACACTGAACAGCCCGGGATTGGCATCCCGGGCTTTGGTTTGAGCCTGGCGCGTTGACGTGTGTACGTCCAATACAAGCTCGGGTCACGATGAATCCGCGGACGCACGCTTGGGGATTCAACGCCATAAGTGCAATGTTTGCAGGATGTTACGACTAGCTCGTTCGCCAACCCAGTTTCGTGCGGTTTTTCTGCATTACACCGTGAACCGCCACGCCCGCCCTTGCGTAATACCTGTGTAAACCAGTGCCAGGCTTTCCTTAGCACTCGACGAGAGAGAACCAAATGAATCGCCGCATCCACGCCAAGTTCCGTTACTGGCAGCGCCTGTTCTCCTGCGCGGCCGTGATCGCCCTGTCCGCCCTGCTGGCCCGCGCCCCGCTCGCGGCCCAGGATGCCGGCGACGACCCGGCCCGCGCCAGCAAGGAAGACCGCCTTGAAAAGATTGCCGAGAAGCAGAAGGCCGCGCGCCAGCAGCTGATCAGCCTGCGCGATCGCCTGGAAAAACTGCTGCTTGAGCTTGAGCAGAGCGACGACCCCGCCGAGCGCCGCCGCATCCCGCAGATCCAGGCCGCGCTGAACCGGCTCAACGAGCTGAAGATCGAAGACGACATGGGCACCACGGAAGAAAACATCCGTGAGGGCCAGGTGCGCACCGCGCTGAGCAAGGGCAAGGACATCGAGAAGGCGCTCGCCGAGATCATCGACCTGCTCGAGAACGGGCCGAAGATCGGCGAAGACCAGAAACTCAAAGAGCTGCAGGACCGCATCGCCGCGCTGGAGGCCATGAAGAATGACCAGATGCGCATCCGCGACGACACGGAAAAGACCCGCGACAACGAACAGGCCCGCCGCCTCGACCAGATCGAACAGTCGGTGCGCGACCTGAAGAACCAGCAGGAGCAGTTGAAGAGCCAGACCGACGACCTGCAGGCCAAGCGCGAGCAACTGGAGCGCCAGATCAACGAGCTGGAGCGCCTGAAGACCGACCAGGAGCGCGCCAGCAGCGACCTCGAGAAGCGCAAGACGGAAGAACAGCAGCAGCAGAAGCAGCACATCGAGAACCTCGAGAAGGCCCTGGACGAGGTCAAGAAACTCGAACAGGACGCGAAGCAGGCCAAGGAAAACGACGAGAACCTGAAGGCCCTGGACCAGATCAGCCAGGACCTCGAGCGCCTGATGAAGGACCAGGCCGACGTCCAGAAGAACAGCGAAAAGGCCGGCGAAGAACCGAACCAGAAAGCGCTCGACGCCATCAAGCGCGCCGAGGAAGAGCAGCTCGACGCCTACCGCACCACCCGCACCGAGAACGCCCAGCGCCAGGGCGCCAACACCCAGCTGCCCAAGGAAGTGATGGACCAGCTGAAGGAAAAGCAGCAGCAGGCGCAGGACGCAATCCAGGAAGCGCTCAAGGCCGCCAAGGAAGCGCCCCAGTCGCCCGATTCGCGCAAGGCCAAGGAAGCCCTCGAGCGCGCCCAGCAGGAAAGCCAGAAGGCCAAGGACGCCCTTGACCAGGGCGACCCCGACGCCGCGGAAAAGGCCCAGGATGAGGCCCAGAAGGCGCTGAAGGAGGCCGCCGAAGCCCTCAAGTCGTCGGCGGAAAAGAACGCCGACCTCAAGCGCGCCCGCAGCGGCCAGGAGAACGCCAAGGAAAACGCCGAGAAGCTCAACAAGGACCTCAAGGCCCTCGCCAACCAGATCGCCAAGCAGCGCCAGGAGCGTGGCGACGAAAAGGCCAACCAGGCCAGCGAGGCTGACTTCGCCCAGGAAAAACTCGAGGCCGCCCAGAAGGCCATGGACGAGGCGGTCGAGAAGCTCAACAACGCCGAGACCGACAACGCCGAGGCCAAGATGGCCGAGGCCATGAAGAACCTGCAGGAAGCCCAGGCCCAGCTGAAGAACAGCGAGGGCATGAACCAGCAGGGCAAGCCTGACTTCAGCAAGGCCGCTGAAAAGCAGGCCGAGCTGGCCAAGAAACTGGAAGAGCTGGCCCAGGGCGTCGAGAAGCTGCCCGACCCCGAGCTTGACAGCGAAGGCATCCAGCAGGCCATCGACCGCGCCCGCGAATCCGCCAAGCCCCTCCAGGAGTCCGAAGAACGCGCCCTGCGCGGCAACGCCCGCAAGATGGACGAGGCCTTGCAGCGCCTGCAGGAGGAAATGAAGGCCAACAACGGCGAACCTTCCGCTGAAACCATGCGCGACGCCGCCGACATGGCCCGCGCCCTGCAGCGCGAGGCAGAACGCGCCCCGGACGCAGCGGCACAGAAAGCCGCCCGCGACGCCGAGGACCTCGCACGCATGCTGGAGGAGGCCGCCGACGCCAAGGAAGGCGCCCGCCAGGCCCGCGAAGGTCTGAAAGAAGCCGCCCAGAAATCGCAGAAGGCTTCCGAGGCCCTGAAGGGCCAGGACAGCCAGGCCGGCGTGCAGAATGAGACCGACGCCCTGGACCAGATCAGCCGCGCCCGCGAAGGCCTGCAGCAGCGCCTCGACGCCGAACGCGGCGCCAAGGCACTGGAAGGCGCATCCGAGAAACAGGACGACATGGCGCGCCGCGCCGCTGAGTCCGCCGAGGCCCTGGAGAACATGGCCAAGGAAGCCGGCAACGCCCAAAGCCGCGAGAACAGCAGCGAAGCCGCCAAGTCGGCCAGCGAAGCCGCCAAGTCCATGCAACAGGCCTCTGAGGCCCTGCAGAAGGCGGCCGAGGCCAGCCAGAGCGGACAGCAGCAGAATGGCGAACCCCAGAATGGCGAACCGCAAAATGGCCAGCAACAGAACGGCCAGCAGCAGCGTTCCGAGCAGATGCAGAAGGCCCAGGAAGCCCAGCAGCAGGCCCAGCAGAAGCTGAACGAGGCCATCGACAAGCTGAAGCAGGAACAGCAGCAGCTTGACCAGCAGCAGGCCGAGGCCTCCAAGAAGCTGGCCGAGAACCAGGGTGAAATCGCCAAGCAGGCCGAAGACCTGGCCAAGCAGCTCGAGAATCCGCCCGAGGGCAAGCAGCTGACGCCCTCTGAGCAGGAGGCGCGCGACAACCTGAAGCAGGCCGAAGAAGAGATGAAGAAGGCCGCGGAAGACCTGAAGCAGGCGCAGGCCAAGTCATCCAGCGAAGACCAGCAGAAGGCGGTCGAGAACCTCAACAAGGCGATCGAGAAGCTGCAGGAGGCGCAGAACGAGTCCATCGACGAAAAGGAGCGCCGCAAGTTCGAAGAACTCGAAGAGCGCCAGCGCGACCTGGAAAAGAAGCTCGATGAGTTCAACAAGAACCCGCAGAACGCCGACAACCCCCAGGCCCAGAAGGCCGCGCAGGAAGCCCAGCGCGCCATGAAGAAGGCCCGCGAAGACCTCGGCAAGCAGAACTCCAGCGAGGCCGAGGAACAGCAGAAGCAGGCCGAGGAAAAACTGGAAGAGGCCACCAACGCCCTCAAGGAGCAGGAAAACCAGTACGTCACCAGTCAGCAGGAGCAGATGCTGGTGCAGGTCGAAGAGAACCTGAAGGCCATGAAGGAGCAGCAGCTCAAGGTGAACGGCAAGACCGTGGACCTTGACCTCGAGGTGCGCCAGCGCGGCAGCTGGAGCGGCACGCTGAAGCGCCAGGCCAAGGCCCTCTACCGCGACCAGGAAGAGGTAAAGAAGCTCGCCGACGAAACGCTGGAGGCTCTCAAGACCGGCCAGTACGGCGGCTTCACCAGCAACATGGAGCTGATCAACAAGCTGATCAACGGCATCCTCGGCGAAATCGAGGGCAACGAGGTCGGCGAAGGCACCCAGCTCGACCAGCTGGAAGTGATCGAAAAACTCGACCGCATGCTCAAGGCCGTGGAGGGCGAGCGCAAGCGCCTCGCCAAGAAGCGCGAGCAGGGCGAACAGCAGCAGGGCGAGCCCCAGCAGGGCCAGCCCCAGGCTGAGCCCCTGGTCAGCAAGCTCGCTGAGATGGAGCTGATTTACGAAGAGCAGAAGTCGCTGGGCGAAAAGATCCGCAACCTCGGCGAAATGGCCAAGGAGTACAACCGCGACGACATGCCGGACTACTACCGCCGCCTCTACGAGCGCTACTCGGCCGAGCAGGCGGGCCTGAAGAAAGCCTGGGATGACCTGCGCAAGCAGATCCCCGGCTACCAGCCGGACTAGGGAACCTGGCGACAGCGGACGGCGTTAAAGAAACAGACCCGGCCTCGGCCGGATAACAAGGAAGAAGACCATGAAGAAACTGATCCTCACGCTCGCGGTGGCCGGCCTGTTCAGCGCCCCGGTAAGCCTGTTCGCGCAGGAAGGCCCGGAGGGCGAAAAGCCCGCGAAGTCCGAGCAGGAGATGCTGGAAGAGCTGCACAAGCTGATGAAGAAGGCCAGCGAGGAAATGGGCGAGCTCGAGAACGAGCTGGCCAAGGCCTCGCTGGATTCACCCAAGGCCGACGTGATCGCCGAGCGCATCAAGAAGCTCAGCGAGGCCATGAAACAGGGCAAGCTGGATGATCTGCCGGAGGGCCTGCGCAAGCAGATCCAGGAAAACCCCGAAGAGGCGGCCAAGGCCACCGGCAAGAGCGCCGAAGAAATCAAGCAGATCGCCGAAAGCAGCGAAGAACTCACCGAGCTGCTGCGCAAGAACCCCGAGCTGCTGAAGAAGCTGGCCGAGAGCGAATCCACCATGGAAAGCGTGCTCGAGAAGCAGCAGGCCGCCGAGCGCAAGATCGAGGAAACCCTCAAGAAGCAGCAGGAGGCCGCCGAGGCCGCCCGCAGCAAGGTTGACGAGTCGCTGGAAATGGCCCACGACATCCGCTCGAAGAGCCAGAGCGGCCAGGGCCAGGGCCAGCCCAAGAACGACGGCAAAGAGAAAACCAAGGACCCGCGCGGCCAGGAAGGCCAGCAGCAGGGCGACAACAAGAAGCCCAACAAGGGCGCCGAGGAAGGCTATCAGCCCGGCGAAGGCGAAATGAAACGCAGCGACAAGGTCGAAGAGTACGAGCGCGGCAAGGATGGCGGCTTCCAGGCCGACAAGAAGGCCAAGGAGATGGGCGATGGCGCCAGCAGCGACGAACGCCGCGCGCCCGACAAGTACAAGGGCTTCTGGGAGAAGTTCAACCGCGAGACCAAGAAAAAGGTCGACGAGCGGAAGAAGGAAGAATAGCCGATTTCAAGATTCATAAGCCCCCGCAGATGCGGGGGCTTTTTCATTATGAGAGCTGGGTTCAACAGCAAATTACCAATTACCAATTTTCAATTACCAATGCCCCCGCACCCCTCTTCAATTGAAATCTCGAATTCAACCTCAATTGGTAATTGGTAATTGGTTATTGGTAACTCGCTGTTCCACACCCACCCGGTTCGCCGCAGATCGTCCCCTTATCCAAACATCATCCGCAGCGCGAGGTCTTTCACTTCCAGCATGCTCGACGCCTCCGGCAACTCGCTGCCCGCTATTACCGGCCCGTCTTCCGGGTCCGCGGCCGGCAGTCCGTGGCTGCCTTTGACAATTGACGTGTCAAGGGGGCACGACTTGAAGCGATAGCGCAAGCCCAGTTTCTTGCGCAGCAGCGTCAGGCCCATCCCGGCCTTGCTGCCGGCCAGGAACAGCTCGCACGGGTCGTAGCCCGGCTTGCGGTGGATGTCCACGCTGCGCGCGAAATCGGGGGCATTCGCGTCATCCAGCCAGTACGGGTAGGCGAACCAGCTGTCACGCTCGCTCAGCAGTATGATCTCGCCCGCATGGGCGTGTGATACACCCAGACCGGCCCGCTCGTCCCCCGCCAGCGCCTTCCCTACGCCCGCCACGCCCTGCAGCAGGCCGCGCACGGCCTCAATGTCCGCGGCCTCGCGCACATACACGTGTGCGGCCTGGTGGTCACACACCGCAAAGGCGCGCGAATCAAACACATCCAGCATTTCGCCGAACGGCCCGCCGCGCACGCGCAACATGCCGGCCTTGCGCAACTCGCGGTTGACGTACACCGGCCGGCTGACTGGCGTGATGCCATATTCACTCACCACCAGCACCCGCGCGCCAATCTCGGCAGCCGCATCCAGCACCCGCGCCGCGCAGGCATCCACCTCGCGCACCAGCCGCTCCGTGTCGGCCTGGGCGCCGAAGCGCTGCAGGTCGTAATCGAGGTGCGGCAGGTAGCACAGCGTCAGCGTCGGGCGTTTGTCGCGCATGACCTTGGCCGTGGCCCGCGCGATCCAGTCGCTGCTGGGCAGGCCCGCCATGGGCCCCCAGAAAGATGCGAACGGGAAAGCGCCCAGCGCTGACTTCAACTCGGCGGCCAGCTCCGGCGGCTCGGTGAGAATGTCGAACTCCTTGCTGCCGTCGCTGCCGTAATGCGGCTTGGGCGTGCAGCTCCAGTCGCAGCCGCTGCCCTGGTTGAACCACCAGAACATCTTGGCACAGCGGAATTCGCCGCTGCGCCGCCGCGCCTCACGATACAGCGGCGCGTCGCCCAGCAGCACGTTGCTCTGCAGCCAGTTGCGCACCTCGCCGAGCTCGCGCCAGAACCAGGTGTTGCCCACCACCCCGTGCGCAGAGGGCGCCAGCCCGGTCAGCATGCTGGCCTGGGCCGTCATGGTCACGGCCGGAAAAACGCCCGCCATGGGCCGCGCCGCCAGCTTTCCCAGCCGGGGCGCCAGGCGGATCAGCCGGGGCGTAAGGCCCACCACGTTGATGATGACCAGCGGTCGCATGCCTCCGTTATAGTGCCCGGCCATGCGGTGTGTCATCACGGCGCTGCCGGGTTTCGCCGGATGTTCCACGGCGCAGTGCCCGGACCTGAGGGCGGCCGGTCCGAGGCAGCACCCGGATCTATCGGGAACAAGAGAGAGACCCATCCCCGCCTGGCACGCCGTTGCGCAGCCCGGTTGTTGCTGTTTCCCGCCTGTCCCGCCGATGCTAGACTTCTGCGCGATGTCCCAATCGAGCGACCTGCCGACACTCGATGCCGTGAGCGCGCTGTATGAAAGCGCGCGCTTTCACGATGCATGGAAGCTCACCCAAGCCATGTGGCGCGACCGCTCGTTGCCCGCGCGCATGAACACCCAGGAGCTGGTGTTCGCGGGGCGCCTGGCCGAGCGGCTCGGCAGCCCCAAGTTCCGCCGCGCCCTGCATCGCTTCGCCCGCGAACGCGACCCCGATGCGCCGCTGGTGCGCTACTACTGCCGACTGCACGCCTCGCGCCGGCCGAGCTTTTTTGACGAACTGCGCGAGTTCGAATCCAATCCCCACCTGAACTCCGGCAACCCGGACCTAGACGCCAGCTGGTACGCGGGCCACGCCGTGTCCTACGCCCTGCTGCGGGACTTCGACACGGCCCGGCACTGGATCGAGCACGCGCTGCAGTTCGACGGCGACCGCGTCTGGGTGCGCAGCTGCCAGGCGGAAATCCTGCTGCACGCCGACCGCTGGGAAGAAGCCCACAGCGTGGCGCGCGAGGCCTGGGACACACTGCCGGGCATGCCCTACACGGCCCATCCGCTGGCCAGCGCCCTTGACGCCATGGGGCGCAGCGCCGAGGTGAACGAGTTGCTGCTGGGCCACCTTGAGAACGGCGGCCAGAGCTGGGAGGTGGCCGACCTCGCGCTGCACTTCGGCGCTCGCGGCCTGGAGCAAGCCACCGAGCACGAACGTCAACCCCTGTTCGAGCGCCTGATGGCCCTGGCGGATCGACTGCTGCAGCTTGCGCCCCTGGCCGACCGCAGGCTGCACCGCTTGCCCGTCTGGCACCGCACCATGCTGACGCGCATCATGGGCGACAACGCGGCGTTCCTGCAGCACGCAAGCGGGCTCGATACCCCCTACTTCAAACAGATCGCCGGCAACATGGCCGCCAATCCCGGCGGCGCGCGGCGCATCGTGCCCCACCGCAGCGTCCGCCAGCGCCACAACACCTGCTTCCCCGCCAGCATCGCGACGGCCGCCACCACCTTCGGGCTCGAGCTCGACCAGGACGCGATCTCCCACGAGCTCAGCTTTGAGGGCACCGCCACCTACCGCGTTGATCGCTGGGCCCGCGGCCAGGACTGGATCTCACGCCCCTTCATGGCCGACCGCGACTCCAGCGTCGCGCTGCTGGATGCCGGCGTGCCCTTTATCGTGTGCCTGCGCGCCCTCGGCGCCGCGCACGCCATGACCGCCGTGGGCTACGACCTTGCCGCCGGCACCCTGCTGCTGCACGACCCGGGCGACGGCCGCCGCAAGGAAATCCTGCTCGACCGCCTGTCCCAGGGCGAAGCGCCGCTGGGACCCAGCTGCCTGGTGCTGCTGCCGCCGGACCAGGCGGCGCGGCTGGACGGCATCACCCTCAGCGGAGAGGCCGCGGAAACCGCCCACGTGCGCTACCAGGAAGCAATCAATGAATCCGGTGTCGAGGCTGCCGAAGCCGTCGCCGCGGAAGTCGAGCGCCAGCAGCCCGGTTCGCCTCTCGCGCGCTTCCTGCGCGGCCACCGCCAGCACGATAGCGGCGCCGCGGCAGCCGCCCTGCAGTCGTTTCTTTCGCTGCTGTCGGAGTACCCGGACTGCGCCCTGCTGCAGCACGCCGTGCTGCAGTCCACGGCCGGCCACGTTGACACGCTGCGGCTGCGGGACACGCTGTACAGCATCCTGACGCGCGAGCCGCTGCCCGGCATCGACGGCAGCCGCGACTGGATTTACCCGGCGCCGTTCCTGTACGCCCGATACGCCGACCTGCTGCTGCAGTCCCCCGCGCAGATCGGCGCCGCCCGCCGCTGGATCGACCGCGCGCTGCGGCGCGACCCCACCAACGCCGAGGCCTACCACCAGCTCGGCGAACTGTACGGCCTGCAACGCAAGCCTGAGCTCTCGCTGCTGCCCTATCGCATCGCCTCGACGCTCGCGAACGAGGTCGAGGAGTTCGCGATCAGCTACGTCAACGTGCTGTACAAGCTGAACCGCGCCGACGAGGCTGTCGAGTTCCTGCGCCGGCGCGCCGAGAAATACTCCGGCCAGGTCAGCGGCTCGGCCCCGCGCGTGTCGCTGATCCAGGCGATCGAGTACTTCGGCCGGCCCGCCCTGGCCCTCGAAACCCTGGAATCCGAGCTGCGCCAGCGCCCGCAGGACGGCCACCTGGCCAGTTTCGCCGCCGACATGTTCAGCCGTTACGGGCGCATGGAGCAGGCCCACGCCGCGCTGGAGGTGGCGAAGCACCACGCCCCCCGCGCCGTCTGGCTGCGCGCGGTGCACGACATAGCAGTCTCGAACGGCGAACTGGAGCAGGCGCTGGAAGCCGCCCGTGACTGGCTGCAGGAGACGCCGCACAACCTGGCCGCCCGCGAAGCGGTGCTGCGCCTCACCGAGGTGTGCAGCGGCCCGGACGCGATCCTGGAGCTGGCCCGGGAATGGCACACCGCCCGTCCCCACGACGAGAGCCTGGAGGACCTGTACCTGGACGCGCTCGAGATCCATGGCGAGCACGACCAGGTCCGCAAGCTGCTGCAGGCACGGGTCAAGCGCAACCCCCACGACGGGCCCGCGTGGCGGCGCCTCGCCATGAAGCTGCTGGCCCGCGCCAGCGGCGCGACGCAGACCACGCGCCTCGAGAAGACCGACAACCTGCGAACGGCCGTCAAGTGGTGCCGCAAGACCATGGCCGGCCAGCCGGCCACACTGGCCCTCGAGGCCGAGCTGGCGCTGCTGGAAGGCGACCGTGAACGCGCGCGCGGCAAGTTTATGCAGGCCCTGGAAGCCGAGCCCCGCTACTTCGAAGCAGCGCCCCGGGTATTCGAGCTGTCACGGCTGCTGAACGCCGAGCAGAAAGCGGAGGTGCTGGAGTGGGCCACGCGCTCCATTGAGCGCATCCCGGGGCAGGTCCCCCACGCCGTGGAAATGGCCGCGCTGATGGCCGCCGAGTTCGGCTTTGATGCCGCGCTGAAGCAAGTGGAGCGCTGGCAGGCCCAGTCGCCGCACGACCCGTTTATCCTGGAGGCGCGCATCCGCCTGCACCTGGACCACGGCGCGGGCACCAGCTCGATCGAGGCCATCCTGCCCGACGCCGAGCGCGCCGTCGCCGACTACCCGCTGCAGGAGGGCCTGCACCTCGCGCTGGCCGAGGCTTACGGCTCGCTGTTCCGCGAAGACGACGCCATCAACCTGCTGCACCGCCTGCTGGCCATGTCGCCCCGCCACCCACGCGCGCGCCTGATGCTGTCACTGATGCTGGAGGCCCGCGGCCGTAACGAAGAGGCCGAGGCCGCCCTGCGCGAGGCGCTGCGCCGAGACCCGCTGCAGATCGGGCCCTGGATGATGCTGGCCGATTTCCTGCAGAAGCACGCGCGGATCGACGAAGCCCTGCATCTGCTGGAAGAGGCCAACCGCCGCGCCCCCGCCCTCACGGGCCCCTGGGAGCGCCGCGCCCAGCTGCTGGCCGCCCGCGGCCGCACCCGGGAAGCAGTCGAGATCGGGCGAGAGTTGACCCGCCGCTTCCCCAGGAGCTCGGCGGCCCACGTGCAGCTGGCGCAGCTGCTGCAACTGCCTGGGGCGGGCGTGCCGTCGGCCGACGTGGAGGCGGAGTACCAGAAGGCCATCAAGCTGGACGCGGAAGACCTGGACGCCCTGGCCGACTACGCCCAGTACCTGTGCGAGCGCAACCAGTTCGACAAGGCGCGCCGCATGGTCGAGGGCCGCCGCAACCTGTTCACCGACCCGATCGGCGCCGACATTCTGCTGCTGCGCATCGAGCGCGCGCAGAACCGCGACAACGCCCGTCGCAGGCTCGAGCAGCTGCTGGCGGCGCGCCCTGACAGCACGCACGCCTGGTCGCTGTACATGACCTGGATCGATGAAGACAAAGCCTGGCACACGTCGCGCAAACTGCTCGAAGAGATGCCCGCCGCCCTGCGGAAAGATCCCGCCCTGGGCTCGCTGCGCCTGACCATGCTGGGCCTGGCGCGCGTACCGGTCGCCGAGCTGGACCGCCAGTGGGACGAGCTGATTTTCAACTTCCCCACCAGCATGGAGGTCAACCTGCGGCGCTTCGACACCCTGCTTGATGCCGGCCGGCTTGACGACGCGGACAACGTGATGGCCGTGTACCAGCAGCACGACGACCGCTCGCCCCAGGTGCTTTCGCGGCTGGTGCGGGTGCATTGCGCCCGCAAGCAGTTCGACGACGCGCTCTCGCACGCTGAGAAGCTGTGGGCGTATCCGGGCGCCGACGGCGAGCAGAGTTCTTTGTCCGCCATGATCGCGCTTCACGAGGCGCGCCAGGGCAAACGCGTGCTGAAGCAGGTGATGGAGCTGCTTGAGCAGGGCCGCGTGGTGCAGCAGGCTACCTTGCGCCATTGCGGGCAGTTGTGCCTCGAGCTGCAGGACCATCGCTCCGCGGCGAAACTGCTGGACGCGCTCTCGCTGGTGGCGCGAACACCCGGCGATTTCGAGCTGGTCGGTTTCATGCTGGACCAGTTGCTGGAAATGCGCCAGTACCGCCGCGTGATCGACTGGGCGGACGCGCGCCCGAAGCTGGCGCGCGCGGCGATGGGCATCTGGGCGTCGGTTGGCGTGGCCTACGCCGACGCGAACCGCGAGGCCGACGCGCGGCGCTGGCTGGAAAACTGGCGCGACTGGCCGGACGTTCACCAGGGCATCGTCTCCATATACGCGCGGCTGGCGCTGACCGCCGGCGAATACAAACGCTGCTGTGATGCCGCCTGCGAAGCCCTGGAGCGGCTGGAGCCCACCCCCGCCGCGGGCAGCCTGGCCGAAAGCCTGTTCTACGGGCTGATCGGCCAGGAACAGTGGCAGGAATTCCAGCAGGCCCACCAGAGGTATTCCGGCGCCCTGCAGGGCGAGCAGCCCTCGCCCATGATTGAGCCGTTCAACTGTCTCTATCATCTCGCCGGCGAGCTGCCGCCCGCGCGGGTTGCCGCCATCCACCAGCGCATCAAGGTTCTCGCGTCACAGGGAATGGTGTGGATGCCGCCGCGCATCTTGCGCATTTACAACAGAATGGTGAAAAGAAAGCTTGGCTTCCTGCGTGGCCTGGTGTTCAGCCCCCTGACCTGACGGCCGAGGGTGAACCGCGCCAACGCCGGACTACCGCAAGGAGTTCCCATGCGCCAGTTCGTATCCCTGGCCGTGCTGTTGCTGATTGCCGCTTCGGTCACCGCGCAGGACGCGGCGCCGGGCGCCGAGGAGCGCATTGCCAAGCTGGAGGCGCGTGTGCGCGCCCTGGAAGAAGAAGCCGCCGAGCTGCGCCGCGAGCTGGAAGAGCTCAAACGCAAGACCGCCGCCGCAAACCTGCCCGAGGGCGTGCTGTGGACGCTCGAGCTGAGCAGCGACCTCAAGGGCTCCGGCGCGATCGCCGACCTGGACGGCGACGGCAAGCTCGAGGTCGTGTTCGGCAGCTACTTCGGCGAGCAGCACGTGTTCTGCGTGCGCGGCGCCAGCGGCGAAGTGGTGTGGAAGCACAAGTCCGACGCCGGTCCCCTTGACGCGTCAATTGCAATCGACGACCTGGACGGCAACGGCGAGCTCGAAGTCTTCAGCGCCGACTCAAGCTCGGGCCACCTCTACAGCCTCAAGCCCGACGGCAAGCTGAACTGGAAGATCCAGCTGCCCAACAGCACCGACTCGCCGGTCGCGATCGCCGACCTGGACGCCGACGGCACCAAAGAGTTCATCATCGGCAGCATGTGGCAGCGCGACGGCATGGGCGCCGTGGGCTGCTACTCGGCCAAGAAGCAGAAGCTGCTCTGGGAGCGCAAGTACAAGGGCTGCATCCAGTCCGAGCCAGTGCTGGTGGACCTCAACGCCGACAAGGTGCTCGACGTGATCGTCACCACCTGGCGCGGCGACCACGGCATTCACGCCATCAACGGCAAAGACGGCAAGGAGCTCTGGAACTTCACCACCGCCGGCGACGAAAAATCCATGGGCATGTATCACGGCGTGGCGTTCAGCGGCGACGAGAAAACCATCTACATGGCCACCTGCCAGGGCGACGTCTACGCGCTCGACACCACCGGCAAGGAACTCTGGACCAAGCACTACGACGACTACCTGTTCGCCCCCATCACCGTCGCCGACGTCAACGGCGACCGCAAAGAAGAGCTGCTGTTCGGCGGCCGTAACCTGTATTGCCTGGCCGCTGACGGAGCCGAGCTCTGGAAGCAGCGCCTCGACGGCAGCCTGGACCGCGGCGTGGCCGTCACCGACGTTGACGGCGACGGCGACATGGACGTGATCTACAACGACCAGCGCGCCGTGGTCGCGCGCGACGGCCGCCACGGCGTCGAGACCTTCCGCTTCGACGCCACCTTCAAGGGCAAGCAGTGGGAAGACATCTCATCGGCCCCGCTGGTGGCGGACCTCGACGGCGACGGCCTCAACGAATACTTCCTGGTGATCGGCGTCGGCACTTCCACCGACGAGTTCAAGGGAAACTACGGCCGCGCCATGGCGATCAAGCTGAAGGGCAAGGGCCCGGCCTGGACCACCTTCCGCTCCAACCTGCGCCGCACCGGCAACCCGGCGCACGGGAAATCAGGCAAGTAGCTCGCGGCAGGCCGCCAGCGCGGAATCAAGGAAGTCGGTCAGCGTCTCCACCTGGCGCCCCGCACTGTCGGCGCTGACCAGCTTGGCGCCGGTCAGCACGGCGCCGGTCCAGCCCTTGCGGTGCCAGGTGCCGCCGCCTGTCAGGCCGGGCAGGTGGTCGGTCTTGGGCGCCGGCCACGGTGTTACATAGAAGTAGGGCTGGCGGATGTGTTGATCGCCCGGCGACATGCCCACCCCGATGCTGCGCGCTTTCTTGGGCGGCAGGAAGGGGTCCAGGTTCAGCAGCGTCGCCATGTCGAAGTGATGCGGCCAGCAGCGCACCTGCAGCGCCTCCGGCTCGCGGGCGGCCACGAATTGCAGGGCGCGGTCCGCGTTGGCAAACCAGGTGGCGAGCTCAGGGGCGCCGGCATCAAGCTGGAAGGCCGCGCCGTCTCCCAGGGCGTGCTCCGGCATCTCGTAACCGGGGCGTTTCAGTACCGGCTTCTCCACGCCGGATTGCGCCGCGAGCTGCCCCGCCAGCCAGGTCATGCCGTCATTCAAAGTTCGCCCGACCAGCGGCGTGGAGGCCAGCTCAATGCCCTCCTTGGTCAGCAGCAGCAGCCGCAGGTCGCGCAGACGCACGGCCGCGCGCAGGCCGCCGGGAATCTCGCCTCCGACCAGCGACTGCACGCGGTCGTACCACTCGCAGGCGGTGTGGCTGTCGTCGTCGGCGGGTTTTAGAAGGCTGCTGCCCGCGGCCGCCAGCACCTGCACAGCGAAGTGGGCCTGCAGCCGCGCCTCCAGCAAGGCGTCGGGCGCCACGGCGCCCAGCCGCGCCCAACTGTTGATCAAAAGGTCATGCAGGCTCATGGGCACCCCCGGGCTCAGCACCCGATTGTCCCCATTGTGAACGCATCCACAAGGAAGTTCCTGTATTGATCACTCTCTCGCCTTTGCACTCGGCCAGGGTGTTACCGAGATGGTGGGCGACATCGCCATCGGCGCCGCCACCGGTGGGTTGGGCTTCGTCAAGCATTGCGGCACTGCGGGCGCGAAGATGCTCAAGGTGGCCCAGGGCGTCATCAAAGCCGCCGATGCAGTACACACCTCGCGCGCGGCCGCCGAAATGGTGGTCAACGGCGACCCGTCCTTTGCCATCACCGCCCTGTTCAAGGTCGGCGGCCACGGCGTCGGCATGATGGTCGGCAAGATCCGCGGACCGAAATGCTTCATCGCGGGCACGCAGGTGCTGGCGCAGGATGAAACCGGCGCGGCCGTGCCTGTGGCCATCGAGACAGTGGAAGCCGGCGACCTGGTCTGGTCGCGCGACGAGTACACCGGCGAGCAGGGTTTCAAGGTCGTCGTGGAAACCTATGTCCGCGAGACCGACGAGCTGGTCCACCTGAGCTTTACCAGTGGTGCGGGCTGCCAGCCCGCAGACGGCTCCACGGCCAACACCCTGGTCGGCACGACCGAGCATCCGTTCTGGAGCCTCACCCGCGACACTTGGGTGAACATGGGCGCTCTGGAGGTAGGCGAGCGGCTCAGCCTCACAACCGGCCCTGCAACCGTCACGGCCGTGCGTGTGGTGCTGCTGGCCGAGCCGGTGAAGGTGTACAACTTCCAGGTAGCGGACTGGCACACCTACTACGCCGCCCCGGAAGCTGACAAACCCTTCGTCTGGGTGCACAATGCGTCCCGATACAATCAACCTTTTGGAAACGAGGACTTCGGAGATGGGATCGGAGTAGACAGCATTCAGTCCAAGATTGTGAAGGGAGACAATCAGAGACGCGTGTATGAAATGACGGACCGCAATGCCTTTGAGTACAAAGCAAATGCGGGTAAGCATGGCCCAGGCAAGCGCGGGAACATCTCTCCAGAGCCAACTGACGGACCGCGAGTTCTGCGCGAGAGCTCCATCTGGGTCGATCCAAACAGCACCAGGGCCCGGGTGGGAGTCGATCGCGTAAACAAAGAGTTCGTGATGTTCAGAGAGACCCATCCAGGCAAAGGTGTGTACCACGGCTACGCCGTCCAATGGGGTGAGCTGACTCAGCAAGCGAGAAACCGTCTTGTGCAGGGAGGCATGGCCACAAAGAGAGGGAAAATCCGATGAGCCAGGACGACATTTCCTGGGATACTTCGTTACGGCCTTTGTCGAGAGTCGAGGCCGAAGATTGGCTGAAGAGCCGTGAGGAAGAACGAGTCGCCACCGCGATTCTTGCGGTTGCCATGTACCAGGACGATCGAACGTGGGCTCATACGACAATTGAATCCTTTTTGGATGACCCGAGACCGGTTGTTCGGGGAAATGCACTGTTGGGCATGGGGTACATCGCCAGAATTGACGGATTCGTCGACTATGAACGCCTACTCCCTGTACTGACCAAGGCTTTCACCGATCCCACCCTGAAGAGTCGTGTCTATGAAACCGTCGAGGAGATCGTGTGCCACACGCGGTACAAGTTTCGCGACTTCCCATTTTATGACATTCACGAGAATCTAGCGGGCGAAGAGTAGGCATTCGCCCTGCTTGCAGGCTCCGTGCAGTCTGACCGGCCCTTTTTTCCGAGACTGGGCAGTAGGTTTCAGGTGCTGGCGCAGGATGAAACCGGTACTGCCGTGCCTGTGGCCATCGAGACAGTGGAAGCCGGCGACCTGGTCTGGTCGCGCGACGAGCACTTCGGCGAGCAGGGCTTTGGGGCTTTGGGGCTTCGGTTTGCCGCTCCGCATAGCTCCGCTTTCGTGGCAGTCCACTGGACTGCCACGATGCGAGACCGACGAGCTGGTCCACATGAGCTGCACCAGTGGTGCGGGCGCTTCGCCCGCACTTGCGGCCGGGACGGCCGCGATCCAATCCGGCACGCTTGCCATCTAAAGGAAGCGGGTAGGCGAGCGGCTTATCCCTGGCGGACCTGCAACCGTCACGGCCGTGCTAAACCGGCACAATCCCGGCAGAGCGCACAGACGGCACACGGCTAACGGCGCGGCTGTGATTTACGCTGCACCGGAAAGTCACCTCGCCGCGCGGGTTTATTTTGCGCGGTTTGCGGCCGTGTGTCAGACTATGGTTTAGACCTCAAGAATCTCTTACCGGCATTACCTCTTCCCGGAGGGAATGATGTTCAGGCAGCTGACCTCACTGGCACTGCTGCTGGCGTTCATCGCGGCGCTCAGCCTTGGCAACACGGCCTGCAGTTCCGAGGGCGACGACAGCAACGTGGCGCCGGAAGAAGACCTGTCCTCGGTCAACCAGCTATCGCAGGCCGACCGCATCTTCTTCCTGAAACGCACGCACTTCGGCTTCAAGCAATCCGAACTGCAGCGCCTGAACCAGATGGGCTACGAGAACTACCTCGACTGGATGCTCACACTGCAGCCGAACCCGCAGCTCGAGGCCCAGGCCATCGCCGAGAACGTGGCCGACCCGGACTTCCCCAGCACCACCGAAATCGCGCGCTGGTGGGAGTGGCTGATGGTCCACACGGACAACCCGTTCCAGGAAATGCTGGCGATGTTCTGGCACGACCGTTTTGCGACCAGCGATGAAGTGCTGGACGCCCAGAGCATGTTCTGGATGTTCGACCACCTCAACCTGTTCCGCTTCCATGGCACCGACAAGCTGCCTGAGCTGCTGCACGCCATGGCCATCGACTGGACCATGCTGATCTGGCTCGACGGCTACGTCTCAACCCGCACGGCCCCCAACGAGAACTTCGCCCGCGAGTTCTGGGAGCTGTTCACGCTGGGCGCCGACAACGGCTACACCCAGGCCGACATTGAAGAAGCCAGCCGCGCCTTCACGGGCTTCCGCCGCATCCTGGTTGCCGACCGCGCCGGCCTGGGCCGTGACCAGTTCATCATGGTCTGGCAGGACAGCCGCCACGACAACACGAACAAAACCATCTTCAACCAGACCCTGTACGGCAACGGCCAGCAGGAATACCGCGACATGGTTGACCTGACGCTCGCGCACCGCCCGGTGGCGGAGTTCATCTGCACCAAGATCTGGGAGCATTTCGTTTACCTGGGCCCCAGCCAGGCGCTGGTGGACAACCTGGCCAAGGATTTCCGCGCCAGCGGGTACGACCTGAAGGCGCTGTTCAAGCGGATCTTCCTGTCGAAGGCGTTCTTCTCGCAGCGCGCCAAGGACGGCCTGATCAAGAGCCCCGTTGAGCACCACATCGGCTTCATGCGCACCACCGGCCTTGACCTGCTGCCCTCGCGCATCGACGCCAGCCTGCGCGACACGGCACAGCGCCCCAGCCAGCCCCCCACCGTGAACGGCTGGCCCAGCGGCGAGTTCTGGCTTTCCAGCCAGGCCATGGTCGAGCGCGCCAACTTCCTGCGCGACTGCGTGTACTATTCGCACGAGGCGCCCCAGGCCGGCTACGACGTCGGACTTGAGCTGGTGCCGCCGAACAAGTCCAGCGCGGAGGACACCGTCGATCACCTGGCATGGCTGCTGCAGGTCGAGCTGGAGGCGAGCCAGCGCCAGGTTTGCATCGACTACCTGAACACCGACCGCAACAGTTCAGGCAACTTCGCCGACCCCTGGGACTACAACGACCCGGTGGACCGCGACAAGAAAATCCGCGGCCTGCTGTACATTTTGGGCCAGCATCCCACCTTCCAGATCCGCTGACCGGAGACGCCATGAACACGAGCCATCAACTCCACAGCCAGGCCCGCCGCAACTTCCTGCGTGTGGGCGCCGCCGGCGCGGGCGCGCTGGCCCTGGGCATGCTGGACAGCGGGGTTTCGCCGCTATCGGCCAAGGTCGCCAAGGCAACGGCGCTGCCCAACCACAAGCGGCTGATCGTGATCAACATGCTGGGCGGCAACGACGCGCTCAACACGCTGGTGCCCGTTACCGGCAGCGTGGCAACCAAGTACCTGCAGCGCCGCCCGACGTTCGGCTTCGCGCCGGGCCAGGGCCTGGCCCTGACCGGCGGCCCCGCCGTCACGGAGTATGAGCTGCACCCGTCGTTCGTGAACCTGCAGAGCATGTGGAACGCCGGCGACGTCGCCTTCGTGCAGAAGATCGGCTACCCCAGCCAGAACCTCAGCCACTTCGTCAGCGAAGACATCTGGAGCTACGGCGCCCGCGGCGGGCTCAGCGCCCTGACAGGCCTGGCGCCGGGCTGGATCGCGCGCTTCGGCAACCTGTACGCGCCCACCCCCATGGGCCTCGTCTCCATCGGCGTCGGCCGTCGCCTCGACTTTGAGGGTGCATCCACCAACCCGTTCCTGGTCAACAGCGTCGCCTCATTCTCGTACGACACCGATTGGCACTACAGCAACAACCACACACTGCGCCGCGAGGTCGTCGCCGCCATGCTTGCCCAGCAGCCCGCCACCGGCCTGCGCGGGCAGATCGCCGCGGCCGCGGAGTCAGCGGCGGCAGCCTCGGCGCAGGTGGCCGTGGCCAGCACCGACTACGCGACCTACGCCGCGGCCAACAGCATCCAGTACCCGCTGCGGCCGGGCTCAACCACCAGCCTGACCGGCATGGGCTCACGCCTGCGCGACATCGCGCTGCTGATCCATGGCGGCTTTGACACCCGGGTGTTCTATACCGGCTACGGCGGCTTCGACACGCACAGCGACCAGGCCACCCGCCACGCCCAGCTGCTGACCGAGCTGGACGATGCGCTGGGCGTGTTCCGCACCGACATGGGCATCCAGGGGGTCTGGAATGACATCGCCATCGTGGTGATCAGCGAGTTCGGCCGCCGCAACTACGAGAACGGCTCCAACGGCACCGACCACGGCCACGGCGCGACCATGATCGTGATCGGCGGCCCGGTGAACGGCGGCATCCATGGCGACCCGCTGGTAGACGCCGACATCGACGCCGAGTACCTGCCCTACAGCACCGACTTCCGCGACGTCTACCGCAACCTGGTGGCCGACCACCTGGGGCAGAACCCGGCGCCGCTGTTCCCGGAAACACAGCCGATCAACAAGACGCTCAACGTGGTGTGATGAAACGAGTCTTCAGCATCCTGTGCCTTGCCCTGCTTGCCGGCTGCGGCGGCGGTGACGACGGCGGCGGCTCCAGCGGCGGCGGCGGCACGATATTCGACCCCGGGCCCCGCGACCCCTTGCCCAGCGCATGGATCGACCTCGATTACTATTTCGACGTCGAGCTGATCCAGAACGGCCTGAACACACCGTGCAAAATGGACCAGGCCCCCGACGGCCGTCTGTTCGTCAGCCTGCTGGACGGCCAGATCATCACGGTGCAGACCACGGCCCCCTACACGGTCAGCAACTGGGCCAGCGTCACGGTGCTGAACGGCTCTGAGCAGGGGCTGCTGGGCATCGCGGTGTCGCCCAACTTCGCCTCGGACCACTACGTGTATGTGGTCGCCTGCGTCAACAACGGCAGCGGGGACGTGCAGCAGGTGATCCGCTACGAGGAAGTCGGCGGCGTGGGCGTGAACCCCAGCGTGATCATGGACAACCTGCCCACCGCCAGCATCCACAACTCGGGTGCCCTCGAATTCATGAACGACGGCACCCTGCTGCTTACCGTCGGCGACGCCAACGTGCCCGCCGACGCCCAGGCCGACGGCACCAACGCCGGGCGCGTGCTGCGCTTCAACGTGAATGGCACGCCGGCCGCCGGCAACCCGTTCACCGGCAGCGACGAATACGAATGGTGCCGCGGCCTGCGCAACAGTTACGGCCTGTGCGTGCACCCCGCCACCGGCACGGTGATGGGCGTCGAGAACGGCCCCGCCAACAACGACGAGCTGAACTACCTGGTGGCCGGCAAGAACTACGAGTGGGGCAACACCGGCACCATCCCCGGCGCGCAGATCGGCGTGCGGGTGCGCAACTGGCCCACGGTGATCGTGCCGACGGGCGTGACCTGGCACAGCGGCACCGACGTTCCGGCTGGTTATGGCAGCAACCTGTTCATCTGCAGCTACGATGAAGCGCGCATCTACCGCTTCGTGATGGACGGCAGCCCGCCCGTCAACATCTCCAGCGAGCACGTGTTCGGTGAGATGTCCAACATCGGCACTACCAACAAGCCGCTGGATATCCTGGAAGCCGCCGACGGCAGCCTGTACGTCTCGACCTTCACGGCCATCTGGCGCATCTGGCGCCGCACCGGGCCCTAGAGCATTTTCATGGTTAGTTTGCAGGCTTCCGCTTGCGGCGAACTTCGCAGCTCTGCGTCGCGCTACCTCGGCGTGGCCTCCAGCCACGCCTGCGTCCGCGCTCCTTGATCTGCTCGCTCG
>JAJVIO010000006.1 GCA_022071975.1 Planctomycetota bacterium
CGCGAGGGTGGACCGCGCGGTCCCCGTGGCCCGCGTCCTGGCGGGCGTGGCCCCCGGCGTGACGGCGGCAGGCCGCCAAGGCGTCGCGAAGACTAGAGATTCAGAAAAAGCTGACGAACGGAGAGAACCATGACCCGCTACCTGATCCCGCTTGTTGCCATCACAGCATTGTGCGCCGGCCTGCTGCACGCCGACGAAAAGGCCGAAAAGCTGCGCGCTCTGCACGCCAAGTTCAGCGACAAGGTCGTGGTCCTGACCTGGACCTCAACCACCTCCGCCATGGGCCAGACCATCGAGAGCACCGGCGCAACCACCGGCTTGCTGGTCGGCAAGGGCGGCCTGTTCGTGGTCAGCAACCAGCCCCTCAGCAACAACGTGGGCGGCATGGCCAGCATGTTCGGCCGCGGCGAAAGCACCGGGCCCGAAGGCTTCAAGCTGCACACCGCCGACGGCAAAGAGTTCGCCGCCACCGAGGCGCTGATCTCGGACGCCCAGAACCTGCGCTGGTACGGCGCGCAGGTCGGCGAAACAGAAGGCGTCAGCTTTCCTGAAAAGGCCGAAGTTCCGGCCCTGGGCGAAGAGGTGGTGATCATCGGCGCCCACGACGAAACACTCAACTACGCGCGCTTCTTCCGCACAGCGCGCATCAACTGCGTGGTGGAAGACGGCAAGATCTACGGCCTCGACGGATCGCTTGGCGACTGCCTGGGCGGCGTGGTGCTGACGCTGGACGGCAAGCTGCTCGGCATTCTCGGCCAGAAAAAGGGCAAAGAACAGGCGGCCGGCGGCGGCGGTTTCGGCCGTATCCTCGGCGGGCTGAACGACCCCAGCAAGGCGCTGGGCAACCGCGTGCTGATAACGGCCGGCGTGTTCGGCGATGAGCTGAAGAAGGCCCAGGAAACGGTGCTGAAGCCCGACTTCCACAAGGGCGGCGCCAAGCCGACGCCGACCACCGAGCCGACCCAGCCCACCGACGCCCCGCTGTTCGAGGGCACCATCGCCAGCGTGAAGTACCGCGACCAGCAGAAAGACCTGTACGTGCTGATCAACGTGGCCGAGGGCCAGCAGGCGCCGGAAGAAAACGCCAAGGTGCAGATCCTGGGTGGCGACGGCAAGCAGCTTGCTGAGCTGGTGATCACGCGCCGTTACCGCGCCAACCCGTTGGACGAAACTTCGCGCATCGAGCAGGTGGGCGGCTTCATCCCCGACCCCGAGAAAAAGCTGGCGCTCGAGAAGGGCATGAAAGTGGTGATCCCGGCCGCCAAGCCCGCCGAGCCCGCGCCGAAGATCGACGGCTTCCGGGGCATCGAGCGCTTCACCAAGATGACCGAGGAGACGCTGAAGGACAACTACGGCGGCATCAAGTACGGCTTCAGCGTCAGCCAGATCCCGCAGAAGGACTCGCCCTGCCGCAACGCCGGCATCAAGAGCGGCGACTTGATCTACAAGGTCGGCGACAAAGAAGTCACGGCCGAGATGACCCTGCAGGACTTCACCAAGCTGCTCAGCGAGCAGACCGGCGACGTGAAGCTAAGCATCGTCCGCAAGGGCGGCGAAAAGGTGGAGATCACCGTCCCGGCGCAGTAAGCCCGCAACACAAACTGAACTCCCCGGCAACCTTGCCGGGGAGTTTTCGTTGGTAGGATGGTGCCCCCGATGAAAGGCTGCCTATGCGTGCTGCTCTGCTTGCGGGTGTCATGTTGCTCTGCCTGGTATTGCCGGCCGTGGCTGAAGAGGCCGTGCTCACGTCCGAGGAATCGGCCTGGCTGAAGGCACTGGCCGCCTCGGGGTGGCGCGAGGTTGCCGCAGACGAGCACCTGAAGTGCAGCGCCCGAGGCTTCAACCTGAACAGCGCGCACCTGTCGTCGGTGCTGGGCAAACAGGCGGCTCTCAGCGACGACCAGCGCGCGGCGCTGCTGGACGTTATCCGCATTGAAGTGAAGCAGGCGGGCTGGCTCGAGCGCGTCGCCGTTGAGCCCGGGGTCTACACGCTGGGCCTGCAGCAGGGCGAGCGCAATCCTCAACTGGTCGTTCGCGACGCAGCGGGCAAGACACTGGACGTGCGTGGCGCGCGCCTGCGCGACGCATCTGAGGACGGTCCCGAAGGACGGATCCAGCCCGCCAACGGCAGCATTACCCTGCACCTGAGCTGGGGTGCCACGCGCTTCCGCTGGTTCTTCGTCAGCCGCACGGCCCACGCCGAAGCCCTGGGCGCCATGACCGAGCGCAGGTCAGGCAATGTCTCGGTGTTCTCGTCGCTGCCCGACGAAGCCGGCATCCCGCAGGTGGCGGCGCTGCTCGAGAAGGCCGTCAAGGCCAACGAGCCCCTGACCGGCGGCAAGCTGCCCGAGGGCTTCCGCTACGAAATCTACCTGCACGGCCAGATCGACAGCTACAAGGCCGTTGACCTGCTGCTGACCGACGGCGCATTTGCCCGCAACGGCGCGTTCACGGCCTGGAGCACCGGCCGCAGCTACGTGGTCTGGTACACCCACCACGACGGGCCCTACGCCCTGCCGAGCAGCCTGCTGCAGGTGATGATCCATGAGCTGCATCACCAGTTCATGTACGCGGCGTTCCCCGCCATGCGCTATGCCCCGGAATGGTGGCAGGAGAGTCTGGCCGAAGTCGCCGCGCAGCAGGGCCTGGAACTCGCTGACAAACAGGCGGCCGAGAACTACCGCAAGCGCCGCCTCACGGAACTGAATTTCATGCGGCGCGCGGGCCGGCTGCCGCACCCGCTGGATCTGCTGACAGGCAAAGAAGGTGATGACCTGCACGCCCACTACACCGCCATGTGGGTGATCGGCAGCGCCCTTGCCGCGCAGCCCGACGACCTGCGCGCCATGGTGGCGGCGGCCGCTGAGTTCGACTACGGGCGCGACGCGGGACAGCTCCTGCAGCGCGAGCTGGACAAACGCTACCCGTCCATCGGGCGCATGTACGCGAACGCGCAGCGCACGGCCGGGCGCGACGGCGAGTGGTACGTGAAGTGGAACGCCTGCGTGGACGAGCGCGAGGGCGTGCTTGAGTTGAACAGCGAGATCGGGCTGGGCGGCTTCGCGCTGCTGAACCAGCCGGTGGCGGGCAACGCGTTCAAGCTCAGCGGTGAGTTCCGCTGGGATGACAAGCCGCTGCCGCAAGCGGACTTCGTGTTCGCGTACGCGATCAGCCCTCAGACCGAGCGCTTCCTGAAGCTGGCGTTGATGCCCGCCAAGGCCGTGCTTTTCGAGTATCACGATGCCGAGTGGACCACCTTGGGGACCGTGACCTACGAAAGCGCACTGGCGGTAAGCATTGACCAGCAGCCGGTGTGGCACGCATTCACGCTCAGCTACGACGCGGAAGACGGCAAGGCGCGGCTTGAAACCACAGGCGGGCGCTGGGCCGAGTTCACGCTGCGTGGTTATCGCTCGTGCAAAGATGCTTATGCCGGTGTGGGCACCTACGACGGGGTGGCATGGTTCCGCAAGCTGAAGCTTGAGTAGGCGCTACTGCACGTACTTGTCGAACATGCGGCGGGCGTTGCGGCGGTGCCAGTCGAGCTCTTCCATGAGCTGGTCGGCGGCGTTCAGCTCGCCGCCGGCGCGGTAGCCCATGCGCTTGGCGAACACCTCCAGCCCGTCGCCCTCCGGCAGTTCGTGGCGTGAGACACCGTCCAGCACCTGCAGGCGATTGACAACCTGGCGTAAAAACGCGTAGGCACCCGAGATTGCGTCGAAGCTGCGCGGGTCGATCAACCCGTGCTCGCGCGCAACGGCCAGCACCTCCCACAGGTCGGGTTGCTTCAGCGCGGGCACGTCAGCCGCGTGCTTGAGTTGCAGGTGCGCGAGCAGGAACTCGATGTCCAGCGTGCCCCCCGGCCCGCGCTTGAGCGCGTTGCGGGCCGACTCGCGCTCAAGGCGCTCGCGCATGGCGCGGGTCTGGGCGGCGTCGGCGCCCTGGCCGTAAACAAACTCGTCGAAGATCCGCTGCGCGCGAGCGCCGGCGGGCGCATCCGGGTTCAGCACGCGGGCGCGGCAGCCGGCCAGGCGTTCCCAGAAGCCGGCCTCCGACTGCAGGTAGCGCTGCAGCTCGTCCAGGGTGACGGCCAGGGTGCCCGCGCCGCCGCGCGGGCGCAGGCGCAGGTCCACTTCGTAGAGGCGGCCGCGCTCGTTGCTGGCGCCCAACAGCTGCAGCACGCGGCGCACCACACGGGCATAAAAGGCCTGGGCGCCGGCGGGGTCAGCGAATGCCGTGGGCTCGTAGGCGAACACCAGGTCGAGGTCGCTGGCGTAGTTCATCGCGCCCGAGCCCAGCTTGCCCATGCCGATCACCGCCAGGTGCTCGCGCGGGTCGGCTTGCAGGGGCTCGGTTTCCTTCTCGGCCGCGTCCGCAATTGACACGTCAAGAACGGCGTCGAGCATGACTTCACTGAGCGCGCACAGCTCGCGCAGAGTTTCGGGCAGCGGCGTGCGGCCGGTCAGGTCGAACAGCGCAATACGCAGCAGCTCCACGTCGCGCTCCCAGAAAAGGGCGTCAGTGACGTCCTCGGCGTACTGCATGCGCTCGGCCAGCTGGCGGCGCAACGCGCCCGGGTCGAGCGACGCGAAGGTCTGCAGCTCGTCGATGAACTCGTCCACCAGGCCGGGGCGGCGCACCAGGATGTCGCTCAGCCAGTCGGAGTGCGCGGCGATCGAGCCGAACACCTGCAGCGCGCGCGGGTCTTCGGCCACCAGCTCGAACAGGATGGCCTTGGCGCCCAAGGCTCCCGTGATGCGCTCGAAGTTGCGCAGAGTGAAGTCAGGGTCCGGCGAATCGCCGCAGAACTCCAGCAGCGCGGGCATCATCGAGGCCAGATACTTGCGCGCCCGCGCGGCGTACATCTGCTGGCCCGGCGTTTCGCGCGCCAGGTCACGGATCGCGCCAAAGGCCGCGGCGGTGTCCGCGAAGCCGTAACGCTGCAGGGTGGGGGCCGCCAGCTCGGCCGTCATGTCCGGGTCAAGCACCAGCTCGGGCTCGGTGGACCCCTGTTTCTCGAACAGGTCCGCGAACAGCCGCAGCATCAGGCCGCGCGCCTTCATGGTGTGCAGGCGCAACTCGTGCACCAGCTTGCGGGCGGGGTCCATGGCGGCCGGCCCGCGGTAGCCCATGGCGCGGCCCAGCCGCCGCAGCTCATGGGGCGCGGTCGGCAGGGTGTGGGTCTGGGCGCCATCCCAGACCTGCAGGCGGTGCTCAACGCCGCGCAGGAAGCGGTAGGCCTGGCCCAGCGTCTCGACCTCGGCCGGCTTCAGCGCGCCCGCCTCGGCCAGCAGCTTGAGCGCGGGCAGGGTCGCGCGCTCGCGTACGGCCGGTATGCGCCCGCCGTTCATCAGCTGCAGAAACTGGGTAACGAACTCGATGTCGCGGATGCCGCCGAAACCGGTCTTCACGTCGAGGTAGTGTTCGTCGCGCTGCTCGGTGCGTTGCTCGATGCGGCGCTTGAGCGCCTTGATCTGGTTGATCTCCTCGATGGTGAGGTACTTGCGGTAAATCCAGGGCTGCAGGCGTTCAAGCAGCTTCTCGCCCAGCGCCACGTCGCCGGCGCAGGCGCGGGCTTTGATCAGCGCCTGGCGCTCCCAGGTGCGGCCGAAGCTGTAGTAGTACTCGACGGTGGCTTCCAGCTCGCGGGCCAGGCGGCCCTGGCTGCCTTCGGGGCGAAGGCGGGTATCGACGCGGAACACATTGCCGTGCTCGGTGACGGCATCCAGCAGCGGGATCAGCGTCTCGACCAGCTTTACCGCGTAGGCCTGGGCGTCCATACGGCCGGGGCCGGCGCCGCTGTACACAAAGATCAAATCGATGTCGGAGTAGTAGTTCAACTCCTGGGCGCCGTGCTTGCCCATCGCCAGCACGCAGAGCTGGAAGTCGGCGGCGCGGACCAGCTTGCGCTTCTGCTCAAGTTGCGCGTAAGACTGCTGCAGCGCGACCTCCAGGGCTGCGTCGGCAAGCTCGCTGATTTCGCGGGCGATTTCCTCAAGCGGCTGTCGCAGCATGGCTTCGCGGTACAGCACGCGGGCCGCCAGCCGGTGGTGGTTCAGGCGCAGCGCGGCCGCGGGCTCAACACCGGAAGCAATCAGCGCGCGGGCGGCGTCCGCGGCCTCGGCGCGGGTGACGGGGCGGTGCAGCTCGGCCTCGTCGGCGGCCATGAAGTCGCGCCAGCCGCCGCGCACCAGGAAGCCGCCCAGGTGGCGGGAGTGGCCCAGCATCACGAACAGGCGGCGAAACGCGGCCGGCGCGGCCAGAGCGGCGCCGACGAATTCCGCGACGGCCTCCTCGTTGTGCAGGAACAGGCGTTCAAGGGCCGAGACGGATTCCGTGGGCGCCGGCGAGTCGTCGAAGCAGCGGGCCAGCAGCTCGACGAAGTCGGCGGCCTGGCCGCCGGGCAGCGCGCGCAGGTCTTCCTGGATGCCCTCGGACGCGTACTGCAGCGATTCCTGCAGCGCGTCTTCCTCGGGGCTGCCGGGCTCGGGAATCGGCCAGTCAAACTTGCGCGGGTCGGTCTCGCTCACGGCCAGAGAGTAGCGCGCGCATCCGGTTTTGCGAAGCGTGCGGGGCTGCCCGAAAAGAACGAACCCGGCGCACGGGGCGCCGGGTCCGTAACTTGGTGTCTACTTCAGGCGGATCACCACGCGCACTTTGGCGGGGGCGCGCAGCATGGCCTCGCCCTGCGGCTGTTCTGCTTCTTCGGCGGGCAGATAGCCGCTGATGCGGGGCTCCGCTTCGGCCTTGCGCTCGGCGAGCTTTTCATCTTCGCCGGCGCCGGCGACCTTGCCGTAGCCCTGGTCGGCGGCCAGCTTGCGCAGCGCGGTCAGCAACTCGGGGAGCTTGTCGGGGTCGATCTCGACAGTCACGCTTTCGACATCACTCTCTTCGTCGGCCAGCGCAGCATCGCCGTACAGGCTGCTGACCCACAGCACATCGGTCTGGGCCGTGAGCGTGCCGGCGTCGCTGATCTCGATCAGCGTCTCGGCTTCGCCCGCTTCGGCCGCTTCCGGCGGTGCCGGGGTGGCTTCAGGCGCCGGGCGCGTGCGCTTCACGCGCTGGGCCTCGGTTTCATCGGCATCCTGGCCGGGGCTGCCCCCCGTATCCGCGCTATCTTCCTGCGCGTCCTGGGCGCGGCGTTCAGGCCGGGGAGCGGCCTTGCCGCTTCCGCCGCCCATGGGCGGAGCACCTGCACGGCCGTCGTACTTCTCGTGGTCGGACTTGGTTCCCGGCTCTTTGCTTTCGTCTTCGTTCTGCTCGTCGCGGGCGCCGGCATCGGACTCGGCAGCGTTCTTCGCGTCATTCAGCGCGTTCTTGTCTTCGCCGCCTTCTCCGCGGGCTGTTCCCTTGGCTTCGCTGGGCGACGGCGTGCCTTCTATGTTCTGGGTGTCCTTGGCCTTCTTGCCCGCGTTTTCCTCGGGCTTTTTCAGCGCGCCGGTCTTGGCGGCCTCCAGCTCGCGCAGGTTGTCTTCCAGGTTTTCACGTGAGTCGCCCCAGGTGCCGCCCTGGTCGCGCTCCATTTCCTCGGCACGATCCGCCGGGTTGCCCGGGTCCGCGCTGGGTTTGTCCTGCAGCTCATCAGGCATTTCGCGGCCTGATTCACGTGTCCGACTGTCCGCCTTGGGCGCCGGCAGATCATCCAGCACCGTGCGCGCAACTTCGCTCGGCGTGCCCTCACGCGGGCCCACCAGCGACGGGCCGAACATGATGGCCAGGCTTACGATGATCGCGGCGGCCGCGGCATACAGCGGCGTGCGCCAGCTGATCACCGGGGCGCCCGTGAAAGGCTCCGAGCCCGGGCCGATCGCCCTGGGTTTGAATTCGTCCTCCAGCGCGTTCATCACACGGCCGGAAAGCCCGACCGGCGCGCGCACCGGGGCGTGCGTCTTGACCAGCGTGATGGTCGCCTGCAGCGAATCGAGGTACTCGCGGGCGTCGGCGCGCTGCAGCAGCAGCTCGGCCGCCTGGCGCTCGGCCTGCGTGACCTCGCCGTCGGCATAGGCCGACAGCAGCTCAAGCTGTTCCTCAGTGAGAGGGGTGTTCATTTCCTCACCTTACTTTCCCTGCACGCCGACCCAACCGGCCGGCGAAGGCGGGTAAGGGTCCCGCCACGCTTTTATGACGAGAATCGGCGTGTGTCGGTTCCCTGTTGCGCCGGAAATCTTCAAGGTTTGAAAAGTAGCCGTGGTTTTCAGCGTAACCTGATAACCAGCCTGAGCTTACGTGAAGTACCCTGCTCGGTCTTGGAGTCCGTTGCCGTGAGTGCGTTGGCCTTTACCCGAACCTTCTCCGGCAGTTCGGCCAGGTTCCGGGGCAGGCAATCGCGCTGCACTTCGGGGGGCAGGTAGGCGCGGGCGCTGTCTTTGGTTGCAGACTGCTCGCCCTTGGGGCCGTTTTCGCTGTCGCGGCTCAACTGCTGGAGCTCGTCCACGTCGCGGGTTGTCTCGTTGATGGAGTGACGCAAATCGGCCGGCACGATGATGCGCCCGTAAGACTGGTCGGCATTCATGCGGTCAAGGGCCGCCAGCAGTTGTGGAACCTGCGCCGACTCAAGCTCAACTTCAACACCGTCGTAGACGCTGAAATCTCGGCCGGTGAATTCTTCCAGTTCGCGGTTGCTGTCCTGCAGGCGCGCCGGGCCGTAGAGGCTGCTGACGACCAGGATGTCGTTGTAAACCTGCAGGGCGCTGGCGTCGCGCACGCGGTTGAGGTCAAGGCTGAGTTCAAAAGGCTGGTCAATGCCGCGGTCGAGGCGCAGCACGGTCGCGGGTTTGCCGGCTTCGTTGATGCCGTCCTGTTCATCCGGCTCAAGCGCGGGCGGCGCGGGCTGGAGCGGTACGGTGTCGGTCGCCGCCGGGGGCTCAATCATTGCGGCGCTGAATTCCGGCGTGCGCGCGATGCCCTGCGTCGGCGGCTCGTCACGCTGATCAAGCTGCGGGCCGATCACCAGCGCCAGGCTGACCACCACGGCGGCGGCTGCGGCGTACAGGGCGGAGCGCCACGCCACGCGCGGCAGCGCCAGCACAGGCGGGCCGCTGAAGTCGTTCTCGAGGGCGGCGCACACGCGCTGGTGCAACCCCGCGGGGGCATTCACGCAGCCGTGCGTGCGCAGCAGGCGGCGCAGGCGTTTGAGTTCTTCTACATAGAGGCGGGCGGCTGCATCGCGTGCGAGCAACTGCTGCGCGATCTGCGTTTCGGCCGGCGTGGTTTCGCAATCCACGAAGGCGTGCAGCAATTCCTGTTGTGCGTCTGTGAGTGCCATCGTTCTGCGTCCCGCGGGCATTTCACCCGTCAACTCCTAGACGCGCGAAGCCTGAAACGGGTTCCCGGCAATTCCGGAAACCGCGCCCGTTGAACTAACAACGGGCGCGCCGCGGAAAGTCCCGGCGGATGAAACAGCGCAACGGGCAGCGTGGCGTGAGACGATTCCTGGTTGATGGCTGCGGAAAAAACAGACCTCGCGGGCGTGGGGGACGCCCGCGAGGCTGGTGGTTGTCGGGTACTAGGCCCGCGCGTCGCGACGGCGAGTCAGCGCTGCCGCCCCGAGCAGGAACAGGAACAGCAGGCTGACCAGGCTTGAGCTGGTGCCGGCCGCGCAGCCGCCTCCGCCGCCCGAGTCGCCGCCGCCGCTGCCGGTCACGGTGGTGGCTGAGCCGGTCACGTTGAAGCTGAAGGGCGTGGTGGTGCTGGCATCGTTGTGGCTGAAGCTGACCGTCGCGGCATAGCTGCCTTCCATGCCGGCCAGGAAGGTGATGGTGAAGCTGGTGCTCTGGCCCGCGGGCACGGTGCCCAGCATGCCGCTGCTGTCGAGGCTGAACTGGGCCGCGCCGGGGCCGCTCACGGCGGGGGTGCCCAGCTGCAGGTCGGCGTTGCCGGCGTTCTCGACCGTGATGGTGAGCGGCGCCGAGGGGCTGCCCTCCAGCAGGCTGCCGAAGTTGCGGCCGCCACTCGCACCCGATCCGTTGGTGATCAGCGCGGCGCCCTCACGCACCACGATCAGCGGCACGGCGGGCGGCACTCCCAGGCCGGAAATCCCGAAGGTGAATGGCGTGGCGGTGGTCGTGTCGTCGTGGATCAGCTCAATAGTCGCGGTCTTGGCGCCCGCGCTGGCCGGGTCGAACTGGATGCTGAAGCTGGTGCTGTTGCCGGGCGTAACCACCGTGGCAAGGCTGTTGGCATCCAGCACGAACTCGGAGGCGTCGGAGCCGGTGATGCTGACGCCGCCGAGGTTCAGGTTCGCCGTTCCGCCGTTGTAGATCACTACATCCAGGGCGGCGCTAGGGCCGGCGGCCGGGTCCTGTGCGCCGAAGTCGCGCTGGCCACCGGGTGCATCGCCATTGCCGATGTTCGTGCCGCTCAGGTTGACTTCAAACAGTTCCACAAGCGGGGCCGGCGGTGGGGCGACCACGATGTCGAAGGTAAACACGCTGGATTCGCCGATGTCGGTGGCGGTCAGGGTAATGGTGTGGGTGATGCCGCCCTGGTTGAACACGCCGCTGACCGGCGCCAGCGAGTAGGGCGTGGCGGAAACCGACTTGCTGAATTCGCTGAGCGTGATGCCCTGGGTGTTGAGGTTGCTGACCTGGGCCTCCAGCTTGGCGTAGTCTCCGTCCTGGTCGGTCACCTGGATCTGCAGGTTCAGGTAGGCCAGCGCGTCGTTGTAGTTCGCGCTCAGGGTTCCGCCGTTCGCCACCGGCACGCCGCTTGATGTCACGCCGATCTGCGGGCGGTTGCTGCCGTTGATGCACAGGCGGGTGGGGGTGCCGACGTCCAGGTCGCCGTCGCCGTCGGCATCGGCGAACTCCATCGCGTACACCGCGCCGCTGCCGCCGAGGTAATAGTTCGAGGTGAAGTTGCCGGCGCCGTCATTGAGCGTCACCTTGCTGGGCATGGCCTCGTAGCCGAGGCCCAGGTCAAGGTCGCCGTCGCCGTCGATGTCGCCGGCCGCGATCGCCCACAGGGCGGTGCCGCCGGTGTCAATCAGCGAACTGGTGGTGAAGGTCGCGCTGTTGTTCCAGTAGATGTAGCTGCTGAACCCGGTGTTGGCGCCGAGCGCGACGTCCAGGTCCGCGTCGCCGTCGAAGTCGGCCACGCACATGGTCAGGGTCGAGGACAGCCCGCCGATGTTGACCCGGCTTGCCACCTCGAAGTTCGCGGCGCCGTCGTTGAGCCACACGTAGCTCTGCACGGATGAGCCCAGGCCGAAATTTCCGGCGAACACGTCCAGGTCGCCGTCGTTGTCGGCGTCGCCGAGGCGGATCTCCCATGTGTTGTCCACTACCTCGTAGCTCGGGTAGGCCGAGTAGTAGGGAAAGCCCTTGCGGGTCAGGTTGCCGCTGCCGTCGTTCAGGTAGATGCCGTTGGCCTCGTCCTTCACGCCGCCGTTGCCCTCCACGATGTCCACGTCGCCGTCGCCGTCCAGGTCGCCGAGCGCGATCGACATGCACGAGCCGTTGGCCGCGCCGAAGCCCGTCGATGAAGTGAAGAAGCCGCTGCCGTTGTTGAACCACACCTGGTTCTGGCCGTTGTAGCCGGCGCTGGCGGCGTTGTAGCCCCACTCGCCGGTCACGATGTCGAGGTCGCCGTCGTTGTCCATGTCGGCCATGGCGACCGCGTAGGTGGGGCTGTTGCTGGGGCCGAAGGGGCGCGCGCTGAAGTTGCCGCTGCCGTCGTTGATCCACACCACGTTTTGCGCCACGAAGTGGGCGCCGGCCATGTCGATGTCGCCGTCGTTGTCGACGTCGCCGAAGGCGCAGTCCCAGGCAGAGCCCGAGGCGAAGCTCTTTACCACGGCATCAAGCCGCTTGGGGCCGCTGCCCGCTTGGGCGCGGTAACGCCACACGTGCGGCGCGGCCAGCGGCGTTGCGCCGGTGTCGGTCAGGCCGCTGGTCAGGCTGACTTCGATTTCCTCGCCGGGCAGCAGGTCCGCCGCCGGGTCGAAGGTCAGCGTGGAGCTCCCGCCGCCGCTTAGGTTGCCGGTCAGCCAGCCGCGCAGGTTGCTGCGCACGCGGAAGCTGCCGGCGTTCGGCGCGGCCATGGCGGCCGAGAAGCCCGCCGCGATGTCGGCGTTCAGCGCGGCGTCCAGGTCGTGCCGCGCCGGGCTAAGCGAGATAACGGTCGGCTGGGCGCTCAGCACGGCCGTGAACAGCACAAGGCTCAGGAAAGGAAACAGCAGTTGGTTACGCATGTCTGGTCCTCCAGGGTTCCGGTTCACTGGGACCATTCATACCGAATAAGCTATGGAATCAGAAAACTGACTGATAGATTACTTACCAAATATGGAGGACGCCGCTCCTTCCGCTGCAAAAAAGGAAAGCCATGACCATCCTCAGCTCCGGCAACCGGCAGCGCGCCGAGGCCCTGGCCGGGCGCGTCGCGGAGGTCGCCCAGCGCCACGGCCAAGCCGAGATCGCCCGCAAGACCGAGTTCTCGAACAACAACGTCAGCCGCTACATCGGCGGCACCCGCATGCCGCTTGAATTCGGCAGCGCGCTGGTCGAGGCCCTGGGCGTCAATCCCGCCTGGCTGCTCACCGGCCAGGGCACGCCCTACCTTTCCGACGTCTCCGCGGGCACGGCCGTGATGGCCGGCGACATGCTGGAGCTGGTGAACGCCATGGCGGCCGTCAGCCAGATGCGCCTGGGCTCGCTGGTGGGCAAGCACCACCTGACCGTGCTGCGCGAGCTCAGCCAGGCGCTGGCGCGCCACGAGCAACTGCGCGTGAAGCTGAACCAGCACAGCGAAGGCATTTTCCGCGACCTGCTGGAACAGACCCAGGCGGCCCTGGACCGCCGCGACGCCGACCGGGCCGAGGAACTGGGCAGGGCCGCCGAGCAGGTGGGCCGCCTGTGCGCCAACGAGGATCTGCAGGCCTGGCTGCATTCGGTGCTGGCCTCGATCGACTACGCGGCGGGCAAGACCAGGAGCGGCCTGCAGCACCAGCGCGCGGCGTTCCTGAACGCGATGCTGAAGAACCGGGGGCGCGATGAGTCGGTGCAGAAGAACGCCCACAACTACGCCAAGCTGCTGATCCGCGAGCACCAGTTGAGGGAAGCCAACCGCATCGCGCAGGCGGCGCTTGCCCTGGCCGACGGCGACAGCCCGCACATCGAGGCCGTGCTGGCGTGGATGGACCTGGAATTCGGCGAAGTCGGGCGGGCCATGTCCGCCATGGCGCGGCTGATACCGCAGCTTGAACAGGTCTACGTGGACCACAACCTCGGCACCAACTACCTGCGCGCGCAGGTGCTGGCGGGCGCGCTGAGCTTGCGCGACGCCGTGGGCATGGGCGCCTCCACCCCGGGTAAGTGGGTGCGGGTGCTGGAGCTGGCGATCCTGTTCGAGGACGCGCCGATGCTCGAGCGCTGCCTGGCGCTGGGCGTGGACGCCAAGGGCGCGCCAACGCCCGCCGACCACCATACCGTGCTGCGCGCCCGCGAGTTGCAGCGCGTGTTGCGCGGCCGCGCCAGGGGCAAGCCCCACGTGGGCGAGCCCGCAGGCGCGGGCGAAGTGGACCGCTTCAACCACGCCTGCTGGAGCGCGCAGTTGCTGCGCCTGGCCGGCGACGAGGCGAAGGCGCGCAAGCTCACGCGCGAGGCCGCTGAATTGCTGGCCGCGCTGGACCCGGAGTCAACGCCGCTGATCGAGCGGCGCCTGGCACACGCGCGAAACGTGCTGGCGCTGCTGAAACCGGGCGAAGAGCCGCACGCGAGCTCGGGGCAGTTGCTGCGCGACCACATCCAGCGGGGCTATCGTGCCCTGCGGATGATTGCGCCCTGAAAAAACCAAACCTCGCGGGCGTGGGGGGCGCCCGCGAGGCTGGTGGTTGTCGGGTACTAGGCCCGCGCGTCGCGACGGCGAGTCAGCGCTGCCGCCCCGAGCAGGAACAGGAACAGCAGGCTGACCAGGCTTGAGCTGGTGCCGGCCGCGCAGCCGCCTCCGCCGCCCGAGTCGCCGCCGCCGCTGCCGGTCACGGTGGTGGCTGAGCCGGTCACGTTGAAGCTGAAGGGCGTGGTGGTGCTGGCATCGTTGTGGCTGAAGCTGACCGTCGCGGCATAGCTGCCTTCCATGCCGGCCAGGAAGGTGATGGTGAAGCTGGTGCTCTGGCCCGCGGGCACGGTGCCCAGCATGCCGCTGCTGTCGAGGCTGAACTGGGCCGCGCCGGGGCCGCTCACGGCGGGGGTGCCCAGCTGCAGGTCGGCGTTGCCGGCGTTCTCGACCGTGATGGTGAGCGGCGCCGAGGGGCTGCCCTCCAGCAGGCTGCCGAAGTTGCGGTTGCCCGCGGCGTTGGCGCCGTTGGCGACCACCACGCCGCCTTCCCGCACCACCAGCAGCGGGGCGGGCGCCGGGGTGGTGCCCACGCCCGTTACCTCGAAGGTCCAGGGTGTGCTGGTGGAAGCGTCGTTGTGCGTGATCTCGACCGTCGCGGTCTTGCTGCCGGCGCTGGCGGGGTCAAAGGCCACGGTGAACTGCGTGTAGCCCGAGGGCGCCACCGTGCCCGCCATGGCGCCGGTGCCCAGCACGAAATGCGCCGCGTCGCCGCCGCTGAGGCTCACGCCGGTGATGTCCAGGTCGGCGTTGCCGCTGTTGCTGATCACCACAGTAAGCGCCGCCGTGGGGCCGGCCGCCACAAGCTGCGAGCCGAAGTCACGGCTGCCGCTCGCCGCCGCGCCATTGCTGATGGGGGCGCCGCCCTGGGCGTTCTCGTACACCTGCATCGAGGGCGCCGGCGCCGCGCCGACCTGGATGCTGAAGCTGAAGGCCGCGTTGCCGCCGTTGCCGTCGCCTGCGGCAAGGGTGATCGTGTGTGTGACGCCGCCGACGTTGAACACGCCGCTGCTGGGCGCAAGCCAATAGCCGGCGGGCTGGGCGACGCTGCTGAACTCGCTGTCGAGAATGCCGGTTCCGCTGCTGTTGCTGACGCTGCCGGTGACGCTGACGTCGTCGGTGTCCGGGTCATTGAGCTGGATCAACAGGCTCAGGCTCGCCAGCGAGGTCCCGAAGGAGACGCTCAAGTTCCCGCCGTTGTAAACAGGCGTGCCGATGCTGGTCACCACAATGCCGGGCGGGTTGTTCGGCGCGACCCCTACCAGGATGTTGAAGGTAAACACCGTGGACTCGGTGCCGTCATAGGCGCTCAGGGTTACCTGGTGATTCACGCTTGCCTGGTTGAACACGCCGCTGGTCGGGTACACCGCGTACGAGACGGCCGCGGCCGCGTGGGTGAACTCGGCGGGCTGGATGCCCTGGGTCGGGATGTTGGTGATCTGCGCGGCCAGGCTGACGACGTCCTGGTTGGCGTCGTCGATATGGATCTCGAGGTTCAGGGAGGCCAGCGTGTCGTTGTACGCCACGTTGAGGGTGCCGCCGTCGCCGACGTTGCTGCCGTTGGACTTGACGCTGATGATCGGGGCGTTGCTGCCGTTGATGCAGATCTTGTCCGGCGTGCCGGCGTCAAGGTCGCCGTCGCCATCCACGTCGGCAAAGGCGATCGAGTGCGCCCAGGTGCTCAGGCTGACGCTGCCGGAGAACTGGCCGTTGCCCGGGTTGCTCAGGATGTACGAGTTTGCGTTCTCGAGACCGACGGCCAGGTCGAGGTCGCCGTCGCCGTCGATGTCGCCTGCCTCAAGGCCGTAGGGAGTCTCGGAGGTGGACAGCACGAAGGGCGAGCCGAACGCGCCGCTGCCGTTGTTGAGGTACAGGGTGACGCGGTCGTAGGTGTAGGGGCTGACGTAGGGCTGGCCCAGGTGGCCGACCGCAATGTCCACGTGGCCGTCGCCGTTGAAGTCGCCGGTGGCCAGGGAAGTCGCGATGGCGGTGGCGCCCAGGTCAACGCGGCTGGTGTAGTAGAAGTTGGCGGCGCCATCGTTCAGGTAGTAGTAGGACTGCACGGGGCCGAAGCCGAAGTTGCCGATGAAGACATCCAGGTCGCCGTCGTTGTCAACGTCGGCCATGCGCACGGCCCAGCTGTTGTCCGTGATCTCGGAAGTGCTGGACGGTACCCAGAGGAAGCCCTTGCGTGTGAAGTTGCCGCTGCCGTCATTGATGTAGATATCGTTGGGCAGGTCGCTGACGCCGCCGTTGGTGACCACGAAATCGACGTCGCCGTCGTTGTCGAGGTCGCCGGTGTCCACGTCGATCGAGTAGTCGTTACCGGTGCCGAAGTTGACGGTGTTGGCGAAGTTGCCGCTGCCGTCGTTCAGGTAGATCACGTTCTGGCCCGACCACTGGCCGCTGCTGGTGGCCATCGGCGAGCTGACCACGATGACGTCGAGGTCGCCGTCGTTGTCGAGGTCGGCCAGCGCGCAGTGGTAGCTGCCGTAGTTGGTGGCGCTCAAGGCCGTGCCGCTGAAGGTGCCGGCGCCGTCGTTCTCGAGGATGTACGACTGGCCGTTGTCGATCGCGACGGCGTCCAGGTCTCCGTCGTTGTCGAGGTCTCCGAATTCCAGGTCCCAGCCCGAGCTGCAGCCGGTGGTGTGCTGGGCGCTGGTGAAGGCCGAGGGACCCTGGCCGGTCTGCGCCCGGAAGCGCCAGTTGTGCCCGGCGGCTAGCGGGGTACCGCTGCTGCTCTGCAGGCCGCTGGTCAGCACCACCTCGATCTCTTCGCCGGGCAGCAGGTCGCTTGCCGGGTTAAAGGAAAGGCTGCTGGTGCCGCCGCCGCTGAGCGACCCGCTCAGCCAGCCGCGCAGGTTGCTGCGCACCTTGAAGGTGTTCGCGCCGGGGGCTGCCATGGCGGTCGAGAAGCCGGCCGTCAGGTCGGTGCTCAGCGCGGCGTCCAGGTCGTGGCGCGCCGGCGTCAGCGAAGTGACGGCGGGCTGCGCGGCCAGCGCCGCGGCGGTCAGGGCCAGCAGGGCCATCAGGCAGGGTATGCGAGTAATCATTCGTGTTCCTCCGTTGGAAATCGACATGCCCTATGTGTACCCAATACGGTACGAAAAAGAAAAATACCTTCTTGAATAGTGTCCCGCATGTGGTACATAGATTTCCGCCCCGGACGAATCGGGGACAGGAGCCAGCCATGAACACCGCAACCGACCGCAACGCCGAACGCGCCGACGCCATCCAGCGCCGCCTGACCGAGCTCGCGCAGCAGCACTCCCAGGCCGACATCTCGCGCCGCACCGAATTCTCGCGCAACAACGTCAGCCGCTACGTCAACGGCACCCGCATGCCCATCGAGTTCGCCGCCGCCCTGGTCGAGGGCCTGGGCGTCAACCCGGCCTGGCTGCTCACCGGCGAGGGCACGCCCTACCTGTCCGACATCAGCAGCGGCACACAGGAAATGGCCGGCGACCTGCTCGCGCTGGTAGAGGCCATGGCGGCCGTGAACCGCATGCGGCTGGGGTCGCTCACCGGCAAGCACCACCTGGGCGTGCTGCGGGAGCTGAATGAGGCGCTCAGTAAATATGAAGGCCTGCGCGCCAACCTGAACAAGCACAGCCGCGCGATCTTCCTGAAGTTGATCGAAGACGCCCGCGCGGCGCTGAAGAAGCGCGACCTCAACCGCGCCGAGACGCTGCTGCAGGCGCTTGAGCAGGTGTCACGACTGACCGACGACGAGTTCCTGCGCGCGCAGTACGAGGGCGTGCAGTCGCAGTTCCACCACTACGCCGGCAACCCCGAGGCGGCCATTCCCCACCAGCGCCGCTCGTTCCTGTCTTTCCTCGTCAAGCACTCGAAGTTCGACGAGTGGATGTTGCCAGAGGCCCACAACTACGTGCAGGTGCTGACCCACGCCGGCCGCCTGCACGAGGCGCGCCGCGCGGCGCGGGCCTCCTACGCCATGTCGGACGGGCAATCGCCCACCCTGGAAGCCGCGGCCGCGACCCTTGACCTTGAGCTGGGCGACCTGCAGCAGGGGCTCGATTCCCTGCGCCGCCTGATCCCGCGCGTGCCGGCCGACTACGCCCACAACCTCGAGCACTCGCTGGCACGCGGCCAGCTGCTGGAGGGTTCGATGACCATGGCCCAGGCCGTCACCTTCGGCGGCGACACCGAGGCCAAGTGGAGCCGCCTGGCAGGCTGGGCGATCTTCAGCGAACGCGAGGCCGACCTGCAGCTCGTGGCCAAGCTCGGCATCGGTACCGCCAGGGGCCAGCTGGACCCCGAGAGCGTGCAGGCCGTGCAGATCTCCTGCCTGCTGGAAGTGCTGCGGGAGGGCGGGGCCACGGCCGCGCAGCGGCTGCTGGTGCACATCGAGAACACACAGCAGAAGGGCGACGCGCTGAGCCGGATCAGCGAGCAGGTTCTGGCGACGCAGTTGTTCCGGCTTGGCGGGCAGCGCAAGCAGGCGCTGAAGCACCTGGAGCAGGCCCAGGAGCTGATCGACAACCTGGGCCCCGAGCTTTCAGCGCGCGTCGAGCTGCGGCTGCTGCACGCCCGCAACGTGCTGCTTCTGCTGGAGCCGGCTCCGAAGTCTGAAGTTCACCAGCGCATGCGCCGCCAGGCTGAGGCGCTGGTGAAAGACCTCTATGCCCGCGGCTACCACTGCCTGAAAGAGCTTGCGGCGCAGTTGTCGTCGGCCTGAAAAAACTGTCGTTAGCGGGATTGTCTGTCGCGTGAAGGGAGTTTCCTCTTGGGAGGAACCCGTCATGAAACGCGCGCCCGCGAAAAACCGACTGGCCCTGTTCCTGGATAAAGACGGCAACGTCGCCGGGGTGTCCGACGACGCCCGCTCGTTCGTCGCGATCGAGATACTTGAGGAGGGGCGGGACGAGACGGAGCCCGTCGCCTTCGACGGTGAAGACATCGGCGAGCTGGTCAGCATGCTCGATGAACTTGGCGCAACCGACGTGGTGGCCGCCTGGTTTGAAGACGATGGCTTCGGCAGCTTCGAGGGCGAGGGCTTCGCCCTGTGGCTGGTGCCCACGGAGACCAGCCGCCACGAGGCCATCCAGCACTGGCACGAAAACACCCTGACCCAGGCCGAGAAAGGCATCGAGGTCGTGCGCAGGGGCCGCGTGCTGCACGCGCCGGCCGTCGAGAAGCGCCCCAGGCAATAAAGGAGAGATCATGAGACGGATCGCGCTGGTATTGCACGAGAACGGGGACATCGCCCCGGTGGACGACAAGAGCAAGCACTTCGAGAGAGTGGAAATCTACGAAGTGGATAAGCTTTCGGAGCACAAGGTCGTGCAACCCTTCGACCCCAAGGCGAGCGATTTTGACCTCGCCGAGGCCGCGACACTGGCGGGCGTCACGGACGTGATTGGCCAGCACTTCGAGAAGCAGAGTTTCGAGAAGCTGAAGGCGCGCGGCATTCACGTGTGGCTGGAAGCGCCGGAGAACAAGGCCGGCATCGCGCTTGAGGCCTGGAAGGCCGGGCAGTTGCCGGAGGCCAGGGTGGGCGCCCACGCGGTGCACGGACCGGAAGGCAAGCGCGTGACCAGGGAAGGCCACCACCCGCGCCACGCCCAGCGCGGCGCAAGGCCCGACCGAAGCGTAAGTTCCCCGGCCCACGGCCCGACGATTTAGCCGGGCCGCGTCAGGGCGCGGAGTGGCACGGGCGCCCCGCCCGTGCATGAAGGGCTGACTGCGTTCTGCACGCCGTTGTTAAAGAAGCAAGAGAGTTAACGCCAAGCGCCAGGGCACGCCACGGCCTTGGCGTTGCGGCTCGGCCCTTGGCCAATGGATGCGCAAGTAACGCAAAGGCCGTGGCGTTCTTTGCGTCATGGCGTTGGATCACGCTCCCTGAACACAGGCAGCATTGGGATCCCGCAGGACCCTTCGCTGCTTCGTTCCTTCGCGTTGCATGCGCAGTTGCAGTTCTTCGTGTGGCTACGTGGACGACCGCTGTTGCAGTTGCCATTTCAGCGCCGGCGGGAAGCTCGATTGCGGCCGACATTTCGACAACGGGGACAGTCCCCAAAAGCGGGGACAGTCCCCTCGCCGTTTTCGTCCCGCTACTTCAAATCCAACTTGGGCAGCTTGCCGTGCAGGGCCTTGATGGCCGCTTCGTGCAGCGCGCCGTTGCTGCACACCACGTTGCCGCTGTAGACGGTTTCCTCGCCGCTGAAATCCGTGAGCTTCCCGCCTGCTTCCTTCAGCAGCGCGGCGAATGGCGCGATGTCCCACTCGCGGATCTTGGGCTCGAAGCTGATGTCCATACGGCCGGTCGCCACCAGCAGGTGCCCCCAGCAGTGGCCGAAACCGCGGTCCTTGCGCGTGGCGGCGCGCAGCTTCAGGAAAGCGCCGACCTGCCCGGCGCGGTGGAAGGCGCCCTGGCCCGTGGTGCTGATCATGGCTTCGCTCAGGTCGCTCTGCGGGCTGACCTGCGCGCGGATGGCGCGCTCGCGCAGGGTTTCCATGTCGTAGGCGCCGGTGGTGTCCTGCACCCACCAGCAGCCTTGGCCGCGTGAGGCCCACGCGAACTCGCGCTGCGCGGGCATGAACACGATGCCCGCCACCATCTCGCCCTCGTGCTCAAGGCCCACCAGCGTGCCGAAAATCGGGATCTTGCGGATGAACGCCTCCGTGCCATCGAGCGGGTCGATGATCCACTTGAAGCCGCTGCTGCCGTGTTCGTCCTCGTGCTCTTCGCCGATGATCGCGTCATCGGGGAACACCGCGCCAATGCGCTGACGCAGGATCTTCTCGGCCCGCTCGTCGGCTTTCGTCACCGGGCTGCCGTCGCCCTTCCACACCACGTCGATGCCCATGCCGAAGTAGAACTCGGCCACGGCCTTGCCCGCGTCAAAGGTGGCGTCCAGCGCCAGGGCCAGCCGGGATGCGATTGCCTTGTCGGTCATGCCGGCAAGATAGCTTGCGCCGTCGGCGGACGCGACAGCCGGAGCAATGCTCGCTAAACTGCGCCGGCTCACATCCAACCATAAGGAAGAACATGAACCGTACACAGTTTGCAGTGTCGCTCGCCGTAATGGGCTTTATGTCCCTGGTCGGCAGCTTTGTGGCCGTTTACGCCCTGCAGGGCGCGCCCGTGCAGGCCCAGGAAGACGGGGCCGGGGTCGTGAAGGGCAGCGAGTTCGTGCTGGTCGACAAGAAGGGCAATACCCGCGCCAGCCTTGACCTCAGCGACGAAAACGAAGTGCGCTTCACCCTGATCGACAGCGAGGGCAAAGGCCGCGTGCAGCTGAGCTCCGGCGGCGAGCGCGCCTACATCGCGCTGCTGGACCGCAGCCAGCAGATCCGCTACCTGGTGGGCCAGGACGACACCACGGTGATGGAAACCATGCTTGACGCCAAGGGCAAGAACCGCGTGATCAGCCAGTTCCAGGACAGCGGCGAAACCCTGCTCGCGTTCAACGGCGCCGACGGCAACAACCTGATGACCCTGATGGGCGGCCCCAAGGCGGCCTCCACCCTGCTGCTCAAGGACCCCACCGGCAAGAACGGTGTCACCCTGTTCGCCAAGGACGACCAGTCCAGCCTGCAGCTCGAGGCCGGCGACGGCAGCCTGCTTTCCGCGGTGCTGGGCGACGGGCGCCCGGTCTTCGCGCTCAGCAAGGCCGAGAAGCTGCGCCTGCGCGCGCTGCTGGCGGAAGACGGCACGCCGGAGTTCATCTTCCTGAACGACAAGAAGGAAGCCACCTGGCGCGCCGGCAAGTAGGGCTTTCAGTACGGAGTCCAGAGTACAGGGTGCCGCGTACGGCCGCTCTGTACTCTGGACCCGGCACGCTGTACTCGTAGCAGCAACCGCGTTGCGTTAGGTGTGTATGGAAGTCGCGCCGAACATTCGTGTGGACGAGTCCGAGTTCAAGTTCAGCTTCGCCCGCAGCGGCGGGCCCGGCGGCCAGAACGTGAACAAGGTCAGCAGCAAGGTCATCCTGCACTGGGACCTCGCCGCCGCGCCGGGCGTGCCGGAGGCCGTCAAGGCGCGCTTTCGCGCCAGGTTCGCCAACCGCCTCACCGAGGCCGGCGTGCTGGTGCTCGATTGCGACGAGACGCGCTCGCAGCACCAGAACCGCGAGCTGGTGGTCGCGCGCCTGAAGGGCATGCTTGAGCAGGTCGCGCGCCCGCCCAAGAAGCGCATCCCCACCAAGCCCAGCAAGGCGGCCCGCAACCGCCGCCGCGCCTCGCGCGAGCGCGATTCACAGAAGAAGCAGTTGCGCCGCAAGGTCGACTATTGATCGAGCCACGGATTTCACGGAAGCGCACGGAGATCCGTGGAACTCCGTGTCGTCCGTGGCTGGATTTCTGCCCTGCCGGTGGCACACTTGCGGGCGCGCCGGGATGGCGGAATTGGCAGACGCGGCGGATTCAAAATCCGCAGTCCCCTCGGGGACGTGTGGGTTCAAGTCCCACTCCCGGCACCAAACGAGCAGGCCTTGGCGAGAGCCAAGGCCTGCTCGTTTGCCCGCCATAGCCTTGGCGAAGGCGGGCTGGTTCATCCCAGGAAAGACCTGGCGACCTGTCCGCCGGCCTGTCCGCCGTAGCTTTAGCGAAGGCGGAAGCCTTGGCGAAGGCGGGCTGGTTCAACTCAGAACGCCACGGCCGTGGCGTTACTCGCCGCTTCGGAAGAAGAACACGAAGGGCAGCAGGGCGAACAGCAGGGCGCCAACCACGACGCCGACAGCGATGCAGAACGCGATGATCAGCGCCAGCCCCGCCCCCATCAGTCCGCCCACGGCACTGACAAGTTCGGTAAACATGGCTGAAAACCTCCTGGAGGCGGCATGCGCCTCCACCATCAAAACGGGGTTTTCAACCGCGCGAATTCCGCCATTCGCCGCAATCCCGCCCGGGGCACGACTTCCGTGGCAACTACGGTTCAGGGGCCAGAGGTCAGAGGTCTGAGGCCAGGCAAAGGCAGCAATTCTTCCCCCTGAACTCTGAGCCCCGGACTCTGACCTCTCCAGCCTTCCCTAAGCCGCCACTAACCAACCACTTGCGGCCCCGCCCCGGGTATGGAATCGTCGCGCGCCGACCCGGAATTTGATACAAACTCCGGTTCGCTTTTCAGGTGCAACAGACCAGCTCAACGCAACCGGAACGCCATGCCCCGAACCAAAGAAAAAGCCATCGCCGCAAAGCTGCCTCCAAACTACCCCGGCCATGAAAAGGCCTGGCGCCTGCTGTTCATCGGCCGCCTGATCGACAACGAAGCCCCCAACTTCCTGCGCAAGGCCATGGGCTGGAGCTACCACGCCCCCAACGCCGGCCACGACGCCATCCAGCTCGCGCTCGGCTGCACCTTCCGCCCCGGCGTTGACCACCTGTTCCCGTACTACCGCGACCTCACCACCGCGCTCGCCGCCGGCCTCACCGCCCGCGAGATCATCCTCAACGGCCTCAGCCGCGACGAAGACGTCGCCGGCGGCGGCCGTCACATGAGCAACCACTTCGCCAAGATCAGCATCAACGTCCACAACGTCAGCAGCTGTGTTTCCAACCACATCCAGCACGCCGCGGGCCTCGGCCGCGCGGTGAAGTACTACACGGGTAGGCCCGACAATCCTGTGGGTGGGCCCGACAATCCTGTCGGGCAGTCCCCTATAGTCTATGCCAGCTTCGGCGAGAGCAGCGCCAGCGAGGGCTACGTCTTCGAGGCCCTCAACGGCATCAGCAAAGAGCGCCTGCCCGTCGTCACCGTCATCCAGGACAACGGCTACGGCATCAGCGTCCCCAAGCGCGACCAGACCGCCAACGAATGGTCCGCCGACAACTTCAAGGGCCTCGACGGCGCCCGCATCTGGCACGTTGACGGCCGTGACGTAATCGCCTGCTTCGAGGCCATGCACGAGGCCGCCGAGTACGCCCGCGCGGGCAAAGGCGTGCCCATCGTGCACGCCCAGTGCGTGCGCATCGGCAGCCACAGCAACAGCGACAACCACATCCTGTACCGCGACGAGCAGGAGCTGGAGCAGGCCCGCGCCCGCGACCCCCTGCCCATCTTCCGTAAGTGGCTGCTTGAAAGTGGCGCGCTTAGCGAGGAACAGCTCGCGGCCGTGGAAGCCGAAGCCCACAAGGAATTCGGCGAGGCCTACGAGTACGGCGAGCGGGCCGAGAAGCCCGACCCGGCCACAGCCCTCGAATTCGTGTTCCCCCCGGCCTTTGAGCCGGGCGGCAACGGCATCCCCGACCTGGGTGGGACCGACCTGGTCAGCCACTTCGAAGACACCAAAGGCCGCGGCCTGACACTGCGCCAGGGCATCAACGCAGGCCTGCGCGCCGAGTTCCGGGAAAACCCGGACACCTTCCTGTGGGGCCAGGACATCGCGAACCGCGAGAAGGAAGGCATCTTCCTGGTCACCAAGGGCTTCCAGGCCGAGTTCGGCGAGGCTCGCGTGTTCAACGCGCCGATCGCCGAGAACTTCATTGTAGGCACGGCCAACGGCTTCAGCCGCTACGCCGAGAAAATCCGCGTGGTGGTGGAAGGGGCCGAGTTCGCCGACTACTTCTGGCCCGCCATGGACCAGTACGTCGAGTGCGCCCACGACTGGTACCGCACGCGCGGCCAGTTCACGCCCAACGTGCTGATCCGCCTGGCCTCGGGCGGCTACATCGGCGGCGGCCTGTACCACAGCCAGAGTATCGAGGGTTCGCTCGCGAACATCCCGGGCGTGCGCATCGTGTACCCCACGTTTGCGGATGACGCCTACGGGTTGGCAAGAACGGCCATGAAGAGCCGCGGGCCGACGATATTCATGGAACCGAAGGCGCTCTACAACGACCCGCGCACGCGCAGCCAGATCCCGGAGGATTTCCACGTCCCATTCGGCAAGGCCAGGGTAAGGCGCGAAGGCACCGACGTAGTAGTCTTCGCCTACGGCAACGCCCTGCTGATGGCCCTGAAGGCCGCCGAAGAACTGAGTGATGCGGGCGCCTCGCCCGCAACAAGTGGCGCGGACGCCTCGTCCGCGCGTGGTGATGTGGGCGCCTCGCCCGCAACAAGTGGCGCGGACGCCTCGTCCGCGCGTGCGGGCGAGGGCGCCCGCAACACGCCCATCTCCGTAGCCGTAGTGGACCTGCGCAGCCTGGTCCCCCTCGACACGGAGACGATCCTGGAGTGGACCAAAAAGACCGGCCGAGTAGTGGTAGCCCACGAAGGCCCCGAATTCGGCGGTTTCGGAGGCGAAGTAGCCGCGCTGATAGCCAAAGAAGGCTTCCAGTATCTAGACGCCCCAGTACAAAGGGTAGGAGCCAAGTTCTCCCCAGTACCCTTCAGCACCAACCTGGAGCCAGCGGTACTTCCGCAGCCGGGGGATATCACCAAGGCAATCCAGGAAGCCGCGGGATTTTAGTCCCGCTTTTACGGTTGTGTGTGTGGACGAGTAGCACTTTTCCACATTAGGCGAACAACGCCGTAGATGTTGCGACAAGCGTTACACTTCATCGGTACCGAGTTGTCAAAAGAGCGGATGTCAGCTGTGGCTAAAAAAAAGCCAAGCACAGCAGTTCCTTGGGATGCTCTGGAAAGAGATACAGAGTTTGTGATTGGGCTTGTGTCAACAGTCGGTTCGGAGTCGCGTAAAGTCGGTAAAATCATCGAGGACTACCTCAAGAATCTACGTTACGAAGTTCAGCAGATCCACATTTCGACTGATGTGATTCCCGTATTGGACTCGAAGGTCGCAAAGGAATTTCCAGATGAGTTCACACGGATCAAGAACTTAATGGACGCAGGAAACAACGCACGGAAAAGATCTGGCGACAACTCCGTTTTAGCTCTTGGCGCTATAACGATCATCGGGTTGAACCATAAGAACAAACAGAAACCGACCGAACCGAAGCCGGCGTCACGAAAGGCGTACGTTGTTAGCAGTTTGAAGCATCCTGATGAAGTCAGGAGGCTTCGGGAGGTCTATCCGGGAGGGTTTTATCTAATCGGCATTCACTCTGATCGAGAGCGGCGGCTGCAGTTTCTATCCAAGGAAAAACAGATTCCCTTAGAACAGGCTAGTTCGCTAATTGATCGAGACTACAACGAAGACCTGCCTCATGGTCAACGAGTGTCAGAAACCTTCCATCTGTCGGACTTCTTCATTCGACTGGAAGCGGATGATGATGTTGTCAAGAATAGCATTTGGAGGCTATTGGAAGTGTTTTTCGGTCATCCGAATAGAACGCCTACTTTCGATGAGTACGCAATGTTCATGGCCTATTCATCTTCGTTGAAGTCAGCGGATCTTTCTCGGCAGGTTGGCGCAGTCATTGCAAAAGACTTTGACATACTAGCAACCGGTGCAAACGAGTGCCCGGCAGCAGGCGGTGGGACCTATTGGCCGCAGTATCACCCTGAGTCAAAGGGAATCCGTGACTACCCGCGTGGACGCGACTACACGCGCGGTGAAGACAGCAATAAGGTGGAACAGAATAAAATCATCAATTCAATCGTGAATGAGGGCGTACGTAGAGGGCTTAACAAAAGTAAAATAAAGACCCTCGTAGAAGACAGTCAGATCAAGGACCTCACCGAATACGGGCGTGTGGTCCATGCTGAAATGGACGCCATGCTCACATGTGCGCGACGTGGAATAAGCAGTGTCGGCGCTACATTATATTGCACTACTTTCCCCTGTCATAACTGTGCGAAGCACATCGTCGCTGCAGGGATCAGGAGAGTCGTGTTTATCGAACCCTATGAGAAGAGTAAGGCGATAGAATTCCATGACGACTCAGTGCTGCTGAGTTTCGACGGCGGAGATGGAAAGGTCAGGTTCGAACCTTTCGTCGGTGTAGGTCCTGGCAAGTATTTTGATCTTTATTCAATGAACTTAAGCGCAGGTTGGAAGCTGAAAAGGAAAAACCAGGACGGAACTGCAGTTGAATGGAAAGAAAGCACAGCGAACGCCCGAATACAAATGCTTCCAGAGTCTTACCTTCAACTTGAGCGCAAAGCTGCAGCTCAATTCAGCAAACATCGAAAAAAACTGACAAACTAAAATACCTAGGTGTCAACATGTCTAAGTCGAAAAAACACTTAATCGTAGTAGTGTCTAAAAAACATGAAGCGCTGCTTAGGTTCATGGAGGAAGCCGAACGCGAAGCGAATGGATGGCCCGCTTGGCGCAAGAAAAACTTTGGTAGTACTGTGCAAAATGAAGAAAAGAACGTCAGCGTTGTAGTAGTTCATAAGCGAAAGAAGAAGAGCAAGCAAATCCCACGCAAGCGTCAGTTGTCGTTGCAGTAAACCTATCGTATGACAGCGACTCTACCTAGGTGTTGCTAAAAATGTCTCGCACTACTATCGCTTGTCAATGAATATGCGGCGAATTGCTGGGGTACACTCGTCTTCCTGTGGCGCTTGAGCCGTTGCAGCATGACTCTTCAGGTTTGTTGTCCACCAATCTCCCACCAGAGCGGCCAATCGAACACTACCTCTCCTATGTCAGCCGCGGCATGCTCCTGATCGCGGCCGGAATGGCCCTCGGCGGCGTAGGCTTTCTGACCATCCGCCCGCCCAAGCCGTAGGCCCGTGGGGCGGGCTGCCAGCCTGCCCGGGAGCCCCGGCCGAAAGGCCGGGGACGGTGCGAAGCACCGAACGACTCTGTCGCCCCTTGCGGGGCTTGGGATCTGGGGAGTCGTTGAGTCCCGGGGCTCACGCCCCGGGCTAATTTCTGACGCCCCCTGCGGGGGTTGGGTTGTGGGCAACTCGGCCGGGTGTGGGTTCAGGTCGTTGGCGGGCTTGCCGTAGATGCTGTAAGGTGTCGTGGCGTGAAGAATCGATGGCTGGTTCTTGCATTGGCGCTGGGCACCCTTGGTTGGATTGGGTGCTGGTTTTTGCTTGGCGAGTTTGGGGCTCTACCTGCCCGTACCCTTGGTTTTGGGCTGATTCCGATCTTTGTGTGGTCCATGCTGCTGTTCCTGACCGGCGGTGTGCGCATTTTACTTCTGCGTGGGCGGTTCAAGCGCCCGCCAGGGAGCCCTGTCCGTTTGCGTGTGAACGGCTGGAGTTTGGCGGGGCTGGCTTGTCTGCTTGCGGCGCTGGTGCTGTTGCAGCTTGAGTCTCCCGGCCCGCCGCCCGACGACCTCCCCAGAGAGCGGCTCATCGAACACTACTACTCATATGTCAGCCGCAGCACGCTCCTGCTCGCGGCCGGAATGGCCCTCGGCGGCGTGGGCTTCCTGACCATGCAACCGCCCAAGCCATAGACCCGTGGGGCGGGCTGCCTGCCCGGGAGCCCCGGCCGACAGGCCGGGGACGGTGCGATGCACCGAACTCCGCTGTCGCCCCTGCCGGGGCTTGGGATTTTTGGGTTCCGTTTTCCCGGGGCTTCCCGACTTCGCTGAAGCTTCCGCCTTCGCTAAAGCTTCCGCCTTCGCTAAAGCTTCCGCCTTCGCTAAAGCTACGGCGGACAGGCCGGCGGACGGGCCGGCGGACGGGCCGTCGGGCAGGCCGCCCCGGGCTACGTTCTGGCGCCCCCTTTGGGGGCTGGGTTGTGGGGCGGGCTTCCTGCCGTGGGGCAGGCTGCCAGCCTGCCTGGGCAGACAGGATGTCTGCCCCACGACGTTTGGGAGCGCTGACTTCCAGCCGGCTTGGGCCGTCGGCAGCTTGCCGACGGTTGCCTTTCGACGCGGCCAGGATGGCCGCGTGGCATTGCCGGCTGGAAGCCGGCGCTCCCGGCCGTCATACAACCCAGCCCTTCCGACTCCGCCAAGGCTATGTCGGACAGGTGCGGGCTGGGCTTTGATTTGCGGGCGGGGCGCCCGCATCACGCATCGTGTTGCGGGCATCTTGCCTGCATGGCCCCGGGCGTCCCGTCCGGGGCGTTCCGTTGGGCGCGACGCCCAACGGCCGTGCGGGCGGGGCGCCCGCATCACCTTTTTATGTCGCACCCACTTGTATGCTTCCGGTGGTTCTTTTGGAGCATACCTATGACTTCTTCTGACAAACGCACTCGCATCTCGGATGACGACGCGGCCGCTACTTTGGCCCTGGCCGTGGAGGTTGCCCAGGACGTGCTGGGCATGGTGCACGCGGCGCTGAAACGCGCGGACCTGGATGACGCCAACGCCATCCACGCCGCGGAGCTCAAGGCCCAGCGCCAGCGCATCGACTCCATGGGCGCCAAGCCCGGCGAGCAGGCGATCCTGCGCGCGCACCCGCTGTTCGCGCTGTGGAAGCTGGCCATGCAGGCCACGGACCGCATCGACCGGCTGCTCTCGATCACCAACCCGGGGCTGTACGCGCAGCGCGCCGTGGCCGTCGATGTGGCACGCGAGCTGCGGGCGACGACCAGGCTGGCGCTGAAGGCGGAAAGCACGGCGGCGTGATGCCAGGCGGCAGGCGGCAGTAGGCAGGCGGCAGAGTGTGACGGTAGTCAACTACTCGCGGATTTTGTAGGGACACGCTGCCGCGTGTCCCTACGGGTCGCGCGAGGACACGCAGCAGCGTGTCCCTACGGGCTGGATTGCCACTGCGCGCGGGCGAGGCGCCCACGCCACTTACTCGCTCAGTTCGCGCCAGCCTTTGGGCAGCTTTACGTCGCACTTGAACTCTTTGCTCAGCACGCGCACGGCTTCTTCGCAGACGTGTACGCGGGCGTACCACTTTCGGTTGGCGGGCACGACCACCCAGGGCGCGTGCTTGCTGTCTGTTTTTTCGAGCATGTCGTTGGTGGCGCGCTCGTACTCTTTCCACTTGTCGCGGTTGCGGTAGTCCTCGGGCGTGATCTTCCAGTTCTTGAAGGGGTTGCTTTCGCGCTCCAGGAAGCGCTTGAGCTGCTCTTCGGGGCTGATGTGCAGGAAGAATTTCACGATCGGCGTGCCCGCGCCGATCAGCAATTGCTCGAACGAGTTGATCTCGTCGTAGGCGCGCTTCCACTCGGCCTTGGTGGCGAAACCCTCCACGCGCTCCACCAGCACGCGGCCGTACCAGGTGCGGTCGAAGATGCAGAGTCGGCCGGGGCCGGGCATGCGCTTCCAGAAGCGCTGGAGGTAGTGGACGTCTTTTTCCTCGGCGGTGGGGGCGGCGATGGGGTGGACGACATAGCCGCGCGGGTCAAGGTGCTCGCACAGGCGGCGGATGCTGCCGCCCTTGCCGGCGGCGTCCCAACCCTCGAACAGGATCAGCGCTTCGCGCTTGTGCTGGTACATGAAGCGCTGGAGCAGCAGCATTTGCAGCTGCGCTTTGCCCAGGCGTTCGCGGTATTCTTTTTTGTCTTTGATCTCGGCGTCGAGGTCGATGTCTTTGAGCTTGATCGGCATGGTTCACCCCCGCGGCAGCATAGACAGCCCGGGGTTGAGTACAAAGTACAGAGTACAGCGTGCAGAACGGCCGGGGGGCGCGTACTCAGTCCAGAGTCCAGAAAGGCGTCTACGGCCATTCTGTACGCTGTACTATGTACGCTGTACTCAGACTCGATCAGGGGCCACCATGACTGACCCGTTTGCATTGGCCGACGACCTCGGCCCGGAAAAAATCATCCACGTCACCGACGTGCCCACCGGCCTGCGCGCCATCCTGGTGGTGGACAACACCGCCTGCGGCCCGGCCATCGGCGGCTGCCGCATGGCGCCCGACGTCAGCCTGGACGAGTGCTTCCGCCTCGCGCGCGCCATGACGCGCAAGAACGCGGCCGCGGGCCTGCCCCACGGGGGCGGCAAGTCGGTGATCTTCGCCGACCCGCGCCAGCCCGCGGAGCGGAAGGAGAAGCTGATCCGCGCCTTTGCCCGCGCGATCGGCGAAGTGACCAGCTACATCATCGGCCCCGACATGGGCACGGACGAAACCGCCATGGCCTGGTGCAAGGATGAAATCGGGCGCGCGGTGGGCCTGCCGCCGGAGATCGGCGGCATCCCGCTCGATGAGCTGGGGGCCACGGGCTGGGGATTGACCGCGAGTGTTGAAGTGGCGGCGCGTCACATCGGCCTGAACCTGATGGGCGCGCGCGTGGCCGTGCAGGGCTTCGGCGCTGTGGGCAAGCATGCGGCGCGCTTTTTAGCCGAGCTCGGCTGCGTGCTGGTGGCGGCCAGTGACTCGCGCGGCACGCTGGTGAACCCCAAGGGCATCGACGTCGCGGCGCTGATGGCGCTTAAAGAAGAAGGCAAGGCCGTCACCGACGGCAAGGGCGAGAAGGCCGGCCTGGACGCGATCATCGACGTGGACTGCGACATCTGGATACCGGCCGCGCGGCCCGACGTGCTGAATGAGGCCAACGTGGGGCGTCTGAAGACGAAGATTGTCGCGCAGGGGGCGAACATCCCGGCCACGCAGGGCGCCGAGGCCGCGCTGGAGAAGCGCGGCGTGGTGATCCTGCCCGACTTCATCGCGAATGCGGGCGGTGTGATCTGCGCCTCGGTGGAGTACCACGGGGGCAGCCAGTCGCAGGCATTTGCCACGATCCGGGACAAGATCAGCCAGAACACGCGCGAAGTGCTGGAGAGCGCCAGGGCCAAGGGGATCGGCACGCGCCAGGCGGCAAACGAATTGGCCGAGCGCAGAATCCGCCGGGCCATGGGGTTCAGAGGTTAGAGGTCAGAGGTCAGAGGTCGGAGGTCAGAGGCTGGAGGTCAGAGATTAGAACTTAGGCAGCGGTGGCTCGACTGCTACCGATACACGAGCGCTGGAAAAAGAACCAGGTCCCCGAGAGGACCTGGTTCGACTTTGATCTGACTTGGGAGGCAAGAACGTAGTTCCCTGGCCTCTAACCTCTAACCTCTAACCTCCAGCCTCTAACCAAGCGCCTTGGCCTCCTTCCAGGTCAGCATCTTGTTCTGGTCTTCGTCCCAGATTTTCTGGCGCAGGCTGTCCCACACGTCGCGCGGCTTGAGCGTGGTGACCGTGACATTCTGGAGTGCGGGGATCGCCTCCATGGCCTCTCGCAGCCGATAGAACGGAATCGCGGCGTTGATGTGGTGAACGTGGTGGTAGCCGATGCTGCCGAAGCACCAGTCCAGCACCCGGTTGGTCTTCAGGAAGCTGGTCGACTTCATGGAAGCCTCGTAGATGCTCCACTTGTCGGCCGGCAGGATCTGCATACCGCGGAAGTTGTGCTGCACATAGAACAGGTAGGCGCCGAGGCAGGCGGCAATCGGGTACGGCAGCAGGAAGCAGTAGAACGCGGTCCAGAAGCCGCCCAGCAGCCACAGCCCGGCGATCAGCCCGGCGTGCACCAGCACGCTGGCGCCCGCGCCCCAGTTCTTGCGCGGGTTGCGGATGAAGGCCTCCGTCGAGTTGCTGATCAGGAACACGGTGATGTAGGCGAACAGCAGGGTCAGCGGGTTGCGCGCGATGCGGTAATGGAAGCGCTGCATGGGCTTGGCCTCGCGCCACATGCGCGCGGTCATGATCGGGATTGAGCCGACGCTGGAGCCCTCGATGGTGCTGACGTTGGCGTGGTGATAGTTGTGCGTCTCGCGCCAGTAGCTGGGGCCGGACAGGAAGATCATGCCGTACACGTGCAGCACGTACTTGGCCAGCTTCGAGCCGCGCAGGATCGCGCCGTGCTTGTAGTCATGAAACAGGATGAAGCCGCGCACCATCACCAGGCTGCCCATCAGCGAGAAGGCAAGCTGCATCGGCCACCACGGGGAAATCGCCGCGATGGTCAGCAGACCGATCAGGATGATGAAGGTGGTCCAGAAGACCCACCAGCTCTTGCCGCGCTGTTCGACTGCAAAAGGCCGGGTGGCCGCGATAACGTCGCGCCCGGGCGCGACATGGCTGGATAATTCGCCCACAGAATCCTCGATGCGAGTGCGGAGGGGGGCCCCGCGAGAAGTGCAGAGGTTCCCACAGTGGGCCGACTGCTGTCAATCGAATAAACGCGCGGAGCGGGCAGGAAATTGCAGGCGTCTTGGTATACTTCCGCCGACGGTGAGGCATGAAGAACACCCTGCGCATCTTCGCAATCGGTTTCGTCACGATCTCTTTGATCACGCTGCTGATCGGCCTGCCGCTGCCCAATGAGTGGGAGGCCGAGCGTTCGGAGGTGATCCTGGCCCCCGCTGACCAGCTGTACCCGCGTATTGCTTCCTTTAAGGAATGGGAGCAGTGGGCGACGGCCGAGATGCGCAACGTCGATCCCACACTGCAGGTCGAATACTCCGGCCCGGAGAGCGGTGTCGGCGCCACCTTCAGCTGGAACGGCGAGAAAATGGGCAAAGGCCGCCTGGTGATCACAAAGATCGAGCCCGGCGTGGGCGTATGGTACGAGTCCGCGATCCAGTCCGACGAAGTCAACGGCCATGGCTGGCTGAAACTCGAGCCCACGGCCGAGGGCACGCGTGTGACCTGGAACGACCAGGGCGACCTGCCGCCCGTGTACGGCGGCTACTTCGCGGCCATGGTGCAGCAGAGCCTGGAGACGCAGTTCGCGGCGGCGCTCAGGAAGCTGAAAGAGGTCAGTGAGAGTGAGCGACCCAAGGATTGAACTGCTGTTGTCGTCGCTGCACCGCGCCTTCGAGGGCAAGAGCTGGCACGGCCCCGCGCTGAAAGGCGCCCTGCGCGGCGTGACGCTGAAAACCGCGACGCGGCGGCCTGGCAAGAGCCGCAACTCGATCCGCGACCTCGTGTACCACTGCGCCTACTGGAAATACATCGTGCGCCGCTGGCTGCTTGAGCAGGCGGGCGCTGAACCCGGCCCCGCCTTCCCGCGCAGCCCTGCCAACTTCCCGGACCCGAAAGAGCAGGTAACCGAGAAGCTGTGGGCCGCCGACAAGCGCCTGCTGAACGAGCAGCACAGGCTGCTGGTGGCGGCCGTGAAGGGCCTGCCGCCCAATGTGCTTGACCGCAAGGGCGGCAACACCGGCATGACCTACGCCGAGCTGATCCAGGGCGTGGCCGCGCACGACCTTTACCACGCGGGCCAGGTCTCGCTGCTGAAGCGGCTGTGATGCGCTAATCGTTCAGGTCGCGCAGACCGCGCTCGGCGTCGCGGCGCACGCGCGGGTCTTCGTCCTGCAGGGCCTGCTCGAGGTACGGGCGCGCGCTCTCCAGCTTCATCTGGCGCAGGGCGCGCACGGCGCGGCGGCGCTCGCCGGCATCGGTGCTCTTGACGCGCGAGCCCAGCGTGGGCACCCAGCTTTCGGCGGCACTCGGGTCGCCGCAACGTTTCAGCGCGATGGAAGCTTCAATCGCCACTTCCTCGTTTGCGTTGCGCGTCAGCGGCAGCAGGTCGGCCGCCGCCGCAGTGTACTTCATGTCGCCCAGCACTTCGATGGCGCCCAGCAGCACGTCGGGCTCTGCGTCATTCAGCATCGAGATCAGCAGCGGGCCGGCCTGTTCGGGCGGCATGGACTCCAGCGTCTGGGTAATCTCTTCGCGCACATCGGCCACCGGGTCGTTCATCAGCGCCTTCAGGTCAGGCAGGAACTCCACCAGCCCCGTGCCGTTCAGGCCTTCGATCGCCCATTCGCGCACCTCGGCGTCTTCCGATTTCATGGCGTCGCGCAGGGCCTTCTTGGCGGCCTCGTCGCCGGCGGCGGCGCGCTTGCCCAGCTCCCGGGCGGCCTCTTCCTGTTCGCGCCCGTTTCCCTTGTGCAGCGCGTCGATGTGCGCCTGAAGCTCGGCAGCGTCGCGCTTCTCGATCTCCGCCAGACGCTCCGCCAACTCGTCGATCTTGACCGTATCGGCGGGCTTGCTGTTGGGCTCGGCGGTAGGCTGGACTTCCGGCGCCTGGGGCTTTGAAGACTCAGTTTGCCGCGCTTCGGGCTCCGGACGGGGCTCGGCCTTCAGCCTCAGCAGCTGGTCCAGCTTTTCATTGAGTTCGCTGACCTGGCTTTCAAGCTGCGCGATGCGCTCCCGTTCCGCGGCGGCATCGGCCGCTACGGCCACCTGCGGCTGGGCCGGGTGAGTCGAGTCGATCAACAGCCAGGCCGTGCCGGCAGCAGCAAAGGCGCAGACCAGTGCCAGCAGTACAGTGTGCGTGGGTTTCATGGTTTCCTCTATTTCGGGTCGGGTCTCGTCACGTGCGCCGAAGAAACTAGCTGCACCTGCATGAGCGCAGCATGAGAGCCGCAAACTTTTTCCGAACGATCCAGTTTGAGCCTCCCGCGCGGCTTTGCAAGCGAAACCCGCGCTGACCGGGCAGTCAGGGGCACTGCCCTGTTGCGCGCCGGGCAGCGAAATACAATGCTCGCGCCGGAGGTACTCAACATGTCCGAAGAGTTCACCGTTTCCGCGTTCATGCCCGCCCTGCCCTTGGCCGTTTACCTGGCCTGGCTCGAGGGCGACAAACACGCCGAGATGACCGGTGCTGACGCCCACGGCGCGCCCGTGGCCGGCACAACCTTCGACGCGTGGGACGGCTACATCACCGGCACCAACGTCGAGCTCGAGCCCGGCCGACGCATCGTGCAGCGCTGGCGCACGGCCGAGTTTCCCGGCGACGCGCCGGATTCGCTGATCGAGGTGACGCTCGCGCCCGAGGGCAATGGCACGCGCCTGCACCTCAAGCACACGGGCATCCCCGACGGCCAGGCGCGGCTCTATGAGCAGGGCTGGCACGACCACTACTTCCGGCCGATGCAGGAGTATTTCATCCACGCCGGCGTGTCGGGCGTGCCTGCCGGCGCGCGCGTGACCGAGGTGATCAGGAAGGTGCAGGCCGGCGAAGCAGCTCCGCTGCCCAGTCACGGCGACCAGGCTACGGATGCGATGTCGCAGGCCGCGCCGAGCAGCGAAGGGATCGCGCAGGCCCAGCCCGCGGCGGTCAGCGCCGGTGGCTTTGAGCTTGCGGAGGAAGAGGAAGGGGACGATTTCGACACCTCGACTTCGGAGACCTCGCAAACCAGCAGCGAAGACTGGTGGAAGCACCTGAAGCCGCCCACGGGCACGGTCAAGCCGCAAGCGCCGGCAGAAACGGACCAGGACGAAACCGCGCCACCCGTGCCGATGCCGGAGGGCGAGGCAGCCAGGCCAACGTCACGCCGGCCCGCGCGCCGTAAGCCGCCGGTAGGCGCCGGCAAGCCGGCCCGCAAACCGGCCAAGGCCAAAGCAGGCAAACGCAAACCCGCTGCCCGTCCCAAGCCCAAAGCCAGGCCCAAGGCCAAGGCGAAGCCCAAGCCCAAGGCGAAGGCCAAGGCGAAAGTAAAAGCCAAGCCCAAGCCCAAGGCGAAGCCCAAGCCAAAGGCGAAGGTAAGAGCCAAGCCCAAGCCCAAGCCCAAGCCCAAGGCGAAGCCCAAGCCAAAGGCGAAAGTAAAAGCCAAAGCCAAGCCCAAGGCGAAGTCCAAAGCAGCGCCGAAAAGGAAGCCGGCAGCCAAGAAGCCTGCGCGCCGTAGCTCGAAGAGCGGAGGCGGGAAGCCGGCACCAAAGAAGAAGCGCAGATAAACAAACCGGGCGGGAAACCGCCCGGTTCTCGCTCACAGCCGAACTGAGGAGTGGCATGCGCTTCCAGCGCATGAGTTTCGACGGCCTCCGGCCGTCGCCGCTGGTCGGAGACCAGCGGGACTCATTCGCGGGACGCGAATGCCACGGATCGCCGCAACGAACTTCGCGGTTAAATCCATCAGTCCATGTCGCGCCCGTGGCTACAATGCCCCCATGCGCCACGCAGCCATCATTGCCGGCGTCATTCTCATCCTGGCCGTGTTCGCGGCCGTGTGGTTCGTGCTTGAGCCCGCCGACTCGCACGGCCCCAACGCGCCCGACTTGGCGGCCGGCAGCGGCAATCCGGAGTTCGCGCCGCTGGAGGGAGGGCCCACGGTTGAGCCCGGGCGTGAAGCCGATCCGCTGACCGCCGGCCCGGATGCAACAAACGCGCCTGGGGAAAAGTCCGAATCCGCGCCTGGGTCTCGCCCGGACCCCGCCCGTGTGGAGGCGCAGCCGGGTGCGCGTCCTGAGCGTCAGCCGGGGCCGGAGACACCGCCGGGCGAGACCACAAGCCCGGCGGCCACTGGCGAGGCGCCTGTGCCACAAGAAAAGGCGGACGGGACGTCCGCGCTCCCGCCTTTCATCAAGGGCCATTCGCGGCCGGCGGGGCAGAACCTGGGCAGTTCACGGCCGGGTGCGCGCCGCATTGCCAAGCCCGCGGGCGTGAAGCAGCTTTCGGAAGTAACGCCAAAACTGATGCAGGACCGCCGCGGCCTGTACGCCCAGTACTACCGCATGGACGGCACGGACCTCACCAAACTTGACACGTCAAGTCCTGATATGGTGCGCATCGACCGGCAGGTGTATTTCCCGGATGCTGAATCGTTCAGCGACCTGCCGATCAGCCTGGAGAACTTCGCCGCGAGCTGGGACGGCTTTCTGGTGATCCCCGAGGCCGGCGACTACTGGCTGTTCTGGGGCGCGGACAACGGCGGCCGCGTCGAGCTGGACGGCGAGACGGTGCTGCTGCAGGACGGCATGGTGCGCTACGTCGAGGTCAGCGCGCTGCTGACGCTGGAGGCCGGCCTGCACCCCCTGCGCATCGAGTTCGCGCAGCAGCACAACAACGTTGCCGACTGGGCCAAGTGCGCCGCCAATTTTATGTACGTGCCGGAAGGCCAGACCAAGCCGGTGCCGGTGCCGCCCGAGATGCTGATGGTCCCCGAATGGATGTGGTCCGACAACGCACCCATCATCACCGGCCTAAGCAAGACAGAAGGCGAAATCGGTGACGAGATTACGATCAAGGGGCAAGGGCTACACTCCAACAAGCACGATCCCAACCACACAAGCACCATTACCGACTCCGACGGAACGACGGTCTACTTCGCCGGACAGGAGGCGGAGATCATTGACTACTCCGAGTCAGAACTCAAAGTCCGCGTGCCCATCGGCGCCAAAACCGGCGATGTGATGGTCACGCGATCGTCACCCCTCGGGTTCACCGACAGAGGGATCGGTGTGGAAGTGCTTAGCTGGAGTAAGCCCATCCCATCGAACTCCGTTGCGTTCACTGTTACCACCCAGTTCGGACTGATGGCCGAGTGGCACAACCTGGAAGGCTGGAGCAACTTCGGTCTCGAAGTCTTTGACGGTGAGAGTTTGGGCGACCCAAGCGTTCGGCGTTTGGAGACGCCTGCCGGGCGTAAGGAACCGCCCAAAGGCCTTGCCACATGTGCCGTCGTTTGGCGCGGAAGAATTGGCATTCCCAAGGTGACTACGCCACCCACGCCGGAACTAGCGACGGCAAGCCTAGTTTTCAAGGCGTTTGCGCCGTTTCGTGTGCAGACTGGAGGAGTTGTCTTCACGGCTGAAAAACACGACAACTATGTCCTATACCTGCAGGATCTGCCAATCAGCCAACATGTAGACGTGGTCATCGAGATGGCCGTTGCCGAAGGGCAACCAACAATTTGGATTGTTGAACTGTACGTCCCCTTTGCTGCTGCGAAAGAGTCTTCAGTACTCTTACGAGAGCAGTACTTCTTCCCGCCGGTGGTGCCTCCCAAGCCGCCGGTGATTTCGGATTTGAAGGCTGTGCTGGTCGAGGGGGAGCAACCTGTGGCGCCGCCTTATGATGTTGACACTTCGCGGCCTGCGGTGCGTGTGGGGCAGGAGTTCATTTTCAACATCACGGACTACGGCCCGCCGGAAGTCTGGGACACGCTTCCTACAGTCAGCATTGACGGCATTGCGCTGGCCTTCGAATCCGAGGAACACCCCGTCTCGGACAAGCCCGGTGTGCGCATCCTGCACTGCCGCGCGACTTTGCCCGAGGGCGTGGGCGAGGGGCGCATGGTGGCGCGGCTCAGCGTGGTGTCCAGCGAGCCCTTCTACATAGACGTCGCCAATCGGGGGCTGGTTGCCTACCTGTATGACGTGCCCGAGGGCAGCGGTTTGGGCAAGCTGCCGGACCTTGGGCCACTTACCTGCTTCAAGGTTCGCAAGGACCGCGCCATAAACTTTGAGGACACCGCCGACTTCGACCTGCCGTTTCCCGCCGAGACCTTCATTATTGAGTGGCTGGGCGGACTCATAATCGAGGAAGAGGGCGATTATGAGTTCACCTGCCGCAGCGACGACGGCATGAAACTCTGGCTCGATGACAACGTGGTGCTCGATGCCGACAGGCTGCAGGCGCCCGCCGAGAACAGGGCCACCGTGCACCTGGTGCCTGGCGTCTACCGCTTCCGCATGCAGTTCTTTGAAAACACCCAGCATGAAGTCTGCGTGCTGGAATGGCGCGCTACGCGCGGCGAAGGCGAAGCCCAGGAAGAACTCATCCCGCGCCAGGTGATACCGCAGAAAGCGTTCTCGCTGGACGTCCACCCGCCCCTGCCGAGCAAGACCAGCACCGGCAAGCGCACGGACGGGTCGTAACGTGGGGCAGGCTGCCCGCCCAATACTGCGGAGTTAAGGCGTGTCGCGGCAGACTCCGACTTGCCGAAACTGACGGCAGTCAGGCGCGGAGCGCCGTAACAAATGTTAGCCCCCGCCGGTTGGCGCCCAGCGCAGCGAGGCGCCAACAAGGCGGGGGTTATCGGTAAGAGAAGATGAAGAGGCGCGGAGCGCCGACACAACGGCCGCTTGCGGCCGGATCGCACTCGCGGCAAGCACCGCGAGTGTGTCGGCGCTCCGCGCCTCCGACCATTCTTCTGCCGATTACCCCCACCGAACGCCAGAGGCGTTCGGTGGGGGCTTCCACTGTGCAGGCGCTCCGCGCCAAAAAACCAAAGCGATGACTGTTTCGCCTGACCCCGCAGTGTTGGCCTGCCATCCTGCCGCCGTACCCAAGGCAGGCTGCCTGCCCCGCGGGCGGCCACATGGGGCCGCCCCTGCGGGCCGCCACTACCCCTCCATCGCCGCGAGCAGCCCGGGGCTCAACTCGAAGTATTCTTCCGGGCGCTCCGCCCTCAACTCCGCTAGCAAAGCCTGGCGCAGGCCGGGCGCGAACTCCTCTGGCCGGAAGCCATGGAACAAGGGCCAATCCTCAGCCTGCTCGGCCAGACGGATCGCGGCCAGCACCTGGTCAATGGCGCCGCGCAGGCCCGGCCTGGCTTCCTCGGCCTCATCGCTGAGCAGCAATTCGGCCTCGCTCACGGCCGCGCGGGCGCTGTCGATGTCGCGCACGGAAAGGGCGACGCGCGCCATCACGGGCAACAGGTACTTGATGCGCAGGGCGCGCGTGGGCGGGTGGTTCTTCTCGACGCGGCGCACGGTTTCGCGCACCTCGGGCAGGCGGCCCCTTACCAACTGCATCTCCGCCCAGGGCGCCAGGAACTCGTGCACCAGGGCGCCGTCGCCGTGGCCGCGCGCGAACTCAAGCGCCTCGCGGTAAGCCTGCGAGGCCTCTTCCAGCCTGCCCTGCACGGCCAGCACGTGTCCGAGACTGCGCACGGTGCGCATCTCGGATTCGCGCGCGCCGGTCTGCTGCTGCAGCTTGATGGCGTCGCGCAGGGTGGTCTCGGCGTCGTGGGGGCGATCCAGCATGGTGTACAGATCGGCCAGGTTCACCTGGCTGAGGGCGGCGTTCTGGCTGTCGTTGATGGCCGTGAAGACTTCAATGGCGCGCAGGAAGTGGCGCTCCGCCAGCTGCAGTCGGTTGTCATTGAAGTCCATCACTACCATGCCCAGCGTGTTGCAGATGCCCGCTTCTCCGGCGCGGTCCTGCTGGGCCTGCTTTTCTGCCAACAGCTCGGTGAGCAGTTGTTCCGCTTCGCGCAGGCGCCCTTCATGGCGCAGAATCGCGGCGATCACCATGCGCGCGCTGCCGGCGCCGGGCTTGTGGCCTTCCTGCTCGAACAGCTCCCGAGCGCGCTCGGCGGCCTGGTGGGCCGCTGCGTAGGCGCTGCGGCGCATCAGCACCTGGGCCAGCATGCCCTGTGTGCGGGCTTCGCCTTGGCGGTCGCCCAGCAGGCGGAACAGGTCGATGGCCTGCTCGGCCTCCTGCTCGGCGGTCTTGAGCTCGGACTTGCGCAGATGCAGCGCCGCGATGTTGCGGTGGATCTCTGCCAGGCCGGGGCGGTCATCCAGCTCGCGCAGCACCTCCAGCGCCGACTGAAGCCAGAAGCCGCCGTCCTCAAGATCGCCCTGGCTGATGCGCATGCTGGCCAGCTCGCCCAGCATGCGGGCTTCAGCTGCTCGGTCGCCCAGTTTCAGGAAGCAGGCCAGCGCCGCGCGCAGGGCGCTCTCGGCCTCGGACATGCGGCCCACGCTGCGGTGCAGGTGGGCGAATGCCTCAAGCACCCGCGCCTGCGCCCGCGGCAACACCTGGTTGCGCATGGCGTCCAGGGCGAAGTTCAGCCGCCGCTCGGCCTCGGCCGGGTTGCCTGCGCGCACCAGCGCATCGGCCTCGGTGCAGTAGGCGGCTACTTCTTCGGGGATGTGTTCGATCTTGATTTTATGGGTCATGGCTGCTGCCGGGGCGCTGCAAGCTTCAACTATAACGCTTCGCGGCGTTGGTGCGTTCCTGCGGCGCCGCGAGTGTGACGAATAAACGCACGCGGCGCTCCTTCTACCACGGGAAACGACGGGTCAACCGGAAATCACCGGAGCCAATTTCCCGACGCCTTTCTATATTGCGCCACCATGCAGCAGGGCATCCCATGTGAAAGCCGCATCAGCCGCGTGGTCGTCTACGCGCGCGGCGCCGTCGTGACCCGCACGGTCGAGCTGCCGGTCGGCATCCCGCCCGAGGGTTGCGAGCTGGTGGTGGGGGGCGTGACCCCGCTGGCCGAGCCCGGCAGCGTGCGCACCAGCGTGGAAGGCGAACGCCGCGTCACCGGCGTGCAGGCGCCGCTGGCCTGGCCTTCCGCGCCGCAGCCCGCGGCGGCCGACACCGCCGCGATCGTGGCCAAACAGCGCGAGATCCGCCGCGCCAACCAGCGCCTTGAGCGCGTGCGCTTCCGCATCGAGCACCTGGAAGGCATCGAGCAGAACGCCAACCTGCAGGCCCCCAAGCGCCGCCCCGAACAGCCCCTGGTCGGTGTCAACGAGCGCCTGGGCGCCGCGCTGGAGACAGCCGACCTGGTGGCCGAGCTGCTGGGCAAGCTGGATACCGAGGAACGCGCCCTGCGCCGCAACCTCGAGAAGTTGAACACCGAGCTGGCCCAACTCAGCCAGCAGCGGCCGGCCGCGCCCCAAGGCGGCCCGCAGCGCCAGGTGCGCGTCGCGCTCGCCCCGGGCAGCGAGCATCTGCGCGCCCTCGAGATCAGCTACAACGTCAGCGCCGCCCGCTGGTGGCCGGCCTACGCCGCGCGCCTCGGCAACGGCGGCAAGAACGCCGAGTTCGCGGTCGAGGCCTTCGTCGCCCAGCAGACCCTCGAAGACTGGAAAGACGCGCGCATCAGCCTGTGCACGGCCGACATGGTCAGTGACCTGACGCTGCCCGAGCTGCAGTCGCTGCGGCTGGGGCGCGCGCAACCTGCGAAGCGCAGCGGCTTCCGCGAGCCGCCGGAGGGGCTGGACGCATTGTTCAGCGCGCACGACCAGGCATTCGGCGGGCCGGGCATGCAGCCGCCCTCGGACCTGCGGCTGAGCACGTCCGCTTACACCGAAGCGCCTGTGCCGCAACCAAGCATGATCGCCTACGCGGAGCCGCCCGCAGCGAAGGCCGCAGAGAGCGGCGCCCTGGCTGACTACGACGAGATGGTGGCCGAGGACAGGCTTGAAGCCGGCGCCGAGTACGAGGAACGCCCCGCCCGCCGCAACAAGGAAATGGCCAAGTCCCGCAGCGCCAGTGCCAAGAAGATGGCCGCGCCTCCGGCGGCCCCGGCCTCGGCGCCGATGCGCTCGATGGCCATGGCCGACATGGCGGGCGGTGGCGCCGCCGGCATGGCGCCGCCCGAGCCGGAAGCAGAGCCGGAGCCCGAAGCCGGCATGGGCGACCAGTGGCTCGACTTCGACGCGCTGGAGCTCGCCCACAACAACACCGCGCGCCGAGGCCGCCTGGTGCCGGTCGGCGCGGGCGCCTTCAGCGACGCCTGGCAGCTGCAGAACGCGATTGAGTCCCTGGGCGCGCCCAGCGGCGCCACGGACCCGCTGTATTCGCGCGGTATGTTCGACCACCAGTTCGAGGCCGACGGCCTGGTCGAGGTGCCCAGCGACGCCAGGCCCCAGCGCATACGGCTGCTGGCCAAAGCGGCGAAGTCGCGCATGGCGTTGCGCTGCGTGCCCCTTGAGGATGAGCGAGTGTTCCGCGAAGTCGAAATCGAGAACCCGCTGGAAGCCTCGCTGCTGCCCGGCCCCGTGGACGTGTTCATGGACGGCGCGCTGCTGATCACCAGCGCCATCCAGGCCACCGACCGCGGCGGCGCCATCCGCTTCGGCCTCGGCGAAGAGCAGCGCGTGCGCGTGGCCCGCAACGTTCGCGCCCGCGAGGAAACCAAGGGCGTGTTCGGCGGCAAAACCGCCATGGACCACGACGTCAGCCTGGAGTCCGCGTCGTCTCTGGCGGGTGACATTGAGCTTGAACTGGTAGACCGCATCCCAGTCAGCGAAGACAAGGAAATCGTCGTCGAGCTGCTGGCCAGCGAGCCCAAGCCCGAACGCTACAACCAGCACGACCGCCAGCATCACCTGGACGGCGGCCTGCGCTGGAAACTGGCCCTGAAGGCGGGCGCCACGGCCGCGGTGAAGTTCACCTACCGCATCGGTTTCGACAAGGACTTCGAATTGGTGGGAGGCAACCGCCGTGACTGAGCCCGCCGCAATCGCCACCAATGCCCGGCGCGTGGTGTTCTTTGAGGACCGCGCCGAGGTCACGCGCGTCGGCAAGGCCACGCTGACCGAGGGCCGCCAGTGGGTGCGTCTGGCGGGCGCGACCATCTTGCTTGACGACCGCAGTGTGCAGGCCCGCGCGCTGAGCGACCGGGTGAAGGTGCTGTCGGCCCGCGTGGTGCGCCGCCTGCGCGGCGTGAGCGAGCTGAACGCCGAGCAAACCCGGGACCTGCAACAGGCCGTTCGCGAACTGGAGCAGCGGCTGCATGAGCTGGAGCATGACCGCGCGCGGCACGATGAGCGCGGGGACTACCTGTCCGAGCTGATCCAGAACTGGTGCGCGACAGTGGCAACCGTACCCGCCCCCGGCGACGACAGCCCGCCGGCCGAGTGGGCCAGGGCCTGGCAGGCGCTGCTCACGCGCGACGAAGACTACCTCAAGCGCCGCGCCGAGCTGCTGGACCAGGCCGACGACCTGCGCACCGAGCTTAACCGCAAGCGCCACGAGCTTTCCACCGGGGCGCTGCAACGCACGCTGTTCGAGTGCTTTGTCGAGGTGCAGGTTGACGCGTCAAGTATGGACGAGGTCGAGCTCGAGGTGAAGTACCGCACACCCTGCGCACTGTGGCGGCCGGAACACCTGGCGCGCCTCAACCAGGACGCCAAGAACCCGCACGCGGGCGAGGTCGAGTGGACCACCTGGGGCGTGGCCTGGCAGCGCACCGGCGAGGACTGGGGCGACGTCGAGGTTGCCTTCAGCACCGCGCGCCCGGCCCAGGTGGCCGATGCGCCGGTGCTCGACGACGACAGGCTCAGCAAGCGCAAGAAGACCGCCGAGGAGCGCAAGCAGGTGGTGGTGCAGATGCGCGAGGAGCAGGTGAAAGATACCGGCGCCCGCGCCGAGGCCGAGATGCCGGGAGTTGACGACGGCGGCAAACCGCTCGAGTTCGCGCCCAAAGGCAGGTACAGCCTGCCCTCCAACGGCCAGCCCACGCGGGTAGAGATCGGCCGTCGCGTGATGAAGGCAGGCGTGGCCCGGGTGCTGATCCCGGAGCGCGCGCAGACGGCCTTCCTGAAGGCAGACGCAAACTGGGAAGGCGAAGCGCCGATCCTGGCCGGCCCGCTGCGCCTGGCGCGGGGCGGGTCGGTGGTGGGGCGCAGCCGCGCGAAGTTTGTAGCACCGGGCGAGAAGTTCGAGACCGGCTTTGGTCCGGAAGACGGCGTGCGCTGCAAACGCGCCGTGCGCGAAGAGCGCGAGACCGCCAAGCTGACGGGCAGCCAGACGATCAGCCGCAAGGTGACGCTCAGGCTGTCGAATCTCGGCGACAGCAAGCGAGAGTTGGAAATCACCGAGCGCATCCCGGTAAGCGAAATCGAAGGGCTTGAGGTAAAGCTGACCGAAGGCAAAGACTGGAAGCAGGACCAGGACGGCTACCTCAAGCGCACAGTGCAACTCGAACCCCGCGCCAACCTCACGCTCGACTTCAGCTACGAAATCAAAGCCAAATCCAACGTAGTCCTGCCGTTCTAGGGACTGTCCCCGAAGTTGGGGACTGTCCCTGTAGTCGGACGCTGGACTTGGTTCACCGCTGCACAATCAGCGAATCACCAATTGGGCTGCGGCTTGGGCTGCATTGGTAATTGTGAATTGGTTATTGGTAATTCGCTGTTCAACAATCAGCCGGTTGCTTTGAGGCATTCGAAGACGGGGACAGTCCCCAACCAGCCTTCGCCAAGGCTTCGTCGGGCGGGCCTCGGGGACAGTCCCCGAACACGCAGACACCCGGCGCCCCAAACGCGCCGGGTGTTGCGTTTCACTGACCGGTGCGACGGTCGTGAGGTGAGTCAGAGCTCTGGGCGTGCTGCTGACCCGTAGCCTGCTGTATCCTTACCCGCCTCCTTCCTGCCTACGGCAGAGTGTGGTTCTTCAGGTTGTTCCAGATCTGGCTCAGGTGGGTCGTGGTGTACGTGTGCCCACCACTGAACTCCGTGTAGTACAGGTTTGTGCCCAGGGTCCAGCCGGCGCTCTGGAAGGCCGTCTTGTCCTGCTGGGCGTAGGGCAGCAGCGAGTCCGTCGTCCCGATGTGGATGTCCACGGGGATGGTGCGGGTCGCGGCGGCCGGGGCGCCGCTGCCGGCCAGCGTCGCCAGCACACCTGCATTCACACTGTAGCCGGCGAAGAAGTCCGCGTTCTGCAGGGCCAGCGCGTGCAGGAAGTGGCCGCCAGCCGAGAAGCCCCAGGCGTAGATGCGGTCCTGGTCGATGTTGTAGGCGCCGAAGGCGTCGGTGATGATCGCGTTCAGGATTGCCGAGTCGTTGCCCGCCAGCCAGCCGCCGCCGCTGCCCGTGGCCGCCTGGGCGATCACGATGAAGTCGTTGCTCGCCGCGACGGAGCCCCAATCGTTACGCGCGGCCTGGGCCGCCGCCGGCGCGGTGCCGGTTCCGCCCGCGCCATGGAAGGCGAACATCACGGGCATGGCGCTGGAAGGCGTGTAGGTGGTGGGGATGTACAGGTAGTAGGTCTGCGTGCCAAGGCCGCTGACCGTAACGTTGCGCGACTGGTTGCCCGGGTAGGCGCCGCCGGAGCCGCCGCTGGGGTTGCCGGTGCCGCCGCCGGTGCTGGCCGCGCTAACCGAGATCGTCCAGGACTGCGAGGCCGACACCGCCCCGTCGCTGACCTGCAGGGTCACAGAGTGGTTGCCAACCTGCGAGCTCGAGGGTGTCCACTGCACCAGTCCCGTCGATGCTCCAACCGTCATGCCAGTGGGCTTGGTCGTGAGTGTCCATGTAAGCGTGTCTCCGTTCGGGTCGCTGGCTGCCGCCTGGTAGCTGTAGAGTTGACCTTCCGTGGCCGTGGTCGGGGCGCTGCTCGTGATCACCGGCGGCTGGTTGCCGCCGCCCGCGGCGCTGACGTTGATCGTCCAGCTCTGGGCCGTGGATGCCTGGCCGTCGTTGGCGCTCAGGCTCACGTTGTGGCTGCCGACCTGCCCGGCGCTCGGCGTCCAGGTGACGAGGCCGCTTGCGTTGACGCTCATGCCGCTGGGCGCGATGCCGAGCGACCAGGTCAGGGGGTCGCCGTTGGCGTCGCTGGCCGTGGCCTGGTAGCTGTAGAGCTGGCCCACTACTGCGGCTGTCGGCGCCGTGCTGGTGAAGACCGGCGCGCTGTTGCCTGTGCCGCCGGTGGGGGGCAGGGTTGCGGCGCCGCCGCCTCCGCCGCCCGTGCACGCGCCCAGCGTCAGCACCGCCAGGCTGAGGATCCCGAGAATCATGAAGTTGCGCATTTTGCTCTCCTGCCAAGTTTGGGTTGGCTTACCCGCGCGCTTCGACGCGCGGGCTTGAATCAGTCAAGGCGGTACAGACGTCCGTTGCTCGAGCTGCCCACGTAAACCTTGCCGTTGTAGCTGGCGATGCTCGGGCGGCCGTCCTGGTTCTGGTAGGGCTGCTCGAACTTGGTGCCGGCCTGGCCGTAGAGCTGGGTGAAGGTGGTGCCGTCGGTGCTGCCGAAGATCAGGTCGTTGGTGCCGTCCCAGGCGACGGCGTAGTAGTTGCCGTCGGTGTGCTTGATGACGTCCCACATCAGGCCGGTGATACCGTTGATGGCGGCGATGCTGCCGCCGGTGCTGACGATGATGTTGTTGACGCCGATGGTTGAGCCCCACACGCTCATGTAGAGCTTGCTGTCGATCATCTCGATGGCGGAGATCAGGTTGCCGCCGCCGCTGCTGAAGGCGAAGCCGTTCTGGGTCATGTTGGTGCCGACTTTGACGAAGTCAGCGCTGCTGGCGGCCGCGGTCTTGCTGGCCCAGATTTCGTTGTCGAGCACGCCCATGTACTTCAGGCGGGTGTAGCTGCCGGCGCTGGCCTGGTCCCAGGTGCTGGTGGCGGCGTTGAACTTGTGCAGGGTGCTCTGGCCGCTGAGGTTGCTGCCGCTGACGTACAGGTCGCCGTTGAACTGGACCACGTCGAAGTTGTGCACGGCGTCGGTCACGTCGGTGGCCAGCGGCGTCGCGCTGCCGGGCGACCAGATGTAGACCTTGCCCGGGGCGTAGCCGTTGGGATCGCCGTCGGGGATGTACAGCTTGTTGTTGAAGACCTTGCAGCGCAGGAAGCCCTGCGAGGCGCTGTCATAGTACGCCGTGCCGATCGTGCTGCCGTTGAAGGTGTACACGCCGGCGCCGAAGGGGCTGCCCAGCGGGGCGATGGCGGCGGCGATGTACAGCTTGCCGTCGAACTCCACCATGTCGCTCAGCACCTTCATGCCGTTGGGCAAAGCGCCCATGTCGGTCAGCGTCACGCTGGCCGGCAGCGATCCACCGCCGCCGCCCGCGGCGTTGATCGTCCAGCTCTGCTGAGCAGTGGCCGCGCCGTCGGAGACCTGCAGGGTTACGTTGTGGCTGCCTTCCTGGCCGGCGGCCGGTGTCCAGTTGACCAGGCCGGCGGCGCTGACGGTCATGCCGGTGGGCTTGACGGTGAGGGTCCAGGTCAGCGGATCCGCGTCGGCGTCCGTGGCGGCGGCCTGGTAGCTGTAGAGCACGCCGACGGTTGCCGAGGTGGGGGCCGTGCTGGTGAAGACGGGCGCGCTGTTGGTGGTGCCGCCGCCGCCGCCGGTGGGCGGGGCGAAGTTGGCGGGCAGTCCGCCGCCGCCGCCGCCGCCGCCGCCGGTGCAACCGGCAAGGAAGACCAGGGTAAAGGCAGTCAGGATCGCCAGGCGTGCTCGCCTGCTCGTCGCACCGTTTTGGCCAGTGATCTTCATTTCCAGCTCCTGTAGTTTGGGGTGCTGGGAAGATGCGTCGTTTGTGCCAATCGCGTTGCTACGGCCAAGACGATTCTGTAAGTTGTTATTGTAAGGATATTTACGTAGTTAGGTTGGGAATTGCGGTAACTCACTATCCGGCTATAATCGTTCAGATATTGAACGATAGCCCGCCGGGTTTTCTCCGAGGTTGCCGCATGGAACCCAAGTTGCCGCCCTGGGTCGAGCGTCTCGCCGAGTTGCTGCCCGCCCGCGCCGGCATCCGTCCACGCGACGGCTCCGTCTTCCTGCGCATGCAGCGCGCCACGCTGCGAGCCCGCCCGGCCCTGCGTTCCGAGTTCGCCCTGCGCGCCTTTGCGCCTGCGTACTTCGGTGCAAGCGTTGGCGTGATCCCCGATGGTGACTCGGCCTTCCTTATAGAAGCGCCCGCTCACGGCCGACGCCTTGACCGCGCCGGCAGCGAAGCGCGTTACCAGCAGCTCACGATGCTGGTGTGGGCGCTGCATTGCGCCGGCCACACGCCGGAAGACATCGAGTTGCAGCGCCTGCTGGCGACCCAATCCGGGCTCAAACTGCTGACGCCGCCCGGCCGTGGCGACGAAGGGCGCGCGGCCATGGCGCTGGCCTGGGCGCGCGCGTTCGTGACGGGACGAAAAGCGACCGCGGGCCTGCGCGCGGATCGGTTGGCGCCGCTGGTGTTGCGCGTGCTGGGCGGTGAGAGCGCGGCCCCCGCCATGCTGCGCGCGAAGCTGGGCGCGCTGCCAGATGTGATTTCCTGGCGCACGTTCCTGCGCGCGGAACTCCAGCGAGCACTGGGCGCAACGGTCCCGCGCATCCTGGTCGCCAACGATGCCGAGCAGGGTGCCGCCATGCACGCGCTGTTGTGCGAGGCCGCGCTGGAGGTCGGCATCGCGGCCGGCGACGGCCCGGCCTTTGCGCGCGGCGAGAAAACCCTGCGCCTGCTGGGGCCGATGACGGTCGCGGTGTGCGAGCGCCGGCTGGGCAGGCTGAGCCCGGGCCCGACGCTGGCAATCGTGGTCGGCGCCCGCACGGACCTGGGCCGCGAACTGGAGCACGTGGGCGAAATCGCGGCGCCGGTGCAGGTCACGGCGCGCGGTGTGTTCGAATGGCTGAAACCGCTGGGCATCGAGGCCAGCCTGGCAGTCGAGGAACTGGTGCCCAGGCTCGAGCAGGACCCGGCGGGCGCGCGGCAGACCGTGGCCGCGCTGATCGAACGCGCCGGCGCGGCTGCCACCAACGACGGCCCGATGTTGGCGCCGGGGTGGCTTGAGCACTGGCAGGCGATCCGCGGCAAGCGCAACCTGCTCAGCGTGCTGCAGCCGGAGGCCGCGCGCGTGGCGCACCTGCTGGCGCTTTCGCCCGGCGGCCTTGCCGCGCAGGCGGTGGCGGACTCCAGCGAGCTGAAGCGCGGGGCGGCGCTGCTGGAGGACATCGGCCTTGCGCGGCGGGAGGGCGGGCGCCTGGTCCACGCCGAGGGCGCGCGCGTGCAGCCCGTCGAGGCGGGGACTCGGCGGGCGTTGCTCAGCTGGTTGTCGGAGCGCGATTACCTGGCCCCGGATCCGCGCCCTGACCGGCGTGAGGCGTGGCGCGTCGGCCTGCGGCTGCGGGCCGGCGACCTCGCCTGCTGGCACGACGAGCAGGTCGAAAAGCTGTTCAACCGGCTGGTTGACGAGCAAGCGTACGATGAAGCGCTGCAACTGCTGGAGTCCCATGCCGCGGGCTCGGTCGGTACGCCGGCCGGGCCGCCTTCCGTGGACGCGCTGTTCGCGGCGCGCGACCTGGGGCTGGCGTTGTGGAAGCCCGTGCGGCTGCGGCGACTGTTCCGTATGTGGCTGCGGAACTACCGGGGCGAGTGGCTCGCGTTGGGGCGGGCGCTGCAGGCCTACATCGAGCGGCGCATCGGCGGCGTCAACGCCTACGAGCCCAGTGTCAGACGCGCCGAGAGCGCGCTGGAAGGCCTCGCGCGTTTCCCGCGTGAGCAGGCGCTGATCGAGCTGGCGATCTGCGTCTGCAACGACGACCCGGAAAGGGCGCTGAAGTACATCGCCGGAGTCTCGCGCACGCCGGCCCGCAACGCGACTTACCTGTGCGACGCGCGCATCCTGCTGGTGCGCGCCGAGTGCGAGTTCGTCGCCGTGAAACCGGAGCGCGCGCTGAGCTACCTGCAGCAGGCGCGGGAGTCGATCAGCCCGCGCGCCAACCATACGCGGCGCATGCGGCTCGAGGGCGAAATCGAGGTGCGGCACATCAGCGCCTTCTGCATGACGCAGTTTTTCCGCGTCGACCTGCAGCGCGTGATCGAGCCGCTGCGCCGCCTGCATGAAGCTTGCGGCTGCCTGGGCGACCTGGTGTCCGCCAGCATCGTCAGCGACCGCCTGATGCGCATGCGCCTTCACGAAGTGGGGGCCAGCACGCCGGAAGACATCGACTCCGTGCTGGCGGAGGCCCGCATCGAAAACCTGCGCGGCTACCTGATCGCCGTCTTCCAGCTTGAGGAAAACGCGCTCTACCGCGGCGATCTCGACATCGCCCGGCAGCTTGCGGCGCGCATGCGGGTGCTGAACCGCGGCGGCGAGCACAACCACGCCATCTATTCCGCATGGTGCCGGCATGAGGCCGTCATGCACGCCGCGGCCGGCAACTGGAAACGCGCCCTGCGAAGCTGGAACAGCAGCCGCACCTGGCACATGCCGGAGCCCTGGCGCTTCCGCACCAATCTGCTGCGTTACGGCGAGTGGAGTTTCCTGCTGATGCTGGCGGGCAAGTACCGCAAGGCGCGCGAGCACGCGCACCGGGTGTTCCTGGACGCCGTGGCGATGTCAGCCGGCAGCCGCGCTTCGCCCTATTTCGTGATCAGCCTGTGCGCGGACCTGCTCAGTGGCAGCGCCGTTGACGCTGACGACCGTGAGACCCTGGCCGGCTACGTGGGCAACGGGTACATGCTGCCCCGCATCATGAAGCTGGTGCTGGACGCGTCCGACGGCAGTCTTGACTGGTCAAGCCTGCTGGACCGCGTCCATGAGCTGGAAGCGCCGCGCTTCTGGAAATGCTCGCTGCTGTGTGTCGCGGCCGTGCTGGCCCGGCGCGGGCGTGCCGCCCAGGCCGAAGAGATCGCGCGGGCCGCGCGCTCGCTGCTGCAGCCGGACTGGGTGTTCCTGCATGACTGGCTGCTGAAGGAATTCCCGGGGGCTGCCAGCCTGAGCCACGAACTGCGCGCCCCGGCGCTGAGGGCGCTCGCCGACATGCACCTGCCGGAGCAACCGGACAGCGCCGCGCTCGCGGAGCTGGCGGGCGTTGCGGTGGAGCGCGCGGTCGAGGCCGACGGCGTGGCGATCCAGTTCGGCGTAAACGGGCCCGCCCTTCGGATGGGCAAGGCCGACGGGCGCATCGACGACGCGCTTGAGCGGGCGCTGCTGGGCGACCGTGTCTCTGAGAGAGGCTGTTACGCAATCGGGCTGCGGGCGCCGTTCGGCGCCATCGCGGCGCGCTCCAGGCTCGACCCGGCCGAGGTCATCCCCGCCCTGCAGGCCATCGCCCAGCGGCTCAGTGAACTGCATGAGATCAGCGAGTCGC
>JAJVIO010000051.1:0-46374 GCA_022071975.1 Planctomycetota bacterium
CCAGATCCGCAACTACGTGTTCAACCCAGACAAGCTGGTGAAAGACGCCCGCACAGGCGTGGAAACCAGCCACGTGGAAAACGTGCTAGCCGGCGAAATCGACGAGTTCATAGAAGCCTATTTAAAATGGCACCACGGCAAGAAAACCCAGGCCGCAAAGACTGCCGAGTAAATCAGTTTCGGGGGGGGGGATGCCATGCGACTGTGCAGCGTGCTGATTACGGCCGGCCTGCTGGCTTTATGCGTTACTGAACCCCGTAACGTGCGCGCAGAACCTGAAGCAGAGGCGCCGTCATCCATTGCGTTCTGTGAGTACTCCCACCCTCGTTCAGTGGATCCACACCGCGCCGGCGACGTTGTAAGCAGCCTCCACTCCATGCACGTTTATGAAACCCTGCTGGAGTACTCGCCCTGGCGGCAGGATGAGTTGGTGCCCTGCTTGGCTGCCAGCCAGCCGAAGTACAACCGTGAAACGCGCACCTACACCTTCACGCTGCGCGAAGACATTTACTTCCAGGACGACGCCTGCTTCCCGGATGGTAAAGGCCGCAAGGTCACCGCCGCGGACGTGGTGTTTTCGTTCAAGCGGCTGGCGGCGTTGCCTGATACCGGCGGCTTCTGGGTGATCGAGGGGCAGATAGTCGGCCTGGATGCCTTCCGGGAGGAGGCACTCAAGACGTGCAAACGCGTGCAGCACGAGGACGGTTACGAAGAACTGGTGGTCACTGACGGTTGGTGGAAGCAACTGGAGAAGGACGTCAGCGGTCTGCGCGTCGTTGACGAACGCACTTTCACGATCAAGCTCAACGAGACGTATCCGCAGCTCCTGCATGCCATCACCCTCTCCTACGGCGCAGTGGTGGCGCACGAGGCCGCCAGGAAGTACGACCTGAACACCCAGGCCGTGGGTACCGGCCCCTATGTGCTGAAGGAATGGGGCGAGGAGGCGATCAGCTACTCGCGTAATCCGAACTACCGTAAAATTGAATTGACCGGCGTGCCCGAGGTCTCACCGCTGAAGGCCTTCGAAGGCAAGCGCCTGCCGCTTACGGACGAGCTGCACTACGAAATCGAGCTCGAGAACGACAGCGCATTCGAGAAATTCCTAGCGGGCAAATACCCCAATTCGGGTCTCAGCAAGGAAGACTTCGACCGCGTGGTGGACGCCGAAGCCTGGTTCAAAGGCATCCGCGACAGTCGCGCATTGTTGCCCAAGTGGCGCGAGAAGGGGCTGGAACTCCACAGCTACGCCGAACCGACGCTGCACTACATCTCGTTCAACATGAACGACAAAACCTTCGGCACGCACGCCGGCGACAAAGGCCGCGCATTACGCAAGGCCTTTGCCATGTGCGTGGACCGCGAGAAGTACATCAAGGATCACCTGTCCGGCCGCGGTGAGGCCGCGCAGCAACTCGTGCCGCCCGGCATCCTGGCCCGCCGCGATGACTGCGTAATGAAGAATCAGCGCTTCGACCCCGAGGCCGCACGCAAGCTGCTGAAAGACGCCGGCTTCGACGTGCAACAGGACGGCGACGAATGGATCACCCGCCCGGCTGCGGGGCAGGAGCAAGTGAAGCTGACGGTCCTGCACCGCAGCACGCGCGAAGCCACTAAGGACTACGCCGTCTTCCTGAACGAGTGCGGCCGGCAGATCGGCATCAACGTAGAAAACGAGCTGATGACCTTTGCCGAGTTCCTGGGACGCCAGGATGAAGGCACCGGCCAGGCCTACGACGCCGGCTGGGTGATGGACTACCCGGATGCCCAAAACATGCTGCAACTGCTGTACGGCCCCAACAAGCCACCCGGAATCAACAGCGCCAGTTACGCTTCCGAAGAGTATGACCGCATGTACCGCGAGATGGCGCTGCTGGATGATCGCGTGCCCACCGAGGCCGAGCGCAAGGCGGAGCTGATCGTGCAGATGCACAAGCGCCTCGATGAAGATACGCCATGGGTGCTTATGGAGTTCCGGGTGATCGCCAGCCTGCGCTGGAAGGGCTACACCCAGGCCGACTTCAACTCCTTCGCCTACAACCACCGCAAGTACGCTTTCTGGCAGCGATAACCCGGATTTAGCCCGCCGGCCGCGCTTTTCACGGCCGTAACAGGCTTATGGACGGCGCTGGAATGCGGCGCGGGTTCGGGTATGATTCCGGTCCCCTTGCTCGATTGGAGGCTTCATGCTGCGGCGGCTTACGTTGCTTGTGGTGGCTGTTTCCGGCTTGCTGGCGCTTCAGCTTGCCACCGTGGCACAGCCCGCGCCCGCCCCGGCGCCGGCCGTTGAGCAACCCTCCGCCCTGCGGATCGCCTACCTTTCCAACGAAACGCCGTCTCTTGACCCGCACACCATCCGCGACGACCTCAGCTTCCGGCTGGTCGCCGCGGTCTATGAAACCCTTTACATGTACGCGCCGGGCCCTGGGCAGGGGGGCGCCGCCCGCGTGGTGCCGTGCCTGGCCAAGGATTATCCGCAGCTCTCCGAAGATGGCCTGACCGTCACCATCAAGATCGACACCAGCGCGAAATTCCATAACAGCGTCTGCTTCGGCGAGGCGCGCACCCGCAACCTGAAGGCCTCCGACTTCGTCCACAGCTTCAAGCGTTTGGCCGTGTTCGAAGAAAACGGCATGTACTGGATGGCCGACGGCCTGATCAAAGGCCTCGATGAATACGGCGAGACGGCCCGCGACCAGATGCAGTACGAAACCACCGACACCAAGGTGGAAGGCCTGCAGGCGCCCGACGATGAAACCCTGGTGCTGAAGCTGACCCGGCCCTACGGGCCGATCGTCACGCTGCTGGCGCACCCCACTTTCTGCGCGGTGCCCAAAGAAGCCATCGACCACTGGGGCGGCGGCCTGCATGAGCGCGCCGTGGGCACCGGCCCCTATCGCCTCAACGCGGTCTCCGATGACAAGCTGTACGTGTTGAAGCGCTGGGACGACTACCGCGGCGAAAAGGCGGCCTTCGAGCGCATCACCGTCACCGAGTGCAACTTCTGGAACGAGTTCCTGGAGGGCTACAAGTCGGGCGTGCTGCACGAAATTCCGCTCTGGCCCGCCTACTACGAGCGCGTCGCCAAGGACGGCAAGCCCGCGGGCACCCTGGCCGGCACCGACACCGAAGTCGTTGAAGAAGACCAGCACGGCTTCTACTTCATGGCTTTCAACATGCAGGACCCCCTGTGGGGCGCCCTCGACGAAGACGGCCGCGCGCTGCGCCGCGCCGTAAGCCTGTGCATCGACCGCGAGGAGCTGCTCACCAACGCGGGCTGGAACCGCAAGTGGTCTTCGCCGCAGCCGGGGTTGTTCCCGGCCGGCACGGAGTTCGAGGACGCCGGGCAGGGCACGGACGTCGCGAAGTTCGACCTGAAGGCCGCCAAGGATGTGCTCGACGGCTGCAAGTACAAGGGCGGCATCGATCCTGCCACGGGCAAGGCGCTGACGCTGCGCTTCGTGACGACGGACGCCGGCTTCTATGAGCAGATCGTGAACAGCCTGCGCGCAGGGCTGAAGACGCTGGGCATCCGGCTGGATGTGCGCTACGTGGACACGTCGGACCTGCGCGAAGAGGTTAGCAGCTCGGATGACCAGCTGTTCACCACGGGCTGGTTTCTTGATTACCCGGACCCGGTGAATTTCCTGCAGTTGTTCTGGAGCGAGAACGCCGCCAACGGCAAAGAGTTCAACAACGTGGCGCGTTACAATTCCGCCGAGTTCGACAAGCTGTTCCTCCAGTACGAAAAGCTGCAGGCCAGCGAGCAGAACGCCGCCAAACGCCGCGAGCTGGTGACCGCCATGGCGGGGGTGATCGCGAAGGATCAGCCGCTGGTGCCGCTGGTACGCCAGCGTGAGGCCCGGCTGCGCAGCACGAAAGTCGAGTGGCCGGCCCTGCCGCGCCGCACCTTCAACGACATCCGCTTCGTAAAGGAAAAGAAATGAAGCGGCTGAGAACCGGCGCCAGAAGACTGTTTGCGTTCCTGCCTGCCCTGCTGGTAACCACAGGCTGGCTGGCCCTGACCACAGCCACCCCAGGCTGCGGCGGCCAGGCGGCGGATGAAACCCGCGATGCCGGTCTGGTGCTGAACTGGACCGAGTCTGCTGACCCGCGCAGCATCGACCCCCACAAGGCAGGCGACGTCGTCTCCAGCGGCCAGTGCGGCATGGTGTACGAGTGCCTGTACCAGTACGACTACCTGGCACGGCCGGCGAAGCTCATTCCATGCCTGGCGGAAAGCGACCCAGAGTACGACCCGGACACGCTGACCTACACATTCACCCTGCGCGACGACGTGTACTTCCAGGACGACCGCTGCTTCCACCCGGACGCCGCGGGCAAGTACTTCGAGGATGAAAGCGCCACGCAGCGCGCCGAGAAGGCTCCCGGCCGAAAACTGACCGCGCGCGACATCGAGTACAGCTTCAAGCGCCTGGCCGCGTTGCCTGATTCCGGCGGCTTCTGGGTAATTGAGGGCAAAATTGCCGGCCTGGACGCCTGGCGCGAACAGGCCGTCAAACTCAAAACGGACGACTGGAAGACCGACGGCGACTGGTTCGAGTTCTTCGACACGGCGGTGGAGGGCCTGAAGGTACTCGATGACCGGCGCATCTCGGTCACGCTGCGTGAGCCCTACCCGCAGTTCCTGTACGCCATCACACTCTCATACGGCGCGGCCGTACCCCGCGAGGCGGCCGAGTACTACGGCGACCAGTTCACCCGCAACCCGGTCGGCACGGGGCCCTACATGCTGGACCACTGGTGGGAGCAGAAGGAAATCGTGTGGGTGCGCAACCCGAAGTTCCGGGAAGAGAAGTTCCCCCAGAGCGACGACCCGAAGGACGAGCTGTGGAAGCCGCTGATGGGCAAGCGCCTGCCGCTGTGCGACACGGTGGTGTTCCGCATCATCAAGGAGTCGCAGCCCGCGTTCCTGGAATTCCTGGCGGGCAATATCGCCGCCAGCGGCATGGACAAAGACCAGTTCACGCAGGCCATGACGCCGCAGTCGGAACTGACGGATGAGTACAAACAGAAGGGCATCCGTCTGCGTTCGTACGCCGAGCCGACCATCCACTACATCAGCTTCAACATGAACGACCCGTTTGTGGGCACGCCGGCCGGCGAGAAAGGCCGCGCCATTCGCCGCGCCATGGCTCACGCACTGAACCGTGATGACTACATCCGCCGCATGCAGAACGGCCGCGGCGAAAAGGCCGGGCAACTGGTGCCGCCGGGCATGGTCGGTCACTTCGACGACTACTACATGCCCAGCCAGCGCTATGACCTCGAGAAGGCACGCCAGGTGCTGCGTGACGCGGGCTTTGAAGTAACCGGCTCCGGCGACGAATGGACAACCGTTGACCCCGCCACGGGCAAGCAGGTCACGGTGAACGTGCTGCACCGCAGCACGCGTGACTCCACTAAGGATTACGCCGTGTTCCTGAACAACATGGGGCGACGCATCGGCATCAAGGTCGAGAACGAGCTGATGACCTTCCCCGAGTTCCTGGCGCGCCAGGACGAAGGCACCGGCCAGGCCTACGACGCGGGCTGGGTGATGGACTACCCGGACGCGCAGAACATGATGCAGCTGCTGTACGGCCCCAACAAGCCACCCGGCATCAACAGCGCTTCCTACGCGTCGGAAGAGTATGACCGGCTCTACAAGGAGATGTCCGTACTCGACCAGGAAGTGCCGGAGCAGCAGAAACGCAAAATCGAGCTGATCCGCCAGATGAACGAGGTGCTGGACCGCGACGTGCCCTGGGTGCTGGTGGAGTTCCGCAAGATCTTCTCGCTGTACCACCAGTGGTTCTACCCGGCCAAGTGGGACGAGCCGAACGCGTTTGCCTACACCTACTTCAAATTTTTCTACGTTGACCCGGGGGCTTCCGCCAACGTCACTGAACGCGAGTCGCCATTCTGGCCTGGTTTCATCCTGCTGGTGGTAGCGCTGACACCGGCCGTGCTAATGGGCTGGAAGATCTACAAGAACCAGAGCTGAGGCCGGGGCCGCATGTTCGCCTACATACTGCGAAAGCTTCTGTACATGCCGCTGATCCTGTTCGGGGTCATCCTGCTGACGTTCACGCTGTTCTACATGGTGGCCAGCCCGGACGCCCTGGCCAAGCTGCGCCTGGGTGAGAAGGCCACGCGCATGCAGGTGCTCGACTGGCAGGCCAGCCAGGGCTACATCGAGTGGGAAGACGCCGGCCTGGCCAAGAAAAAAGACATCCAGCGCATGTCCACGGCCGACGCCAAGCTGGTGGAATTCAAGGAAGGCACGGACTACACCCGTAGCAGCTGGGTCGGTCTCTTCGGCAAGTACGTAAAGTCGGTACTGCTGCTGGATTTCGGCAAAGACCGCACGGACAAGCCGGTCAGCGAGCGATTATGGGAGGGCCTGGGGCCCAGCCTTTCGCTGACGCTGCCGGCGTTTTTCATCGCTGAACTGGTGGGCGTGTTCTTCGGGCTGTTCGCGGCGATGTACAAGATGACGCGCATCGACTACAGCATCGTGATCAGCTCGATCCTTGTCATGAGCATCAACGGAATTGCGCTGATCATGTTCGGGCAGAAATTCCTGGCCGCGGACTGGGCCTATTTCCCGGTGCACGGCTACGACACCGGGCTTGCGGCGGCGCGGTTCCTGATTTTGCCGATCTGCCTGTACGTGCTGGTGACGATCGGCGAAAAAGTGCGGTTCAACCGCATCGTGATGCTGGACGAAACCGACCAGGATTACGTGCGCACCGCGCGCGCCAAGGGCCTGGACGAAAACAAAGTGCTGTTCAAGCACGTGCTGCGCAATTCGCTGATCCCGCTGATCACGCGCTGGACGGTGGCGATCGCCAGCCTGTACGTGGGCTCGCTGGTGCTTGAAAGCTTCTTCGGCATCCCGGGCCTGGGCTCACTGACCATCGACGCAATCGCCAACAACGACGTGGCCGTGGTGCGCGCCATCGTGGTGCTGGGGGCCGTGAGTTTCATGTTTGCCAACCTGATGTCTGACGTGCTGTACGCCGTGGTTGACCCGCGCGTGCGACTGGAGTGATGGATGCCGTGGCGTGAAGTCATCCGGTTGCTGTTGAAGCGCAGGCTGGCCGTGGTCTGCTTCGGGCTGATCTGCGTGATGGCGCTGCTGGCGCTGTTTGCGCCCTGGCTGGCCCCGGACGAAGCCCTGCGCGAGCAGATCGGCCTGGACGAAACCACCGGCCTGGAACGTCCCTACCACCCGCCCGGCTGGTACCTGTACCTGAAGCCGGATCACCCTCACTTCGAGAAAACCGGCTTCCACACCGAGGGCGAAGGCGACAAGGCCGAGCAGGTGGCCAACCCGCCGATGCCTGAGGACAAGCGACAGTGGGGTTTCTTTGACGCGCGCACCTGGCACCTGCCGCTGGGCGCCGACATCGGCGGCGTCAGCGTGCTGGCCAGGCTGATCCGCGGCGTGCGGCTGGCGTTCATCATCGGCCTGATCCCCACGATTATCAGCTCGATCATCGCCACCATCATGGGCCTGGCGGCCGGGTACTTCGGCAAGTGGGTGGATGACATCATCACCTACATCATTTCGGTGCTGGCCAGCGTGCCGCTGCTCTTGCTTCTCATCGCGTTCATCCAGGCCGTGCGCGAAAGCGAAGCCATCGCGGGCGCTTTTGAGTCCGTGGGAGTGACCGACAAAGCCCAGCGCAACTTGTACCTGGTGCTGATCGTGATCGGCCTGACCACCTGGATCGGCCTGTGCCGCCTGGTGCGCGCCGAAGTGCTGAAGCACAAGAATCGCGACTACGTGTCGGCCGCCCGCGCGCTCGGCTGCGGCGAAATGCGCATCCTGTTCAAGCACATCCTGCCCAACGTGATGCACGTGGTGATCATCTTCTTCACGCTCAGCTTCGTGGGCGCGGTCGGGCTTGAGGTGTTCCTGAGCTATGTGGGTATCGGCGTGGATCCCACCCTGCAGACCTGGGGCCGGGTAATCACCGCCGCGCGCAGCGAGCTGCAGCGCAGCCCCTCGGTGTGGTGGCCGCTGGTGGGCGCCACGGGCTTCCTGTTCACGCTGTCGCTTTCGTTCAGCCTGTTCGGTGACGCTCTGCGCGATGCGCTTGATCCGAAGTTGCGCACCTAGTAGCGTTGCGCTTGAGGCCTTATGCGGACAGGAATCTTCATCTCGGGTACCGATACCGGCGTCGGCAAAACCATCGTTGCCGCCGGGCTGGTGCTTGCCCTCAAGCAGCGCGGCCTGAACGTCGGCTACATGAAGCCCGTCGAGAGCGGCTGCCCCGTGCTGGACGGCGAAGTGGTGCCGCAGGACGTGCGCTTCGTCCGCGAAGTCGCCGGCATACGCGACGATCTCGACCTGATGTGCCCCTACCGCCTCAAGGCCGCGGCGGCGCCCAGCATCGCCAGCCGCCTCGAGGACGTGCACGTCGACATCGGCTACATCGTTGACCAGTACTTCCAGCTTTCATTGATGCACGAAATCGTGGTGGTGGAAGGCGTCGGCGGCCTTATGGTGCCGCTGAACAACAACGACCTGGTCACCGACCTGGTGCTGCAGCTCGGCCTGGAGATGCTGGTGGTGGCGCGCCCCGGCCTGGGCACCATCAACCATTCGCTGCTGACGGTCAACATCGCCAAGATGATGGGCATCCCGCTCAGCGGTCTGGTGATCAACGGATTCGGGCGTGAGGCTATCGGCCTGCCGGAACGCACCAACCCCGACGAGATCGAGCACTTCGGCAACGTGCCGGTACTCGGCATCCTGCCCTGGCTGAAAGACCTGGATTACCAGGCCTGCAAGCCAGGCTCGCTGCTCAGCGAGTTCATGGAACGCGTGAACATTGAGCCCCTGCTGCGCGGCGGCAACGACGACTTCTAAGTTAGTTCGCCTGTGCCTCGCTACTTGCTGCCGGTGAGCGGCTTGCGGGCCGGCACCGTGCCCTTCTTCAGGAACAGCAGCGCAAAGCAGGTGTCCGGCATGCCGCCCCAGCTGCCGTTCTCCTGCTGCAGCGAAACCAGCACCGACGCGCCCTCCGCGTACCAGTCGTGCACGCCCAGCCGGCGCGTCTGCGCCAGCATCATCACCCGTTCAAGGCCGTACAGGTAATACAGGTACCAGGTTCGGCCGCGGTTGGGGTTGCGCGTTACGCTGAACCAGTGCTCCAGCCAGCACATGCCGTCCTCGAGGCTTTCGTTTGCGGCCTTCTTCCACTTGTCGATCGCGGCCTGGCTGCCGAACTCGGCTTTCAGCTGCTCATTGTTCATGGACTCCACAATGTCGAGCCCGACCAGCACGCAGGTCAGGCCGGCCGTGGTCATGGATCCGTAGGCGTCTGTGGTCTCGTTGTAGCGGTCCCACTTGGCCTTGCTGGAGTAGTTCCAGCCGCGCGCCTTTCCGGTCTTTGACGCATAGGTGCTGCGCCCCGCGTCGCGGCCGCCGTCCTTGGGCGGCTTGTAGCCCACTACGCGCTTCACCTTCGGGCCGTCCGGCATCTGGTGCGCGATGGTATGCTCCACCAGTTTCGAAATCACGCCGGCCGGAATACGCACGTTGCAACGCAACGCGGCAGCCAGGCCCAACAGCGCGTACTGCGTGTTGGAGAAATCGAAGCGCCAGGTTTCGCCGTCGGGCGTGTAGTTCCAGAACGGGTTCTTCTGGCGGTTCTGGTTTTCGACCAGCCAGTCCACCAGTTTCTGCATCTCGTTGCGGTCTTCGTCGGTCAGCTCGCGCTTGAACTCGGGGAACTTCTCGCCCTCGCTCAGGTAGGCCCGGCGCTCGGCCTCTGTGATGTAGCGGGCCTCGTAGGCCATCAGCGAAACCGCCACCGAGTAAGTTTCCTCGAAATCAGCGTGCTTCAGGGCTTCGAAGCCGCGCACCACGGCGGGATCGTCGGCCGGTACCTCGCAGGTCAGCAGGGTCAGCAGCGCGAGCCCGGTGCCGCCGCGCACGCGCGTGCCGTGGGGCCAGGCGCCCTCGGCGTTCTGCAGCTTCTTCAGATGCTCAGCGCCGCGGGCAATGGCGCTGGTCACCTGGTCATTCAGGTAACGCCCGGCCGTGCTGTCGAACTCCTTGCTGAACTCGAAGCGCACGGACCAGTGGTGCTCGATGCGCGCGGCCGCGACCTTGGCGACCTTGGCGCGCCAGCGTGCGGCGTGCAGCGTGACCTCGGCGGCTTCAAGGCGGCCCTGTTCCGGGTTGAACCAGGCCGTGGTCTCGGCGCGGAACGCGAACCAGCGGGCGGCGTCGGCCGGCGGCTCGCGGTCGGGCGCGGCAAAGTCGTGCACGCCGGTGATCACGGCGCAGTCCACGTTGCGGCACAGCTCTGAGCCGGGCAGCTTGTACTTGCTGTTCAGCGCCAGCGCGGGCAGGTCATACAGGCGGTCGAGGTTCCAGGCGCGCTCCCACTCAAAGCCGGCGTTGCACTTCTTCTCGGGGATCTGCATCGCGAGCTGGATCAGCAGGTCCTCCATCACGAAGGGCGTGTGGATGCTGTGCAGCGTGCCTAGGTTGTCGAACTCGTGGCCCATGTAGTGGGCGTAGCTGAGCGCGGGATCTTCGTTCACAGCGCCGGTCGGCGGCGGCTCGAGCGGATCGATCTTCGCCTGGCTGGTCACCGCGTAGTGCAGGTAGGTGGTCGGCGGCGTCTTCCACTGCAGCTCGAAGCGCTGGTTGCCGCGCTGTTCGGGCAGCGAAAACTCCGCGCCGGCCTGCGTTGTCAGCATCACCAGTAGCACAAGTGCCGCCGGCGCTCCCCAGATCATGCGTCCCATGGCACCCTCCCCGTGCGCTAGAACGATGTGATTTCGCGCAAGGGTACGGATCTGGGCGATTCTGGGCGAATTGTGCGGCAAACTCCCCTCGCAAATTAGGGAGTCAGAATCGGGATGAACACAATTCCGGGCGGGAAAACCCCACCAAGCGCTAATCCTTGGGGCCGCCGGTGTAGACCGGCTTGTTCAGCACCACCGTGCCGCGCTTCAGGAACAGCAGCGCAAAGGCCGTGTCAACCGCGCCGCCCCACCCCCCGTCACTGCCCTGCAGGGTGATCAGCGCCGCAGCCCCCTGGAAATACCAGTCGTGCACACCCAGGTAGCGCACGTCGGAGAGCATGCAGATGCGCTCAAGGCCGTAGAGATAGTAGTAATACCAGGCTCGGCCGTTGTTGGGGTTGCGGGTGACGCTGAACCAGAGCTCCATCCAGGCCATGCCGCTGTCGAGCGCGATTTGTGTGTCGCGCTCCCAGTTCTTGTACATGGAGTTGTTGGTGAACTCGGTGCGGCGGTCGGCCTCGTTCATATTGGCGGCGATGTCCAGGCCGGCGATCAGCGTGGTGATGCCGGCGCAGGTCATGGAGCCGTAGGCGCTGGTGGCGCCGGTTTCGCGCGTCCAGGTGGCGGCGTAGGTGTAGGCCCAGCCGCGCGCCTTCACACTTTTGGTTGATAGCGTGACCTTGTCGTCGCCCTTCTTGCCGCGCTTCTTTTTGCCCGGTTTGTAGTCCACTACGCGCTTGATCTCCGGGCCGTCCGGCGCCTGCAGCGTGCGCACGAACTGCACCAGTTCGCGCACGTAGCCGGTGGGAATCTTCGCGCCGCATCGCATCGCGGTTCCCAAACCCAGCAGCGCGTACTGTGTGACCGAAAAGTCGTAGCGCGTGGGTTCGTCAGGATTGCGGGTGTAGTTCCACATCACGTTGGGTTCGTTGCGGTTGGCTATCAGCCAGTCGGTGAGGCGCTGCACCTCGGCCAGGTCTTCCTTGCCCAGCTCGCGCTTGCCGGGCGCGGCTTTTTCGCCCTTCAGGAAGGCCTCGCGCTCGGCCTTGCTGATGTAACGGGCCTCGTAGGCCATGATCGAGACCGCCACATCGTAGGTGGTGACGAACTCGGTGTCCTTGAGCAGCGTGAAAGACTCAATGATGCGCGGGTCGTCGGGGTTCTCGCCGCACATCAGCAGCGCCAGCAGCGCCAGGGCCGTTCCGCCGCGCACGTGCTGGCTGTAGGGCCAGTGGCCTTCCTTGTTGCGCTGGGCCCACAGGCGCTCGACGCCGCGGGCGATGGCGATGTCCACCTTCTTCTTGATCTGATCCGTCTCTGTGGTGTCCACCGGCGGCTTCAGCTTCCACTCGATGTCCCACAGGTAGTTCCTGCTGACCGGCTCTTTGTCCGCCTCGGGTGCCGGCTCCAGCTTGCTGCCGCGCAGGGCCAGCTTCAGGCCCAACAGGCAACCGGCCTCCGCGTCGAAGTAGGCGTCGGTGGTCAGCTCGAACTTCGTCCAGCGCGGAGGATTGTCGGCCGCGCGCTCCGCCTTCAGCTTGTGGGTGCCCACGATGTGCGCGCAGGGGTGGCCGCTGTAGCTGGCCAGCTCCTTGAAGAGATAGCTTGAGCTGACCTGCAGCTGCTGCGTGCCGTAGACGCGGTCGAAGTTCCACTCGCGCGTCCAGGTGTCTTCTTCGCGCGCTGCGGCGCCGGGCAGCGCCGCCCCCATCTGGAACAGCATTTCCTCGAGCACCCAGGGCCGCGAAAGCTCGACCAGCGCACCGTCAGGCCCGATCTCGTAGCCCATCAGGTGAACGTGCTGCAAGTTGGGCTTGGGGTCGGTATCTTCCCCTGCCGCGGCCTGGGTCTCGACGGCGTAGTGCAGGTACGTGGTGGCGTCCAGGTTCCATGCCAGCTCAGCCTTCTCGCGCGCGAGCGCCGTGGCCGGCTGGTTGTTCACGAACAGCGGCAACGCCAGCAGCAGCGCCGTCAGCCGCAGAATGATTGTCCGCGCACTACCCACGTTCCGCCCATCAGTTCAGCGTCTTCAGCCTGTCTTTTACCGCATCCCGCAACTCGCCGACCTGGATTTTTCGCTCATCCAGCTCGGTTTTCAGCGTCTTGGCGCTGCTGACCAGGGCCGCGCCGTCCTTGGCGGGTTTCAGCTTGCTCTCGGCGTTGATCAGCTCGTTCACCTGCTTGAGCTCGGTGTCGATGCGTTTTTCCTCGGCGCTCACCCAGCTGTCGAAATCATTGAGCTGGCTCTTGAGCTGCTTGGCAGCGGCCGCCTTGACCTCGGGATCAGTGATGCCCTTCAGCTTGTCCGTCTCGGGCACGAGCGGCAGTGTGCCGATCGCGCTCGACCAGTCGCTGAGCGCCGTGCGCGCCTCTTTCACCCGGTCGTCCAGGCTGCCCGCGGCCGTGAGCTGCGCCACGGCGTACTTCGCCGCGGCGGCGCGCAGGTCGCCCTGCTTGCTGGCCAGTGCGCGTTCGGCCTCGCGCAGTTTCTTGGCGGCGTCGCCGGCCTGTTTGGCGAGCGTGGTGCCGGTGGTCTTCAACTTGTTCTCGAGTGCCGCGTCACCGGCCTGCTGGGCCTTCAGGATCTCGCGGTTGTTGTCGGCCACTTTGGCGTCCGCGTCGCGCGCTTCGCGAGCGGCGTCGTTCAGGCTGTCCTCGAGCTTCTTGATGTCCTGCTTGAGCGCCTTGTAGTCGGGCTCGGCAAGCACGGCGCCACTGACTGCCACCGTCAGCAGGCAGGTCAGCAGCAGGCGCGCCAGGCTATGCAGGTTTCGAAAGGCCATACTTTTTCATCTTGTATTGCAGAGCGGTCCGGCCCACACCCAGTATGCGCGCGGAGCGCGACACATTCCAACCTGTTTCGGTCAATGCGTTCAGCAGCGAGTTGCGCTCGATGCGCTCAAGGTCGCCCACCAGGCCCTGCGGCGCGTCTTCGCCGGGCGGCAGGCGCGTGGCCTCAAGCATCTCGGGCGGCAGGTCTTCCACACGCATCTGCTGCCCGGTGGAAAGCGCGATGCAGCGGCGGATCACGTTCTCCAGCTCGCGCACGTTGCCGGGCCAGTGGTAGGTCTGCAGCCGCGCCATCACGGGCTCCGGCACCTGCAGGCTCGAGCCCTCCTTGGCAAGGAAGTGCGCTACCAGACGCGGTATGTCGCCGGCGCGCTCGCGCAGGGGCGGCATGGTGACCGTCACCACGTTCACGCGATAGAACAGGTCTTCGCGGAAGTCGCCGTCCTTGACCATCTCGCGCAGGTTGCGGTTCGTGGCGCACACCAGCCGCACGTCGGTGCGCAGCTGCTGCGAGCCACCGACGCGCTCGAAGGTCTTGTCCTGCAGCACGCGCAGAAGCTTCACCTGCGTGGTGGGCGGGATTTCGCCCAGCTCGTCCAGGAACAGGCTGCCGCCGTCGGCCGTCTCGAAGCGCCCCTTGCGCTGGGAATCGGCGCCGGTGAAGGCGCCCTTCTCGTGGCCGAACAGCTCGCTCTCCAGCACTCCCGGCGCCAGCGCGCCGGCGTGCACGGCCACGAAGGCCTTGTCTTTGCGGGGCGACAGCTCGTGCACGGCCTTCGCCACCAGCTCTTTGCCTGTGCCGCTTTCGCCGAGGATCAGCACCGGCACGGTGCTGCGCGCGGCGCGCTTGACGATGTCGGCCACCTCAAGCAGCTGCGGCGACGCGCCGATCAGCCCCGGCAGGGCTTCCTCGCCGCTGGGCTTTGGCGGCGGCGCGCCCGCAGCCCGGCCTTCTTCCATGGCAGCTCAAAGGGCTTCTCCATGAAGTCGGAGGCGCCCAGGGACATGGCTTCCACGGCATCTTTCACGCTGCCGTGTGCTGTAATCATGATGAACGGCGGCGGCTCGCCCTTCTCTGACAGCGCGCGCAGCAGGCCCAGGCCGTCCAGCTTCGGCATCTTGAGGTCGCTGACGATGGCGTCAAAGCGCGTGGCTTTGGCCAGTTCCAGCGCCCTGGCGCCGTTCTCGGCCTGCGTTACGTCCATACCCTTTGCGGCAAGGGCCATCGCCAGCATGTCGCGCATGCTGGCCTTGTCGTCAACGATCAGGATTCGAGGTTTGTTGGCCAAGTCAGTTTCCTATCCGGGCGGTGCGGGTGGGACACGTGGGACCAGTGGGACGTTTGGGACCTCGATTTCGTCCCACTTGTCCCACACGTCCTACCTGTCCCACCATCGCATCTACTCCGCCTCCCGCACGAACGTCGCGCGGAACATGGTACCTGAAGGGCCGCTGCGAATCAGTTCCAAGTCGCCCCCAAGATCGCGCAACAGCCGGCGCGCGATCGGCAGCCCAAGCCCCGTGCCGTCCTCCTTGCCTGTCACGAACGGCTCGAAAAGCCGGCCCCGCACGTCCTCACTGATGCCCGGCCCGTTGTCCTCTATTTCTACAGCAACCAGCCTGCCAGTTGCCTCGGCGCGGACGCTCAATCGGCCGCCCTCTTCGCGCAGTGCCTCCGCCGCGTTGACCGCCACGTTGGAAAGCGCCTCGCGCAGCGCCGTGGAGTCCACCTCCAGCTCAAGCTGCGGCAACTGCGGGGCAAGCACTTCGACGCCTTCACCGCCGGCCGCCTTGGCGGCCTCGAGTACCGGTCGCAACGCCGCCTCCAGCGACAGCCGCTCGATGGAGCCATGGGCGCCGCGGCTGAACTGCAGGAAGTCGCGCACGATGCGGTCCAGCGCGCCGATCTCGGACACCAGCTTGTCGGCGATCTGTTTCTGCATCGGCTCATGCAGCCCGCGCGCCAGCAGCTCCACATACCCGCGCAGCGCGGCCAGCGGGTTCTTGATCTGGTGGGCGATGCCGGCGCTGAACTGGGCCTGCTCAGCCAGCCTTGTTTGTCGCGCAAGATCACCCTGCATGCGGCGCCAAGCCTTGGCCAGCAGCAGCGCTGACGCGAGCGTGACCAGGAACACCGCCGCCAGCGTCAGGCCCATAGTCAGGCCCACGGCGTTGAGCTTGTCGGTGTAGTCGGCCTCCAGCTCAACGGCCACCGCGTAGTCACTGGCGCTGCCGTCCTCACGACGGATGGGCGCGAAACCGTTGCGATACAGGCGGCCTTGCTCGTCCTCGTAACTGATGGTTGCCACCGGGCCGTCGTTGAAACTCTGCTCCAGCTCGTTGGCATCGGTGGCGAAGCTGTAGTCTCTGCGGCCGAATTCGCGACCCTCAGTGTCGATTACCAGGGTGCCGTCGCGCTTGAGCACGGCCGCCCTGCGCACACCGCTGTATTGCTGCAGGGCTTGCAGGCGCTTGCGATACAGCACCGCCAGCTCGTCATCGGCTGACTCGACCAGGTCCAACGCGTTGGGGCTGATGCCCACGGCCGCGCTGGCGGCGTAGGTTTTCAGCCGGCGCTCAAGCTGCTCTTCGTAGCCGGCGCGGATGAAGCCATACGCAACGAGCGCGCCCGCCAGGAGCGCGCCCGCCATGATCATCGTGAACGCCCAGCCAAGCAGGAAACCGGATCGCATGCCGGGCTTGGCACTCATCACCAGGCAATCTCCAGGAAGATCGAGATGTCGTTGTCAGCGTAGCCGGCGTTGTCGATGTCGCTTGCCAGCCGCGTGTACTCATAGCGCGCGCCGACATGGAAGAACTCCCAGAAGTTCCACGCCAGCTCGATCCAGCCCTGCAACAGGCGCTCATGTACGGTCTTTTCGCCGTTCGGGCCGACGTCGTCCACGTCCACGCGGTCGTCGTACTCGCGCGTCCAGAAGTGGCCGCCGGCCGTGAGGCGGATGTTACCTACCAGGTTCAGGTCCACGGCGCCCTTCAGGCCGTACTGCCAGTAACGGTCGTGGCCGGCCGCGGAGTCGTCCTGGCGGATGCTGTAAGCGCGGCCCTGGGCCTCGATGAATGGCAGGTTCAGCTTGAAGTCGCAGCCGTAGTTGAACTTCAGCAGCTGCAGCTTGTCATCGCTGCTGAGGGGCGTTCCGTCGTCCTGGATGTCAACCTGCTCGCGGAACCACTGGTAATCGAAGGCCACGTAGGGGTGCAGCTCGAGGAAGTCGAAGACCGAGAAGTAGACACTGAAGTCGGTACCGATCGTCCAGCTGTCTGTACTGGGCACGTCCTTCTCTTCGCTGAAGTCGGTGGTCTGCCCTGTGAACCCGAGCTCGAAGATGATGAAGCTTACCTGGTAACCCACATATGCGCGGGCGATCAGGCCGCTGGCGCGCAGGTCGTCCTGGCGGGTGATGGGGCCGGTGATTTCGTAAGTCTGCAGCTGCTGATACAGCACGTCGCCGCTGACGCCGAAACCGAAGCCGCCGTTGTACGGCAGCTTGAAGAAACCGCCCAGCTTCAGGTCCCACAGGCCGGCGTCCGGCTCGCCGAAGTAGAGGCGGCCGGCAAGCTGCGCCCGGGCGCCCAGGGCCACCATGCCGAAGTTGGCCCCCACGTAGGCGGAACTGGCGCCGTCGATGTACAGGCCGGTGTCGTCGTCCTTGTCTTCCAGGAAGATGTTGCTGTCCCAGCCGAACGAGCCGCGGGCGCGCAGGCCCAGGCCGGTGCGGTCGCGCCCCAAGCTGAGCGGCAGGTAAGCGCCATCCTGCACGCCGCCGACTTCAAAGTCGGCCCAGGGATCGATCTCCTCTTCGTCGCCCCCCGGTGCCGTGCTGGAGGGAGAGCCCTCCTGCGCGTACACGGGAACGGCCAGCAACAGAGCGAGCATGACGAGCCACTTGCCCATCGGAACGTCTCCAGCGGGGGTACAGGGGTTGGCGGGCTGCTTTCCGGTCAGCCGCCGCACTCAGGTTACGGCTGAGCGCGCGGTGTGACAAGCTTCGCCAACCCCCGGAATGAGAGCGGCAGCCGGTCGGTGGGGCCATACCGCCGGCTGCCTTCCTCAGTTATCCGGGAGCACACCTCCCGAACGATAGGGCATAAAGCAGCCGGCGTGCCAATTCCCTTCCGGCTGCAAGCGGCCAGCCCACAATCGGCCACACAGGCGGTATTGCTGGCGTTTGTATGTTTTCGCACGCCTGAAGCGCTGCCAGTTCCTCGGCGTTTCCGCGCGCAAAGCCGCCAGATTTCCGGCGGTGTGCTTCTCTGCTACACTGCCGGGTTCTTCCGGGGGCTGGCCCCGGGCCGGAGCAGACGTTGACCGCACGCGGACCCGCAATCGTACAGGCAGACCTCACGGTGCTGCTCGAGGTCGATCACCCGGATTACGAGCCGGCCCGTGACGCGCTCGCCGCGTTCAGCGAGCTGGTAAAAAGCCCCGAGCACATCCACACCTACCGCATCACACCGCTCAGCCTCTGGAACGCCGCCGCCTCAGGCATCACTGCCGCGCAGGTGCTTGATTCGCTGACGCGTCACTCGCGCTACGAAGTCCCCGAACTCGTGCGCACCGAGGTGCTCGAGTACATCAGCCGTTACGGCCGCCTGGTGCTGGACCTGCACGACGGCCGCTACGTGCTGCGCAGTGACGACACCGTGCTGCTGAAGATGCTGAGTCACCAGCGCGGCGTGGAGCAGTACTTTGAGGGCTTCCTCGACGATCGCACGGCGCTGATCAGCCAGTCGGCGCGCGGCTTCCTGAAGCAGGCGCTGGTCAAGGTAGGTTTTCCCGTCGAAGACCTGGCAGGCTACACGCCGGGCGCACCGCTCGACGTTCAATTGCGCGCGACAACCACAGGCGGCAAGCCCTTCAGCCTGCGGCGCTACCAGAAAGAAGCCGCCGAGGTGTTCTATGCCGGCGGCGGCCCGCGCGGCGGCAGCGGCGTGGTCGTGCTGCCCTGCGGCGCCGGCAAGACCATCGTCGCCATGGGCGCCATGGACCAGGTCAAGGCTCACACCCTGATCCTGACCGCCAACGTAGTGGCCGTGCGGCAGTGGATCCGTGAAATCCTGGACAAGACCAGCCTGCACGAAGACCAGATCGCCGAGTACACGGGCGACCGCAAGTCGATCGCGCCGGTGACCGTGGCGACCTACCAGATCGTCACCTACCGCAAGCGCAAATCTGAGGAATTCCCGCACTTCGAGATCTTCAACAAGGGCGACTGGGGCCTGATCATTTACGACGAGGTCCACCTGCTGCCGGCGCCGGTGTTCCGGGCCACGGCCGCCATCCAGTCGCGCCGCCGCCTGGGCCTGACGGCCACGCTGGTGCGCGAGGACGGCCTTGAGGAGGACGTGTTCAGCCTGGTTGGCCCCAAGCGCTACGACGTGCCCTGGCGCGAGCTGGAGAAGCAGGGCTGGATCGCCACCGCCGACTGCACCGAAGTGCGCGTCGAGCTGCCAAGCCCGCAGCGCATGCCCTACGCGCTGGCCGGCCAGCGCGAACAGTACCGCATCGCGGCCGAGAACCCGGTGAAGATGGACGTGCTGGCGGCGCTGCTTGAGCTGCACAAGGGCGACCGCGTGCTGGTGATCGCGCAGTATCTCGACCAGCTGCACGAGCTGGCGGAGCGCTTCAAGCTGCCGCTGATCGAAGGCAAGACACCGAGCAGGAAGCGCGAAGAGCTGTACGCGAAGTTCCGAAGCGGCGAGATCGGCACGCTGGTGGTCAGCAAGGTCGGCAACTTCGCCGTGGACCTGCCCGATGCCAACGTGATGGTGCAGCTGAGCGGCACCTTCGGCAGCCGCCAGGAAGAGGCCCAGCGCCTGGGGCGCATCCTGCGCCCCAAGGAAGATGGCTCGCTGGCGCGTTTCTACACCATCGTGACGCGCGAGACCCGCGACCAGGAGTTCAGCGCCAACCGCCAGCTGTTTCTCGTTGAGCAGGGCTACCGCTACCGCATCGTGGAGGCCGGCGAGGTGCTGGGCGGCCAGTTTACGCCAGCGCAGCCGCAGGAGGCCACATCGTGAAGATGCACCTGCACGTGGGCGTGGTCGAGACTGTTGACGAGTCAACACTTGATGAAGTGCTGGCCGTGGCCCAGTGCACCGAGCGCGTGCTGGCCCGCCTGGCCCCCAACCTGGCAGTACTCGAACGCGAGGACGCCGAGAAGGTGATCGCGGCCCTCGAGGCCAACGGCCTTCACCCGAAGGTGATGCGATGACCGAGGCCGCCGCCGGCCCAACCCGCCGCTTCCGCGCCGCCGAGCTCGACCTGCTGGGCGTGCTTGAGGTCGTGATCGCGCGCGCACCCAAGGTGCTCAAAAACGGGCTGCCGAACCTGGCTTTCTTCCGCGCCGCCAACGCCGCGCTTTCCAGCCCCGACGGCGACGCGCAGGAAGGCGGCTTCGTGCAGGTCGAATTCTGGCTGACCCTGGCCCGCGAGCTGGAGCTGATCACGGTCGCCGACGGCCTGCTGGAGGTGACGCCCGCTGCCGACCAGTTCTGGGGCAATCCACCCGAGCAGCGGCAGGTGCTGCTCCGACGCGCCTGGCTGGATTCGCGGCAGCTGAACGAGTTTGCCCTGTCGCCCGAGCTGGAGCTGCCGTCGCTCAAGCGCGGCCGCACCGTGGATGTCACCACCGACATCCCGCTGGCCGAGCGCATGCTGGAGGCCCGGCGTGAGCTGGTGCGCATCATCGAGGCCCTGCCCGGCGAAACCACGCTGCCGCAGCTGATACGCCGCCTTGAGCGCGAAGCGCGCGACCTGTTCATCAGCCACCAGGAAGACGGCAGCTGGCGACAGGTCTACTACCGCGGCATCCGCGAACGCGGCGGGCGCGAAGACGTCGAGCGCGAAGGCGGCTGGGAACTTGTGGAAGGCGCGATCCTGCGCCTGATGTGCGCCCTGCCGCTCGACCGCCTGGGCTGGATCGAGTACGAGCCGCGCACCCAGACCATCACGCCGCTCGCCGAAGGCCCCCACGAAGAGCCCAGCTTCGAGGCCGTCGTGCAGCCCAACTTCGAGGTCGTTGCCCTGGGCGACCGGCCCGATCCCTCGGCGTTGTGGCGACTGGCGCGCTTCACCACACCACGTCCGGAAGGGCGCGTGCGGACATACGTGCTCGAGCGCAAGCCGTTCTCGGACGCGCTGGGGCGGGGATACTCGGCCGCTGAGCTGATCGACTTCCTGGCCGGCCTGTCGCGCGCGCCCCTGCCCCAGAACGTGCGCTTTTCTTTGAACGACTGGGCGACGCTCTCCGAGCGCATCAAGGTCTGGCCCGACGCGCTGTTGATCGAGGCCGAAGGTGTTGAGGAACTCGAAAAGCTGCTGCCCGCCAGGCTGCTGGAAGCGCTGCAGCCGACCCGGCTTGCCGGCGGGCACTACGCCTGCCCGGCGCCGGCGCCCGACACGATGCGCGAGGTGATGCCTCCGCGCCGCACGCTGCTGGATTACACACGCCGGCTGGCGCCCGTGATCGCGCCGGGCGAAGGCACAGTGCTGTTCGCCCCGCGCGAGGAACTGCATCTGCGCGCGCGCCAGTTGCTGGCGCTGGTCAGCCGCGGGCGCAGCACCGACCGCTACGAGCTTGACCCTCTGCTGGTGGAGCAGTCGGCTGCCGCGCTGGGATCATCCGAGCTGATGCGCCGCATCCGCGAAGGCCTCTCGAAGCCGCTTTCCGCCACGCTCGGCCTCGCGCTGCGCACCTGGGCCGGTGAGTTCACGCGTCCCTACGCGGGCAGCGTGGAGGTATTCCTGGCCGAGAATCGCGAGCAGGCGGAGCTGCTGGACGAGATGCCCGATTTCCGGCGCTGGGTGGACCGGCGCCTCGCGCCCGGCATCTTCCTGCTGCGCAAGGGCGGCACCGAGGGCGTGCGCGAGCTGTTGAAACAGCTCGGCATACCGATGCGCGATGACGCGAGGGGACGTTGATGCGGCTTGTGACCCTGTTGTTCGCGCTGCTGCTGGCGGGCTGCACCATCATGCCCGATGAGCAGGACCCGCTGCCCGAAGGCGTGACCGACCCAAAGGAAGAACTGGTCGCGCACCTCAAGGACAATCCCAACGACCTCGACTCACACGCCGACCTGCTGCGCCTGCAGATCAAGGACGGCGACGTCGAAGGCGCGCAAACCACAGTCGGGCATGCTTTGAAGCACAACGGCGGGGACTACCGCGCCCACCTGCTGGCCGCGCAGTTCCATCGCTGGCAGCAGGACCTGATCAGCGCCGAAAAGTCGCTGCTGACAGCCCGTGACCTTGCCCCCGGCAAGCTGGAACCGCGCGTCGCGCTGGGCGGCCTGTACAACCAGACCTACCTGGAAGACGAAGAGCTTGAGCAGCGGCGCATCGCGCTGGAACTCGCCGAGCCCGCCCTGCGCCCCGAGTTCCTGCTGGATTACGCCTACGCCTGCGCTGACCTCGGCCGAGACGACAAGGCGCTTGAGCTGGCCAACGCCCTGCTGGCCGAGAAAGAGGCACCCCCCGAGCGCCGCTCGCGCGCCCACGTGCTCCTGTGCGAGCTTTCGCTGCGCCGCGAACTCGAGACCGAAGCCGTAAACCACCTGCTGGAAGCGCTGAAGCTGCAGCCCGACTACGAGGGTCTGGTGCAATACGCCGCGCGGCTGGTCACGGCCGTGCGCGACGGCAAAGCGCTGGAACCGGTATTCGATCGCACGCTGGAAACCCAGGATCGCGTCGAGCTGCGCTGGGCAGCGCTGTTCGGGAAGTGGATGCTGGACGTGCAGCGCGCGGCGGCGAACAAGCAGGACCCGCTGGGCGAAGACGTGGTGAACTGGTACCGGCGCCTGGACGCCGTGTCGCCGTCGCACCCGGACAGCCTCACGCGCCACTACCAGCTGCTGGCCCTGAACCCCGAGCGCGGAGAGGAACGCGCGGCCGTGGCGAAGCAGCTGAAAGCGATCGACTTCAGTGAGCCGTCGGCGCCTGTAAGCCTGGCGAGTGTGATCAGCCTGTGGCGGGCCGAAGACGCCCTGCGCTTGAACGCACCGAACATCACGCTGTTCGAATTGACGCAGCTTGAAGTGCGTGAGCCGAAGCTGGACGGCATCCGCATCATGCGCACCATGGCGCTGTTCAAGGCCCGCGACGACGAGCAGTGCCTGAACGCCATCAACGGCTGGCTTGAGGAGTCTGAAGAAGACAACGACTTCCTGCTTTCCATGCGCTGGTGGATCATGCTGCGCGACGGCAAGAGCAAAGAGGTGCTGCAGGAGATCCGCGGCCGCGAAAAAGAACCCACCAACGCGACGCTGTGGATCGAGTCCGTGGCGACCTTCCACCTGTACCGCAGCGGCGGCGAATTGCCGCCTGACAACGGGTAGGCCTACCCCCGCTTCAGCACGCTGGCGTCAAAGGCGTTCTCGTAATGCTCGGCCCGGATCGGCTCGTCGCGGTCGTTCAGGTAGACGCCCACGATGTCGAAGCGCAGCACGTCGTGGAAGCCTTTGCGCGGCAGCAGGCGCCGGGCTGTCTCAACCACCTGGCGCTGCTTGCGGATGTCCACGGCCTCGCGCGGGGTAATCAGGCCGCCTTCCTTGCGAGCGCGCACCTCGACCACCACCAGGCCCTCGTTGCCCTTGATGCGGCCGACCAGGTCGAGCTCGCCGTCTTCGTCCATCATGCCGCGTTCAACCAGGCGGAAGCGCTTCTCCTTCTTCAGGAAGGCGAGCGCGAACTCCTCGGCCGCATCCCCCACCGCCCGCGAGCGCGAGCGCCCGCGCTCAGCCGCCTTACGCGGCCGCAGCTCCCGGAAGACTGCGCCAACGAGCTCGAAGAAGAACACTTTCCCCCCGGACGCAAACAGGGCCGCATGCGCGGCCCTGTCAGGTTAGCAATCTGTTGTGGCCTGCTGCTAGCTTTCGGCCTTGGCCTCGGCGGCCTCTTCCTTGGCCGGCTCTGCGGCCTTGGCGGGCTGTTCGTCGGCGGTGCGGCGGTCGTCGAGCTTGCCCATGTGCGTGGCGTTGAGCTTCTCGGCGATGCGGGTGGACTTGCCGACGCGCTCGCGCAGGTAGTACAGCTTGGCGCGGCGCACCTTGCCGGCGCGCTTGACTTCGATCTTGGTGACGTTGGGGCTGTGCAGCGGGAAGATACGCTCCACGCCTTCGCCCTCCACGATGCGACGCACGGTGAAGGTCTCGCGCAGGCCGCCGCCCTTGCGGGCGATGCAGATGCCGCTGAAGATCTGGATGCGCTCCTTGTCGCCTTCCTTGATGCGGACGTGCACGTCAACCGAGTCACCCACGTGGAACACGGGGATGTCGGTCTTGATCACTTCACGGCGCTCTAGCTCGTGTGCAAAGCCTGTCATGGTTCCTTCTCCGTCCGGCGCAGGCCGGTCATTCGTCGTCCAGCAAATCCGGACGTCTTTCTTTCGTTCTCTTTCGCGCCTGTTCGAGGCGCCATTTCGCTATCTCACCGTGGTGGCCTGACTGCAGCACTTCGGGCACCCGCATCCCCTCAAACTCGACGGGACGCGTGTAATGCGGGTACTCGATCAGCTTCCCGCCCAGGCCCTTGCCAAAACTTTCTTCGTCGGCGCTGGCCTCATCGCCCAGCACCCCCGGCAGCAGCCTCACTACCGCGTCGGTGATCACCAGCGCCGCCAGCTCACCGCCGGACAGCACGTAATCGCCGATGCTGATCTCGTCCCACTGCCAGCCCAGCCGGATCCGTTCATCGAACCCTTCGTAGCGGCCGCACAACATCAGGATGCGCGGCTTGGCCGCCAGCTCTTCGGCGACGCGCTGCGTAAAGGGCCGGCCCTGGGGTGTCAGCAGCACCATGTGGGGCAGCTCGGCCTGCGGCAGCACGTGGCGGATGCATTTGAAGATCGGCTCGGGCTTCAGCACCATTCCCGCGCCGCCCCCGTAAGGGCGATCGTCCACGGCCTGGTGGACGCCTTCCGCGAAATCACGGAAGTTGTGCAGGTGGTACTCCACGGCGCCCTGCTCGGCCGCGATGCGTGGGATGCTCTGTTCAAGCACCGCTTGCACCATGGCAGGAAACAGGGTCAGGATGTCAAAGCGCAACATGGTTGTCTGTTGTCAGTTGCCAGTTGTCAGAACTGCAGACTGTCCGTTGCCTGGCCGACAACCGAAAACCGACAACCGACAACTAAGCCTTTTCTACCTTGGTCCAGGGCGAAGCCGTCAGCTCGAAGATGCACTGGCTGGCGTTGTCGCCCACGCGTGTGCGCGCCATGCGGATGATGCGCGTGTATCCGCCGTCACGGTCCTTGTTGCGCGGGCCGATGTCGCGGAACAGCTTCTGCACGGTGGTGCGCGCCACGACGCGAACCTTGGTTACCTTCTCCTTGCCTTCACCGGTGGACTCGGTGGTGGTCACCTCGTTCTCAAGCTTGCGGTTGCCCGCGAGCTGGACGGCGCGACGCACGTTGTTCAGGTTGTCGACCTTGCCAAGGTGAATCACCTTCTCGGCCAGCGGCTGGAACTGCTTGGCCTTCTCGACGGTGGTCACGATGCGCTCATGGTCGATCAGCGCCTGGATCATGTTCCGGCCCATGGCCTTGCGATGGGCCGGGCTGACACCGAGTTTTCTTCCGCGATTGCGATGACGCATTGTTCTGCTCCTGGCCGGTTCCTATTCGGAGACCGCGCCGGCCATGCTGCCGTGTTCGACCCCGCCCTCGGAACCCATGCCGAAGTCGGTCAGGTCCATGCCGAAGTGCAGGCCCATGTCTTCAATCTTCTTCTTGATTTCCTTGAGCGTGGTCTTGCCCAGGTTGCGGATCTCGAGCAGGTCGTCTTCGCTGCGCGAGACAAGGTCCGCGATGGTGTGGATGCGCTCGGCGCGCATGCAGTTGTTGGCGCGCACGTTCAGGTCCAGCTCCGTGATGGGGCGCAGAAGCAGCTGCTTCAGGCGCTCCATTTCGTCGCTCTTGCGGCCGGCGTCGCCCACCTTGGCGCCCTCGGCCACGAGCTGGTCCTTGAGCTCGTAGTACTGGACGAACGGGTTCAGGTGCTTGCGCATGATCTTGGCGCTTTCCACCAGGCAGAACTCCGGGTCCTTGGTGCCGTCGGTCCAGATCTCGAGGATCAGGCGGTCGTAGTTGGTCAGCTTGCCGACGCGGGTGTACTCGGTCTTGAAGCGCACGCGGGTGACCGGGCTGAAGTTGGCGTCCAGCCAGATCAGGCCCAGCTCGCTGCTGCCCTGGCTGAGCTCCTCGGCGGTCTGGTAGCCGCGGCCGCGCTTGACGGTCACTTCCAGCTCAAAGGGCTGCGCCGCGGTGAGGTGGCAGAGCACCAGCTCGGGGTTCATCACCTCGGCCTCGGGATCGGGTGTGAAGTCGCCGGCGGTGACTTCGCCCTTCTTGTTCACCTTCAGGTGCAGCACGCGCGGCTGGTCGGTGCTGAGGGCGACCTGCAGCTTCTTCACGGCCATCACAATGTGGGGCACGTCTTCCAGCACGCCCTTGGGGCTCTCGAACTCGTGGCTCACGCCCTTGATCTTCAGCGAAACGGGGGCAGTGCCCTCGAGGCTCGAAAGCAGAATACGCCGCAGGCTGTTGCCAATGGTGGTACCGAAACCGCGCTCGAACGGCTCGACCGTGAAACGGCCAAAGCTGTCGGTCTGGGTTTCTTTGTCGCAGATAAGTCGGTTCGGCAGCTCAAGCCCACGCCAGCGAATTCTCATTCGACATCTCCTCGCTTCCCTGGCCCATCCCGGGGTTCCCGGTGCGCCGCGCACCTTCCGTTACCCGGGCAACGTCAACACGTCGTGCGGCGAAAAATCATCCAGCGCCTATACGCGGCGCTTCTTCTTGGGGCGGCAGCCGTTGTGCGGCAGCGGCGTGACGTCTTCGATCGACTTGACGTCAATGCCGCGCTGCTGGATGGCGCGCACCGCGCTCTCGCGACCGGCGCCGGGCCCCTGCACGCGCACTTCCACTTCGCGCACGCCCATCTTCTTGACCTTCTCGGCCACGTTTTCTCCGGCGCGCTGGGCGGCAAACGGCGTGCCCTTGCGCGAGCCCTTGAAACCCATGCTGCCGGCGCTGTCCCAGGCGAGGGTGTCGCCGTTCAGGTCGGTCATGGTCACGATGGTATTGTTGAAGGTGCTCTTGACGTGAAGGATCGCGCGCGGAACGTTGCGCTTGACCTTCTTGACCTTGACCTTCTTTTCCTTCGCGCCCTTGGCCGGCGCGCCTGCTGCAGCCTGCTTGGCCATCTTTCAATCCTCCGCGGGCTCAACCCCGCCTTCGGCAGGTACCCCGCAATGTTCACGCCGCCCGCCCGACAACCGTGCAGGTCAGCGCCTGGAAACGTCCCGTTACTTGGCGACCTTCTTCTTGCCCGCGATGGTCTTGCGCGGCCCCTTGCGGGTGCGCGCATTGGTGCGGGTACGCTGGCCGCGAACCGGCAGCCCCGCACGGTGGCGCAGGCCGCGGAAACACTTGATGTCACGCAGGCGGTTCACGTTCTGCGTGCGCTGACGGCGCAGGTTACCCTCGACCACGTAGTTCTTTTCGACGTACGCGGCGATGCGGGCCAGTTCTTCGTCGGTCAGCGTGTGGGCCTTGCGGGCCACATCGAGGCTGAGACCTTCGCAGATCTGGCGGGCGACGGAGCGCCCGATCCCGAAGATGTAGGTGAATGCGTAGGGCAACTGCTTGTTGCCCGGAATGTCGACACCCAGAAGACGCGGCATGTTCTCAATACTCCTGTTGGGCTCAACGCCGTTCGGCTACCCCAACCTGGCCAAAGCTAGCCCTGACGCTGCTTGTGGCGCGGATTCTTGCTGCAGATCACGCGCACGACGCCCTTGCGCCGTATGATCTTGCAACCATCACAGATGCGTTTGACGGAGGCCTTGACCTTCATCGTTCAGTTCCTTCTGACAGCACGACCTAGTTGCGGTAGACGATGCGTCCCTTTTCCAGGTCGTACGGGCTCAACTCCACAATCACTTTGTCCCGAGGGAGGATTCGAATGTAATGCTTGCGCATCTTGCCGGAGATGGTGCACAGCACCTTCTCACCGTTTTCGAGTTCGACCCGGAACATGGCATTTGGCAATGACTCCACCACCGTCCCATCGACTCGAATGGCATCATCCTTCGACATAACCCTCCGAACGGTCCTCCCGCTTGGTGGAAGTACTTTACCCACCCAGAGTTACGACCACGGCCCAATCCCGGATACGCAACTCCCCAATTTCAGGGCGCGGCACGGTAGCATGGCACCCGACTCTTAGCAAGCGCCTGGCGCAAAAATCCGGCGTTTTTGCTTGACGCTTGCGCCCTAGGCTTTCAACCCCTCGACATACCCCTTCAGCGCCGCGTAAATCTCGTCAACACCGCCCGCCGCGTCGAATTCCTTGAGCAGCCCCCTCTTGCGGTAGTGCGGGACCAACGGCCCGGTCTGCTCGTCGTACACCTTCAGCCGCTCGGTCACCTTTTCCGCAGCGTCATCAACGCGCTGGTAGGTCTCGCCGCCGCAGGCGTCGCACTTGCCTTCCACCTTCGTCGGCGCGAACCGTGTGTGGCTCATGGCCCCGCAGGCGCGGCAGGTACGCCGGCCGCTGATTCGCTCCACGATCGTTTCGCGCGAGGCGTCGAAATACAGCGCGGCCGCGATCTTCTCGCCTCGCCCGCTGAGCGCTTTTTCGAGGGCAACGTCCTGGTTCACGGTGCGCGGGAAGCCGTCGAGGATGAAGCCCTTGGCGCAGTCCGGGTTTGCGATACGGTCGATGACCAGGTCCACCACCAGCTCGTCCGGCACCAGGCGGCCTTCGTTCATGTAGCCCTTGGCCTTCAGGCCCAGCGGCGTCTCGCGCTTCAGGTGATCGCGGAACAGGTCGCCGGTGCTGATGTGCGGCAGAGCCAGGTCCTTGGCCAGGCGCGCGGCCTGGGTGCCCTTGCCCACGCCGGGTGGGCCGAGGAACACGAGTATCAGCTTGCTCATGGTCATCCGGGTTCAGGAGCCTGTGGTCAGAGGCCAGGGAAATGAAAGAGGCCGGACCCGGTCATTTCCCTGACCTCTGATCTCCGGCCTCTTGAAAGTGACTAACGCTTGCGCTGGCCCACCATGCCGGTGTAGCCCTCGTAGTTGCGCTGGATCAGCGCGACTTCGATCTTCTGCACCAGGTCAAGCGCGACGTGGACGACGATCAGCAGGCTGGTACCGCCCATCACGCGGAAGAACATGCGGTTGGAGTTCAACGCCTCGGAGTCACCGAAGATGAACACCATGGCCTCAGGGAGCATGCTCGGGACCACCGCCACCAGGCAGAGGAATGTGGCGCCGGCCAAAGTCATGCGGCGCAGGATGTCGGACAGGTAGGTAACCGTGTCCTTGCCCGGCCTGACGCCCGGGATGAACGCGCCCCAGTCTTTGAAGTTCTTGGCCAGTTCGATCGGGTTGAACTGCAGCTGCACCCAGAAGTAGGTGAAGAAGAAGATCATCACGCAGTACATGATGGTCCAGCTGAAGCCGTAACCCGAGAAGGCGGAGTTCAGGTCAGACAGCATCGCCGACCAGAAGCCGCCGCCCTCAACGGCGCCTTGCAGACTGCCGAACAGGATGGTGGGCAGGGTCATCAGCGCCGAAGCGAAGATGATGGGGATAACGCCCGCCTGGTCAACGCGCAGCGGGAAGGTCTGGCGCTGTCCGCCAACGGTCTTGGCGCCGCGCACGTGCTTGGCGTGCTGGATGACGATTTCGCGCCGGCCCAAAGTGATCATGGTGATGCCGAAGGTGATGGCGAAGAACATCACCAGCAGCGTGACCAGGCTCAGGAACGCGTCGAGCGAGACTTCCGGCGCCACGCTGCTGTCCAGCATCGGCTGCAGGAAGCCCAGCATGGAGTTGGGAATCGAGGCGATAATGCCGGCCATGATCAAAAGGCTGACGCCGTTGCCGATGCCATTCTCGGTGATCTGGTCGCCCAGCCAGATCAGGAAGTAGGCGCCCGCGGTCATGGTCAGCACAGCAAGCGCGGTGAACGTGGTCAGGTCCCAGACCACCGCAGAGGCGAGGTCAGCCTGGCCGGTGAGCAGCTTGATGGTGAAGAAGGACTGCACGATGCAGATGGGCATCGTGGCGATACGGGCGTAGAGGCGGATTTTGCGCTGTCCGCTCTGGCCTTCCTTCTGGATTTCCTCGAGCTTGGGCACGACCTTGGTCAGCAGCTGGAAAATGATCTCCGCGCTGATGTAGGGCATGATGCCGAGGCTGAAGATGGTGAAGTCGGTCAGGCCGCCGGCGGAGAGGGCGTTGTAGATGCCCAGGAAGCTGTAGACCCAGGTGCTTGAGGTCTGCTCGGCGAACGACTTGGCGAACTCCAGGTTGTCGATCCCGGGGACCGGGATGGTGCTGCCGAGGCGGTACACCGCCAGGATCATCAGCGTGAAGAGGGCCTTCTTGCGCAGCTCAGGAACCCGGAACAGGTTCAGGAAAAGCTCGGATGGCCCAGCTGTCTGCGACATCGTTACCTCAGTTGTCCGTGCCACCTATGCAGGGGCCCGGCTGAATTCATGCCGGAAATTACACACCGCGTGCGACTGCGCTAGTCCTGTTTTGCTTCCGCGATCACTTCGCACTTGCCGCCCTTGGCCTCGATCTTCTGCCGGGCCGACTTGCTGAAGCGGTGCGCACGGACGGTAAGCTTCTTCTCGAGCTCGCCGTCGCCGAGGACCTTGATGCCGTCTGCCAGCTTGTTCACCAGGCCGGCCTTCAGGAACTCTTCGGGGCCCACAACCGCGCCGTTGTCGAAGTCGTTCAGGCTGCGGACGTTCAGCACCACGATGTCCTTGCTGAAACGGTTGCTGAAGCCGACCTTCGGCAGGCGACGCACGAGCGGCATCTGGCCGCCCTCGAAGTACCACTTGTGCGCGAAGCCCGTGCGCGCCGAGGCGCCCTTGCCGCCGCGACCGGCCGTGAGGCCCTTGCCGCTGCCGGGCCCGCGGCCCTTGCGGACCATGGGTTTCTTGCGGGTGTTCCCGCGCCGTTTGATTTCGCTGAGTTCCATCGTTCGCTCCGTCGGCCCCTGGCCGCGTCACTCGGCTTTCGCCTGCTGGTTGCGGCTTTACGCTTCGTCGCCGCTGCTGTTTTCTTCGCCCTCGGGCTCTGTCTCGGCGCCGCTGTCGGCCTCCGCCTTGCCCCTGCCCTTGCCCTTGCCGCGGGGGCCGCGGTCACCGCGGTCGCCGCCCTTGCCCTTGCCCTTGCGGACGTCCTTGCGGGGTTTGCGGCTTTCTTCATCGAGCCCAACAGGTTCGAGCTTCGGCCCTTCACGGTCCGCGTGGACCGGCAGGCCGCGCAACTCAAAGACTTCGCGCTTGGAGAGCAGCTGGTCCAGGCCGTTGAGTGTCGCCTTCACGACGTTCAGCGGGTTGCGGTTGCCGTACACCTTGGTGAGGATGTTGCGCACACCCAGCTCTTCGACCACCGCGCGCACGCTGGCGCCGGCCTTGATGCCGGTACCGGGCGCCGCGGGGCGCAGCAGCACGCGCGAGCTGCGGTACTTGCCCGTCACCGTGTGCGGGATGGTGTCGCCGCGCAGCGGGTAACGCACCAGGTTCTTGCGCGCGTCGCGAACCGCCTTCTCGATGCTGGTAGGCACCTCACGCGCCTTGCCCTGCCCGCAACCCACGACGCCCTTACGGTCGCCGACGATTACCAGCGCGGCAAAGCTGAAACGGCGCCCGCCCTTGACCACTGCCGAGGTGCGGTTGACGCGTACGACCTTTTCTTCGCCCAGCTCAAGGTCCCGTGCCGAAATCCGATGGCCCATGCTCAATCCTGTTTGCTAATCCCAACGGCCGCTTAAGCGGCCAGGTTTCTTAAAACTCCAGTCCTGCTTCGCGGGCCGCATCGGCCAGCGCCTTGACGCGACCGTGGTAGCGGAACTGCCCGCGGTCGAACGCAACCTGCTTGATGCCCTTGGCCAGAGCCAGCTCGGCGATTTTACGGCCGATTGCCTTGGCGCCCTCGATGTTGCCCGAGTTCTTGTCGGCGTTCTGCTTGCCGACAGAGCTGGCGCTGCACAGCGTCTGGTGGGTCTTGTCGTCGATGATCTGCACGGAGATGTGCTTGATCGAGCGGTTCACCGAAAGGCGCGGACGCGTGCCGGCGGCACGGATACGGTTGCGTGTGCTGAACGCGCGACGCCTGACCCGGTTGAATTTGCTTTTATGAGCCTTCATCTGTTTGCCTCATGCCGCGACCCAGGGGGCCGCCTGAACGTTGCCTTACTTGCCGCCGCCCACGAAGGACTTGCCGGCCTTGCGCACGATGCGCTCGCCCTCGTAGCGCACGCCCTTACCCTTGTACGGCTCGGGCTTGCGGGCCGCGCGGATCTGTGCCGCGAACTCGCCGACCGCCTGCTTGTCGATGCCGGTGACCTCGATGCGCTGCGGGTTGGGAATCGCGACGCTGACGCCGACGGGCGGCTCCATGTCGACGGTGTGGCAGAAGCCGAGCTGAAGCACCAGCTTCTTGCCCTGCATCTTGCCCTGCCAACCCACACCCACGATGTCGAGGTTGCGCTGGTAACCCTTGGTCACGCCCACGATCATGTTGGAGATCAGCGCGCGGGTGGTGCCGTGCAGCGCCTTGGCCAGCTTGCTCTCGTTGCGGCGACCGACGTTGACGGTGTTGCCCTCGACGCTGACGGTGACTTCCGGGCGGAAGGTGACGTCCAGCGAGCCCTTGGAGCCCTGGACCACGACCTTGTTGCCCTTCACCTCGACCTTCACGCCGGAGGGGATTTCGATTGGTTGTTTGCCGACTCGTGACATCGTTCTGTCCGTCCTGGGCTTTAGCCCACCTTGCAGAGCACTTCGCCGCCGACACGCTGCTTGCGGCATTCGCGGTCGCTGAGCACGCCCTTGCTGGTTGAGAGAATGCAGATGCCCATGCCGCCGCGCACGCGCGGGATGGCGCCCGCCTCGGAGTAAACCCGGCGACCGGGCTTGCTGACGCGGTCGATGTTATGGATCACATGCTCGCCGTCCGGGCCGTAGCGCAGCTCCAGCACCAGCCTGCGCTCGTGGCCTTGGCCATCGACGCGCACAGCGTTCACGTAGCCCTCGCGCCGCAGCACGTTGGCCAGCTCATTCTTCAGTTTCGAGTACGGGATGCTTACCTCGGGGTTTCCGTTGCGGGTCGCGTTACGGATCCGGGTCAGCATGTCCGAAATTGGATCGTTCATCGACATCTGGTACTACTCCAGTGGGTCGAACCTTGGATGAATTCCCTATTACCAGCTCGCCTTGCGCATACCCGGGATCTCGCCCTTGCTCGCGAGCTCACGCAGGCAGCAACGGCAGATCTGCAGCTTGCGGTACACCGCGCGCGGACGCCCGCAAAGCTGGCAGCGATTGCGGTGCCGGGTGCTGAACTTCGGCGGCCGTTTCGACTTCTCTACTAGACACGTTCTTGACACAGGTTATCTCCGGTCCGACTTCGTTGACTCCGCCTAGGCGGCGGCACCCTTCTTCGGCGCCACCTTCTTCAGCGGCATTCCCAGCCCCAGCAGCAATTCACGCGAGTGATCGTCGTTGTTGCCGGTGATGGTGAACGCAATGTTCATTCCCTGCACTTCCTTCACTTTGTCGAGGTCGATGTCAGGGAAGATCGACTGCTCGTTGAGGCCCATGTTGTAGTTGCCGCGGCGGTCAAAGCCCTTGGCGCTCAGGCCCTGGAAGTCGCGGATGCGGGGCACCGCCACGCTGATCAGCTTCTCCAGGAACAGCCACATGCGGTCGCCGCGCAGCGTCACCTTGGCGCCCACGGTGTCGCCTTCGCGCAGCTTCCAGGTCGCGGCGGCGGTCTTGGCGCGGCAGATCAGCGCCTTCTGCCCCGCGATCAGGCTCAGCTCGGCGGCCAGCGACTCGGCCATGCCCTTGTTCTTGGACGCCTTGCCGAAACCCATGTTCAGGGTGATCTTCTTCAGCTGCGGCACCGCCATGATGTTCTTGATGTCGAACTTCTCACGCAGCATCGGGACCACTTCGTCGCGGTACTTCTTCTTCAGCCTGGGTTCTGTCTTGCTCATGGCTCTCTCGCCTTGTTCCGTCGTCGCCTTCGGCGACTCTCCCGCTTTCCAGCGGGGCTTGTTTAGTCGTCAATCACCGTGTTGGTGCTCTTGAAGTAGCGCACCCGCTTGCCGTTCTCGCGCTTGAAGTGCACGCGCTCGGCCTTGCCCGCCTTGGCGTTCCACACCATCACATTGGCGACAGGGATCGGCGCCTCGCGCTGCACGCGGCCGCCCTGGGGGTTGGCCTCGGACTTGCGCAGGTGCTTCCAGACCATGTTCTTGCCCTCAACGATCACGCGTTGCGAGCGGCGATCGACGCGCAGCACCTTGCCGCTGGGCTGGGCGCGATCTTCCTCGGTCTGGGGGCGGTCTTTGCCCTTGATGATCTGTACTTCGTCTCCGACTTTTACCTGCATGGCTAGATCACCTCGTTCGCCAGGCTGACGATCTTCATGAATTTCTTGGCGCGCAGCTCGCGGGCAACGGCGCCGAAAATACGGGTGCCGACCGGGTTGCCGTCCTTGTCGACGATCACGGCCGCGTTGCGGTCGAACCGCACATAGCTGCCGTCTTCGCGGCGCACGGCGCGGCGGGTACGCACGATCACGCAGCGCACGATGCGCTTCTTCTTGTCTTTCTTTGTGGTCTTCTTGAACAGCTCGCAGGTCGGGGTGGCGGACTTGATCACACCCACGATCACGTCGCCCACCGTCGCGTAGCGGCGGCCGCTGTTGCCCAGCACCTTCACGCACACCACGGTGCGCGCGCCGGTGTTGTCGGCCACATCCATGACTGTCTGTTCCTGGATCATCGTTCTGCTCTTCCGTCACGCCTCTGCGTGGACACTACGTTTGTTCTCTAAGCCTGGGCCGCCGCGGCTTCCGTCTCTTCGCGCAGGCCTTCGTGGGCGCGGCGCACGACGCGCACCAGGCGCCAGGACTTCAGCTTGCTGAGAGGCCGGGTCGCCATGATCTCGACCAGGTCGCCGACGTGCGCTTCGTTTTTCTCGTCGTGCGCGTGCAGCTTCTTGCGGCGCTTGACGTAGCGATGCGTGCGCGGGTGCTTGACCTGGCGTTCCCAGAGCACGGTGATGGTCTTTTCCATCTTGTCACTGGTCACCACGCCCTGCAGGCGGCGGCGCTGGTTGCGTTCGTTGTTCTTCTCTTCAGCCATTGATCTCTCCAGCCGCGGGTTTCAGCCTGCGGCTCAACTCCTACTTTTCAGCCAGCGCGCCCAGTTCGCGGACCGTGCGCTGCACCTGCGCCAGGCGGTTCTGCAGGTTGCGGCGCGCGTTCTTCTGCCGCGTGTCGCCCTCGTGCGGCGCGCCAAGCTTCTTGATCGCCTCGGAAAGCTTCTTTTCCTCGGCCTTGGCCTGCTCCAGCTTCTGGCGGCCCGACAGCACCGTCTTGATGCGTGCGATCTCCCGGCGGCGCTTCAGCATCTCGGCGCCGCGCTGCGAAGTCATCGCCTCGGTGGTGAAACGGGCCTTGAAGTTCTCCTGTGCCAGCTGGTTGACCCGGCCGACCAGTTCCTTCTCGGGCTGTCCTCTAAGTGCGTCAATGCTCATGCTCTTGCTCCGTACGCCCCGCGGGGCGATCAACTCTTAGCCTACGCGGTGCTGGCGTTCCACCATGCGGCAGCGCACCGGCATCTTGTTGGCGGCCTTGGCCAGCGCCTCGCGAGCCAGGTCGATGTTCACGCCGCCGACCTCGAACATCACGACACCGGGCTTCACCACGGCGCACCAGAATTCCGGCTCGCCTTTGCCGCTGCCCTGGCGGGTTTCAAGCGGCTTGGCCGAAACCGGCTTGTGCGGGAACACGCGGATCCAGTACTTGCCCGCCTTGCCAACCGCACGGCTGATCGCGATACGCGCGGCCTCGATCTGGCGGCCGGTGATCCAGCCCGGCTCCAGGGTCTGGAGGCCGGCGTCGCCGAACGCCACGAAGTTGCCGCGGCTGGCCTGGCCCTTCACCACGCCGCGCATCACCTTGCGGTACTTGGTCCTGCTAGGAAGTAAGGCCATATTTCGCCTCCTCCGTCTGCTTCATCAGGCCGCGGTTGATCCAGACCTTGATGCCGAGAATGCCGTACGTGGTCTTGGCTTCCGCGAAACCGTAGTCAATGTCTGCGTCCAGGGTGCTGAGGGGCACCGAGCCCCAAACCTGCTTTTCGACGCGTCCCAGGTCCGCACCGCCGAGACGGCCGGCGCACACCACCTTGCAGCCCAGCGCGCCGCCGCCGCGGATCAGCTCGAGCTCGCGCTTGATGGCGCGGCGGAATGAACCGCGGCGCTCAAGCTGCTCGGCGATGCGCTCGGCCGCGAGCTGTGCGTCCAGCTCCGGCTTCTGGACTTCCATCACGCGGATGTCCACCAGCTTGCCGCCGGTCAGGAGGCTGATCTCCTTCTCGAGGTCGCTGAGCCGGTTGGTCTTCTTGCCGATCAGCATGCCCGGCTTGGCCGTGAACACGTAGACCGTGATCTTGTCATCACCCTTGCGCTCGATTTCGACGCGCGGGATGGCGGCGAACTTGTACACGCTCAGGATGTGCTTGCGGATCTTCGAGTCTTCGACCAGGTAGGTGCCGAAGGCCTTCTTGTTCGCGTACCAGCGCGAACGCCAGGGCTTGGTGACGCCCACCCGGAATCCGTACGGCCTGATCTTCTGACCCATCGTTTCTCTCCGAGAGCCGAGCTTGCTCTCAACTTGCCTACTTCTTCTTGTCCGACTTCTTGGCGGACTTGGTTTCGGACTTCTTTTCTGCCTTCTTTTCCGTCTTCTTGGCGGGCTTCTTTTCCGACTTCTTCTCCGCCTTCTTTTCCGGCTTGGCTTCCGCCTTCTTGGCCGGCTTCTTTTCGGCCTTTGGCGCGGCTTCCGCCTTTACCTCGGCCTTGGGCGCTGCCTGTTCGACCGGGGCCTGCATGCGGCCGGTCTTGATCAGGCGCTGCTCGCGGCTCAGGCGCTGGCGGCGCTTGCGGAATGCCGGCTTGCCCTTGGCCTTTTCTTCCAGGAACTCGGGCTCCGCCACGGTGACGTGCATGTGGCAGGTGTAGCGCGTGAAGGGGTTGGCCATGCCGCGCGAGCGCGGGCGCCAGCGCTTCATGCGCGGGCCTTCGTCCACGCGGGCTTCCGCCACCACCAGGTTGTCGGTCTCGATGTCGATGCCGTTGCGGTTGCCGTATTCCTCGGCGTTGGCGACGGCCGACTGGATCAGCTTCCGGATCGCGGGCGCGGCGCGGCGGTTCACGAACTGCAGCAGAACCATTGCCTCGTCGGTGTTGCGACCGCGCACCGCGTCCATCACGAGACGCGCTTTACGCGCGCTCATGCGCAGGTTGCGGGCGGTGGCACTGAACTCTCGTTTCATTCCCTCGGCCATGACAGCCGTCTCCTTCTCTGTTCGCTCGCCGCGGCCTTAGGCCTTGCGGTGACCCGTGTGGCCCTTGTAGTTGCGGGTCGGGCTGAACTCGCCCAGCTTGTGTCCCACCATGTCCTCGGTGACGAACACCCGCAGGTGCTGCTTCCCGTTGTGAACCAGGAACGTCAGGTTCACAAACTCGGGAATGATGGTGCTGGCGCGCGACCAGGTCTTGATCGCCTCGCGGCCACCCTGTTCCTTGACGCGAAGCACCTTATTCATGAGCTTCGGGTCGACAAACGGTCCCTTCTTAAGCGAACGGGGCATTCCTTCTCCTACTTCGCCTTGGTCTTCCGGCGGCGCTGCCGGATAATCATCTTGTTCGACGGGTTCTTCGGACGGCGCGTCTTCGGGCCCTTGGCCAGGTTGCCGTGCGCGTCCACCGGCTGGCGACCGCCGCCCGTGCGGTCGTTACCGCCGCCGTGCGGGTGGTCTACCGGGTTTTTGCTGGTGCCGCGGTTCTTGGGCTTGCGTCCCAGCCAGCGGTTACGCCCCGCCTTGCCGATCGAAATGTTCATGTGGTCCAGGTTGCCGACCTGCCCGATGGTGGCGCGGCAGGTCTTGTGCACCCGGCGGATTTCACCGCTGGGCATCTGCACCGCCATCCAGGTGTCGTCCACGCGGCCGGAAAGCACGCACTGCGCGCCGGCGCCGCGGGCGACCTGGCCGCCCTTGCCGGGCTGCAATTCCACGTTGTGGATCGCGAGGCCCTGCGGAATCTTGTCCAGCGGCAGGCAGTTGCCCACGCGCGGCTCGGCGTCCGGGCCGCTGCTCACGACGTCGCCGGCCTTGAGGCCGTGCGGCGCGAGGATGTAATCCTTGTGGCCGTTGGCGTACCACACCTGGGCCACGAAGCAGCTGCGGTTCGGGTCGTACTCGATGGCCTTGACCGTCGCGGGCACGCCGTCAAAGCGCGCGCGCTTGAAGTCGATCTCGCGGTAACGGCGCTTGTGGCCGCCGCCGCGATAGAAAGCCGTGATACGGCCGCGGTTGTTGCGTCCGCCGGTGCCGCGCTTGCCCTTGGTCTTGCCCTTCAGGGGCTCAACCTTGTCGAGCTCGCTGTAGTCGACGAGGCGCGTGTGGCGCAGCGACGGCGTGCGGGGTTGGAAACTCTTGATCGGCATTTCGTTCTAACCTTTTCTTCCCGGTTTATCGCCCCGGTTCGGGCATGGTCATTGTGGCCTGGGCGCGTTTGCGCCCCCGGACTTCATCAGGTGATCTCGATGCTTTCGCCCTTCTCGAGGGTCACCAGCGCCTTCTTCCAGTCCGACTCGTTGAAGTAGCCGTAACGGTTGCGGCGGTTGCGACGGCCCTTCATTCGGATGGTGCGCACCGCCTTCACCTTCACCTTGAACACGTCCCGCACGGCCTGCGCGATCTGCAGCTTGTTGGCGTCGAGGTCCACCTCAAAGGCGTAGACGCCTTCCTGCATCTGCACGCTGCTCTTTTCCGTGATCAGCGGGCGCTTCAGCACTTCGAATTGCTGGGTGTTTACCGGCATCTCTAGCTCTCCTTGCCCGCGCTCACGCCGCCCTTGAGGGCGTCGAAAGCTTCACGTGTCAGCAGCAGGCGGCGCTGCCTGGCGACCTCGTAGGCGTTCAGCTGCGCCACGGGGCGCACCAGTGAACGCGGCACGTTGCGCGCAGACAGGTAAAAGTTGCGGTCTTCCTTGGCCAGGCCCAGCAGCAGCGAACCGTGGTCAAGGCCGGCGTTGCGCAGCATCTTGGTCAGGCGGGCGGTCTTCGGCTTGTCGAAGCTGAGACCATCCACCACCACCACGTCGCCGGCGCGGAACTTGGCCAGCAGCGCGCTTTCCAGCGCAAGCTTCTTCATCTTGGCCGGGATGCGCACGCGGTAGCTGCGCGGGTGCGGTCCGTGGGCCACGCTGCCCTTCACGCGGTGCGGGGCGTGCTTCTGGCCCGTGCGCGCGCGACCGGTGCCCTTCTGGCGCCACGGCTTCTTGTTGGAGCCCGCGACGTCGGAAAGGTTCTTGCTGTTGGCGTTGCCCTGGCGGCGGTTCGCCTCGTAGGCGATCACCACTTCGCGCAGGGTGCGGCTCTTGACCTTGTCGCCGAACACGGACTCGTCGAAGGAGATCTTCTCCTTGGCTTTGCCCTCAGCGTCATATACCTGGACTTCAATCATCGTCGTTTCCCGTCAGCAGCGACCAGCTAGGCCGCGTCAGGTTCTTACTGTCCCTTGCCCTTGCGCAGAGCGCGGTCCTGCTTCTTGGCGCGCTTGGCCTTGGCCTTGCGCACCGTGATCTCGGCGCCGTTGAACCCGGGCACCGCGCCGCCGATATAGAGCAGGTTGCGCTCCGCATCGACGCGCGCCACCAGCAGGTTACGCACGGTCACCGTCTCGTTGCCGTAGTGGCCGGGCATGCGCTTGCCCTTCAGCACGTGCGCGATGTTCGTGTTCGTGCCGACCGAACCGGGCTCGCGCGTGTTCTTGGTACCGTGGCCGCGCGGACCGCTTTTGAAACCGTGGCGCTTGATGCCGCCCTGGTAGCCGCGACCCTTGGTGCGACCGGTGACGTCCACGTACTCGCCTTCCTTGAACACGTCCGCGACCTTGACCACGTCGCCGGCCTTGAGGGCGGCGGCTTCGTCGAGGCGCACTTCGCGCAGGCTGCGGCGAGGTTCCGCGCCGGCTTTCTTCCAGTGGCCCTTGAGGGGCTTGCTGACGCGGTTCAGCTTGATGTCTCCGAAACCGAGCTGCACGGCGTGGTAGCCGTCGTTCTCGACGTCCTTGACCTGGGCGACCGTGCAGGGGCCGACTTCAAGGATGGTGACGGGCACAACCGTGCCGTCATCCTTGAAGATCTGGCTCATCTCACGCTTCTTGCCCAGCAGCATTTTGACTGACATCGTTCTTCCTTTATCTACCGACTTGGTCTGGCCAGAGGTCGGCGCAGCATCCCGCTGCCTTCACCGTTCTCGTCCGCGCGCTTTCGCTTGCGGCCTGTTCACCTGCATCAGGTGTTGATGCGCACTTCGACGCCGGCCGGCAGGTTCAGGGTCTGCAGGGCGTCAACCGTGCGCGAGCTGGGCTGGCCGATGTAGATCAGCCGCTTGTGCGTGCGGATCTCGAACTGCTCCCGGCTCTTCTTGTCGATGTGCGGGCTGCGCAGCACGGTGTAGCGCTCCACCCGCGTCGGCAGCGGGATGGGGCCCGAAACGCGGGCGCCGCTGTCCCTTGCCGAGTCACAGATCTGGCGTGCCGACTGATCCAGCAGCTCGTGATCGTAGCCTTCAAGGCGAATCTTGATCTGCACGTTGCCTGATTCTTTCGCCATAACCCACCAACTTCCAAAGACTTACACCTGAACTTCAGAGCCTGTTCGAAAAAGGGCGAGAAGGGTATCGCTGCCCGGCCTTTCCGTCAAGCCATCGTTTTCCTAATTCCGTCTATCGCCTGGCCCCCGCCTTTGCGCCGCCACGCTCGGCCATGATCTTCTCACGGATGTGCGGCGGGCAGATTTCGTAGCGGTAGGGCTCCATGCTGTAGTTTGCACGGCCCTGGCTGAGGCCTCGCACCGCCTGCACGTAGCCGAACATTTCACTGAGCGGCGCGATGGCGGTGATGATCGTGATGTCCTCGTCCTTCTCGCTGCTCTCGATGCGGGCGCGGCGGCTGTTGAGGTCGCCGATCACGGAGCCCTGGAAGTCGTGCGGGGTGCGCACTTCCACCTTCATCATCGGCTCGAGGATCTCGGTGCCGGCGCGCTCCAGCAGTTCGCGGTACGCGAGACGCGAGGCGTCCTTGTACGCGAAGTCCTTGCTGTCAACGTCGTGGTAGCTGCCGTCGTAAAGCTCGGCCTTGATGCCCTGCAGCGGGTAACCGGCAAGGCCGCCCGTGCGGCAGGCTTCCTGGATGCCGTCGAGGGCGCTCTTGATGAACTGGCGCGGAATGGCGCCGCCCACCACTTCGTCCTCGACCATGATCTTGTCGCGGTCCTCTTCAGGCAGGCTGGACCAGCGAACCTTCACGTGGCCGTAGCTGCCGGCGCCGCCGGTCTGCTTCTTGTGCAGGCCTTCGGTCTCGATGGTGCCGTTGATGAGCACGGTTTCACGGTAGGCCACGCGCGGCTGACCGACGGCGGCGTCCACCTTGAACTCGCGCAGAATGCGGTCGCGGATGATGTCGAGGTGCAGCTCACCCATGCCGGAAATGACGGTCTGCTGCGTCTCCGGGTCGAGCTTGATTTTGAAGGTGGGGTCGTCCTTGGCCATCTTGTTCAGCGCGTTCGCGAGCTTTTCGCGGTCGGCGTTGGTCTTGGGCTCAATGGACATCGCGATCACGGTAGCCGGGAAGGTGATCGCACCCAGGGCGAGCTTGTCGTCTTCCGCGCACAGCGTGTCGCCGGTGACCGTGGCGTTGAGGCCCAGCACCGCGACGATGTCGCCGGCGCCCGCCTCGTCGATGTTCTCGCGCTTGATGGAGTGCATGCGCAGCAGGCGGTTGATTCGCTCACGCTTGCGCGAGCGCGGGTTGTACACCGCGGCGCCGGACTTCAGGATGCCCGAGTAGATGCGCAGGTAGGTCAGGTCGCCGTGCTGCTCAGACATGGTCTTGAACGCCAGGCAGGCCAGCGCGCCGTTGATGTCGGCGGGCAGCTTGCGCGGGGTCTGCTTTTCCTGGGGCTCGTCGGACTCAGGGTCGAAGGCGTCGACCGGCGGGATGTCCAGCGGGCTGGGCAGGTACCACAGCACGCCGTTCAGCACCTCCTGCACGCCCTTGTCGCGCAGCGCGCTGCCGCAATAGACCGGGATCAGCTTGAACTCGTTGCAGCCCTTGCGCAGGCCGCGGCGGATCATCGCATGGGTGACGTCGCCAAGCCGCTCCTCGAGCAGCAGCATGCCGATCTCTTCGTCAACGTCGGCGAGCTTCTCGATCATCTCCTGGCGGGCCAGCTCGGCCTCGTCAAGGTAATCGCTGGGGATGTCGTGGGTGACGCGCTGCAGGCCGTGGTCGCCTTCGAAGGTGATGGCCTTCATTTCAACCAGGTCGATGACGCCCTTGAACTCCGTCTCCTGGCCCCAGGGCAGCTGCACCGGGCAGGGGTTGGTGTTGAGGCGCCGGATCATCGAATCGACGGCCTTTTTGAAGTTCGCGCCGATCTTGTCCATCTTGTTAATGAAGCAGATGCGGGGAACCTTGTACTTGTTGGCCTGGCGCCACACGGTTTCCGACTGGGCCTCCACGCCTTCCTTGCCGTCGAACACAGTGACCGCGCCGTCGAGCACGCGCAGGCTGCGCTCGACCTCGGCGGTGAAGTCCACGTGTCCCGGGGTGTCGATCAGGTTGATGGTGTACTTCTCGTTGGTGAGCGGGTCAGTCCAGTTGCAGGTGGTGGCGGCTGAGGTGATGGTGATGCCGCGCTCGCGCTCCTGCTCCATCCAGTCCATGGTGGCGGCGCCTTCGTGCACCTCACCGATGTCGTGCTCTTTGCCGGTGTAGAAAAGGATACGCTCGGACGTGGTTGTCTTACCCGCGTCGATGTGCGCGATCACGCCGATGTTACGCGTATGGGCCAAGTCGAGAATTGACACTTGCTTCTCCGGTTGTCCTGTCTCGTCCGTCAAAAAAACATTGGGCCGGCAGCCCGCCTAAACCGGGCGCCGGCCCAAACGGAATTTTCCGTTTGCCTGGCGCCCGAAACTTACCCGACACCGCGGGCAGTTTTTCAGGCCCCGTCCCGGGAACTACACCCGGGACCTGTATGCGGGCCGTTCTCACGGCCTTTGTACTGCATTTCCGCCGGCTTCCGCCGGAAGCGGGGCGGGAAGTGTATGGTTTTCGCCCCCAAAGTCAACGGGGCGGGTGTTACCAGGCGAAGTGGCTGAAAGCCTTGTTGGCTTCGGCCATGCGGTGCGTTTCTTCACGCTTCTTGACCGCGGCGCCTTCGCGCTTGAACGCGTCGCCCAGTTCCTCGGCGAGGCACTGGTACATCGGCTTGCCCTTGCGCGAGCGGGCCGCGCTGATGAGCCAGCGGAAGGCCAGGGCCTGCTGGCGCTTGGCGCCGACCGGCTTGGGCACCTGGTAGGTGGCGCCGCCGACGCGCTTGCTGCGCACCTCGACCATGGGGCGGATGTTGTTCACCGCCTCGTTGAAGATTTCCAGCGGCTCCTTCTCGGGGATGCGCTGCTTCAGCACGTCCAGCGCGTCGTACACGATGCGCTGTGCCGTGGTGCGCTTGCCGCGCTCCATGATCGAGTTGATGAACTTGGTCAGCAACTTGCTGTTGTAGACCGGGTCCGCCTGCAGGAATCGTTCAGTTGACTTGTAGTTACGGGGCATACGTTCTCTTGCTCCGAAACGCCTCTGTTTGCGTAAGGGGCGCGAATCGTAGCAGTGGACTTAAGAGCGTCAAGCAGGGGGAAAACAAGAATGTTCCAACTTTATTTCGTCGCGGAATGCCGCATTTCCGGGCCTTGACAGCCGGCGTTCCGCGCCGCCGCAGGTGTCAGCGAAAATTGCAGAACCACGAACGCGCGGTTCGTTGCATATCAAACCATCCGCTTGTCGAAAAAACACACGCGCCCCGCGGTCGCGGGGCGCGTGAGATTGAACCGTGGTTACTTGCCGCGCTTCGCGCCGTACTTGCTGCGGCCCTGCTTGCGGCCGTCAACACCCTGCGTGTCGAGCGCGCCGCGCACAATGTGGTAGCGCACGCCGGGAAGGTCACGCACGCGGCCGCCGCGCACCAGCACGATGTTGTGTTCCTGAAGGTTGTGGCCTTCGCCCGGGATGTAGGCGGTCACTTCCTTCTGGTTGGAAAGGCGCACGCGCGCGATCTTGCGCAGCGCCGAGTTCGGCTTCTTCGGGGTGGTGGTACGCACCTGAAGGCACACGCCGCGCTTGAACTGGTTGGCGTCAAGGCCCGGGCACTTGCTCTTCTTCTGGACTCGTTTGCGACCCTTGCGGGACAGCTGGTTCAACGTCGGCATATGGTTTCGTTTCCTGCGATCTTGGCATCTGTCAAAGGGCAAGAAGTCTACTTTTCCCCCGCCGGATTCAAGAGCCCGGCGGACAGTTTTTCTTCCAACCCGCTCCACTCCGCGCGCTGCTCTTCGGACAGGTCTTGGATGGCCGCCAGCGCCAGCCGCCGGGCCTCCTGGCCGCGGGGACCCGATTTTTCAACCTCTTCCACCGCAAGGGCATACTGCGCCAGCAGCGTGATGTAATCCTCTGGATACAGCCCGGAATCCATGAGAGCCGGCAGGCGTCCCTCGTCGTAATCCCGCAACCGGTTCCCCCACCGCACGCACGACTCGAATTCTGAACGGCCGTACCATGAGTCCACGGCAAGCGCGATCACCACGTTGCGCCAGCCCAGGTCATTGAGGCGGTAGGCTGCTTCGTAAGCGTCGCTCAGGGCCGGTTCGGGGTCGGCGCCGGTGTTCAACTCGATGCGCGCGACATCGAGGCATGTCTGCACCAGCAGCCGGTCGTCGTCCAGCCGCTTCGCGTCGCGCTCGGCACGGCGGGCGAAGCTGCGGGCCGCGGCGGGGTCGTCAGCGTCCAGGAACTGGAACGCCAGGTCGCGCGCTGCCTCAACGGCCCGGGTATGGGCCTCAACACCCGCCAGAGCGCGCAACGCCTCGTCGCCTGCCCGGGCCGCGCCGACCTTGTCGCCGTCGCCCAGCAGCAGCACCACACGGGCAAGCAGAGCGTCGGCCAGCAACCTGCCGTCGTCAGCGGCATCCAGCCCATCCAGCAGCGCGCGCGCCTTCCGGGCGTCCCGCCCTTCGCCCTCGCGCGCCCAGATGGTTGCCTTTACAACCTGCAGGTAGCGGCGCTCGCGGGCGTGGTCCTTGGGCAGCATCGTATCCGCCGTCTCCAGCGTAAGTTCGGCAAGCTGACGCTTGCCGTCCCGCTCAAACGCCCGCGCCTGGCTGAGTTTGACGACCACCGGCTCCAGGTCGTAATCGGTGTCGGCCGTGCGGTCTACCAGCGGCGCGGGCTTTTCAGCGGCCGGGCGGGCTTGGGGCGAAGAGGCGCAGGCGGCAAGCAGCAGGCCGGCGAGCAGAACGAACAGCAAACGGAGCCCGCGATTCGCGGGCTCCGTTACTTTGCCTGGGGTGATGCGGGTCTTCACTATGCCACTCCGCTTGCGACCTTTTCCGCCGCCTGGTCCAGCGTTTCGCGCTGGATGTCGGTGCGATGGTACATCGGGAAGCCGCTGCCTGCCGGGATGCGGTGCCCGAGGATGATGTTCTCCTTCAGGCCGGTCAGGAAGTCGCGCTTGCCCGCGATGGCAGCCTCGGTCAGCACCTTGGTGGTTTCCTGGAAGCTCGCGGCGCTGAGGAAGCTCTCGCTCTGCAGGCTGGCCTTGGTGATGCCCAGCAGCAGGGGCTTGAAGGTTGCGGGCTTGCCGCCTTCCTCGATGACGCGCTTGTTTTCCTTGCGGATCGTCACGCGGTCCACCACCGTTCCGCGCAGGAAGCTGGTGTTGCCTTCGTTGGCGATGCGCACCATGCGCAACATCTGGCTGAGGATGATCTCGATGTGCTTGTCGTTGATGCCCACGTTCTGGCTGCGGTACACCTTCTGCACCTCGGCCAGCAGGTACTCCTGGACCGCGTCCTTGCCCTGGATGTCCAGGATGTCGTGCGGCACGCGTGAGCCCTCGGTCAGGGTTTCGCCGGCCTTCACGCGGTCGCCGGAACGGGCCTTGATCGACATGCGGGCGGGGATCGTGTGCTCGGCCACTTCGCCGGTGTCGCTGCGCACGAAGACGGCACGCTTGCCGCGCTTCTTGTCTTCGCTGAGCTCAACGGTGCCGTCGATCTTGGTGATGATCGCCGGCTCCTTGGGCTTGCGCGCTTCCAGCAGCTCGGTGACGCGGGGCAGACCGCCGGTGATGTCCTGGGTACCGCCGATTTCGCGGACGGTCTTGGCCAGCACTTCGCCCGCCTTCACCTTCTGGCCGTCCTTGACCACGATGCTCGATTTCTCGGCCAGCGGGTAGTAGGCCAGCACGTTGCCCTTGTTGTCCTCGATGCGGATCTGCGGGTGCAGGTCGCCCTTGTGCTCGATCACGACTCGCTGCTTGGTCTGCGTTTCGTGCTCGATCTCTTCCTTGAACGTACGGCCTTCAATCAGGTCGTCATAGACGATCTTGCCGTCAACCTCGGCGATGATCGGCGTGGAGTGCGGATCCCAGTCGCAGAGAACCTTGCCGGCCTTGGCGACCTTCTCGCCGTCGGGCACCTTGAGGCTCGCGCCCAGCGGAATCTGGTGGGTGTCCAGCACGGCGCCGTCCTTGTCGACGATGTAGATTTCGCCCTTGCTGCTGACCACGATGTTTTCGCCCTCGGCGTTGGTCACCACGCGCAGGTTGCTGCCGTACTT
>JAJVIO010000051.1:46384-49410 GCA_022071975.1 Planctomycetota bacterium
GCCCGGGCGCACGATGCGGATGTCCTTGTCGACACTCGCGTGGGTGGCGGTACCACCGATGTGGAAGGTACGCATGGTCAGCTGCGTGCCCGGCTCACCGATCGACTGGGCGGCGATGATGCCCACGGCAAGCCCCAGCTCGACCATCTCCTCACGGCTGAGGTCCGCACCGTAGCAAAGCTGGCAGCAGCCGGTGTCGCTTTCGCAAGTCAGCGCGCTGCGCACGCGGATCTTCTGGAAGCCCAGGTCCTCGATCTGCTTGGCCATCTCGGCCGAGACCAGGGTGTTGCGCTTGATCAGGATTTCCTTGGTCTGCGGGTGGCGGATGTCGTCGTTCACCACGCGGCCGCGGATGGACTCGGCCAGGCTGATCTCGACCTTCTCACCCTTGAACACGGAGCGCTTGTCCACGCCCTGGTCGGTGCCGCAGTCGCGCTCGGTGACCACCACGGTCTGGGCGACGTCGGCCAGCTTGCGGGTCAGGTAGCCCGAGTCGGCGGTCTTGAGCGCCGTGTCGGCCAGGCCCTTGCGGGCGCCGTGGGTGGACGAGAAGTACTCGAGAACCTTCAGGCCTTCACGGAAGTTGGCCTTGATCGGCGTCTCGATGATTTCGCCGTCCGGCTTGGCCATCAGGCCGCGCATGCCGGCCAGCTGGCGAACCTGCTCGGTGCTGCCTCGGGCGCCGCTGGTCACCATCATGAAGATGGGGTTGAGGTACGGCTTGCCGTCGCGCTCGTCGTTCTTGAGCACGTCCATCATGGCGCGGCCGATTTCCTCACGGGCGTGGGTCCACTCGTCGATCACGTGGTTACGGCGCTCGCGGTCGGTGATCACGCCCTGGCGGTAGCGGCGGTCAAGTTCGTCCACCACCTTCTGCGACTTCTTCAGGATGTCTTCCTTCACGCCCGGCGACCGCATGTCGTCCTTGCCGATGCTGCAACCCGCGCGGGTGGCTGACTTGAAGCCGAACTCCTTGATGTCGTCCAGCAGGCGCAGGGTCGAAATGCGGCCCAGGCGCTTGTAGCAGTGGGCGATTACCGCACTGACCTGCTTCTTGCCGATCGGGTAGTTGAAGAACGGCATGCCCAGCGGGAGGATGTCGTTGAACAGGATGCGGCCGGGGGTCGTCTCGATCATGAACGAGCGTGTGAAGGCCGCGCTGCTTTCAAGCCATTCTTCGTACAGGTCGCGGTCGTCGAAGGTGTCACGGTCGAGGCCCAGCGTCCAGTCAACGTTGGGCGTCTCGACGTGGCCGCTGGTTACGTTGCCGCTCGCGTCGTAGACGACCTTGTGGGCCGGCACCAGTACCTTGATTTTCGCGTGGGTGCCGAGCTTGCCGTGGCTGTAGGCGCTGATCACGTCTTCCAGCGAGCTGAACCACTTGCCCTCGCCCTCTTCCTTGGCGTTGTCGGCGGTCATGTAGTACAGGCCGAGCACCATGTCCTGGCTGGGCGTGATGATCGGGTTGCCGTGGGCGGGGCTGAAGATGTTGTGGATCGACAGCATCAGCGTGTGGGCCTCGATCTGCGCTTCGAAGCTGAGCGGCAGGTGCACGGCCATCTGGTCGCCGTCGAAGTCGGCGTTGAAGCCGCCGCAGACCAGCGGATGGATCTTGATGGCGTTGCCTTCCACCAGCACCGGCTCAAAGGCCTGGATGCCCATGCGGTGCAGGGTCGGCGCGCGGTTGAGCAGCACCGGGTGCTTGTCGATCACTTCTTCAAGGATGTCCCACACCTCCTCATCGCGGCGCTCAAGCATCTTCTTGGCGCTCTTGATGGTGTCGGCCAGGCCGAGTTCGCGCAGGCGGCGGATGATGAAGGGCTGGTACAGCTCAAGGGCGATCTTCTTGGGAAGACCGCACTGGTGCAGCTTGAGTTCCGGCTCGACCACGATAACCGAGCGGGCTGAGTAATCGACGCGCTTGCCCAGCAGGTTCTCGCGGAAGCGGCCCTGCTTGCCCTTGATCATGTCGGTCAGCGACTTGAGCGGGCGGTTGCGCGAGCCAAGCACCGGGCGCCGGCAGCGGTTGTTATCGAACAGCGCGTCGGCCGACTGCTGCAGCATGCGCTTTTCGTTGCGGATGATGACCTCGGGGGCGTTGAGGTCGATCAGCTTCTTGAGGCGGTTGTTGCGGTTGATCAGGCGGCGGTACAGGTCGTTGAGGTCGCTGGTGGCGAAGTTGCCGCTTTCCAGCTGTACCAGCGGGCGCAGGTCGGGCGGGATCACGGGGATCACGTCCAGCACCATCCACTGCGGGTTGTTGCCCGAGTTCAGGAAGGCCTCGACGGTTTTGAGGCGCTTGATCAGGTCCTTCTGCTTCTGCTTGCTGTTGGTTTCCGCCAGTTCGCGGCGCAGCTCGTCGCTGAGCTCTTTCAGGTCCTGGCTCTTGAGCAGCGTGGCCAGCGACTCGGCGCCCATGGCCGCCTTGAACTGGTCGCCGTAGAGGCCCCGCAGTTCGCGGAACTTCTCTTCGTTGACGAGGTCCTTGGCCTTCATGTCGGACGGGCCCGGGTCGGTGACGATGTAGTCCTGGAAGTAGATCACGCGCTCGAGGCTGCTGGCCTTGACGTTCAGCAGCGCGCCGATGCGCGAGGGCATGGCCTTGAAGAACCAGATGTGGGCCACCGGCGCGGCCAGGTTGATGTGGCCCATGCGCTTGCGGCGCACCTTGCTGGTGGTGACCTTCACGCCGCAGCGTTCACACACGATGCCCTTGTACTTGATGCCCTTGTACTTTCCGCAGAAGCACTCGTAGTCCTTTTCAGGGCCGAAGATCTTCTCGCAGAACAGGCCGTCCTTCTCGCTGCGGTAGGTGCGGTAGTTGATGGTCTCGGGCTTCTTGACTTCGCCATAGGACCAGGAGCGGATGTCCTCCGGGCTGGCGAGCATGATTCCGACCGAGCCGATTTCATTTACCTTGTCGTATAGAGCTTCCGGCATTTGCCTTTTCCCTCTGTTATCGCGGGTCTTCCCGCGGATTGTCCAGTTCCCGTTTTTCGGCCGCGCGCTTGCGCTTGCGGCTCCTG
>JAJVIO010000059.1 GCA_022071975.1 Planctomycetota bacterium
GCCGTCGTAAATCTCGCTGACGATGCCCCAGTTCTGGGCCTCCTCAAAGCTGAACAGGCGGCCGGTCACCATCAGCTCAATGGCGCGGCTCTTGCCCACCATGCGCAGCAGGCGCTGGGTGCCGCCCGTGCCCGGCAGCACGCCCAGGTTCACTTCCGGCAGGCCGCAACGGCCGGCGTCGCGGCGCGCGATGCGGATATCCGCGGCCATGGCGATCTCGAGGCCGCCGCCCACGGTGTGGCCGTTCAGGCCGGCGACCACCAGCTTGGGCGTCTGCTCGAGGCGGCTGAGGGTTTCGTTGGCGTGCAGGCAGAAGAAGTACTTCCAGTGCGGGTTGGACTCCTCCAGCATCTTGATGTTGGCGCCGGCGCAGAAGAACTTCTCGCCTTCGCCGGTGATCAGGATGACGCTGATTTCATCGTCGAAGCGCGCCTCCAGCACGGCGTTGTCCATCTGGCGGAACATCTGGTGCGTGTAGGTGTTGGCCGGCGGATCCGAAAGCTCGATCATGAAAACGCCCGGGACAGGACGGCTGGTCTTGACGACCTGCATCGACTCGCGCTCTTTGTCTACCGACGGTTGCTTGATGGCCATGCTGATATCTCCTCAACTGCCGCCCTTCGCGGCCCGGAATGGTTTAGAATTCGAGAATATGGCCCGGGACGGGCGAATTGACAAGCCCGGGCTTGGGGAACTGCTAAACGCCGGCCCCGGTGCGGCTACACGGCCGTGACGTAGCGGAAGGGCTCGGCTTTGCAGGCGGGGCAGCGGCGCTGCTTCATGAACTTGGAACCCTCGGCCTTCATCTTCTTGTCGCAGGCCAGGCAGCGGATTTTGACCACTTCGTCGGGCAGGATCGGGTTGCCGGGCACTTCGCCGGCGCGCGGGCCCTTTTCGGCCTTCTGTTCGACCTGCTCGAGCGACATGCGCTTGAGCGTCTGCTGGCTGGCGCCACCGGGGCCGTCGTCGCTGTCGGACGCGGGCAGCGTTACCGCGCGGCGCGGTGCGGGTTCGGGCTCGGCGTCTACGACGTCATCGACCGTGAACTCCTCTGGCGCGGGCGGTCGGGGTTTCACGGCCGCTTTGCCGACGGGGACATCCAGTTCCGAGTAGAGGGCTTCGCGGCGTTTGTCTTCCACCGCATCCTCGGCGCGCTTTTTGGGCCCGGAAACCACTGTGTAAACGACCAGCGCCACGAGCCACAACACGGGACAGGCCAGGATGGCGTAGAACACGCCGTCCGATTCGGGCAGCACACCGCCCAGGGTCAGCAGAATCAGCAGGAAGGGGCCGATGCTGGTGCCGTACAGCACCGGCGCCATGATCAGCGGGCTGACGTACTGCTTGCGCACGCACTCCATCACGATGCGCGTGCTGACCAGCGTCAGCACCAGCAGGAACGCGAGCATGCCGTAGCCGAGGATTTCGGCGATCGAAGTGCCCTCGGTGACGGCTTCGGTTGTCTGCGCGGCTAACGGCAACATGGCGGCATGATAACTGATTCTCAGGCACGCTGCAGCCGCAACTGCGGCGGCGACACACCGCACTTGGGGCAAGCCTGCAGGGCCTTGGCTTCGCCGGCCGTGGTTTTCCAGCGCCCCATGCAGGCGCCGCATCGGGCAATCACGGGCGTGTCGGGGGTAACGGCGGGTTGTTTCGGGGCGGGCGCTTGGGGTTCGGGCTCTGCTTCGGGCTCTACTTCCTCTACCTCTTCAGGTTCAGGCTGGTTTCGGGAGGCGCCCGGCAGCCTTAGCCCTGCCTGTGGCTGCGGCTTCGAGCGGTCCTTGCGTACCTGGGTGAGGGCGTGCCTGGCGCTCCGGCCCGCTGCCTGCTCCAGGTTCTTGATCCTGCGGTTGGCAAAAATCAACAGGCCTATGTAGACGATCCAGGAAGCCGGCACGACCATAATCGCCCCATCCGGCAAGCGCGCTTCCATCAGTCTCGCCCCGCCGAACACGATCGCGCCCGTAAACGGCAGCAGCAGCATGGGGATGCCGATCGCCCAGCATTCTCCGCCGGCATCGGGCCACTTGATGATCACGTAGATGGCACCGCCGACCATGGCCAGCAGGATCAGCGCGCCGAAAATCATGCCCAGGGACGCGCCAGCCTCAAACGACGCCGTGGTATCAGACCTCGGCGCGTGCTTTCCAGCCTGCGCAATAAACAACAAAAGGTTCATGGGGCCCCCGGTGGATTGCGGGAATGATACCCACACCCGGGTTTTCAGCCAGCAGATTTGGACGCCGCTTCCAGCCTGGTCGCGACTTCACGCTCGTGCTGAAGCAGCCATTGCTTGCGCTGCAGGCCGCCGCCGAAGCCGGTGAGCGAGCCGTCGGCGCCGATCACCCGGTGGCAGGGCACGATGACGGCGATCGGGTTGGCGCCGTTGGCCGCCCCCACCGCACGCGAAGCTTGTGGCCTGCCCACGCGCTGCGCTATCTGCCCGTAGCTGGCCGTTTCACCATAAGGGATGGCGCGCAGCTGCTCCCACACCTGGCGCTGGAACTCCGTGCCCTGCGGTTCCAGCGGCAGGTCGAACTCCGTGCGCTCGCCCGCGAAGTATTCCGTGAGTTGTTTGCGCGCCTGTTGCAGCAGCGGGTGGTCGTGCTCACGCTCGGCGCGGGCGCCCATCTGCAGGCTGCTCAGGCCGGTTGCGCTGCAGGTCAGCAGCAGCGGGCCGATCGGCGATTCCATGGTGGTGCTGTAGTTCATCGGGCTTTCCTCAAGGCGGAAGGCGCGCGGCCTTCCAGTTGCCGGAACACGGCATTGAAGCGCCGCAGGCTGGCGAAACCGCTGTCGTAGGCGATGCGCGTCAGGGGCAGTTTTGTCTTCTGCAGCAGTTGTTTGGCTTTCGCGATGCGGCTTCGTTGCCGCAACTGCGTGGGCGTCAGGCCCAGCTCATCTCGCAATGCGCGGCGCAGGTGACGGGCCGTCACGCCCAGGCGCGCGGCCAGTGTCTCGATGCGCAGGCCCGCATTCTTCTCCAGCATCACGGCCGCGCGTTTGGCCAGCTGAGCCTTGGCGTCCACGCTGGCGTTTCCGGGCGCGAGTTCCGGCCGGCAGCGCAGGCAGGGCACGAAGCCCGCGGCTTCGGCTTCTGTGGCCGTGGCATAGAAGCTGCAGCGGTCGCGGCGCGGCGTGCGGGCGGGGCAGATCGGCCGGCAGTAGATGCGGGTGGATTTGACGCCGACGAAGAAGCGGCCGTCAAAGTTGCGGTCGCGCGCGGCCAGTGCCCGGTAGCAGTTGTCGAAATCCAGCGCCATGCCCAGGTGATAATAGAAAGCGGCAAGACAATCTCGCCGCTTTCGGACGCGACAGTGGATTACTCTGCCTGTTTGATGATCAGCGTTGGTGCTGAGTCGCCGCACTTAGGGCATGCCTCCAATGCGTTGACATCCCCCAATGTCGTCCGCCACCGGCCCATGCACTTCTTGCAACGGGCAAACACTGGCGTCTCCGGTGGAGCCCCGTTCGTCAGCAGGTCCAACGGGTCCACACCTTCGAATCGTGTTTCCGCCGGCAATTCAGGCTCTTGCACCAGCGCAGACCTCTTGCGCACCGGTGGTGGCTTCGGCGGCTCCTCAAGCTCTGCACGGCGAATCTGAACCACCGAGTACACGAACAGCCCGATCCACAACAAATGCCCCCCCGAAGCACCAATCAACTCGACAGTAAAACTCTCTCCGGCAATCAGGCGGAGCCCCAGCCCGAGAAAGGGAAGTACTGCCAGCAACCCACCCACGAGAATGCGCCCGCCGGCGTGTTGTGGCCACTTCGTAAAAACCCACGCCGTCGCTGCGAGCATCAGAAATGGAGTAATGCAGCATCCGACACCAAACGCAGCCGGACGACCCGGCGCGGCATCAACTGCATTTGCCTGAAGTAGGAGGTGCGCAAGCATCTGTTACAACTGCACCCTCGCGCTCTTGGTTCGGGTCATGTTGGTGAGGCCGTGCAGGCCCGCTACCAGCCGGCGAGCGTCAGGCGGCGGTGGACAATTCACGTTGCTGGAGGGGGCGAACTCCGTACGGCTTGAGCAGCTCGTTCAGCGTATCCGCGTCAAGCCCGTCGCGAGAGAGAATCTCTACACCGACAGCGTTACCCTGCTCGTCAATGTCCAGCAACACAGAGCCGGACAACCGCTTCGTCCTGGGCCGGCGCTCCCCCTTGGGCTCTGCCAAGTACAGGTATGCGGCAAAGAACTTACCGTCGCGGAACGTAACCTGCAGATATGGAAAATCAGGCATCAGTACACTTCGTACGCCGTTATGACGATCAACCGCATCCTGCCCTCATCCGGCTCCAGAACGACCTCCCAGGGAGCGTTCTCGAACGTCGTTTCCAGAATCCAGCGACCGGGTTCGTAATCCGGTTTCAACGCCAAACCGTGTTCCATCATATCCCGCAGGTCTACTTCGTTGAAGCGGCGAACGATCATCTTCTCCCGCAGATGCGGGTTTGAAACGTCCAGCTCATACTCCCACCATTCAGGCCGCTCGGGCATCTACAACTGCACCCACACACTCTTGGTCTGGGTCATGTTGGTGAGGCCCTGCAGGCCCATTTCTCGGCCGTAGCCGCTCAGCTTGTAGCCGCCGTAGGGCACGGCCGAGTCGTACCAGTTGTAGCAGTTCACCCACACGGCGCCGGCTTTGATGGCCTTGGCGTACTTGTGGGCCTTGCTCACGTCGCGGGTCCAGACGCCCGCGGCCAGGCCGTACTCGCTGCCGTTGGCCTTCTCGATCAGCTCGTCGAACTCGCTGAACTTCTGCACCGCGAGCACCGGGCCGAAAATCTCTTCGCGGCTGATCGTCATCTCCGGCGTGCAGTCGGCGAACACCGTAGGCGCCACGAAATAGCCCTTGTCGCCCATGCGCTCGCCGCCGGCCACCAGCTTGGCGCCTTCCTTCTTGCCCTTCTCGATGTAGCCCATGGTGGTGTCGAATTGCGCCTTGTTGTTCTGCGGGCCGTACTTGCAGTCTTCATCGAGCGGGTTGGCGCAGGTCATCTTCTTCGCGCGCGCGGCCAGCTTTTCAACCGTCTCGTCGTACACCTTGGCCTCCACAAACAGACGCGAGCCCGCCGTGCAGACCTCGCCCTTGTTGTAGAAGATCGCGGCCTGGGCGCCCTTCACGGCCGTGTCCAGGTCGGAGTCCGCGAAGATCACGTTGGGCGACTTGCCGCCCAGCTCCATGGTCAGCTTTTTCAGTGTCGGCGCGGCGTCGCGGATCATCTTGACGCCGACGGCGGTACTGCCGGTCAGGCTGATGGCGGCGATGTCCGGGTGTTCGACGATGGCCTGGCCGATCTCGCTGCCCTTGCCGTTCAGCACGGCCACCAGGCCCGCCGGGATCTTCGCCTCGCGGATGCACTCGGCCAGCAGGTTGGCGGTCAGGGGCGTGGGGCTGGCGGGCTTGAGGATGACGGCGTTGCCGGCAGCGATGGCGGGCGCGATCTTGCGCGCGGCCATCAGCAGCGGGAAGTTCCAGGGCGTGATGCCGGCCACGATGCCGAGCGGCTCGCGCAGTGTGTAGACGAACAGGTTGTCGTTGACGGGGATGGTCTCGCCCTGCAGCGAGCGCAGCACCCCCGCGAAGTACTTGAAGTGATCGGCGGCCATGGGCACGTCGATGGTGAAGCACTCCTTGTAGGGCTTACCCGAGTCCATGGCCTCCAGGGCCGCGAACTCGTGGCGGCGCTTCATGATCTCGTCGCCGATCTTCCAGATCAGGTTGGCGCGCTTGGCGGGCGGTGCGGCCGCCCACTCGGGCTGGGCTTTTTTCGCGCCCTCGATGGCGGCGTCGAGGTCGGCCTTGCCGGCCATGGCGATCTTGGCGATCACCTCTTCGGTGGCGGGATTGATGTTGTCGAAGGTGCGCTTGTCGGCGGCGTCAACGAATTCGCCGTTGATGAACAGCCTGGTCGGGAATTCTTTCGGGACTTCTACGAGAGCCATGGTTTGGTCCAGAGGTCAGAGGTCAGAGGCCAGAGGTTAGTGAACGTGGGCCCGCGAATAAAGCGGCAGGAGGTCAGACTTCTTTGGCGCGTTCTTCGATGGTCTTGGCCAGTACGCGCCGGAAGTAGCGGGGCTGCACCGGCTCGCGCGGCAGGTCGGCGGCGCTCTGCACGTCGGCCAGCTGGCGGAAGGCTGCCAACGCCGCGCTGGCAGGCTTCAGCACGAACTCACGGCGATCGACGAACAGGTGGTCGTGGTTGAACCTGCCCTCGTAGGGCATTACTCCCGCGCCGAACACGATGGCCTGGCGCTGCGCCTGCTCATGCAGCTTCTCGGGTGCCACCAGCATGTCTTCGGTCTCGCGCACGAACTGGCCTTTCTCATATAGAAAGCGGGCGGTCATCACCTCATCGCGGCGGGCATCCAGCACCGGCCACAGCTCGCGCTTGAGCTCGACCGCGAAGTCCGGCGCCATCACGTACTGCAGCACCATGGCGTCGAAGCAGGAAACGCCCACCACTGGCTTGTCCAGCGCGAAGCCCAGCGCCGCCGCGGTGGCCAGCCCGATACGCAGGCCGGTGTAGCTGCCGGGGCCGCAATTCACGGCGATCACGTCCATGTCGCCGCGGTTGAGCGCGGCGTCGACCATGGCGCGGTCGATGCAGGTCATCAGCTCGGCGCCGTGGCGGCGCGGGCCGGAGACCTCGACCTCCGACTCCAGCTCGCCATCGCGGAGAACCGCGGCGCCGCCCATGTCGCCGGAAGACTCGATTGCGAGGATGATGCCGTCCATAGAGGTCAGAGATTAGAGGTTAGAGGTCAGAGAACAACTACCGAGGTGTCACTGACCTCCGGCCTCTGTCCTCTGACTTCTTCAGCTTCAGCCCAGGTCCTTCTTTGCCGCCTCGGTCAACGCGCCGCTGACCCTGTCGAGCGTGGCCTGGTCTTCGGCTTCCACCATGATGCGCAGCAGGGGCTCGGTACCGGAATAGCGCACGTTGATGCGGCCGCGGTTGCCGAGCTCAGACTCGAGGCTGCCGGTCAGCTTGTTCAGGTTCTTGAGCGTGCCGATGGGCGGCTTGGCTTTTGTCTTCACGTTCACGATGGTCTGCGGGAACTTGCTGACCGCGCGGCACAGCTCGGAGAGCGGCTTGCCGGAATCGAGCATCACCTCGATCACGCGCAACGCCGTGTACAGGCCGTCGCCGGCCAGGTGGCCTTCGTCGGCGAGGATGATGTGCCCGCTCTGCTCGCCGCCGAGCACGGCGCCGTGCTTGTGCATGGCCTCCAGCACGTACTTGTCGCCTACGTCGGTGCGGATCAGCTTCACGCCGATCTGATTGAGCGCGCGCTCGAGGCCCAGGTTGGCCATGGTGGTGCTGACCACCAGGTCGTTCTTCAGCACGCCGCGCGCCTTCATGTCGGCGGCCAGCAGGGCCAGCATGTGGTCGCCGTCGCGCACGGCGCCGGTTTCGTCCACCAGGATGCAGCGGTCGCCGTCGCCGTCGAAGCACACGCCGATGTCCGCCTTCAACTCGCGCACGGCCCGGGCGCAGCCCTCCGGGTGCAGCGAGCCGCAGTTGCGGTTGATCAGGAAGTGTGTTTCCGGGTGCGAAGGCGAGGCCGCGTTCAGGAAGTAGACGTCCAGCGCGTTGTCCGTCGCCTCGCCGCCGGCGGCCATGCTTGAGCCTACCCGGAACTCGGGCTCGGTCTTGCCGAAGGCCAGACTGTGCGCGAGCTGGCTGAGAATCTGCAGGTCGATGCTGCGCGCGCCGTAGGCCGCGTCTATCACCGCCGCCAGCGGGCGCTTCTTCAACGCCGCGAAGCTCTTGCGGAAGGTCTTGACGATGTAGCTTTCGTAGTGGCGCTCGCGGCCCAGGTGCAGCCAGCCGAACCGCACCCCGTCGTGGCGGGCGGCGCCGGCTGTCTTGCCCGACAGCACCGCCTGCTCGATGCGCTTCTCGATGGCCTCGGGCAGCTTGCGGCCGTCCTTGCCGAAAATCTTGATGCCGTTGTCCTCGGCCGGGTTGTGGCTGGCGGTCACGCTGATGCCCGCGGCGAAGCTGCCGTGGCCGGTGAGGAAGGCGACCTCGGGCGTGCTCATCATGCCGGGCCAGTGGACGTCGCAATGCTCGGCGATCAGCCCGGCCGCCAGGGTGGTGCCGACCAGGTCGGCGCTGGGGCGCGGGTCCACGCCCAGCAGCACGATCGGGCGCACGCCCTTTTCCGCGTGATCGGCCAGGAAGCGGCCCAGCGCGCGGCCGATGGCGAGTACGCTTTCTGGCGTGAGGGGTCCCCTTCCGGCCTCGCTGCGAATGCCGTCGGTGCCGAACAGGGCGGCCGTCTTTGATGCCGTCTGCTTCACGGCTTTCTTCGCCGGCTTTTTCGCCGGCTTTTTCGCCGGCTTTTTCGCCGGCTTCGCCCGTGCCGACTTACTGGCGGGCTTGCGCTTGGCGCTCGGCTTCTTTTTTGCCTGCCTGGCCACTTGAACCCCCTGCCTGAATGCGAACCGCGAGTTTGCGTGCGGCTTCCGGTATGGTCAAGCCGTGCATCAATGGCCGGAGCCGCCTTGCGGCGCGCGACGCATGGGACGCATGCCCGGCACGCGGATCAGCCACTCGTCGGCGGCCGCGTCTTCCTCTTCGCCGGGCTGGATGCAGGTCACCATCGCCATTTTCACGCCGGGTGCCATTGCCTCGAGTTTTTCCGGCACGCCCAGGCCGCCCTTGCTGTGGAAGTTGCCGTTGAGGTGCAGCACGCGGCCCTTGGGGTTGTCTTTCAGCCACTTCGCCACACTTTCGGCCATGGTGTCATCCTTGAAGCACTGGGAGGCGTACATGCGGTCAAGGGCATCGTTGTGGCCGTCGGAGCCGCCCATGGCCTCGAAGAACTTGTCGCGGTAGGCGCCCGGCAAGGCGCGGACTTCCGGGGCCGACCAGGACTTCTCTTCCTCGGTGAACTTTTCCAGCACCTCGACGCCTTCCTTATACACCCGGTTCGCCAGCGGGCGCGGGATGTTGCCGGCGATCACCGGGATCTTGTTGGCCTTGCAGAACTCGACCAGCGGGCGGTAGTCGGCGTAGTTCGGCCACAGGCGGCCTTTCTTGCGGAACTCGGCCTCGGTAATGCGGCCGGCGAGGTAATCATCCAGCACCTGCTGGGTGTCGCGCTCGAACTGCTCAGTGGCCAGGGCCAGCGGCCCGCCGTCCTTGGCCATGCGGCGCAACACTTCAAGCTGCACGCGGTGCGCGCCGGGGTTGCCGTGCAGCTCGCCCACGAACACAACGTTGAAATTCTTCAACTGGCCCGTCAGCTCGTAGGCGTTGCCGGCCTTGTTGCCCTCCAGCAGCGTGTATCCACGCAACTGCTGCCAGGCGTCTTTCACGCGGGCATCGAGCCCTGCCAGCCGGTCCGCGCCGCGCAGCACGCGCACGCCGGCGCCCCAGGCGCCCAGGCCCTCCACCAGCGCGGCCTCATCGCGATCGAACTCGGCGTCCGAGCGCGGGTGCAGCAGCACGTCCACCCCTGCATTGCGGCCTTTGGGAATCTGCAGGCCGCCCAGGTCGCCGCAGGGTGGGTCGATCAGCACCACGCCGTCGACCAGTGCCCCGTTGTCGGCGGCGACGCGCAGGGCGAGGTTCGCGGTCTCGAACAGCGCCACGAGTATTACGCGTGTGTCGGCGCGGTTCAGGGCCAGCTTCTCTGTCAGGCCGCGCAGGGCCTGCTTGGTGCTGATGGACTGCAGCGCTTTACGCTCGTCCGCGTCGCCGCTGACGGACCTGTCCACCTTGGCGTCGATCACGGCCACGGCCGTGGTGTCGTCGCAAGCGCCGCGCAGGGCCTTCAGCAGCTCGGCGGAATCAACGCCCTCGGCGCCGAGGCCCACCCAGAGTTCACGGGTGTAGTCGGCGGTATGGTAGCGCGCGGATGCTCCACCCACGCCGCCGACCTCGAGTTTGCCGTCTTCGGCCCGGGTGATGCCCGCCAGGCACAACAACGCCAGCAGGCTGAAGCTCAGATTCCGCACCATGATTGCTCTCCTTACGCGCAGTAGATGATGGTCTTTTCCGTCGTGGCGTAGTCTTCCGCAAGGGCGCTCTCGGCCGGGGTGCCGCTGTAGACCCGCAGCAACGGCTCGCCCTGTTTCACCTCGTCGCCCAGCTTGCGCAGCACCTCGACGCCCGCGCCGCGGCTCAGCGGCGCGCCGGCCAGCTTGGCCAGACGCGCGATCGCGAAGTTATCCAGCCGCCTCACCCGGCCGTTGCAGTCGGACTTGATCTCAAAGGTGTACTGCCCCAGCTGCAGCCGCCCGTTGCGCCGCCCCTGCGCCTCGATGATGGCCTGGAACTTCTCGAGCGCGCGGCCGCTGCGCAGGATTTCACGCGCGACGCCGTAGCCTTCGCCGCCCTTGATGTCCTCGGCAAACTCGAGCGCGCGACCGGCAAGCTGCAGCGAATGTTCGCGCAGGTCGGAGGGCGCGTCTTCGCGGTTCTCGAGCACGGCCAATATGTCGCGCGCCTCCAGCGCCGGGCCGACGCCGCGCCCCACCGGCTGCTCGCCGTTGCTGATCATCACCTCGATGTGCAGGCCGATTTCCTTGGCCACGTACTCGAACTGGCGGCGCAGGCTGGCGGCCACCTCCATGCGGCGCACCTTGGCCGTGGGCCCCACCGGGATGTCCAGCAGCAGGTGGGTGCTGCCCGCCGACTTCTTCTTGCTGAGGATGCTGGCGATCATCTGCCCCTGGCTATCGATGTTGAGCGGGCGCTCCACGCTGATGATCACGTCGTCGGCCGGGCTCAGGTCAATCGCGCCGCCCCAGGCCAGGCAGGCGCCTTCCTTCTCGACGATCTCGCGCATGCGGTCGAGGCTCAGCTCGACGTTGCAGAACACCTCCATGGTGTCGGCCGTGCCGGCGGGCGAGGTGATCGCACGGCTGGAGGTCTTGGGCACCTTCATGCCGTAGGCGGCCAGAATCGGCACCACGATGGGCGACGTCCGGTTGCCGGGAATGCCGCCGATGCAGTGCTTGTCGACGATCATGCCGCCGCCCCAGTCCAGGGTCTCGCCGACGCCTGTCATGGCGAGGGTAAGGTCCACGATCTCGTCGCGGTCCAGGTTGTTCTGGGCGCAGGCGCACACGAAGGCCGTGAGTTCGACCTTCGAGAAGCGGTCCGACACGATGTCGCGCACGATTTCGTCAAACTCGGCGCGGTTGAGGCGCGCGCCCGCCAGCTTGCGGCGGATCGAGTTGGTCGAGTGCAGGATGCCCGGGTAGCTCAGCGCCACCAGCGTACCCTCGGCCACGCCCAGGCGCTGGAACATGTATTCGCACACCCCGACCTCGTTTACGCCAAGCCAGTCCGCCCGCACGATGTCGAGTGAACCCACGGCCGTGTGGTGATCGTAGCTGAGCTGCACCTTGGAAAGCGGGCGGAAACCCAGGCCGGGGAAAGCCGCGCACTCGGCATGCAGGAACACCACGTTTTCACGCGAGGTGTCGATCGGCACGCGCCGTAACGCAAGCTGTTGCGGCACACGGGGAGTCATGCGATTCCTTCCTTGATCGCCTGCGCGATCCAGGGTGTCACATCAATACGGGCGGCGCCGTTCGGCACGGTATTCGAAGTTACAACGCGCGCGGCGCCCGCCTGATTCAACAACTTGCGCGCGCCGGGGGCGAACAGGCCGTGCACACCGACGCCCGCCGCGCTGGCCGCGCCAAGCTCCAGCGCCTGGCGGATTACGCCCGCCATGGTGTGGCCGCTGCTGATGATGTCGTCCAGCACCAGCACGTCGCGGCCTTTTACCAGTTTCCCATCAAGGCCGCTGCTTTGCACACTGGTGCTGCTGAAACGCTGTTTGCGCATCACCGTGAACGGCGCGCCGCACAGTTTCGCCACGCGGCTTACCCACTGCCGACTTTCGCTGTCAGGGCCGACCAGCACCGGCTGCTTCACGCTGCGTTTCACCCAGGCCGCGATCGCCTCGTCCGCGTGCAGTGCCACGGCCGGGATGCTGTAGACCTCGCACAGCGACTTGTAGCGATGCAGGTGCGGGTCCACGGTGAGCAGGCCGTCGAAGCGCTCGCTGATCAGCGCCGCCACGGTGCGGCTGCTGACGGCCTCGCCCGGTTTGAAGCGTTTGTCCTGGCGCATGTAGGCCAGGTAGGGTGCCACCAGGATCACCTTGCGCGCGCCCAGGGAACGCGCGGCATCGGCGGCGATCAGCGCGGCCATGACTTCATCGTTGGGAGGAAACAGGCTGTTGACGATGTACAGCTCGGCGCCGCGCAGGCTGCCGCGCAGGCGGATGTACTGCTCGCCGTCCGGGAACTGCTGCTCGATCGCGGGCGCATGGCGAAAACCGCCGGCCCTGGCAATCAACCCCGCCAGCGGCGCGCTGCGGCCCAAGCCCGTGATCAGGATGCCCATGGCGGCATCCTAGGGTTTTAAACAGCACGCGCCACGGCGGGGCCGCGGCGCGTCGGGATGGCGGGGTCTAGTCCTGGGCCTGCTGGCCGAAGGGCACGAACTCGCGAACGAGCTCGCCCTCCACCTCGAAGGCGGCGCCGCTGGACGTCAGTTGCACCAGGCGGCCCTTGCGCCCGCCCGGCAGCGGGAAGTCGAACTCCGGCCCGCCCAGCTTGAAGATGCGGCGGCCTTGCTCGCCGTTCAGGACCAGCGTGTCGGTGTGGATCACCGTTCGGCTGGGCAGGGTCTCGTTGCTCTGGCGCACGTCGCGCAGGTGGCGGATCGGCGCGCCTTCCGCCCCCGCGGCCCACACCACCTGCTCACTCAGCGCCTCGGCGTCGAGGGTGCGGGCGTCCGTCGCAGCGGCCGCACTGACGCTCACGAAGTTGGGCGCCTCGGGCGTACGCCCCGCGAGCTGCAGCGTCTCGGCGCCGGCGCGCAGGCTGGCGCTGCCTTCCAGCAGCGCGATATTGAGCTGCCATTCCTCAAGGGGCGCGGTGCCGGCGCGCGACTGGTAGCCAAGGTAGCGGCGCGAGTCGTCCAGCGTGATGCCGAAGTGCGAGGCGGACTCGATGAAACTGTCGACGAAGGCATCGGCATCCAGGCCGCTGCCATAGAAGCTGACGCGGTACTTGCGAACATTCTCAGGTATACCGCCGACATCCAGCTTGATGCCGTAGGCCTTTTCAGCCAGGGCCGCCACTTCGCCGATCGGCACGCGCTGAACCTCAACCACCGCGCCGTTGTCCGCGATGTTGGCGTAGGCACGGTCGTAATCCACAGCCAGCACGGCGCCCTTGTCGAGGCGCACGTCGCGGTCGGCAACCTTCAGCTCCAGCGGCGTGGCCGCGGCTGTCACCACCACGCGGCCGCGCTCGATTTCAAAGGCAGGCGCGCTGTTGGCGCCCGTTGAGCGCACCCGCACCGAGGACGCGCCGTCCAGCAGCACTTCGCCTGTGGCAAATGTGATTCGGCGTGTCTCACCGACCCGGGCCTCCACCAACTCGCCATCAAGCACCACGTGCATGCCTTTGTCGTCGCGCACGGTTGCCACCGTGGGCTGCAATTCGCCGGGCGTCAGCCACACGCCCAGGCCCAGCACGAACGCGATCACGGCGACGGCAGCCACGCGGGGCAGCACGCCGCGCATGAAGTCGATGCGGATCAGTTCACCCACGTGGATGTCGGCGTCGCCGTGTGCGGCGGGCGCGGCCCGTGTCTCTTCCGGCTCGGGGTCGATCAACGCAGCCGCGCTGAACAGACGCTGCAGGGCAGCCTGGCTGATATCGGCCGACGGAACTGCGCGGGCGGCGCGCAAGGTGCCTTCCAGTACGCTGCGCTGCCGCTGCAGCTCGGCGTCTGTGGCGAGGCGCGCCTCGAGGGGGCGTGATTCCTCGGCGCTGAGATCTCCCAGCATCCAGGCAATCAGTTTTTCGCGCGTGTCCATGTGTTTCTCCGGCCTGTGAAACGCCCGGCTTTGCACTTCGTTGGCTATTTCAGCCCCCTGCGCTCGAGGTAACGGGCCAGGCTGTTGACGGCCTCATGCACCCAGTACTTCACGGTGCCTTCGGGGCTGTCCAGCACTTCGGCGATCTCGGCGTAGGGCATGTCGTCGTAGATGCGCAGCACCAGGGCCTCGCGCTGGTTCTCGGGCAGGCGCGTGACGGCAAGGCGAACTTCTTCAATCAGTTCGCGCGAGACCAGGATCTCGCCGCTTTCGGGGTCTGAGCCCTGCAGCAGCCCGGCCAGTGAGCGCTCGTCGTCGTTGGGCGAGGCGTCGATGCTGACGTGCTGGCGCAGGCCTTCGCGCTTGTAGTAGTCCAGCGTCAGGTTGCGGGCGATCTGCAGGCACCAGGTCGTGAACTTGGCGCGCGGCGTGTAGGTGTGCGCGTTTTTGATCACGCGCAGGAACGTCTCCTGGAAGATGTCCTCGGCGGCCTCGGCGCGCCCGACCATCTTGTAGATGAAGTTGTAGACCTGGCGGCGGTGGCGGTTGACCAGGGCCTCGAACGCCTCGTTGCTCTTCTTCTTTACATACAGCTTCAGCAGGTCGAAGTCGCTGCGTTCTTCCGGCTGCTTGCCCTCAATGGACTTGAGTTCCGCGGCCGTGGCGTGCTTGGCCGTGGGTTTTGGCAATTTTTCGGTCTGTTGCTCGCTGAGACGTCGCGCCACCGGACCCGCCTGAAAAGGAACAGAGACCGGCATCATAGGCCGCCCCCGCCTGCCAACAACCAGCCACGGATGATACGGCCGGAGACCTATGCAGTTGAAACAAACCGGCATTCCCGAATGGTGAGGTTGGGGGCGACTTTGCAGCCGGTAGGGCAATGCAAGAATTTTTCTCTTGCAATATGTCAGGTGACCAGCGTGTAATATCCGCGTTCAATCAACTCTCTCAAGCTGAAAGCAGCTTCCTATGTTTACGAGGCATACAGTGCGTCGCGGCGCCCGGCGTGGCGGCATCCTGGCGACCGCAATGCTGTTCTTCGTGATGGTGACGGTTGCCGGCACGGCAATCCTTTCCATGTCAACCATCCAGCGCCTCAAGACCGTCCGCAACGGCATTGACGTGCGCCTGATGATCGCCTGCGAGGCGGCCGTTGAGTCCGTGCGCGGGCGCTTCACGCTGATTGCGGGCGTGCAGGAGAACTGGTCGTGGCTGAGTGACACGACCTGGACCAGCATCGGCATCGTGACTGTGAACGGCATCAACGTGAACGTTGAAGCCCTGCGCTCGGCCGACCCGTCGGTGCCGCGCGCGCGGATTCGCGGCTCAGCCACGGCGTCAGGCAAGACGCGCTGGGTGGAGTACACGGTGAAGGTCGCGGCCTTCAGCGATTACGCGGTGTACATCGGCGAAGCAGGTGCCAGCAACTGGGGTTACTTCAAGTGCGTGGGCAACTTCTATTCGCGCGGCAGCTGTAATTTCGGCGCCACGGGTACGCAGTTCTTCGGCAATGCCTGGACCTCGGGTACGTTCACGAAGACGGGCAACTCGGACCCTGACTCCTACACATATCTGAAGGGTACGCAGCAAGGCATCACGCCGATCGATATGCCCGACGACGTTGCGAACTACAGCGCCATCGAGAACGGCGCCAAGCCGCCCTACCTGGCCGACGACCATGTGTATTACGAGAACACGCTCGAGATTCAGCTGATGGGCACGCAGTACCGCCGGATATTCGTACGCCGCAATGCGGTCGGCGGCACCAACGAGGCAGTACCGAGCTGGTCCGGCGGCACCATCGCCCCGGCCACCTACCCCGGCGGCGCGACATATGGCCTCATTCCATCAACAAACCTCCTCTGGAACGGGGGATGGATCAACACGGGTGGCGTCAACGCAAGCGACGCATTCGCTCGTGGCGCGCTGAATGTCAGTGGCGCTCCGCGTGCCTGGAACGACGCAGCGGTGCTCGGCACCGCGCACTCCAGCGTGCAGAACACCTGGTATACGCTGGCGTGGGAGACGCGCGACATCCCCAATAACGGCGCGATCTACGTCAAGCTCGGTTCGCCGGCCGCGGATGGCTCGAACGATGACACCTTGCACGCCAGCGACCGCAATCGCTTTACTCAGCAGGGCATCGCCCACGGCGATCTGCAGCGCAACACGCCCTGGAGTCGTACCGACACCGGACGCACACCCGTGCTGTTGCTCAGCGGCCGTTTGACGAACCGGCGTGTGACAATCTGCGGCGACGGCGTGAACGTGGTAATCCGCGACAACATCACCTACAACTCGTACGCCGTTGATCCAGGCCTGCGACGCGAAGCGAACAAGACCGGCACTGCGGCACTGGCGGTGTCGGAAATGCTGGGAGTGATTTCCCGTGAACGTTGGTCCAACCAGGCCGCCAAGTCCGGCACCTACCTGGGCGGCGGTGACATCAACATGGCCTACCGCTACTGGAACCTGCTGCCGGGCTCTGAAACGGTAACCAACATCGCGGGCGATGGTGGCCACCTTGCGAACCAGAACGCCCTCGACGGCGTGTTCTTGGGCACGCGTTCCTGCGGTGACAACTACTACCATTCGTGGGCCCCCACGCAGGAAGTGTGGTTCTGCGGCGGCCTGATTTCGCTTTACACGACGTATTACACGGAAAACTGCTGGTCCTACGTGCACTACGACTGGGACTGGCGCATGCAGGAAACCACGCCGCCGTTCTTCCTGAGTTCCTACAACGTATCGGCCACCTTTGTGCCGGGCACCTGGCGCACCTGGGAAGGCTGATTCGACTTGGCGTAACCACAACGCAGGCAGGCCCTTAGGCCTGCCTGCGTGTTTTTCTTTGGGCAAGTTCGGCAGCCGTTTGCATTCGATTTGTCATGTTTTCGGCCGGAATATTGCGCATTTATTTGACACGATGCCTGCAGCGTGTAATATTCCTGCTGTACTCACGAACCGAGGATGAACCATGTTCTATCCAGCCCGCTCAAAGCGGACCAACCGGCGCGGCGGCATCCTGGCCACTGCGATGCTGTTTTTCGTGATGGTGACGGTGGCCGGCACGGCCATCCTGTCCATGTCCACCATCCAGCGCCTGAAAACCGTACGCAACGGCATCGACGTGCGCCTGATGATCGCCTGCGAGGCCGCCGTGGAATCCGTGCGTGGCCGGTTCACCCTGATCAAGGGCGTGCAGGACGACTGGAGCTGGGTGAGTGACAGTTCCTGGACCAGCCTGGGCGTGGTGACCGTCAACGGCATTAACGTGAACATCGAAGCTCTGCGGTTCGGCGGTGACTCGGTGCCTCGCGCCCGAGTGCGCGCCAACGCCACGGCTTCCGGCAAAACCCGCTGGGTGGAGTACACCGTGAAAGTGGCCAGCTTCAGCGACTACTCGGTGTTTGCATCAAACGGCAACTTTGGCGCCAACTACAAGCTGGTTGGGAACTACTACTCGAATGGCAACATCAACGTTGATGTAACCGGCTGCCGCGTGTTCGGTGAGACCACCTCTACCGGCATTATCACCGGCGCGTACTCCAGTCCCTCCAGCCCCGAGTACCCGTTCGTCAACTCGAATCCACTCACGAATCAGCCTGCCATTCCATTCCCGGTTGACGCGTCAGAGTGGGACTACCTGAAAGACATCGCTTCAACCACCGGCTACGTGTACGCCGAGAACACCATGGAGATCATCTTCAACGGCACGACATTCACCCGATGGTACGTAAGGCGGAAAAACACAGCAGCGGCTGGGGCGGGTACTGTGCCTACCGGACAGGTGGCTGCTTCGGGCAGCAGCTGGATCAACTCCTCTACTGGCGTGATGAACTACACCAATACATCGGCGGCGAACCCCTACGTCGTCACAGTTGACTACGAGTGGGTGTCTGAAACCCTTCCGATTCCCAACGAGGGCGTGATCTACGTCCAGAGTGGGGCCGCTTCCGGGATTACGATGGGACCCTTGGTCGGCGCACCGTACTACCGCGACAACCTCGCTGCTTCGCCGCGCACGAACGGCTTCGTCCAGCAGCACTGGCTGAATACTTACGGACACACCGACACCTTTACCAACCAGGGTGGTTACGGAGTTGCTGCAGGGTCCACGCCGGTTCTGGTGATAAGCGGTACGCTGGACAACTCCCGCGTCTCATTGGTGTGCGACCACCGCATCATCGTGCGTCAACCGATTGCTTATCAGGGCAACCTGGACAACCCCAACAACCGCCGCTTCTTCAACGACGGCGCGACAGGCAAGCAGGGGCCGAGCGCTTTGAACATGGTGGAGATGCTGGGAGTAATGGGCCGTACCGAGATCTGCCCCTGCCCGCTGTGGTGGGATCCTCTGCCTTCCTCGGCGTGGGTCAGCGGAGACTTGGCCGGCGAAACACTTCCGGGACATGACTGGTCAGATACCGTCAACGGCTACAACTCGGACTACTGCATGGACGGCGTCTACCTTGCCATGGCCCACATTCGGCCCAAGGTCTATTACAACGGCCAGCCCATGGGCGAGCTGTGGTACTGCGGAGGCTTGATCTGCCAGGGCGATTACGGTGGCGGTAACGGTAATAACTACGCCCGCCGTAACTACGACTGGGACTACCGCATGGACCAGACCATGCCGCCCTACTTCCTGCGCGCCTACAACACCACGGCCAAGTTCGTGCCAGGCAGCTGGCGCACCTGGGAATCCTAGACGACATCAACTATCAGCCGGGCCGCCTTGGGCGGCCCGGCTTATTTAATCGAACAGGATGGCCACGTCCACGCGGCCGGCGCGCAGCTGTATGTCGCGCAGCGCGCCGTTGTATCCATCCAGTTCTTTCTGGATCGCTTCCAGCTTGCTGTGGATCTTGAGCACGTCGTCCATCGTGGCCGCCGATTCCAGCAGCTTCAGCAGGCGGGCCTTCACTGCGCCCGTTGACTCGATGCGCGCCTCGACCGAGTAAAACTCGCCGGTGCGGTCCCAGGCGCTGAAGTCGAACTCATCGATCTCCCAGCCCTCAGTATTCTCCAGCACCTCCAGCAGTGTCTCGATCTTCGCCGAAGGCATCTTGAAGGTTACCGCGTGGTCGTTGAACGACATCACCGTCGCGTCGAACTGCGCGGCCATGCGGCGCAGCTTGCTCGAGGCCTGCATCTCGTTCTTGCTGTCCACCCGGATCCAGCCCGAACGCTCGATGCGCAACTCCGCGCGCTCCAGCGGCGCCTCTGTCAGGCCCTGGTTCGACACCTGCGAAGGCCCGCCGTTGCTGACGTCTGCCCGATACATCTCAATGGCTGGTTCACTGCTTTCCGCACGCTGCTGCATGGCGCAGCCGGACAGGATGGCAAGGCTAAACACACACAACATCACGCGTCTCATGGCGTGCCTCCGGGTCACGGATCGGGGGGCACCCTTAAGTCCTGTACTCCCTGCTACGGGTTCAGGTTTTCCGGCTTCGTCGTCGCAAGCTAGAGTGCGCGGCCGCATGGGTGTTCCTGACCAGCCTTTGGCACCACCGCGTCGGCCCGCACTGCTGGCGGGCATCGGCGCTGTGGCCGGCTGCGCGGCGGCTGCGCTGCTGTCCTGGCCCGGCTGGCTGAACCTGGTGCTGCCGCTGCTTGGAGGCCTCTGCGGCCTGGGTGCGCTGCTGCTGTCAAAACGGGATCGCCACGGCGGCGCGGCGCTGCTGGCACTGCTGGCAGTGACCGCCCTGTTCGCGGCCTGGGCGGCCGTGTGCGCTCAGCCGGCCGACGACGACCTGGCGGTGATCTTCCCCGGCGAAGTCGACCTGGTGCGCGTCGAAGGCGTAATCATCGAAGGCGGCGACTACGTGCAGCGCGACCCGGCTGCTTTCGAATACCCCGAGAACCCGCGCCCCGAGCCTGGCTTCCCCATCGGCGCCGACCCGCGCCAGAGCGTGTCGTTCCTGCTGCGCGTCGAGCGCCTCCCCGACCTCGGGCGTGATGCGTCCGGCCTGCTGAAAGTCTACGCGCCGCCGGAGACGACCGTCGCCATCAACTCGCGCGTCAGCCTGCTGGGCCGCCTGCGCCAGCCGCGGCGCGCGGGCAACCCCGGCGAGCTCGACAGCCGGGCGCGCTACCTGCAGCGCGGGATCTCGCACACTCTGACGCTGAAGACGCCCGACCAGCTGGTGGTGCTGGCCGAGCCCTCAAGCTGGGACCCGCGCAACCTGGCCCCCTGGGTGCACCGCAAGTTCCATGAGCTTGTGGGCTCGCGCATGCCGCGTGAACGCGCGGCGATCCTGGGCGCGACATTGCTGGGCGAGCGCGGCAACCTGACGCCCGCGCAGCGCTCGATCTTCGTGCGCTCCGGCACCGTGCACCTGCTGGTGGTCAGCGGCCTGCACGTCGGCCTGCTGGCGGCCTCGGTGCTGCTGGTGTTGCGCGTGCTGGGCGTAGACCCGCGCTGGGGCTGGGGCGTCGCGGGGCTTACCGCACTGGCCTATCTGTTCGTGACGGGCGTACAGCCCAGTGTGCTGCGCGCGGTGATCATGGTGGTGATCTACGCCCTGGGCAAAGTGCTGCTGCGTCGGCCGGATCCGCTGAACGTGCTGGGCGCCAGCGCGCTGGTCGCGCTGGCGATCAGCCCGGGCGACGTCTCCGAGCTCGGCTTTCAACTGAGCTATCTGGCAGTGCTGGGCATTCTGGCCGTGGCGCCGGCACTGCGTCTGCGTCGCCCCCTTGGCGATTCCGCGCGCATGACTCGCCGGCCGGCCGAAGTCGCGCGCGACTGGCTGGGCGCGTCGCTGCGCATCTCGTTCGCTGTGGGCCTGTGCACCTGGCCCCTGCTGGCTTACACAGTGCACGTGGTCAGCCCGGCGATGCTGGTCACCAACCTGCTGGTGGGACCGCTGCTGACGGCCATGCTGGGCACGGCGCTGCTGCTGCCCCTGGCGGCGATTTCGCCTATGGGCGCTGCGCTGGCCTGGGTGCTGTCGATGCTGGCCGGGTTGCTTGAGCTGATCGCCGGCGTGTTCGCAAACGTTCCCGGCGGCCACCTGTTCCTGCCCGCGCCGCCTGCGTGGTGGCTGGCGGGCTACTATGCAGCGCTGCTGCTGATGCTGGCCGCGCCGCGGCTCGGGTTGCCGCGCGTGCTCGGTGCGGCAGCCTGGCTTGGCTGGCTGTGTCTGCTGCCCGTATTGTCACTGGCGCATTCCGAGCAGCCGGGACCCGCGCGCGTCACGGCGCTGGATGTCGGCCAGGGCCAGTGCGTGGTGTTCGAGGTGGCGGGCGGCCCCTGCGCCGTGCTGGATTGCGGCAGCACCAGCATGGGAGGCGTCGGCGAGCGCGTGCTGGCCCCGTACCTGTGGCAGCGCGGGCGCAACCACATCGACGTGCTGCTGATCAGCCACGCCGACGCCGACCACGTCAACGGCCTGCCGCAACTCTTCGAGCGCTTCCGGGTCGGGCGTGTCTTCATATCCGAAGTGTTCGCGGACGACGCCACGGGCGCGGAGTTGCTGGCCTGGCTGCAGCAGCGCGCCGAGGTCAGCGTGCTCAAGCGCGGCGAAACGCTGCAGCTGGCCGAGGGCCTGAACCTGCGCTGCCTGTGGCCCGATGCCGCCTTCGCCCGCGCGATCATGAACGAAGAGGCCCGCCGCAATGACGGCGGCCTGGTGCTTGAGCTGCAGGCCGGCGAGCGCCGTGTGCTGCTGCCCAGCGACGTGGAGTCCGACGGCCTGGCCGGCGTGATCCCCCACCTGCAGGGCGTTGACGTGCTGTTCGCCCCGCATCAGGGCAGCCACGTGGAAGGCCTCGACAGCCTGCTGCAGCGGCTGCGCCCGGCGCACGTGATTCTGTCGGCGCGGGAAACGTTCCCCTCCGAGGACGCCATGCTGGCCTACGATGGTTCCGGTGCCGCTGTCTGGAAAACCTGGCAGCACGGCGCGATCACGCTGCAACTTGGCGCTGACGGCAGGCTGGAAGCGATTCCCTGGCTGGGGCGTTCCGACTAGCATGCGGCCGGAGGAATTTCCATGCGCGCACTGACCCTGAGCTTTGCCCTCGCTTCCACACTCTGCTTCCTCGCCGCCTGTGTCCACCAGGAAGCCAACCAGGCGCCTGCGGCGGTGAAGTCCTACAGCTTCGAGGATGCGCCGGCCGAGCTGGCAAGCTACCGCGACCGCGCCAAGGGCGCCTTCGAGGCCGTGGGCAAGCGGCTGATCCCGCGCCTCACCAAGGCGCTGAATGAAGGCGGGCCCGTCGAGGCCGTGAAGGTATGCCGCGAGGTCGCCCAGCCCCTGACCGACGAGGCAGGCAAGGAGGTCGGCTTTGCGGTCGGGCGCACCAGCCACAAGCTGCGCAACCCGGTGAGCGCGCCGCGTGACTGGCTCAAGCAGCTGGTGGCCGATTCGGCCGGCAAGAAGGGCAGCGAGGTGAAGCCGATGGTGTTCGACCTCGGCGATCGCGTGGGCGTGGCGTCCCCGATCGTGGCAATCGAGATGTGTCTGCAATGCCACGGCACGGACGAGCAGCTGAAGACTGAGGTAAAGCAGATCCTGGCCGAGCAGTACCCGGACGATAAAGCGCGCGGCTTCGCGAGCGGCGACCTGCGCGGCTGGTTCTGGGCCGAGCTGCCGAAGAAGTAACGCACGTCGCAGTTTCGCGGGGTATACTGGCACGGGAGTGAACCATGGCCCCTGACCTGCATCTCTGCCCCTGCTGCGCGTCGCACCTGCGCGTGCCCGACCGTCTGCACGTGATGCGCTGCGATCACTGCAACGCTGAGCTGGTGTTCATCCGCGAGGGCGGCGTGCGCGGCCTGGCGCTGCTGCCGGCGCTGGAAACACCGGTCCCCTACTCCGACCCGCGCCGGCGCCCGCACAACATTGACGGGCATGACCTGCTGGAGTCGCGCCGCGCCGTGGTGCTGCAGGCGGCCGAGCGCAAGCGCCGCTTCTGGAGCCTGCTGTTCTTCGGCAGCGTGGCGCTGCTGGGAACGACCGTACTGGCGGGCCTCGGCGGCGCGGATACCCTGCTGCACGGCAGCCAGAAGCAACTGGAAACAGCAGTGCTGGCCTTCGTGGGCGCCGTGTTCACGTTGCCGGTGCTGGCCTACGTCGCGCTGTACTTCCACGGCCGCGCAAAGCTGGTCGCGGAATCTTTACGACGCTGGACCCGCTGAATCAGGGCACTTCCGCGTTGCGCCAATCGGGGACGGGCAGTTCCTCCGTGCCATCCTTGAGTGCGGCCAGCAGCAAGGGTGCTTCCGTCTGCAGCCGCTCCAGCAGCCCGGGCGACTGCACGGGCATTGAGTCCAGCACCGCGAGCCGGAGTGGAGCCGGCAGTTCGTTGATCCGTGATCCCATCCAGCACTGGGGCCACTCGCCGCGGTCAGTCTGCGCAAGCCAGCCGCGCGCCTGCAGGACGTACTCACGGCACGTTACCGGGTCGGCCGCGTGGTGCGCGTGGCTCTCGAGCTCGTCGAGGGAAAGCGCCGCGTCCCGCAGCGCCTGGCCTGCGTCTTCGCGTCGCACCAGCCGCTGCTCAATGGCGATGCCGACCAGGACCTGCGCACGGATCGCGAAGCCGAACTCCACCAGCAGCCGCGGCGCAGTGGGCGGCTGAAGCCGAGGCAGCGCCGACTGCACTGCTTCCAGCGCTTCCCGGTTGCGCGTGCACGCACCCAGGGTGAGCGCGCGGTAGGCATCCGAGGCGGCGCGCAGCCAAAGGTCGCCCGCATGCTGTAACGCCTCGCTCGCCCGCTCGCAGGCGGCAAGACAGCCGAGCGTGCGGCCCTGGCGGTAGTGGATGGTCGCAAGCACGGTGTAGAGCGCGCCTTCGGCCGCAGCGTCACCGATCTCGCGCGACAGCGCGAAGGCGCGCAGCACCATGCGCTCGGCCTCGGCAAAGCGGCCCGTGTGGGCGGCGAGGTTTGCCAGGTTGCGCTGCGTGATGGCCTCGGCGCGGCGGTTGCCGGTCTCGCGGTGCATCTGCAACGCACGCTCGTGGAGCTCGGCTGCGCGCGCCAGGTTGCCGCGCCATTCCTCCACCGTGCCGAGATTCGTGAACGCGACGGCCTCTTCGCGGAAGTTGCCGATCTCGCGCGCGATGCGGACAGCCGCAAGAAGCTGCTGCTCTGCTTCATCCAGGTTGCCGGTCTGGATCAGGCAGGCGCCCAGCCCCGAGGTGGAAACACACAGGCGGTGCCGGTCTCCGGACGCAAACGCTATCTGTTGCACCTGCCGGAACAGCGGCGCCGCGTCGGTCCAGCGCCCGCGGGAAAACCAGGTGCGCGCCTGGTTGCTCAAGGCCTGGGCCCGCAGCGAAGGATCCTGCAGTTCATCTGCCAGCCGCGCCGCGCGCTCCAGCGCGTGCAGGGCAGCGTCGATGTCGCCCAAGTCGCTCCAGATCGCCCCGGCGGTCGAAAGCAACCCGCCCTCCAGCCTTCCACCGCTCTCCGGCAAGGCCTGCAGAGCACGGTTGCAGCACTCCAGCGCCTCGCGGCTGCGGCCGAGGCTCAACAGCGCAGCGGCACGCGCATCCTCGATTGCCAGCCCCGCTGCCGGGTCGGACGCCGGCGGCCCGTGGGCGATCCAGTCAAGGGCTTCGGTCCCCTTGCCGGCGTTCAACAGCACGCGGGTCCCCTCGATCAACGCCGCGTCGCGCTGCGCACCGTCGGCCAGCGGATGATCCAGCACGCGCCGGTACAGGCGCACAGCCTGCGACAGGTCGTACTCGCTGGTGCAATGGGCCGCGCCCTCCTGCAGGTAGCGCAGTTCCCGGCGCTGAAGTCCGGTCAGGGCTTCTCCTTCAGCACCGGACTGCGCGAAGGCCGCATGATGGGCGAGGTCGACGGCAAGCGCCCCGCTGCCGGGATGCGCTTCGAGGATATCCAGCGCCCAGCCGTGCAACCTGGCGCGATCGGCCGGCAACTGCAGCTGATAAGCCGCATCGCGGGATACTGCATGGGCGAACAAGTAGGCCTGCTCAGCGTCCATAGAGGCACTGTAGCAGGCCCGTGATGCGCGTCAGGCCGGAATTGTCAGGCGGCGGCTTCGATGTACTTGCCCATGCCGCGCAGCTTCTGGTAGCGCTTTTCCATCAGGTCTTCGATGTCGAGCGCCATGAGATCGTTGAGGTGCTTGAGCAGATAGCTGCGCACGTTGTCGAAGGTGCGGCGCGGGTCGCGGTGCGCGCCGCCGTAGGGCTCGGGCACGATCTCGTCCATGATGCCGAGCTCGAGCAGATCATTGGGCGTGAGCCGCAGCACGCGCGCGGCGTCGCTGGCCTTCTTGGCGTCATGCCACAGGATGGCCGCGCAGCCTTCGGGGCTGATCACGCTGTAGTAGGCGTTTTCCATGATCAGGTAGCGGTCGCCGACGCCGATGCCCAACGCGCCGCCGCTGCCGCCCTCGCCGATGGTGAGGGTAATGATCGGTACGCGCAGGCCGGACATCTCGCGGATCGCCTCGGCGATGGCCTGGCTCTGGCCGCGCTCCTCGGCCTGGATGCCGGGGTATGCGCCGGGCGTGTTGATGAAGCTGATGATGGGCAGCTTGAACTTCTCGGCCATCTTCATCTTGCGCAGGGCCTTGCGGTAGCCCTCCGGGTGGGCGCAGCCGAAGTTGCAGCGCAGGCGTTCTTGCAGCGTCTTGCCCTTGCGGTGGCCCATCACCATGCACTTGGTGCCTTCGAAGGTGGCGAAGCCGGTCACGATGGCCGGGTCGTCCATGTAGGAGCGGTCGCCCTGCAGCTCCTGGAAGTCGTCGAACAATGCGCCGATGTAGTCGCTGGTCAACGGCCGGTTGGGGTGGCGCGAAAGCTGCACGCGGTCCCAGGGGTCGAGGTTGTTGAACACGGAATCGGTCAGTTTCTTGAGGTCTTTCTCAAGCTCGTCGATTTCGGACTGGATGAACTTGCGGTCTTCTTCCTTGTCCGCGTTGGCCAGGTCCATGCGCCGGCCTTCAATGCGCATTTCGAGCTCAACGATGGGACGTTCGAATTCGGGCACGTTCAGACGATCAACACCGCTCATGTTCTCTCCCTTAGGTTAGCCGCCACGCGGGGGCAGCGCCTGAGACAAGCCAACACTACATCGCAACCGGCGCAGTGTGAACGGATCGCCAACCATTCAGGAAGGTTGCACCGTGGTGGCGTGTTCGACACGGTCGAGCCCGGCGGCGGTCCCAAGTTCGGCAGCCAAGCGCTTGAGATCGATCTTGCTGAACCAGTTCGCAACCAAAGAAGTTTTGAACTCGGCGCCGTGATAAAGGTACGTGACTGTGAGCTGCAGGGTGTACTTTGACTCAATTTTCGTGATAGCCGCGAAGGGAACGAATCGCCCGTTCACCTCCAACCCATCCGCCAATACGACCACGTTTGAGCACCTTGCTCCTACGACTATTTGGAATGCTGCCGGGAACAGCCAGATCAGTTGGATGAACGCAATCTGCCGAAGTCCGTCCATCAATCCGAAAGCTACGAACGAAGCAATGGAGATCGTAGCGAGCAATCCGCCACCGATCATGCTTCCGCGTCTCACCGCTTGATTGATCTTCAGACCAGGGACAAGCTGTTTTTGTTGTTCGGCCATTTACTTGAGGTATCCCGCTTCCTCCGCTCCTGAATAACAATAGTCGTCAATTGCCCGCGCCCGCGATCCGCATGAAGAGCAGATCGAATGTTCTCTACCGTTCGAACAGGGTCTTCACGTCCACGCTGAAGCCTTGCAGCAGAGCGGATACCGCCTTCGATCCTTTTGACGCGCGTGAGTGTTCGACGTATGTGCCGTCCTTCAGTGCCAGAACCGTAATGCGCCCTTCGGTGGGGTCAACAATCCAGTACTCCGGGATACCGGCCTGCTCGTATTCGGCGCGCTTTTCCGTGTAGTCGCGTTCACGATCGCTGTCGGAGCCGCTCACGACCTCAACCACGATGTCCGCACGCTCAAAGACTTCGTCAGCACCCTGGGACTTGTCCAACAGCGCCACCACGTCCGGCATGCGAATTCTGTCCTTGAGGGTTCGCACCCGCAGGCCTGACACCCACGCGTCGCCGCGCGGCGCCAGAAACTCACGCAACGCAAGCCAGATCAGTTGCAGAATCTCCTGGTGCGTCCTGGTGGGCATGGGAAGAAACTCCAGCCGTCCGCAATTGAACTCGATACCGGTCTCCACCGCCGTAAGACCGAGGTAATCGGCCTCGGTCCACTGGCCCTGGCGGGGATAAAGCGCGGTCAGTTCCCAAACAGGATCGCCGTTCTTGCTGCGTCGCGGATAGTCGGCCAGTCTCATGCCCACATTGTAAACGGGTGGGCGTTTGCGCGCCACTTCCGGCTGAACGCAGAAGCCCGCCGTTTACACGGCGGGCTCTGTGGTTTTGGTTCGGGTTGGTGCGTTAGTCGCGTTCGCGGCGTGGGCCGCCCCGGCCTCCGCGTCCGCCTCGGTCGCCGCCTCGGCCTCCGCCACGGCCGCCGCGGTCACCGCCTCTTCCGCCGCCGCTGCGTTCGCGGGCTGCGGGCGCCTTGTACTCTTCGCCGCGGTCCTTGAGGATCACGGCCTTGCGGCTGCCCTTGATCTTGCCGGTGGGGTCAACGTTGATGACCTCGAACTCGAACTCGTCGCCAACCTTCACCGCGTCTTCCGGGTTCTCGACGTACTGGTCGCTCAGCTCGGAAACGTGAATCAGCGCCTCGTGCGAGCCGCCGTTGAAGTTCACGAACGCGCCGAACTCGCGGATGCTGCCGACCGTGCCGTGCACGCGCTCGCCGACCTGCACCTTCTTGGTCATCGAGGCAATGCGGTCGCGGCAGGCCTTGGCCGCCTCGCCGTCTTCGCCGAAGATCTTGATGGTGCCGTCTTCCTCGACGCTGATGGTGGTGCCGAACTCGTCCTGCATGCCGCGGATCATCTTGCCGCCCGGGCCGATGATCATGCCGATCTGCTCGGTGTCGATCTTGATCACCTCGTAACGCGGCGCCCACTTGCTGATCTCGGGGCGCGGGGCGGCCATGGCGGCCTTCATCTTGCCCAGGATGTGCAGGCGCGCGTCGCGGGCCTGGCCCAGCGCCTTGCGGAGCAGGTCGCTGCTCAGGTGCTTGATCTTGATGTCCATCTGCAGCGCGGTAACTCCATCCTCTGTGCCGCACACCTTGAAATCCATGTCGCCGGCGTGGTCTTCGTCGCCCAGGATGTCCGTCAGCACGCAGAACTTGTCGCCTTCGCTGACCAGGCCCATCGCCACGCCCGCCACGGCCTTCTTCAGCGGCACACCCGCGTCGAACATCGAAAGCGTCGCGCCGCACACTGTCGCCATGCTGGAGCTGCCGTTGCTTTCCAGGATGTCGCTGACCACGCGGATGGTGTACGGGAACTCGTCTTCCGCCGGCAGCATCGGGCGCAGGGCGCGCTCGGCCAGGGCGCCGTGGCCGATTTCGCGGCGGCTGACGCCACGAATCGGCTTGGCCTCGCCGGTACAGAAGGGCGGGAAGTTGTAGTGCAGCAGGAAGCTTTCCTCGCGCGACTCGCGCAGGCCGTCGATCAGCTGGGTGTCCTCGGCCGTGCCCAGCGTGCAGGTCACGAAGGCCTGGGTTTCACCGCGCGTGAAGGTCACGCTGCCGTGGTTACGCGGGAAGGGCGACATCTCGATGATGATGTCGCGCACCTCATGCAGTTCACGGCCGTCGATACGCTTGTTCTCGTTCAGGATGATGTCGCGCAGGGCGTCGTACTTGAATTCGCCCACGATCTCGCCGGCCTGTTTGGCGGCCTTGGTCGCCTCCTCGATCTGGACCTTGGAGTCTTCCATCGCGGCCGCGTATTCCTCGAAGGCGCGCTGCTTGATGGCCTTGAGGGCCGCCGAGCGCTCGTGCTTGCCCTTGATGCGGATGCTCTTTTTGTACTCGGCGTAGTACTTCTCGCGCACTTCGCGGCTGAGGCTTGCCGGCACGCCTTCCGGGGCGGTGAAGGCCTGGCGCTGCACGCCGACCTTCTTGACCAGGTCAAGCTGCGCGTTGCAGAGCTTCACGATGGCCTTGTGGGCCATTTCCAGGGCCTCGATGATCTGGTCTTCCGTCAGCTCGTTGGCGCCTGCTTCCACCATGCTGATGCCGTCGAGGGTACCGGCCACCACCATGTTCAGCTCGCCTTCGTCAACCTGCTCGTAGCTCGGGTTGACCACGAACTGGCCATCGACGCGGCCCATGCGCACAGCGCCCACGGGGCCGTCGAAGGGCAGGCCCGCCAGCATCACCGCGGCGCTGGAGCCGTTGATCATCAGCATGTCCGGGTCCAGGTTCGGGTCGGCGCTCATGGCCATGCCGTTGATCTGGACCTCGTTCTTGAATCCTTCCACGAACTGCGGACGCAGAGGGCGGTCCGTCATGCGCATCGTGAGGATTTCCTTGCTGCTGGGGCGCGCCTCGCGCTTGAAGAAGCCGCCGGGGAACTTGCCCGCGGCGCTGGTCTTCTCGCGGTACTCGACCGTCAGCGGGAAGAAGTCGATGCCCGGGCGCGGCTCGGCGGTGGTAACCGCCACGAACACCGCGCTGTTTTCTTCGCGCACCAGGACGCTGCCGGCCGCCTGCTTGGCGAGCCAGCCGGTTTCGAAGCTGATGTTGCGGCCGCCGATCTCGACGGTCACGACCTGTTTGCTCTGGGTAATCTTGTCTACTGCCATAACACACTCTTCTGCGTACATGTACGCACTGTGACCCGCGCCCTGTCTGCGCCGGTCTGACTTCGTTGATAGTGTGCAAAGGGCCCGGAGGCTACCCGGGCGGGCAGAGAAGCCAGGGCTGTCGATGACAGCCGATGCCTCTGTGTCCGCCAGGGCCGGTGACAGGGTCCCGAACCCCTTGCACGTCTTCACCGCAAAAGAAGCGGGCAGGCGCGAAGGCCTGCCCTGCTTTACTTGCGGATGCCCAGCTTGCCGATCAGGTCGCGATAGCGCTGCTCATCGGTGTTGCTGAGGTACTTCAAAAGCGCGTTGCGCTTGCCGACCATCCGCAACAGGCCGCGACGGCTGTTGTGGTCTTTCTTGTGGATCTTGAGGTGGACGGTCAGGTTGTTGATTTCTTCGGTCAGCAGCGCGGTCTGTACTTCGACCGAGCCGGTGTCTTTCTCGTTGCTGCCGTATTCCTTGACGAGCTGGGCCCGTCGTTCGGTGGTGATCATTTCTTCTCCTGCACTTACGTCAGGCGCAGCCGAGGCCGCAACTGACGCGCCAAAAAGTTGCGCGAAAGGGTAACAGCAACGTGCCCCAAGTCAACGGGGCGCGCGGCATTTCGCCGGGACGGCGTGGGCGTGATTTTCCTCGCGCCGGATTTGTATACTCCCGCCAACCTACAAGGAGAGAAGTATGCGGATCTGCGCGTTGCTTGCCATGGCTCTCTGTGCGTCGCTGCTCGGCGCCCAGTCGGAATGGAACCCGGCCAAGACCCGGGTGTTCGCCGTGGGCGTGCTCAGCTTCCAGGACCAGTCGCTCGGCACCTGGCCCGACGAAGGACGTGTCGATGCCGAGATGATCGAGCAGCTCAAGAAGCGCGGCGTGCCCGAGGCCAACATCGTGTTCCTCACCAACGCCGAGGCCACCCGCGAGGCCGTCGAGAAGAAGCTGAACGAAAGCCTGGCCGCCAGCGCCGCCGACGAAACCTTCATCTTCTATTACGCCGGGCACGGCTGCCGTGATTTCGACGACGACAAGCGCCCCGTAAGCCTCGTCTGCTACGACAGCATGCCGAAGCAGGACAACTACTGGCGCCTGGGCGACGTCGTCAGCGCCATCGAGAAGGGCTTCAAGGGCGGCGACGTGCTGATCACCGCCGACTGCTGCCACTCAGGTGCCTTCATGGAAGAGGTGAAAGCGCTCGAGACCTCCAAGCGCTGGGGCGTGCTGGCTTCGGTGCAGCCGGGCAGCCGCAGCACCGGCAACTGGACCTTCACCCAGTGCCTGGCCGAGATGTACGCCGGCGAAGCGCTGCATGACGCCGACGCGGACGGCAAGGTCACACTCAAGGAGACCGCCGCCTACGCCAAGGACGAAATGGCCTTCAGCGAAGAGCAGCTCACCTGCAGCTTCTTCCGCGGCATGCAGGAAGCCACGGCCATGGCCGCGGCCGGCGAAAAGAAGCCGGAGCGCGTGGGTGAGCGCTGCGAGGCTGAAGACGAAGGCGAGTGGTACAAGGTGAAGATCATCGACGCCAAGGACGGCAAGTTCTTCGTGGACTGGGTCGGCTGGGGCAAGAAGTGGAACCGCTGGCTCGAGGCCGACAAGCTGCGCCCCCACAAGCCGGAAGTGATCGCGGGCGGCACGGTGGTAGAGGTGGAGTGGGACGGCAAGTGGTACAAGGCCAAGGTCATGCACGCCGAGAAGGGCCTGCACCTGGTGCACTACGAGGGCTTCCCCGACAGCGACGACGAGTACGTGCCAAGAAAACGCATCCGCCTGCCCGGCGAGGAAAAGAAGGAAGGCAAGAAGAAAGACGGCAAGAAGAAGGGCGACAAGAAGGACTAGTTTGTAACCCGAAAGCGCCACGGCTTAGCCGTGGCGCTTCTGTGTTGCCGGCCATCGGCGAGGCGCCGGTCTCACGGCTATTCTTCTTCGGCCGGTTTGCCCTTCTTCTTTTTGGGCTTCTCTTCGGGCTTGGGTGCATCTTCCGGCTCTTCTTCGGCCTCCGCCTTGCCCTTCTTGTCGCCGGGGTAGGTTTCGATGCCCTTCTCGATCACCTTGTCCACGTGGGCCTGGGCCTCGGCCTGGTCGGCTTTCTCGAAAGCCTCTTCCTCGTTCATGATCTTCACCACGCTGGTGATCTCGTCGCCGTCCTCCACCCGCATCATGCGCACGCCCTGGGTGGCGCGCCCGATCTCGCGCAGGCTGTCCTCGGTCACGGCCGTGCGCAGCACCACGCCGCCGCGGGTCATCAGCATGATCTCGTCGCCTTCGAAGATGCTCTTGGCGCTGACCACGTGGCCGGTCTTGTCGTTGATCTTGTAGTTGATGATGCCCTTGCCGCCGCGGCTCTGGATGCGGTAGTCGTCGAAGCTGCTGCGCTTGCCATATCCTTTACTGCAGATGCTCAGGAAGCTGGCGTTGCGATTCACCACCGCGGCGCCCACCACGATGTCGCCGTCGCGCAGGTCGATGCCGCGCACGCCCGCGGCCACGCGGCCCATGGTGCGCGCGTCGGTTTCATTGAACCGGATGCTGTAGCCGTTGCGCGTCACCAGCACGATCTCATCGCTGCCGTTGGTCAGCAGCACGTCGATCAGGCGGTCGCCCTCGTTCAGCTTGATCGCGCGAATGCCCTTCTTGGTGACGTTGCTGTACTCCTCCAGCTCGGTTTTCTTGACCGTGCCCTCGGCCGTGACGAACAGCAGCTTCTGGCCGGTGTCGAAGTTGCGCACCTTGATGCAGGCGCTGACTTTCTCGACCTGGCTGATGTTCAGCAGGTTCACCAGTGCTCTGCCCTTGGCGGTCTTGCTGAACTCCGGAATGTCGTACACCTTCAGCCACAGCAGCTTGCCCAGGCTGGTGAACACCAGCAGGTAGTCGTGGGTGCTGGCGATGAAGAAGTGCTCGACGTAGTCGCCTTCCTTCGCCTTGCTGCCGGTGCTTCCCATGCCGCCGCGGCGCTGGCGGCGGTAGGCCTCAAGCGGCACGCGCTTGATGTAGCCCTCGGCGCTTATGGTGACGACCATCTGCTCGTCGGGGATCAGGTCCGTGATGTCGAATTCTTCGGCGCCGGCGGCCTGGATTTCCGTGCGGCGCTCGTCGCCGTGGCGCTTCTTCACGTCGGCCAGGTCGTCCTTGATGATCGCCAGCACGCGGGCCTCGCGGGCCAGGATGTCCATCAGGTCGGCGATCTCGGCCAGCAGCGCGGCGTACTCTTCCTCCAGCTTGTCGCGCTCAAGGCCGGTCAGCTTGCTGAGCGTCATGGCCAGGATCGCGTCGGCCTGCGCGCGCGTGAGCGTCTCGTTGCCCTCGATGGTGTGGCCGCCCTCGGTCTTCACCTTCTTGGGGAATTTCAACGCCATCAGCTTCTCGCGCGCTTCGTTCACGTCCTTCGAAGCACGGATCAGCTTGATGATCTCGTCCATCTTGGTGAGGGCGAGCAGCAGGCCGATCACGATGTGCTGGCGCGCGCGGGCCTTGTTCAGCAGCCAGCGCGTGCGGCGCAGGATCACTTCCTTGCGGTGGTCGCGGTAGGCTTCACACAACTGCTTGAGGTTCAGGGTGTGCGGGCGGCCTTCGACGATCGCGATGTTGATGATGCTGAAGCTCTGCTGCAGCTGGGTGTGCTTGTACAGCTGGTTCAGCACGATGTTCGGGTCGTCGCCGCGCTTGACCTCGACCACCAGCCGGATGTCCTTCTTGCTGTAGTCGTTGATGTCGTTCACGCCCGTAATGCTGCCCGCGCGCACCAGCCCCGCGATGCGGTCGATCAGCGCGGCCTTGTTCACCTGGTACGGGATTTCCGTGATCACCAGGTTGGTCTTGCCGTGGTCGCCCTGCTCGATTTCAACGCGGCCTCGCACGGTGACGATGCTGCGCCCGGTCTTGTAGGCCTCGCGGATCGGCTTCACGCCGCAGATCACGCCGCCGGTGGGGAAGTCGGGGCCCTTCACGATCTTGCACAGGTCGTCGATGCTGCACTCGGGGTTGTCCACCACGTGGGTGATGGCGTCGCAGATCTCGTTCACATTGTGCGGCGCCATGGAGGTCGCCATGCCGACCGCGATGCCGGCCGTGCCGTTACACAGCAGGTTGGGGAACTTGCCGGGCAGCACGGTGGGTTCTTTGCGAGTGCCCTCGAAGTTGTCGATGAAATCGACGGTGTCCTTGTCGAGGTCTTCGAGCATGTCCGTGGCGGCGCGGGTCATGCGCGCCTCGGTGTAACGCATGGCGGCGGGCGGGTCGCCGTCGATGGTGCCGAAGTTGCCCTGCGGGTCCACCAGCATGTAGCGGGTGTTGAAGTCCTGGCCCATGCGCACCAGCGTGGGATAGACGACCGATTCGCCGTGCGGGTGGTAGTTGCCGCTGGTGTCGCCGCAGATCTTGGCGCACTTGCGGTGCTTGGCCGTGGCGCCCAGGTTCAGGTCGTGCATGGCCACCAGCACGCGGCGCTGGCTGGGCTTTAAACCGTCGCGCACGTCCGGCAAGGCGCGGCTGACGATCACCGACATGGCGTAGGTCAGGTACGACTCGCGCATTTCGTCGGCGATGTTCAGCGGCTCGATACGGCCGTCAGAGGGCGGTGTGGTTGCGGCAGGTTCCTTCTTGGCCATGTAGTCCTCTGCTAGCACTGAGGGGGTCAGGCACAGTTTCCGCAACAGCGCGGAAATTGTGCCAGACCCCGGGGCGCCAAACCCCAAGATGCCGCAATTTAGCGGGTTTGGCCGCGATAACAAGCGGCAAACGGACCGGGCAATCGCCCGTAAACCCGCTTGGTGAAGGGCATCACAGCCCGTTGGCAAGTTGCGGACTGATTGTGGACTCTGCTCCGCGCTTCTAACGTCTGGCGTGGAATTGCATGGCGTCCATGCGGCAGAAGATGGCAAACGTCGACATGCCGCCGGTGATCCAAAGCAATGTCTGATACGTGCCGAAGGATGAGCCCGCAATGAAGTAGATCATCGTCACCAGCACCATGGCCCACGTGGCGAACGCGCAGAAAAAGCTGAACCACCAGTATTCGCGCGGCGACTTCACGGCCGCGCACATAGGCAGCATCAGATTCAGGAACATGACCGCATTGCACACAGCAATCAGTTGGCCGATGAAACCGGTGGTGAAAAAGAAGCCAACCTGGATCGCAATGGCAAGCAGCAGAACGGCGACGATGTTCGCCGCCCAGCGGAACCTGCGCGGCATCGCGGCACGCCCCGCGCGGCTGAACTGCAGGAAGAAGTCGCCAATGTGCGTACGCACCAATCCCAGGGTGGCCAGCAGCAGGCCTGCTCCCATCGCGTACAACGCTGCTTTGCTCCATTGCGCAGGGATCACCCAGTAGGTGGCAACCAGCAACAAGAGCACAGAAGCCAAGGTCAGTCGGCCTTTCCGACCGGTTCTCCGGTATCTGAGGGCGGCACGCACCGTCATGCGATACACCGGGTTTGCGGACTTCAACGCTTCACACTGGCCAATGCGCGCGACTTCGAAGCCGCTGTCCAGTTCCTGGGCACGGATGAAGTGCGCCAGCGCCTGCTCGTGATTGCCCTTGTAAAGGGCGGTTTCACCCGCCCAGTACTGGACGCGGGGATCGTTTTCGTCTTCCACGATCGCCGCATCGATGGTGTCTTGTTCAACCTGGCTTTCGCCCAGCATGCGCAGCGCGACGGCGCGTTGTGTCAGTGCAAGCGTGTGGCCCGGGCAGAGGCGCAGGGCTGCGTTGGCGGCTTTGCGGGCATCATTCCATTTCTCGAAGATGTTCTGCACTTCGGCCAGCAGGGCAAACGCGTCGGCGTTCTCGGGGTCCATCACTATGGCTCTGCGGCACAGTTTTCTGACCCTGAGGATGTCGTGCTCGGCCATGGCCATCTGCGCTTCGTGCAGGAAATCGCTCGAGGTTCGCTCGTAAGGCGGCAGGAGCGCCAGGGCGGTTTCCGCGTGATCCCACGCCTTGTCCTCGTCACCGAGCGCGTCGTAACAGTCACTCAGGAGCTCGTGAATCGCGGGGTTCTCTGGGTCGTTCTCATGCAGTTGCCGCGCAAGTTCCAATGCACCTGACGCATCGCCCTCGGACAGCAGCTTTCGAGCAGCTTCAACTGTAGGTGCGTCGTCAGGCATAACTGGATTCTAGCCCGGCCGGGCAGCCAGTCACGCAGTGTCTGGCAAGTTGTGGAACGATGCGGGCAAGCTGCTACAGCTTCACGTCGATGCTTGCGAACAGCAGCTCTTCTGCCTGGGGCGCGGGTACGGGGCGGCCGAACAGGTAGCCCTGCGCCCAACGGCAGCCGTGGTCGAGCAGGAACTTGAGCTGGCCGGAATGTTCGATGCCTTCGGCGATCACCCGCAGGTTCATGGCGGCCGCCAGCGCGAGAATCGAGGTGCTGATCGCCACGTGGTCCTTGTCGTGGGGCAGGCCGCTGATGAAGGAGCGATCCAGCTTGATTGCCTCAACGGGCAGCTTGCCCAGGTAGCTGAACGAGCTGTAGCCGGTGCCGAAATCGTCGATGGAAATGCCGATGCCCATAGCCTTGAGTTCGTCCAGGGCCTGCAGATCGCCCTTGGAGTAATCGACGAACACGCTCTCGGTCAGTTCGAGTTTCAGCGCCGACGTCGGCGGGCCGGTGTCTCGCAGCACGTCGCGCACCATGCTGACCACGTCTTCGCGCTGCAGCTGATAGGCCGACAGGTTGACGCTGATGATGGTGGGCTCGCCGAACTGGTCCATCCACTGGCGGTTCTGGCGGCACGCCGCGTGCAGGACCTGGCGGCCCAGCGCGCAGATCAGCCCTGTTTCCTCGGCCACGGGGATGAAATCGGCCGGCGAAACCATGCCGCGACCGGGCTGCATCCAGCGCACCAGGGCTTCGTAGCCCGCCACGACGCGTTTCTTCAGGTCCACCACGGGCTGGTAGAAGACCACGATCTCGTCGCTGCCGATGGCGCGCCGCAGGTCAGTCTCGATGCGCATCATCATGACCGTCTGGCTGTGCATCTCGATGTCGAACACTTCGTAGCGCCCGCGGCCCTTCTCCTTGGCGCGGTACATGGCGATATCGGCGTGGCGCAGCAGTTCTTCGGCGTCGCCTGAACCCTCCTGGCTGAGCGCGATGCCGATGCTCGCGCTGGCCTTCACATCCGTGCCGCGCACGACGACTTCCGGCTCCAGCGCTGAATGGATGCGTTCCGCCAGGTGTACCGCGTTGCGCAGGTCATGCACGTCTTCAATCACCACCGCGAACTCGTCGCCGCCCAGGCGCGCCACGGTGTCGGCCGGTCGAACGGCGCTCATGAGACGCCGCGACACTTCCAGGATCAGCTGGTCGCCGGCCGTGTGGCCCATGCTGTCGTTGACCAGCTTGAAGCGGTCGAGGTCAACCAGCAGCACCGCGCAGCGGCATCCCGGCTGGTCATCGCGGCGTTTGAGCAGGTGGTTGATGCGGTTCATGGCAAGGGCGCGGTTGGGCAGGCCGGTGAGCTTGTCGTGGAAGGCGTCGTGCAGCATCTGGCGCTCGATGCGCTTCTTTTCGCTGATGTCGCGAATCACCGCTATGTAGAGGCGTTTGCTGCCTCCTTCCACTTCGCTGATGGTGACCTCGGCGTCGATCAGGCGTCCGTCGCTGCGGCCGGCCACGAATTCGCGCGGGGTGCGCAACTGTTTGCGGACGTCGCCGGTGCCGGCCCTGCCGGGGAGTGGCAGAATGGGTATGCCGCCTTCGCCGGGGAACAGGCAGCCGATGTCGGCGCCGATCAGGTTCTCGGCGCTGAAGCCGTACATCTCGCAGATCGCGGCGTTGGCGGTGACGATGCGCCCGCCGTGGTCGAAGGTAACGATGCCGTCAGCGGCGGCCTCCAGGATCGCCTCGGTCTCAACCTTGTACTGCTGCAGGGCTGACTCCACCTCGTTGAGGCGACGCCAGGTCTGGATGACTTTGACGGAGCGGGCGAGGCTGGCGCCGAATCGATCCAGGAAATCGGCGTCTTTCACCAGGTAATCCAGTGCGCCGCGCCGCATGAAGTCAACGGCCAGGACTTCGCTGCCGTTGCCGGTGGTGATGATGAACGGGCGGTCAATGCCCTGTTCGTGCAGGGCATCCAGCAGGGAAGTCGCGGTTTCATCCTTCAGGCTGTGGTCGATCACCAGCAGGTCGAAATCGCGCTCCCGCAGCAGGCGCAGGGCCTCGGGTACGCTGGACGCCGTCGCGCTCTGGCAGCCGGCTTCCTGCGCCCGGCGCGCGACCAGCCGCGCGATGCCTTCGTCATCTTCGACGATCAGAATACGCTGCGATTCCATGACGCACTTCCTCAGGCCACCAGCGGCGGCACGTGCACAACCTGCAGAAACTGCGCCAGCCGACGCAGGACTTCATTGAACGCCTTGGGATCTATCGGCTTGATCACGTACTCGCTGCAGCCCAGTTCATGGCAGCGCTTCACTTCGCGCGGGTCATCGGTCGTCGTCAGCATGATCACCGGCATCAGCCGCAGCCTCGGGTTCTCCTTGATTCGCCTCAGCACTTCGTCGCCGCTTATCTTGGGCATGCGGATATCCAGCAGCAGCATGTAGCGGCAAGCCGGATCGAGCCCTTCGGCGGCGCCGGGCCGCGGCTCCAGGAAATCCAGGATCGCCTGGCCGTCCGGGAAGTGGCGGACCGGGCAGGTAAATCCGGCGTCGCGGAGCGCCTTGGTAATCAGCTTCGCGTGGCCGGGATCATCTTCTGCCAGCAGCAGTTCCGTCTGGGTGCTTTTCATGGTCGCCCCGCTCCCGGAAGTTGAACCCCGGCGTGCGGCACGCGCTGGGTACCGTTCCGGACGCTTTCGAGACGCGGCGCCGGCCGCGTAACCACGAAGCGGCAGCCGCCTGCTTCGCCGCTTTCGACTCGCACCGACCCGTTGTGCCGGTCCACGATCCGACGCACGATGGCCAGGCCAAGGCCTTCGCCGGCCACCGCGCCGGAAGGGTTAAGGCGGTGGAACATGTCAAACACCCGAGCCCGGTGGGCTGGCTCGATGCCGGGGCCGTTGTCCTCAACGAAGTAAAGCGACTCGCGGCTTTTGGCGCTCCCGCGCACGCTGATGGAGCACTGCACGTCCGGCCTGCGGTACTTGATGGCGTTGTCCAGCAGGTTCGCGAACACCTGGCTGAGCTGCGCGGAATCGCCGTGGCAGGGCGGCAGGTCCTGCACTTCCAGCTTCACGCCAAGCTGGTCGATGGTGTACCGCATGGAGCGCGCCACCTCCGACAGCAGCTCATTCATGTCCAGCCGCCGCAGCTGAAGATCCACGGTGCCCAGCCGCGAGAGCCGCAGCAGGCCGCTGATCAGCTGGTCCATCCGGCGCGCGCTGCTGCGGATGAACCCAAGCGACTCCGGCACCTCTTCCGCCACGATGCGCGTCAGTTCTTCACGCGCCGCAGCGGACAAATCCTCCCGCACCAGCACGGCCAGCCTGGCGCACGACTTCTCCAGCTCTTCGCCGAAGCCCTGCAGGTTCACCAGCGGCGAGCGCAGGTCGTGGCTGGCGGCGTAGATGATGCTTTCCAGCTCGCGGTTCTTTTCCTCAAGAGCCCTGACCAGGCTCTGGCGCTCTTTCTCGTAACGCAGCTCGTGGCTGATGTCCCGGATCACCCACAGGTAGCGGCGGGCGCCGGCGGCCTTGAAGCCGTTCACGGTGATCGCGGCCCTGAAATCTTCGCCGTTTGCGCGCAGCACGTCGGCGCTCAAGGCCGCGCCTTTCAGGAAGTCCAGCCCCTCCGTGCGGCGGCGGTCCACGCGGATCGCGCTTGCCACCTCGGGGGCGAACAGGCTTTCGATGTTCGAACCGGCAAGCTCCTGCGCGCTGCGCCCCAGCATGTGCACAGCAGCGGGGTTCACCTCGCAGATCAAACCGTCCTCATCGACCGTGAGCACGGCATCGGGGATGGTCTTGACCAGGTTCGACAGGTGTTCTTCGCGCTCGACCAGGCGTTCGTTGGCTTCACGCAGGCGCTCTTCACTTTGCCGAAGGGCGTCCTGGCTGCTGCGCTGGGCGGTCACGTCGCGGACGAACGCCAGCACGTGTGGTCGACCGTCGTAGTTGCATGGGCTCAGTCCGAGTTCAATGGGCACTTCCACGCCGTCGTGTCGCCGCGCGGACAGGGGCTTACCCGCGGCCATGGGACGGCGCACGGGCGCGGCCTGGTACGCTTCGCGGATGCCCCGGTGGCGCGGCCGCACCGAATCAGGCACCAGCATTTCGACCGCGGAGCCGATCAGCTGGGCGCGCGGATAACCGAACAGGCGCTCGGCCTGCTCGTTGGCGAAGACGATTTTCCCCGCGCCGTCCACCATCAGGACGGCGTCCGGGGCCTGCTCCACGACGACGTGAAAAAGGTCGGTCGGGGCGTTCGGTTGCGTCTGTGCTTCACCGTGGCTCACAAAGACTCTCTTGCGGTTGCGTTCCAACGCTGCGAATCATGTGGCAAGCGGATCTTGAGCAGCCTCCGGTCGAGTTCAGGAGGTTGAACCGATTAGTCGAAGTAGCGGCAATTCTTGCTTCTTGTCGCGAACCGAATCATGTGCGTCGCAGTGCCAATGTTGGGAAGTCTACGCGATGCAATGCAATTTGTCGATACTGTTCTCTTTTGTGCAACATCGATGCATTGTGACTTCAATGAATGACACGCTGAGACTATAGCATATGTTCAAACGACATTTCGATTTAGATTTTTACGAATTTACGAACTACCATGTATTTGCATATTTCTTACAGCCTTAGATGCAATTTTTTTATTGTTTTATGACGTCTTGGTATTCAGTACTTCAACGTTTTGCACGGTTATTCGGACCGAACGTGAACCGGCTCTACCCATGAGTCAACCACGCTGGCGAAGGCTGCAATCTCCCCGTTCAACTCGCCGCACGCGAGTTTGCCTGAGACGTCAGTGCTCTACTTCACACCCGCCGCCTGCGGATGGCCCGCCATCTTGGCGGTGCGGTAGTTGCGCATGGCCTCGCCCTTGTTCACGCTCATGTGGAACAGACCGTGCTCATACACCAGCCCCAGGCGGTACGCGGCTTCGGCCCCGGAGGAGGATTAGATAATCCATCGTAGATAATTTCAGGGCAAATTCGAGCGCTTTAATTACGTTTGGTAATGTAATGGATTCCTAGATTGCAGGCAGGCGTGATTTTACACGCGCCACAAGCAAGTCGATCTGTCAAATTGCTGAGAACGGGGGTCGAGCATATAACCGGTGTAAATAACGTAGTTTACAGCGATAAGCCCGCACCATGCGTATGTAAGTCGCCGTCAATGACCTGGCTCGCGCGGAAACTCCAGCGGGCTGAATCGTACAGTTGTCGGCTGTTCATCTCGCCGGCGGGGCTGCGCTAACGCCTGCGACGCCGTTGTCGGGGTTGCTGCCGTTGAGTCGGAAATCCTCGACGAGCAAACCCGGGCTCGTGACCCGCGGCGCATCCGCCCGGGGTTTGCATCCCGGGCTTTGGTTTATTCGCCTTGCAGGCGGGGCAGCAGGTAGCTGGGCAGGTCGTCGATCTTTACCCGCTCCTGCTCCATGCTGTCGCGTTCGCGCACCGTTACCGTGCCGTCCTCGAGGCTTTCGAAATCCACCGTGATGCAGAACGGCGTGCCGATTTCGTCCTGGCGGCGGTACAGGCGGCCGATGCCGGCGCTGTCGTCGTACACCACCCTGAAGTGGCGCTGGAAACGTTCCTTGATCGCCTGGGCCAGCTCCACCAGCTCCGGCTTGTTCTTCTTCAGCGGGAACACCGCCAGCTTCACCGGCGCCAGCGCCGGGTGCAGGCGCAGCACCGTGCGGGTGCAGTCCTCAACCAGCTTTTCCGTGGGCGGCCGGAACTTCTTGACGGGCTCGAGGTTCTGGGCGCCCTCGTGGTCGAGCGCAGTCAGCAGCTCGGTGAGGCTTGCCGGCAGGCGCGCGACGGTTTCGTCCAGCACGTTCAGGAATGCTTCCACCTTTGCGGGGTCGTGCTTGGCCTCGCGCCCGGCGGCGATTTCCTTCTGCGCCTCCTTGATCTTCTTCTCGGCGTTCTTGCGGATCATGGCGGCGTCGGACTTGATCTGGTCGATCTGCTGCTTGGTGGGCTCGGTCACCACTTCGTCGTGGTAGGCCTCGCACAGGAAGGTCAGCATGGCGCGGGTGGCGCCGGCCGAGGGCTCGATCACCCAGGGGATGTAGCGGGCCTTGGCATCCGGGTCGAAGTAGTCGAGTTTTACAGTGCTGTCCTTGTTGGGCTCAAGTTTAAGCCGCTTCAAATCCTCTTCGGGGATGTCGTTGCTGTGGGCTGTTAAATCGAAGTCGGTGCGGTTGGCGACGCCCTCGATTTCTCCCCAGCCGAGCGAGCCGGGGAACAGGTATTCGATGTCCGTGGTGGCCTTGGCGTAGTGGGCCAGCTCGTCGGGTGTCTGGGCGCGGGCGCGGAAACGCGCGGCCGTGGCGTCGCGATCCTCAAGCGTGGCAGAGGGCGAAGTGGCGTAGCGCAGCCACCAGTTGAACCTCTGCTCGACCCACTCCTCGTGCCACTGCTGGTCGTTCTTTTCGCCTTCTTTCACGAACTGGGGCGGCTTGATGAAGAACTCGATCTCCATCTGCTCGAACTCGCGCGTGCGGAAGATGAAGTTTCCGGGCGTGATCTCGTTGCGGAAGGCCTTGCCGATCTGGGCCACGCCAAAGGGAATTTTACGCGCCATGGCCCGCTGCACATGGGCAAAGTTCATGAAGATGCCCTGGGCGGTTTCCGGCCGCAGGTAAACGCGGGCGGCTTTTTCCTCGTCAGTGCCCTTGTCGGCCGCAACCGGGCCGACATGTGATTGGAACATCAGGTTGAAGTTGCGGGGTTCTGTAAACTCCTTGCTTCCGCACTTCGGGCACTCAATTTCCTTCGCTTTAAAACAGGCAAATTCAAACGCAGTGGCATTCTGCTCGATGAACTGCTTGTGGGCCTCTTGGGCACTTTTCATCCGCTGATTAGCCCGTCTTGCGTCTTCATCGTCGACCATCTTCCGGGCCGCCGCCTCATCGCCAGCGTCCTTGAATTTCAAGAACAGTCGGCCCAGCGGCCACCAAATCTCGTGTGCAGCCTGAATCTCCTGCATGATCTGCACACCCGCTGTTCTTAAAGGTTCGGGCATTGCGGCACATACGCGTTCGTGAGCCTGAAAGTGCCGTAACCACGTATCCGCTCTCCGCACGTCTTCCTGTCTAACCTTACCAATCCACGCACCAACTAGGTCGTCCGCGCGAAAGCGTGAACGGCAGGCCTTACAGTCCACCAGCGGGTCGCTGAAGGTGGCTTCGTGGCCGGAGTGTTGCCATACCTTGCGGCTCATGAGCACGGCTGCATCTAACCCTTCCATGTCGTTGCGGGTGTAGATGGTGTCCTGCCACCAGGCCTTCTTGATGTTGTTCAGCAGCTCCACGCCGAGGGGGCCGTAGTCCCAGAAGCTGGCGACGCCGCCGTAAACGGCGCTGCCCGGAAACACGAACCCGCGACGCATGCAGAGGTTGCGAACTTGCTCAAGACTGTTGGCCGGCATGTCTACTCCGTTTCAACTCACGCGAAGATCGCGAAGGTCGCGCAGAAGGCAAAGGCGTGATTAACCACGAAAGCACGAAAACACAAAAGGCACAGCGACGCGGGCAGGCATGTAACCCCCGCCTGACTGTTTGAACTTCAGTGTTCGCACAGGGCGCGCTGAGCACACGGAGATCAACCGCGGGTAAACACGGGTGAACACGAATCGCGCACGAGCCGGAACGTGTTCACCTGTGTTTACCTGTGGTTCCAACGTACTTCCCTTCGCGTCCTTCGCGTCAAATCCAACGCGCGCTCTAGCTACCAGTGGGGTAACGAATTGCAAGGGGTGAACGCTTCAGCCCCGCCCGGAAGGGCGGGGAAATCACCAGTTTCGCGCGCTTCACCAAACTCCCCCGGCCTTCCGACTTCGCCAAGGCTTCGTCGGACGAGTACCGGCCGGGTTTAGATCTTCAGCGTGAACACGTACCAGTACGCCACGGCCGAGGCGCTTCCCATCAGGATCACGCCGATCAGTTCCGGAAACACGTACACCAGCGTGCGGAAACTCAGCAGCCGCAGGCAGGCTGACAGCAGCGACAGCTTGATGATACGGCCGGGCTTGGCGCGCAGGGGCTTCTCGAGGCTGAGGTCGTAGTCCGGGTCGAGCATCAGGCGCACGTCGTCGAACAGGCGCTGCTCATTGACATGGCGGTTGAAGTCCTGCAGCAGGCCCTGCAGATTGCGCAGCGACATGATCGCCGTCACCACGAAATAGACCGTGATGCCGCCCAGCACCAGGCCCAGCACATAACGATAGCTCGTATAGGGCTCAGCACTGTGAAGGAAGTCGAGCAGCTTTTCCATGGCGTCGTTTGGTGATTGAACATTGCAGCCTGGCGCAGGATACTGATTGCCATGCCGGACGCGATACGCAAAGAAATCCGCCGCGTGCTGAGTGACTGGCAGGCCGCGCGCCTGACCGCCCAGGGCGTACAGAACTGGGCCAAGGCCACCAGCAGCAAAGGCGCCGACGCCTACGCCGAAAAGGTGATCCACCACCTGCGCGGCCTGGGCGAATACCTGATCACTGTGGACGACATAGAGACCTACCTGGAAGGGCTGGAACTGCCGCCGGAAATGGGCGTCAAGCACCTCGAGATCGCGGGCGCCAACTTCGACGTAAAGACCCGCGCCACGGATTTGAAAGACGACCCGTTCTACGGCCCGCACACCAAGGCCATCCTGCGCGAGCTGACGTAACCCGCCCTGTGATTGCGCCACCGAAGCAAAGCCCGCCGTTTGCACGGCGGGCTTGTGTTTGCCTTCCAGCTTGTCGAGCGCCTAGTTGCCCGTCACCGGCTCTTTCTCGGCCGGCTTGGCTTTGTACAGCCAGACGTTGCCGCGGTACTCGCGCTTGGGCTGGTACTTGGCGATCTTCTGGTAGATCTCCGTGTTCTCTTTGCTCACCGCCAGATATTCCTTGTCGGCGCGCAGGGCATTGGAGAATGCCTCGACGAACTTCTGTTGCTCTTCCTTGCTCAGGTCTTTGCGTTCCTTGCCGAACTCTTTCTCCACGTCCTTCTGCACGCGGCTGATCACCGCGCTGAACTTGGCCGACACTTCCTTCTGCAGCTCCTTGAGCGCCTCGTACTCCTTCTTCTCCTCGTCGCTCAGATCCGGCTGCGGGTGCATGATGTAGCCGAAGTCGCCCAGCAGCAGGTCCTGCGCGCCGTCGCCGTTCACGTCGCTCACGCACACCTTGGCGCGCGAGCCGGGCAGGATTTCGCCTTCCTTGGCGGCAGCCGGCTTCTCCACCAGCGTCACCGGCGCGCTGAGCTTCGGCGCGCCCTTGCCGGCCGCGCCCGCGTACACGCTGACCGCGCCCGAGCCGTGAGCCAGCACCAGGTCATGGGTGCCGTCGCCGTTCCAGTCCACGATCACCACCTGCGAGTCGCCGTGCTCGGCCTTGATGTCCTTGCCGTCGTGCTGCAGCTTGGTCGGCGCGGCGAACTTGAGTTCTTTGCCGCCGCTTTCGTTGGCGACCAGCCAGGCGTAGCCCTGGATGTCGCCCACCAGCAGGTCAAGGTCGCCGTCGCTGTCCCAATCCACCGCGTAAGGGGTTGTGGCGCGGCCGACCGCGATGTTGTTGCCTTCCTTATCTTTGAGGACTTCGCCCTTGGCGAAGCTGCCGTCTTGCTTGCGGGCAAACAGGTAAAGGTCGCCCGGGGTGTAGCTGCCGGTGAGGATGTCTTTGCGCCCGTCACCGTTGAGGTCCACGAACTGTGGGGTGAAGCCGATGCATCAGCCGGTGGGGACTTTGGCGATCTCGCCGTCGGCCTTGAGGTACTCGAATTCCTTGAACTTCGGGGCGTTGTCTTCGCCTACGTTCTTGTAGATGCGCAGCTTGCCCTCGCCGAACTGGCCGACCAGCAGGTCGCGCTTGCCGTCGCCGTCGATGTCGGCGTAGTACGGGGCCGCGTGGCCGATGTCCACGCTGATGGGCGTGTCGCCCGCGTTGAGGCGCACCGGGGCTTCAAAGCCTTGTGCGGCAAGGCCCGTGGCGCAGCCAGCGATCACCAGTGGAATCAATGCACGTTTCATGGGTCCGTTCCTTAGCAGGGGTAGATGGGCGCAACGCCATTGTTACGGCCGACCGGCGAAGCCGGTAAAAAATTCCAGAAGCCAACCTTGCAAATTCGCAAGCGGTCGTGACAGCGGTTCGCAAGAAGGTGACCGGTGATGAACCGGGCGGGCACACAGGCCCGCCCCTACGTTACTGGCGGCAGGAAGCCGCTGGCGTCGCTGCTGCCGGCGCGGGGTATCACGGTGATCTTCATGACCTGGCTGGTCTGGGGCGTGATGCGCGCGCGGTGCGCGATGGTCTGGCCGCACACTACCAGGATGCCGCTGCTGTCGCACACCAGGGGCGTGACGTCGCGCTGGTCGCGCGGCACTTTGCCGTCCACCAGCACATCCTGCAGCTTCTTCTCGCCGCTCAGGCCCAGGGGGCGCAGGCGGTCGCCGTCTTTGCGCGCGCGCACAAACAGCGGGAACAGCACGGCCTCGGCGTTCAGGTACTCGACCTCGTCGGGCTTGGCTTCCATCAGCTCGTTCGCGCCGCCGGAAGGCATCGCCATCATCTCGGCGGTGATGCGCGCGACCGGGCCGCGGTCCACGTCGGCGACCCAGCTTCCGTCGCGGCTGATCTGGAACTCGGCGGGCGTGATGAATTCGGGCAGCGACGTGGTGTGGGCCAGCTTCACCACGATGTCGTGGTCATCCAGCAGCACGCTGGAGTTGTCGGAGAGGCGCACCACCAGGCCGCGGCGTTCGCTGCCCAGCAGGTCGCGCACGCGCTCCACGCGCCGGTGGGTCACCTCGCGGACCGGCATGCCGGCGCTGTGCAGCGCGTGGCGCAGGATGTAGCGCTGGGCCAGGGGCCCCTGCAGGCGCAGCTTTTCGATGGGCACGCGCACCACGGTTTCGCTGCCGCGCTCGACAGCAGGCTCAAGGAAGCCTTCCGCGAGCTTCGAGAGTTCCTGCTCAAGCTCTTGCGCCTGCTGGCCCAGCGCCGCCAGGTGGCGCTTGGCGCCCGGGTTGAATTCCTTGATCAGCAGCGGCATCAGCTTCTGGCGCACCTTGTTGCGCGAATAGCGCGGGTCCTCGTTCGTGGGGTCCAGGAAGACCGGCACCTTCTCGCTTTCCACCCACTCCTCGATCTGGTCGCGCCCCACGCGCAGCAGCGGGCGCACCACCTCGGCGCGCGAGTTGCGGCTCAGCGGCCGGCGCACCGGGATGCCCGACATGCCGGTCAGCCACGAGCCGCCGATCACGCGCATCAGCACGGTTTCGGCCTGGTCATCGAGCTGGTGGCCGGTGGCGAGCTTGGTGATGTGGCGCTCGGCGCAGGTGTCCACGAACAGGCGGTAGCGTTCGCGGCGGCCCAGCGACTCGATGCTCATGCCTTTGAAGCGGCCTGATTTCAGCATGTCCGGGATGCTGACCTTGCGCGTAACCAGCTGCAGCTTGAGGCGGTCTTCCGCCATCAGGCGGCAGAATCGCTCGTTTTCGTCGGCGTGGTCGCTGATGCCGTGGTTGAGGTGCGCCAGCACAATGTTCCAGCCGTACTTGTAAGTCTGGCTGATCTGGGACAGGGCCTCGGCCAGGAACATGCTGTCCGGGCCGCCGGAGAAGGCGACCAGGACGGATTCACCACGGTCGAACAGGTCGTTCGTGCGGATGAAGGCGTGGACTTCGTCAAAGTAGCGATGCAAGGGCAGCCCGGGTTCAGGTGTCAGGGGGCAGGTTACAGGGGCCGGGGGTTGGGTTGAAGGGGGCATGGGGCAGGAGGCGGGAGGCAGGATGCAGGAAGCAGGAGGCAGGATGCAGGAGGCGGGAGGCGGGAGGCAGCCGACTTCGCCAAGGCTTCGTCGGCCAAGGGTGGCGGGCAGTTCCCTAAAACCTACAACCTATCACCTAAAACCTAGCGTTTGCCGAGGCAAACGCTGTGCACCACCTTGATGCAGCTGTTCACGAACACCTCTATGCCGTGGTCGCGCAGCTTTTCTTCCACCTCGTAACCGCCGGCATTGAGCTGGAACCACACCGCCTTCGGCAGTGGGTTCATGGCCAGCACCTGCGCGCACACTTCGTGCTCGTGCTCGGCCGCGCGAAACACGTCCACGATGTCCACGGCCCCGGGAATGGCTTCCAGCACTCGGTAGCAGGTAAGGCCTTCGATTACGTCGTGGCCCGGGTTGACGGGGATGATCTCGTAGCCCGCGGCCTGCATGTACATGGCAATGGCATGGCTGGTGCGCTGCGGCTTGGGCGACATGCCCAGCACCGCAATGCGGCGAGCGGACTTCAGGATTTGGCAGGCGGCATCCATGGGCTTCGCCGGGGTTTGGGCTTGGGGCTTTGGGCTTGGGATTCCCGCGGTCTTCCCTAACCCCTAAGCCCCAAGCCCTAAGCCCTGTCTAGTATCGGTCTCCACTCTTTCTCACGTGCACCCAGGGCTCGCCTTCTTTCAACATACGGCCGCCGATTACTTCGCCGATCACCAGGTTGTGCTCGGTGCTGGGCTCGAGGGTGCGCAGCAGGCGGCACTCGAGGAAGCCCAGCGCGTCCGGCAGGTACGGGGTGCCGTTGTCGGTGCGCTGGATGTTGGCGCCCTCGAAGGGGTCTTCGCTGATGCCGAAGCCCTTGGCGAACTGGCCCATCAGCTTCTTGTCTTCCGTGCCCAGAATGTTCAGCGCGAAGTGCGCGCCACGCGAAAGCTGGCGCATGATCGGGCGGTCCTGCTTGATCGCCACGCTGACGGCCGGCGGGCTGAAGCCGGCCTGGCACACCCAGCTGGCCAGAAAGGCCGCGCGCTGGCCGTTGTTCTCGGCCGTCACGATGTAAAGGCCGGTGGGCACGCGGCCCAGCGCCTGGATGTCCGGAGCAGCTTCGGGCATGGATTGTCTCCCCGTGTTGCGGGCGCCCCGCCCGCAGTTGTGGCGCGGGCGCCTCGCCCGCGTGCGGGCAAGGTGCCCGCATCACCTTCTACATGTAAACACGCGCAACGCGGCGGCCTAATCCGCACAGGATTTCGTACGGGATGGAATCCGCCCAGCGGGCCACTTCCGCGAGGTTGATTTCTTCTTCGCCTTCGCGGCCGATCAGCGTTACTTCATCCCCCACCGCCGCGTCCGGCACCAGGCTGACGTCCACTGTGGTGTAGTCCATGCTGACACGGCCGACCACGGGGCAGCGCACGCCGCGCAGCAGCACTTCGGCGCGGTTGCTGAGGCTGGTGCGGTAGCCGTCGTTGTAGCCGACAGGCAGCGTCGCGATGCGCGCCGGCGCGGGCGTGTAGTAGGTGCGCGAGTAACCGATCGGCGTGCCCTCGGGCACGTCTTTCAGGAACAGCACGCGGCTCTTGAGCTGCAACACAGGCTTCAGCTTGCCCGCGTTGCCGTGCTCGTCCCCCGGCAGCAGGCCCCACAGCGCCACGCCCGTGCGCACCATATTGAAGTAGGCGTCGTCGCGGCCGAACACGGCCAGCGACGATGAGCTGTGCAGCGTCAGCCCCGTGTAGCCCAGGCGCTCCGCCACCTCCACGGCCAGGTTGAAATGTTCGATCTGGCGTGTGGTGAAGGCCGGGTTGCGCTCGTGGGGCAGGCTGAAGTGCGTGCACATGCCCACCAGCTCGAGGTTGCGCAGCCTTCGCAGGTTGTGAAGGAAGGGCCCGGCCTCGAAGG
>JAJVIO010000046.1 GCA_022071975.1 Planctomycetota bacterium
TCGCTGAAGGCGCCCATCTGCGCCACGCACTCGACATGCGGCACGCCCAGCCGCTCAAGGCCGGCGCGGATCAGCAGGCGCGATACGCCCACGCCGCGCCAGCGCGGCTCAACCACTACACGCTGCAGCAGCCGCACGTCGCGGTTCAGCGCTGCCGCGCCCTCCGCCTTGATGCGTGCGGGCGCGAATGCCGGTAGCGCGTGCGCCCGTGCCGCCAACAGCAGGTGCGGCCAGCCGAACAGCGCGATGCCGATGTCGCGCCCCGCGTGACGCGCCAGCAGGGCCAGGCAGGTGGGTCCGGGACGGCCGGGGCCCAGGTAGTGCCAGTGCGCGAAACGCGCGTAATCACGGGCGCGGCCCTGCAGGATATCGATTTCATCCAGCAACTCGGTGTACGGCGACGCCGGCAGCTCACGGGCCTGCCCGCTGTCAATCTCGATCACGCGGGATGGCGCCAGCTGCGGCAGCGTCTCCGGCCGATGTGTTGACAGGGCAAGACGCAGGCCGGCGCCGTGCGCCGCTCGGCGCAGGTTGCGCGCCAGCACGCGGGCGGTGGTCGCGTCGAGGTGTGAGTCGAACTCGTCAGCGACCAGCAGGCTGCCGCGCGCAAGGCCGCACAGTGCCAGCGCCAGTTCCAGCCGCCGCCGTTCACCCGCGGAAAGCTGCCCGGCGCGCAGGCCCCACAGTCGGCCGTCGGCCAGGCCCACGCGGGCCAGCGTGCGCAGCACCAGCTCAGGCGGCATGGCGGGCTCGAACAGCGTAAGCACTGGCCCGGCCAGTTGCGCGCGGGTGAGGGCCTTGACCTCGCGTGCGCCCGGTGTGGCGCGCAGCAGCGCGTTCAAAGCCAGCGTCTTGCCCGCGCCGCTGGGGCCCAGCAGGACCAGGCATTCACCATGCGCGGGCAGCGGCAGCGGCGCGGGACTGGGACAGGGCGCCAGCTCCGTTTGCAGGCCGAAGGCGCGGGCCGCGTAGTCGAGGATCGACATGGCGGCACCTAGTTGCGGCGGAAGGCATCGAGCTCGAAGCCTTCGTCGTCATCGTCAGCCTGCTCGAGCTTGCCGTCGTACTTGGCCTCGAGTTCGGTCACCATGTGGCGCATGGCTTCATCGCGCGACAGGCCCACGCCCAGCACCAGGTGGTCCAGCAGGCACAGGCACAGGTACACGCGCTCGGTGCTGAAGCCGAAATCCAGCTCGCGCGAGATCAGCAGGTAGGGAATGGCGGACAGGTCCATGGCGGTGCTCCGTTGCGGCGGGGACCATCCCCCGCCATCCATTGCGGCGCATGGAGCACTGAACCTGCCGCGAAAAAAAATCGTCGGCCGCTGAGGCCGATGTTTCGGCCGTCCGCGGCCGGTACCGAAAATTTATTCCCGGAAAGCACGCCAACGAGTCGGGCTTCGGGGCATCCCCGCACTGGCGAGGAATACGTGTTTCAAGGTATGCTCCGGTTGATGGCAAGCAGACGTCTCAACCATCTTCCGGAGGACCAGGAAGTCCACATCCTCGGCGTGCCCATGGATCACGGGGCAGGGCGCCGAGGTGTAGGCATGGGTCCCAGCGCCATCCGCATCGCGGGCCTGCAGGAAAAGCTGAAAGCTCTCGGCCTGTCGGTGGTGGACCACGGCGACGTGCTGATCCGCGACGTCGAGCGCGCCCAGCAGCAGCAGATGCAGGTGGAGGGCAAGGCCAACCACCTGCCCATGATCGCCCGCGCCTGCGACGCGGTGCATGAGCACGTCAAGCGCATCGTAAAGAAGGGCGCTTTCCCGCTCGTGATCGGCGGCGACCACAGCATCGCCATCGGCACCATCGCCGGCCTGGTTTCCGCGTACAAAGAGGAAGAAGCCGGGCTGCGCAAGGAAGAACCCGACACCGAGCTGACACTCGGCCTGATCTGGATCGACGCCCACGGCGACCTGAACACGCCGCTGACCTCGCCCTCCGGCAACATCCACGGCATGCCCGTGGCGGTCGCGCTCGGCCAGGGGCCGGACGTGCTGACGCGCATCGGCGGCGTCGCGCCCAAGATCAACCCGAACGACGTCGTGCTGGTCGGCCTGCGCGACCTGGACCGCCAGGAAAAACAGGCGATCCTCGATTCCGGCGTGCACGCCTTCACCATGAAAGATATCGACGAGCGCGGCATGGCGGCCGTGATGCGTGACGCCATCAACCTGGCTACGCGCAACACCGACTACCTGCACGTCAGCTTTGACATCGACAGCGTTGACCCGCGCGTGGCGCCCGGCACAGGCACCACGGTGTTCGGCGGCCTGACCTACCGCGAGGCGCACCTGGCCATGGAAATGATCAGCGAGTCGGATGCCCTGACCAGCCTGGAGCTGGCCGAGGTGAACCCGATCCTCGACGTGCACAACCAGACCGGCCAGCTCGCCGTGGACCTGATCGCCAGCGCCCTGGGCAAGTCTATTCTCTAGGCCGGCTTGCGCTTACCTTTGCTGTCCGCTTTCTCCTGGGCCCTTTCCTTGGCCACGGCCTTCTTTGCCCGCCCGGCGTCGCTGCGGGTGCGCTCTTTGGCTTTCTCGAACTGTCTGCGTCCAACGTTAGTCATGGCAACCTCCGGTTCCGGTTCGAGTCTCAACGTGATTGTTCCCGTTCCGCATCCATGCCTGTTGTCGGGCAGGATTGTCGTCGCCGTGCCGCGCATGGCATGATCCCACCATGCTCGGATCTGTTTCTTCCTTATATGTCGCGCTGGCCCTGGCACTTGGTGCCGCCGGAGGGCTGCTGGCCGGTTTTCTGGTGTCCCGGCGCAGTGCCACTTCCGCGCTTCCACCCTCCGACGTCGCCGCGGAGCTGGAGGCCGTTCGCGAACAGCAGCGCAAAACGCTGGATGATCTGCGGCGCCGCATTGAGGACGTGCAGAACGCCAAAACCCGCGCCGAAGCCGAGCGCGCTCGGCTGCTGAAAGGCCTGAACGATATCACCGGCGAAGGAGACGCGGGCGTGACCATCGCGCTGAGCAGCGCCCGTGAACTGGCCGAGCACGCCCGCCAGCTCGAGGCGCACGAGGGCGCGGTCGCCGGCCACGACGCCGAGCTGGGCAACCTGCAGGAAGAACTCAGCGCGGCCGAAGAACTGCTGCGAGACGTGGACGCCCGCCGCAGCGCGCTCGAGGGCCAGCTCAAGGACCGCGACAAGGAACTGTGGAAGCTGCGCAGCGAAATCGAGGGCGTGCAGCGCCGCTCACACGAGCAGCGCGCGCGCACCATGATGCTGACCCGCAGCAACGTGCGTAAAACCGACGTGGTGGCGGGTCGCCTCGAGGACCAGCTCAAGCGCTGGGTGAAAAACACCGGCCCCGCCAACGTCAACTTCAGCGAGCACGGCCACGCCAGCATGGTGCGCGAGTTCTTCGCCAAGCTCGACCGCGAGTTCATCGACCGCTACTTCAGCCACGTCACCAACCCGGAGTACGAGCGCGGCAAGCACCGCGCCATCCACGTGCACAGCGGCAAAGACCCCGACGGCACCGAATACGGCGAGCTGCGCATCGCGCTCGATGACGACGCCGGGCGTACCCTGGGCCTGCGCTTCGAGCTGAAGGGCGACGCGCCGGACGCCACGGCCGTGGGCTTCGTGCTGGGCATGTACCTTCGCGCCATGCACCGCGAGCTGCGCGACTTCAGCCTGCATGTGTAGTTTGCTCAGCTGCCCGGGACGTCGTCGCGCTTATAGCGCCTTGTGATTCTCTCGGTTTCTTCCTTGCTGAGCGTGGTCTCGGGGTCGAACACTTCCTCGATCGCGAGTGCCTGGTTCGGCTGCCGGCGCAAACGCCAGCGCCGCTTGGCCCAGGTGATCGGCGTAAGACCCAGCAGCATCAGCGCCAGCACCGGCGCGGCAAAACGCAGTATGCGCTCCAGAACCCTCAGGCGTTCATGGCCCATTGCCTCGCCGATATGCTGTGCCGCGGGCAGCGTCACGGTGAACCAGCCTTGCCCGTCGCCGCGACCCAGAACGTTGGCCTGGCCGTCAAGCGCGATGCCGCCGCCCGCCCACGTGCAGATCTGCCTGGAGCCGCGGACCAAAGCGCTACGGCGCTGCTCGCGAATCCACCAACGTTCCTGCGCGGGGTGAGCGGGTTCCAGCGGCGTGGTGTAGACGTCGGTGGACCAGGGCGTGCTCCAGTGAGGCTCGGCGTCCAGCGAGGGATACACCTGCATGTCCCAGCTGTCACCGATCACCAGGGGCTCGCCGGTAGCGTGGCCAGGCTCGCCCGGCCAGCGCTTTTGTGAAGACGGCACGGGCCCGCGCGGGAACACGTAGGCGTAAGTTGCATCTTTCGCCGCGAGCACCGAGATCAGCACCAGGTTGCGGCGTTCCGCCAGCTCGCCTGCACGACGGATCCATTCGCCGCGCTCGGCGTCGTCGCGCACGGCGATCGCACGCCAGATCACGATGCGACGGCTTGAAGTTTTCGTCAGCGCTCTCTCGGTAGCGCCAACCGGGTCGTCGCCGTCCGTGATCACATGGAAGGTAACCTGGTCCGCGTAGCTGCGGGTCGAAGGCGCGCTTGCGCCCCACCAGTCGATCCCGCCAGCTGCCAGCAGCAACCCCGCCACCAGCAGGCCCTGCCAGCCGGGGAATCGAGCCTCCGGGCCGCGCGGTTTATGGAACATCTCGGCCGCCAGCCAGCCGAGCCCCGCCAGGCAGCCGGCCACCGTGGCCATGCCCAGCTTGGGCCATGCCCAGCGCAACAAATCGCTGCCGATCAGCCCGCCCGCCGGCACCAGCATCGCGGCTTCGCGCGGCATCAGGGCCCAGAAGCCGGTGGCCAGCAGGGCCAGCAGCAGGGGGCGCAGCGCCCAGGGGATCTTGCGGCAGATCGGCAGCTCGATGGCGGCAAACGGGATCGCCGGCAACAGCCCGCCGGCCAGCCAGATTGACACCGGCGACACGCCCTCGACGTCCAGCAGCCAGAAGCTCTGGCTGAATGCAGCCGTCAGCAGGCTGAAAGCGGCCAGCAGCAGCGCGACCAGCGGCCCCGCGCCCCGGCACGCGAAACACAGCGGAATCAGCGCCACCCACGCCAGCGGCCAGGCGCCGACCATGTCGCCGCTCAGATACAGCAGAACCGAGGTGCCAAGCGCCGGCAGCGCGCGAACCGGCACGCTGCGCAGGCCGCCGAACAGTTCTTCGTGCTCGAGGTTGTTCAGCAGCGCCAACTTGACCCCCGTGGGGAATCGTGTACATCAAAAGGCTTACCGCACCGATGCTACACTAATCGGGCGCGGTTTCGCCTGTCCGGACAGGCACGGAGAGCAAGCTTGGCCAGGGTCACCGCATTTGTCGCCATTACGTTGCTGCTGCTGCTCAGCGCCTGCAGCGGAAAGGTGCGCCACGATTTCGGCGGCGGCGGCGCCGAGGCCGACGTGCTGGTCCTGCGCGACGCCCCGGCCGTCGAGCTTTCCATCTGGGAAGGCGCCATCCTGTTCGACCTGCGCGACTACGACCAGTGGGCACAGGGCCACGTGCAGGGCGCGCGCCACTCCAACCTTGAAGATCTTGACCGCGGCCGCGGCCTGCCCCAGGACAAGCAGGCGCCCCTGCTGTTCATGGGCGACAGCCCCATGGACAAACGGCCGGAACAGGCAGCCGACATCGCGCTCAAGCACGGTTACAGCAACGTGCAGATCTTCCCGGGCGGCTGGCGCATGTGGGTGGATGCCCACGCCGCGCGCGAATAGCACGATGGCCTACCTGATCACCTGTGATGCCGCGAATGTTGGCCGAGCCAGCGAGCCTGTCGACCTCTTGAATGTCGGGTTCACCCATCGGTCCGCGTTTACAGCATACGTCGAGTTTGATGAAGATGAGCTTCAACGCATCTTGAACGGCGCAGCCGTATCCCTTGAGGCGGAGTACCTGAACTCTCGATTGCTGCTCAAGGAGCTTCGAGGTAAGCCGCGTAGCGGGGAGCTGTCAGGTGTGGTAGTATGGCGCATCGAAGGCATGCCTGCGGGCCTCTGGATATTGCGCCTGGTTTTGAATGGCGCTGAGTTGGCCGAGCGGGAAGTGTCGATTGGAGTTTGAAATGCCCGGCACGCAGAAACGAAAGCCCGCACAGGTTGACGTCTACCGATTCAAGGACAAAGACGGCAAGTGGCGGCAGGAAGAGTTGCCCGCGCAGCCCATCCGTGAGTTGCCGCCGCGCGAAAAGCCGAAACGCAAGCCGGCCTGAGTTCCTCTAATTCAGCAATGCATCATCATGCGGGCGCGTTATCCTATCAACCCAGCCCCGCTCCCCGGACCCCTCCCCGGACGATGCCATGCGCCTGCTGACATTCATCTTTCCCGTGTTGCTCTTGGCCGCCTGCGGCAGCCAGTCCCGTGACGACTACATGGACGACGTCTGGGACAATTACGAGCCCAGCCGCGACCGCCCCACCTACGACGAGCGCTACGTGCCGCCCTCGCGCATGAACGCGGACCAACTGGTCGAGCGCGCCATGCGCGCAGAGCGCGACCAGCGCGACGACCAGGCCCGCGTAGACTACCACGCCGCCTTCCGCCGCGACCGCTGGCACCCCCAGGCCAACCGCCGCTACCAGGACCTGATGCTGCGCAACGGCCTGTTCGACACGGTGTGGCAGGAGTACCTGGACCTCTGGCAGGCCGAGCCCGCGCGCGGCGACGCCCTCTGGTTTCACCTGCGCCCTATGCTTGAGCGCCGCGCCGATCAGCCCATGCCCCTGGCGCGCGAGCCGAAACTCAGCCCCGAGCAGGCCGAGCGCGCCAACGCCCTCAGTAACGAAGCCCGCAGCAAGTGGAATGAGGGCGACGACGCCGGCGCCCGCGAGGCCGTGAAACAGGCCCTTGAAACCGCGGATCTGCCGGAGCTGCACAGGCTGCGCATCCAGTTAGCGCCGGCCGAGGAGCACCCCGCGCTGCTGGCCGAGTACGCAGAGCGCGCCGAGGACAACCCCGCCAGCGGCGACAACCTGTACCTGCACGCCAGGGTGCTGGCGCTCACGGACCCGGCCGCGGCCCTTGAGCTGCTGCGCGCGGGCTGGATTCTGGATCTGCCGGGCTGGTGGCTGCGCTTCGGCCTCGGCGAGCTGTGCCTCGAGCAAGGCGACAAGCAGCTGGCCGCCGCCCTGGAAGGCAACCAGGACGCCCAGCGCTCAGCCCAGGGCTGGTACGCGACGGCCGAAGCTTTTTTGACCAGCTGCGGAGCGGCCCGCCCTGAAAACGGGTTCACCGAAGAACTACTGAAGCAAGTGATCACGCAACGCGGCCGACTGGAGTAGAGTGCAAGCCGTCAGATAGGACACATTCCGACATTTTGGCGCGGTGATGGAAACCCACGGATGGCCTTGAAATGGCCATCTGCTGGCAATTTGGGTATGTACAGTCCACATTTGTGCAATTGAGACATTGGACATAAGGCAGAAGAAATCTACTATCTTGCCCGCTCACAGCATTCGGCGGTGTGTTTATTCGGAACTCAGGAGAGCATTCATGAAGCGCTTCAATAAGGCGTTGTGTTTGACATTGGCACTCGGCGGCCTGTTGCTCGCCGGCTGCGGCGGCGGTGACGACGGCGGCGGCGGCGGCGGAAGCCCTCTACCCGGACTGACCACCATCTTGTGGCAGACCCGCGGCGGCCAGGCCACGACCGGTGCTGCCACGAATGGCGGAAACGCAGGATCCATCTCTTTCTCGTCGGCCCAGGACATCCTGACGGATGACGGACGCACCCGTCCTACCGTGTTGACCAATTTCCTGACTGCCGGTGTGCTGACGGACAACCTCGTTACCTATGCTGAGCTTGTGAGCATTGCGGCTCCGGCAATTGTTGGAACAACGGCGACCTTCAACCTGGCCGCTGGCACCGGTTTTGATCTACCGGCTGGGGCGACGCTGAATCTCGGCGACGCGGTTGCGGGCGTTGTTGATCGGGTGGAGATTGTCTCGAACTCGACCATCGTGCTGACCGGCAACATCGTCACGACGCGCACGACGGCCGATTCTGTTGACCTTGAGTTCTCGACATCCGTGTCAGCAACTACAGGCGTGCTGATGACCGGCCAGATGGACGGCCGTGGCTCGCCGAACCGCAACGGCGGTGATTTTGACATTAACACCAGCGCCTCGGGAATCATGCTGCTCTCGAACTCGATCAACCTGAACGGCGGGATTGGCGACCTGGCGGTCAATGGCGCGAATGGCGGCAGCCTGTCAATCACAGCCGACACTGACCTCGTGCTGCCCTACGGCACGTTTGATGCTCGTGGTGGCGACGGCTCCGCAACGGGTGGGAACGGCGGCACAATCCTGCTCAGCAATTACGCCGGCGGTGGAGCTCTGCTTTCGCCGCTTCAGTGGTGCGCGATCGCTTCTGGCGGTAACGGCGGCACGGGTAATGGCGGTAATGCGGGTATTGTGCAGTTTGCGCTGGGCACGGGTAACCAGACCGTCTGGTCCCGCGTGATAGCCGAAGGCGGCGACAGCGTGAGCGGCAACGGCGGCGCGGGCAACGCGATTCAGATCATCATGGTGAACTCAGCGTTCAGCACGGTCACGGGAACCCTTAGCGGAACGGTTTACTACACCAACAACGGTGGCGACTCGGCCAACACCGGAAACGGTGGCAGCGTGCTTGGTCGCGCCACCCTTGGCGCTGAGACCCTCAACAACACTCTGCTGGTAGCGGAGTCGAGCGGCGGCAACGCTGGTACCGGCGGCAGCGCCGGCAACTCCTACAACGGAGCATTCGGCATCGGTTTCATGGCCAACAACGTCACCAGCAGCACTGTATCCGCGACCGCCAACGGCGGAAATGGTGACGTCAACGGTGGCAACGGCGGTCGAATCAACGCCATCAATCTGGGTGGAACCCTAACGAACTACACGGACTTGACGCTGACGGGCAATGCAAATGGCGGTACGGGTACTACCGGCGACGGTGGTGACGGCGGCACCATGCTTCTTGGAGCCCCGACGCTGGTTGGTAACACGATTACGGCGACTTACACCAACGTCACCCTCAGCGGCAACCTGAACGGCGGAAGTGGCGTCAATGGCGGCAACGGCGGCCTGTTCAATGCGGGCCACCAGCAAGGCACGATGGCGTTCACCATCAGCGGATCTGCTTTCGGTGGCAACGCTAACGGCAACACCGGCGCGACCACCAACGGCGGAGCAGGCGGCGGAATCACGATTCAGACCAACACCGGTACTGTCACGGTCAGCGCCAACAACATCAATCTCAACGGCGGCAACGGCGCGTCCACCACGGGCGTCGGCGGAGACGGCGGTGGCTGGTTGTTCCAGGGCACGGCCGCGGACCTGACCGTTACCGTCAGCGGCAGCGCCAACGGCGGCAATGGTGCCGGCACGGGCGACGGCGGCGACGGCGGTTTCCTGAACATTCTGGCGCCGGGTACCGGCGTCATTACTTCCGCAAGTGTTTCGGTTACCATGAATGGCGGAGCTGCCACCGATGGCGATGGCGGCGCAGGTGGTGCTATTCAAAGCGCCGGCAACCAGGGCATCGAGAGTGGCACCGGTGGAGCGGCCACCTTCAGCAACTTCCGCGTCACAGCGGTTGGCGGCAACAGCGCAACTGGCAACGGTGGATCTGCCAACTACATCGACACCGACTTTGCTGATTCGGTTACCTTCAACGGCGTTTCCGTAAACTTGAGTGGCGGGCATGGCAGCACGGTCAGTGGCAACGGCAGTGGTGGGTTTGCCAACGGGTTCTACATCTATGGCGACGCCGGCACGATTACTGTGAACGGGAACTACACGGCGATCGGTGGCAACGGTGCAGGCACCGGTAACGGCGGCAGCGCGGACGGTTTCTATTCCGAACTCGACGAAGACGGGAACGGCGCTCTCGCAGCGTTCAACTGGAACGGCACCGCGAACATTCGCGGCGGCAACGCGGCAGGCTCCGGTGACGGCGGCGATGGCGGCTACTTCTGGGTCTATGAGCCAACCGGCACCTCGGGCGGCAATGTCACCATCGGTGGCAGCATCAACCTCAGCGGCGGCAACAGCGCCACGATGAACGGCGGTACCAGCACTTATGGCCTGTACGTCGCCACTACTGGCAACATCACCTACAATGCCGGCGCGACCATCAATGGTGGAACCGGCAATATCGGTGGTGATGGAGGTGCGCTCGTTTACGACGCTGCAACTTTCGAGACGGACGGCAACATCACCATCAACGGATCGATTATCTCCAACGGCGGCGCCGGAACGGCGGCTGGCGGTGATGGTGGTTCCATTTCAATCGGCGGCAACACTGCCACCCAGGTCTCCCTCGGTGGCGGTGCTGTCCTGCGTACCAACGGAGCCACCGTCGGAGGCGCGGCGGGCACGATCAGTCTGGACCCGGCTGGCGCTGGCCCCAGCAACCCTGCCTTGATCGAGGCGGCGGGCAGCCTGGTTGAAACACGTGACAGCACAGGCACCCTGGTTCCTGGCAACATCACCCGCGACTAGTTGCTGGTTGTTTCAGGCAGTCTTAAAGGGGCCCCGCTTGGGGCCCCTTTCTTTTGCTGGGGCCCTTTGCCGCCATTTCCGGGTATTGGTGGTGGCCTTTGGGGTGTTAGACTGCCGGTTGCACCACTTGACGTGTAAAGGAACGCCATGAGCCACGACTTTGATGCCGCCATCTTCCGCCGCCGCCGCGATGAGCTGATCAAACGCATGCAGGACGGCGTTGCCATCTTCCCCGCGGCACCCACATACCTCCGCAACGGCGACGTCCACCACGACTACCGCCAGCACTCCGACTTCTTCTACCTCACCGGCTTTGAAGAGCCCGGCTCGCTCGCACTCATCATCAAGGGCCACGGCGAACACCGCTTCGTGCTGTTCGTGCCCAAGCGCGACAAGGTGATGGAAATCTGGAACGGCCGTCGCGCCGGCCCCGAGGGCGCCAAGGCGCGCTACGGCGCGGACGCGGCCTTCAACCTTGAAGAAATCGACGAAAAGGTGCCCGAGTACCTGCGCAACGTGCGGCGCCTCTACGTGCACCTGGGCGACGACACACCCTTCGATGAGCGCGTGCTGGGCTGGCTCAACCGCGTGCGCGCCATGAAGCGCCAGGGCTTCAACGCCCCCACGGAAATGCATGACCCCAGCGAAATCGTGCACGAGATGCGGCTGATCAAGACCGCCGACGACCTGCGCTACATGCGCCGCGCCTGCGAGATCACGGCCGCCGCCCACAACGCCGGCATGCGCGCCACCCGCCCCGGCATGTTCGAGTACCAGGTGCAGGCCGCCATCGAGTACGAGTTCCGCAACCTGGGCAGCCCCCGCAACGGTTACGGCAGCATCGTGGCCGGCGGCGACAACGCCAACATCCTGCACTACCACGAAAACAACATGCTGCTCAACGACGGCGACCTGCTGCTGGTGGACGCTGGCGCCGAGTTCGGCCATTACAGCGCTGACATCACCCGCACCTGGCCCATCAACGGCAAGTTCAGCGAGCCGCAGGCCGAGGTCTACAACTGGGTGCTGAAGGCGCAGCTCGCGGCCATCGACAAGTGCCGCGAAGGCGAGACCTTCCGGGCCAGCCACGACGCGGCCGTGGAGGTGCTGACCGAGGGCATGGTCGCCATGGGGCTGCTTGAGGGCAACCCGGCCGACATCATCGCCGCCCAGAAGCAGTGGGACGAAGATGTAAAGAACAAGAAGGTGGACCCCAAGAAGGACAAAGGCAACGAGCCCCGCACCTACCGCGAGTTCTACATGCACAACACCGGCCACTGGCTGGGCATGGATGTGCACGACGTGGGCAAATACAAGGACGGCGACGACTGGGTGCCCCTGCGGGGGGGCTGCGTGCGGACCGTCGAGCCCGGCATCTACATCGCCAAAGACCGCGACGACGTGCCCGAGAAGTACCGCGGCATCGGCGTGCGCATCGAGGACGACGTGCTGGTCACCAAGGGCGACCCGGACGTGATGACCCGCGACGCGGTGAAGACCGTCGAAGATATCGAAGCCCTGATGGCGGAAGCCATGGCCAAGGCATAGCGTGCCATACGACGTCAATGTGCTCATCGCAGGAACGAAAATCTTTCCGAGCGTGGGACAGCTGTTGCACGGCCTGTTCGGTCGTTCCAGCCGAGAAGGCGAAAGAGACGGCCTGGATTACTTCGAATGGGATGGATTGGGCTTCACTGTGAGTCTTTGCTCGCACCACCGTCTTGAGAACGACCGCAATCTGAACTTCGAAGATTACGACTTCGATGTTGGGATTAGTTGTGGCAGCGGAGAATTCTGGGAGGAAAGGCAGGCCTTGACGAGGTCAATCGCCATCAGCCTTGGCCAGTTTGTTCACAAGCGCTACAGCGCTGACGTACTCGTAGTTGAGGAAGTACAAGTCATTCTTGCCAGATGGCCAGAACAGAGCACACCGGGTGTTTGACGCAATCCTCTGGGACATGGACGGAACCATTGTCGACACCGAGCGTGTCGTGTGGACCGTCATGCAGCGGGCGTTTCTCGAGGCCGTGAAGATCGAGCTGCCGGAGGCGCTGTTCGAATCGCTGCTGGGGCAATCCGAGCTCGACTTTTACCGCCACATGGTGCAGCGCTACGAGCTGCGTGAGGCCGACGTGGCCGCCATCCGCGAGGCCTTCGACCGCGACTACATCCCCATGCTGGCCGACGTGCCCGCGCTGCCCGGCGCCGTGGAGAAGGTGGTCGAATTCCACGGCCGCGCGCCCCAGGCCCTGGTGACGGGCAGCACCAGCGCGCAAGCGGGCGCGGTGCTGGACGCGCTGCAGATCCGCGAACGCTTCGCCCACGTGGTGGCCTGCGACCAGTACAGCAAGGGCAAGCCGGACCCGGAGCCGTTCCTGCTGGCGGCTTCAAGGCTGGGTGTTGACCCGTCAAGCTGCCTGGTGCTGGAGGATTCCCCCAGCGGCGTGACGGCCGCCAAGCGCGCTGGCATGAAAGTGGTCGGCATCCACGAAGGCAACAAGGGCAAGTACGACATCAGGCACGCCGACCTCGAGGTCGCCAGCCTGCGTGATCTCGACTGGGGCCTGGTGCTCTCCCGCTTCGCGTAGCCGACTGCGAATCCGGCGAAACACAAAGCCCGCCGGGCAACCGGCGGGCTTGTGTTGGGAACGTCCTGTCTGCTTTTGCGCCCTTCTCCTATCGGGCCCGAAGCAATGCTTCGTGCCCGATACGTTCGCTGCGCGAACTATTTGTACAGCTTCTCGACGACCTTGGATTCTTTGTCCACCAGCCACACGGGGCGGTTGCCGGCCTCGAACTCTTTGCTCATTTCCCAGTCCATCATGGTGCCGAGGGTGCGGTACAGGTCTGCTGGGCTGACCGGGTCCTTCAGCGTGCTGTTGCCCTTGGCGTCGCGGTTGTAGCCCAGCTCGTCAGTCTCGCCGATCACCTGGCCGGACTTGATGCCGCCGCCGCCCAGCACCGCGCAGAAATTGCCGGGCCAGTGGCCGCGGCCCTCGGTGTTGGTCAGCTTGGGCGTACGGCCGAATTCGCCCATCCAGATCACGAGGGTGCTTTCGTACAGCCCGCGGCGCTTGAGGTCGTTGATCAGGGCGGCCCAAGGTTTGTCGAGCTGGCCGATCAACTCGGCGCAGCGCTTGAAGCCGTCGTCGTGGGTGTCCCAGCCGCCCAACGTGATTTCGACGGCGGGCACGCCGGTTTCGACCAGGCGGCGCGCGATGATGCAGGAGTCGGCAAATGCGCCCTCGCCGTACTCCTTGCGGATTTCGTCCGGCTCGTCCTCCAGGTAGAACTTCTTGCGCAGGGGGCTGTCCATCAGCGCGCGGGCCTTTTCGTACATGGCCTTGTGGGCCTCGACGGCCTCGTCGCCGCGCTCCTTGGCGAAGTCCTTTTCCATTTCCTTGACCAGCTTCATGCGCCGGTCCATGCGTTCTTTGTCAACGCCCTTGGCGTAGTCCAGGTTCTCGATCTTGGCGCCCGGGCGGCTGATCACGAACGGATTGTTCTGGACGCCCAGGTAGCCCGCCGGGAAGGGCGCGCCGCGCAGCTTGACGAAGTTGGGCAGCTCGAAGTCGGGGTTGCCCATCTGGTGGGCAATGATGCTGCCGAGGCTGGGGTGCTTGAGCGTCGGGTTGGGGATGTAGCCGGTGCGCAGCAGGTAGCTTGCGCGGCTGTGGTTGCCTTCCTTGCTGCTCATGCTCTTGATCAGGCACAGGTCGCCGGCGCGCTTGGCGATTTCTTTGAAGTGCTCGGCGGGGCGGAAGCCCGGCACCTCGGTCTCGATTTGCTGGTAGGGGGCGCCGGTTTCTTTGCCCGGCTTCAGATCGAAAGTCTCGAGCTGGCTCGGGCCACCCTCCATGAACAGCAGGATCACGGCCTTGATCTTGCTGTTGCGGGCGCGCACGGTCTTCTTGTCTTCGCCGCGGATGTTGCCGGCGAAGAAGCTGCTGGTGGCGATGACACCGCCGGCGGCCGCGCTGGCGCGCAGGAAGTCACGACGGGTGACGCTGATCGGCATGGACATGCTTGGCTCCCTGGTTCCGGTGATATCCGTCCCGGTAGTTGCTGGTTTTGGTGTGCTGCTTTCATCCAACACCCGAGTTTCGGGGTGGATGCGCAAAAACTTGAAGTCTAATGGTTCGTGATGAACTCCGTGGTGTTCATCAGTGCCGCAAACAGGTCGTAATAGGCCTCGTCGTTCTTGTTGGGCCAGTTGCTGAAAGTGCCTTCCAGGATGGCGATGTCCATCTTGTCAGGCTTGCGTCCCAGCACGGTGATGAATATCTGGCTGACGCGGTCGCGGTGGGACGGGTAGCGTTCGATGATGTCGCTGACGGCGTTCTTGAGCGCGCCGGTGTTCAGCAGGTCGGCGTTCATCATCATCAGGGCCTGGATGATGGTGCCGTCGAAGTCGCCGAACTCGTACATCTGCGGGTCGGCGCCGTAGGCGTCGCGCATCAGGCGCGCCAGGTTGTTCTTCCAGTTCTGGACGCCGTCGCGGATCTTTTTGTAGGCCTTCTCTTCTTCGGTCAGCTTGTTTTCGGGCACGTCACGGATCTGCGGCGTCTGGTTCAGGCGCTCGACGCCGATCACGCTCAGGATGCTGCGCTGGATCTGCTCCGGCGTCAGGCGCTTCACGAAACTTCTGCTGTAGTACATGAAGTCGTCGCGGTTGCTGCGGTTGGTGTCCACCTCGCGCTGGTACAGCTCGGAGCTGCAGATCGACTTGATCAGGAAGTGGGTGTTGAAGCCGCTGGCCGCAAAGGCCTTGCCCATCTGTTCCAGCACGACCGGGAAGGTCGGCTGGTTGATGCTGTTGAAGTCATCCACCGGCGTAACGAAGCCCATGCCCAGGAAGTAGGCCATGTAGCGGTTCACCGTCATGTTGCGGAACCAGTGGTTCTCGGGGCGGGTCATCCATTCGGCCAGGGCTTCGCGTGGGGCGCGGTTGGGCTCAAACTTAAGGGTGTCGCCGCCCAGGAAGGTGGGGCCCTTGTACTTGCCCTTCATGCGGATGCGGCGGGCGAACTCACCTTCGTTGCGGATGGGCTGGTCGTTGTTGAACCAGTAGCGGGCCTCGCCCTCGCCCTTTTCGCCGGTGCTGAACGGCCGGAAGAAAGCCTCCATGCCTTCGAAGTCGTCGGTGCTCCAGTCTTCGTAGGGGTGGTCGTGGCACTCGGCGCACTGGATCTGCTTGCCGAGGAACACCTTGCTGGTGATGCCGGCCATGTCGGTGCGCAGGTTCTGGAACGACATCAGGTAGCCGAGCTCGGGGTTTTCAGGCGTCTTGCCCTTGGCGGCGACCAGCGTGGACACCAGCTCGTTCCAGGGCTTGTTCTCGGCAAACGCCTGGCGCAGGTACTGGCGCAGGAACTTGCGGGCGTTGCCGTCGGCGTCGCGCCCGATCATGGTGACCATCCAGTAGTCGGCGAAGTGCTCGGCGTGGTCCGGGTGGGCCAGCAGCTTGTCGATCAGCGCCTCGCGCTTCTCGTTGCCCTTGCGGCCTTCGGCATCCTTGCGGCCCGGGGCGAAGGCCTCGATTTCTTCGGGCAGGGGCGGACGACCCAGCAGGTCAAGGTAGATGCGGCGCAGGAAGGTGTCGTCGTCGCAGATCTTCGAGGGCTTGATGCCCGCATCTTTCTGCAACTCGCTGAACAGGCCGTTCAGGCCGTCGCGCAGGGCGCCCCAGTCCTGTTTGGCCTGCTTTTCCTTAGCCTCGGTTTTCTTGACGTCATCGGCGCGCACCCCGTATTGGGACAGGACGCCGAACAGCAGAGACGCCAAGGCAAGGCCAGACAACAGCGGCACGCGTCGCAGCATGATTCACCCAGAGTGGTAGCAGGCCGAGGGGCGGCCTGACAACTTTGAGTGTAAGTGATCGTTTAGGGCTAAAGCAATTCTAAGTGGGCTGTTGTATTCCGGATTCGCAATGCGGCCCCGGAGGCGTGTCAATTCAGGTATGGCAGGCGGCGTGCACTACCCAAATTGCGAGCTAACGCACACAACGCCCATGCGAGTGCGGGTGCTTTCAGGGCAACTTACGTAACGAAGGGGTGCCCGCTGCCACTTACACTTCGGTACACTCGTCTTCTCCCCGGGGCGCCTTGGCGACGAACGCAATGCTGAACACCAACTTCCTGCGCCTCATTCCTCTGGCATTGATTGCTTGCCTGCTGTTCACGGTTCCGTCCCCCGCCGGCGCCGACAAGCTGGAAGGGGACGAGGCCAAGGCAGCCAAGGAGCGCCTGAAAGAGATCAAGAAAGACTGGAAGAAGGCCGACACCGCCACGCGCATGAGCCGCGTGCGTGAGTTGGCCCGCCTGCCGGAACGCACCGTGGGCAGCTTCCTGATTGATGTCGTTGACGACGACGCGTCCGACGATGTTGCCCTGGTCGCGGCCTGGGCGCTGGTCTACCACAACGACCCCGAAGACGCCCGCGAACTCACCAAGTCGTTCAACAAGGCCAAGACTCCCGGCCGTCGCGCGGCCTGCGTGCGCTGGCTGGGCCAGTACGGCGCCGAGGCTCCGTTGAAAGAGCTGCGCAAGATCGCGCTGGATGGCGACGGCAGCGCCGAAGCCGCCACCCATGCCATCGCCGACATCAGGAGTGACGACGCCTGGAATGCCATTGAAGCCGTCGCGCAGTCGGGCAAGCTGCCCGAGGCCCGCCGCGCTGCCATGGCCCGCCTGCTGGCAGCCGGTGACAAGCGCGGCGTCGAGACCATGGCCAACAGCGCGAACCTGGAGGACGCGGCCTGGGCCGCGCATTACGCCATCGGCACGCAGCTTGAGACCGAGGCCGTGAACCAGGTGCTGGAGTTCGCCAAGCGCCCGCTCAAGCTGGCAGCCGGCAAACGCCCCCACTTCTTCGGCAGCCTGCTGGCGCGCCTGACCGCCCTGGAGTCGCACCAGGCCGTGGTGAAGGCGGCGGGCGGGCTGAGCAACCAGTTCGACGCCGAGATCGGCTGGTGGCTGATCTCGGTCAATCGCGGACCCGCTGAATACAAGGCGGCATCACGCTGGCTGCAGGATGAGGATGTGGCCGACATCCTGAACGGCCTGCGCTACCTGCAGCGCCTGCCGGAGCCGCTGAGCGGCGACGAGCTCAAGCTCGCCAACGAGCACCTTGCCCCGTTGCTTGCTCACTCGGATGACGAGGTGGTCGCCCACGCCATGTTGACCAGCCTGGCCGCCGGCGCCTGCAAAGACAGTATGGAAGCCAAAGCCGTCGAATGGCTGAAGGACGACAAGCCCTTCCGTCGCGCCGCCGCGCTGCTGGCCGCAGGCCGGGCCGGCATGAATGCCTCCGACCGCGCGCTGGAACTGCTGAAGGACGACTGCTGGTACGTGCAGTCCGCGGCGCTGGATTGCCTGCTGCGCCTGCGTCCGGCCAACTGCGCCTGGGAGGTGCTGGGCTACGCGGAGAAGCAGGCGGAAGGCCGCATGTTCAGCGAAGCGATCGCCCTGCTGTGCGACCTCACGGGCCAGGACTTCGGCGACCAGCTGGAGAAGTGGAGTGACTGGCTGAAGGCCAACGACAAGTTCAGCGTGCAGCCTCGCAAGCTCGAAACCCTGCGCGGTGTCCCGCACCAGCGGCTGAAACAGAAGACCGCCGCGAAGTTCTACGGCCTCGAGATCAACAGCATCAACCTGCAGTTCGCCATCGACCGCAGCGTCAGCATGGTGAACGCGGTCTCGCGCGAGCCTGACCGCCCGGACTTCCCCAGCCGCAAGGCCGACATTTTGAAACGCCGGCCCGAAGTGGGCCGCATGGTGCGAGACGGCTTCCTGCCGCGTTTCCACGTCGCGGCCGCCGAGGTCGCGGCGGCGCTGGACGGCCTGAGCCAGAACGCGAAGTTCGGGATCACGTTGTTCAATCACGAGCACCTTGACCACGAGCGGGTCGGCAACGACATCAAGAACCGCAAGGATGTCGTGAACTGGATGCTGAGCACCGACGTGCAAGGCGGCACGGACATCAAGGCGGCGCTGCTGAGCATCATCGAGAAGGGCGAGGCGGACACCATCCTGCTGCTCAGCGACGGCGAGCCCATGAGCCTGAGCATCCTGGAGATGATCTCAAGGGCTAACGCCATCCGGCGTGTAAACATAGTTGTGGTAAGCATCCACAAGGACCTGTTCAACCGCCACTACCTCAACGCGCTGGCAACCCGCGACCACGGCCAGATCGTCGACGCGGAGCCACGCGATTAGAGCCCCGGCTGAAAAGCTGGCGACGAGCGCGCGGGCGCTCGAACGCTTGACGCGGACGGAGTCCGCGTCCCCCCGGCCTCTCGGCCGGGGCTCTAAGTCGGATACTTGATCTGGCGGGTGTGGGCCCAGCGGCCGGCTTCGCGGTCGAAGCGCTCGAGCAGTTCGCGGCGCAGGGTTTCGTCCATGAAGGCGCGTTTAAAACCCTCGCGCGCGACGCGGATCAGTTGCCGCGTGCCAATGCCCAGCACCTCGTGGGCAACCTCGTACTCGCGCGTCACACTGGTGTGAAACATGGCGGGGTCGTCGCTGCTGAGCGTCAGCGGCACGCCCGCCGCCAGCAGCCGCGGCAGCGGGTGATCCGCCAGGCGCGGCACCGCGCCGGTGCACTCGTTGCTGACCGGGCACACCTCCAGCGCCACGTCGCGGCGCTTCAGTTCATCCATCAGTGTCGGGTCCAGCGCGGCGCGGATGCCGTGGCCGATGCGCTGCGGGTTCAGGTCCAGCGCGTCGTAAATGTCCTGCGGGCCGCTGACCTCGCCGGCGTGCACGCTGACGCGCAGGCCCATCTCGTGGGCGCGTTTGAACACGGCCGCGAACTGGGGCAGAGGGTGGACGTGCTCTGATCCGCCCATGTTGAAGGCGCAGATGTCAACGTCGCCCAGCAGCGGCTCGATGTCCTTGAGTCGCGCCAGCGAAAACTCGGCGCCGTGGTCGCGCCCGGTGGCGACCTGGACGCGGATCTTGATGCCATGCTCAATCTCCGCGGCACGAAAGCCGCGCCAGGCAGCGCGCACGATGTCGGCCGCGTTGTGACCGCCGTACTTCACGCTGTTGCCCAGGCCGACCATGATTTCCGCGAACCACACGTTCTGGCGCACAAGTGTGCGCGCGACTTCGTAGGCGACGTATTCGTAGTCGTCGGGGGTGGTCAGGAAGCTGACCGTCCACTTGTAGACTTCCAGGAAGTGGGCGAAGTCGTCGAACTCGTAGCGCTTGCGCACGTGGTCAACTGTGGGGGCTTCGTCCAGCCGCTTGTGCTTCTTCACCAGCTCAAATAGCGCCTCAACGGGGATCGAGCCCTCCAGGTGCATATGGAGCTCGGTCTTCGGCAGGTTGGTGAAGTCAATCGGCAAACGGCCGCCCTTCTTCGTCTGCTAAGAACCGACCAAGATACGGCAAGCCGCGACGCGACGCCACACGTTCGTTGCAGGTGGCAATGCAGTGGCATTCGCGTCCCGCGAATGAGTACCGCGCGCTTCCAGCGCGCGCAGCAGCGGCCGGAGGCCGCTGCCACTCATTCGCGTGACGCGAATGCCACTATTGCCGGAAGAACTTGCTCAGCCGCGGGCCGCGCTGGGCCGCGTAGTTGCTACGCACGCCTACGCCGTACAGCTTGCTGGGCCGCGCTGTCAGCTTCTCGTAGGCCATCTTGCACACCGGCTGGCGGTGGCGCACGATCAGGTCGTCTTCGTAGGGCCGCACTTCCAGCACCGCCGGCGTGCCCTTCACCTCGCCCTTTTCGCCGTAGCCGAAGCCCGGGTCAAAGAAGCCCGCATAGTGCGCTCTAAACTCGCCGGCGCTGGTGTCGTAGGGCAGCATCTCCACGGCGTAGTCCGGCGGCACGCTCACGTATTCGTAGGTGCTGAAGATGTAGAAGTCGCCCTGGCTCAAGAACAGCGTGCCCGTGCTCGGCCGCTCGATCGGCTCGAAGAACTCTTTCGGGTCGTGCTGGCCCATGGCCGCGAAGTCGATCGGCCGGATGCTCTTGCGCGCCTTGAAGCCGGCCACCGGCTGCTCGATGTCGAGCGTCATCAGCAGACCGTCGTCCATCAGGTGGCGCTTGTCCTGCACGGGTCGGCCCTGCGGGTCGTACAGCACGGCCTGCGAGTGCACCAGCTTTGACAGCTCCGAGCCGTTCAGCAGGTTGCGACCCTGGTAGAAGATCGTCTGGTTCAGCGAGTCGCCGGCGCGCACCTTCACGTCGAAGCTCTTGGGAATCACCTCCAGCCACAACTCGCCGCTGTAGCCCTCGGGAATCTTGTCGTAGCGCGGGTTGCCGTCGCACAGCACACGGGTCTGCAGGTCGATGCGTCCGGTGCTGCTCTTGTTGTTAGCGTAGGCTGCGACGCCCTCGGGCAGGTTCATGCGCTCGGCCAGCAGGATCAGGTACACGTTGTCGCGCACCAGCACGCCTGGCTCCTTCAGGTCGATGGGATAGCGCGAGTAACGCTCGATCAGGTCCGTGACGCGCTCGCCCTGCAGGGGCATCAGCGAGCCGGGCATGCTGAAGGCGCGGCGGGAAAGCGTGAGGTCCAGGCTGCTGGGCTGCACTTGCTCAGGCCGGATCTGCGCGCTGCTGGTGACGCAGCCGTCGGCGATCAGCTTTTCGATATCCTGTGATGGCAGCGTGCCTTGCATGTCCCGATTTATAGGAACAGGAGCCGCAAGCGCCAGCGCGCGGGAAACCGCCCATGGACGCGGCAGCCCATCGTTTACACGATGGGCTATGGAGGTGCCGCATGAGCCTGACTGTCTACGGCCAAGTGGAACGCGAAAAGTCCTTCGGCTACGCCGAGCTGAAAACCCTGCCGAACCAGGTGGAGGACGTGAGCCGTGAAGTCGAAGGCCGCCAGGGCCGTGGCGTGCGCCTGCGCAGCCTGATCGAGGCTGCGGGTCGCAAGGCCGGCGCCACCCACGCAACGCTGGCCAGCGGTGACGACAAGTTCACCGCCAGCGTGCCGCTGGATGACATCCTGGACGCCGTGCTGGTCTATGAGCTGAAGGGCGAGCCCCTGCCCGCACACCTGGGCGGGCCGATCCGCTTCCTGATTCCCGACGCCGCAGCCTGCCACAGCGGCGGCGCGGACAGCTGCGCCAACGTAAAGTTCCTGAGCCGCATCGAGCTGACCCAGGGCAAGGTGGAGGACTCCCGCGACAAGAAGAACGCCACCCCGCACGGTTAGCCGGCCGTGTAGTCTTCCATGCCGGGCGTTGTTCCATACAATGCGCCGCGTAGTTTGAACCGTTGAGGATGCAACGATGTCCGCAGAAGCCAAAAAAGGAATGCTGCCGGAAGGCGGCGAAATGCTGGTGCTGGCCTTTGTGCTGGCGCTGCTCACCAGCGGCCTGCTGGGCCTGATGTACGTGCTTGCGCCCAAGGCGTAGTTTGCACATCCGGTGCGGCCGAAACGCCTTCCCGTTTCCGCATAGGAAGCCTTAAAGTCTAGTCGGCGAATTTATGCGTATCCGCTAAGCTGCTCGCGGAGGGATACGCCATGCCGTTACGCCAATTCACCATCCTGTTCGCCCTGCTGGCTCTGCTGTCACCCCTGGCCCTGCGCCAGGCCGAGGCCAAGGGCAAGCACATCACCGACATCGAGGAGAAGCACAAGCTGCTCAAGCAGCGCCGCCCCGACGAGAAAAACGTCCGCGGCGCCCGCGAGGTGCTGCGCGACTACGAAGGCCGGCAGGTCGCCGTCTTCAACGCCATGCGCATCCTGGGCCGCGGCGACATCCGCCTCTCCGAAGACCCCTACATCCACGGCCGCCTGCCCATCCCGCCCGTCGGCACCCTGACCGGCCACGCCGAACACCAGCCCGACACCTGGGTGCTGCTGCGCCTGCTGGCGCTGCTGCGCGCGGGCTACCCGGCCGGCACCGACCTGTGCACCGAGGTCACCGAGTGGCTGAACTCCGGCGCGCCCGGCCGCAAGCACCTCTGGGCCGACGTGTCGCTTGAGCTGCTGACGCTGGACGCCCTGCTGGGGCGGGAAGACAAGCTGCTTGAAGCAAGCAAGGAAAAGGCCCGCGCCCGCGGCCAACAGATCGTCAGCAGTCGAGACTGGGACCTGGTCGCCCACGAAGAGCCGAGTGTCGAGCAGATGGTGAAGCTCTACCACGTGCTGCTGGCGCGGCGCATCGCCATGAAGCACGGCTGGGCCGAGAACCCGGTGCCCGAGCTGGCCTCCGCGGCTGTGGCGCAACTGACCGAAGCCGTGCGCAAACATCGCGACCCGGCCAAGGGTGTGTGGTTTGAAGTGCCGCAGGAAATCGACGCCGTGCATTACCGCGCGCTGCTGCTGGCAGGCGCGATCCTGAACCTGGCCGACGACAAGAGCCTCGACAAGCGCGCGCGCTCCGACGCCGAGAAAGCCATAGGCTGGCTCAAGCCGCACCTGCCCGCCGAGCTGACCGCCGAAGACGCCTGGCGCATCACCGAGGGCGACGCGCTGGCGCTGTACCTCGCGGGCGGCGAAAAGTTCGGCGCCAATCCCAAGGCCGTGCGCAAAGACCTTGAGCGCCTGGCGCTGAAAGATTACCGGCTGTGCTGGGCGCTGCCGCGGCCGAAGAATTCGCACATCGCGCCGGCGCTGGGCTGGGTGCTGAGCCAGAGCTACGGCGACCCGGGCATGGGCCGCGCCGAGCTGTCGCTGGACGAGCGCGACCAGGTCGCCGCCATCTGCCTTTCGTTGCTGGCCACCGCGGGCGGCCTGGAACTCGGGGCCGAGCCGCGCGCGCCCCTGGGCTGGGGCGAGGGCGTCAAGGTGTTCACGGCGCTGGAGACGCTCGACCTCGATGACTACTACGGCTACATGCTGACCACCGACCTGGCGATCGACGCCGCCGCCGGCTACCTGCTGGGCCGCCAGACCAGCAAGGGCTTCTTCATGAAGAGCACCTACAGCGAGATGCTGGGCGGTCACGGGCTGGCCGTGCACGCGCTGCTGGATGCCGGGGTGAACCGCGACCACCCGCAACTGAAGAAGGCCTTCGAGATCATGGTCGAGCAGGTCGAGGAAATGGTGAAGCCCCACACCTTCGGCAGCTTCGGCCAGCAGAATTACTGCACCACCATCGCGATGATGGCCTTCCAGAGCTACTACGAGCCCGAAATCCGCGCCAGCGGCATGTACGAGGCCTGCCACCCCGAGGAATACGCGGCCGCGCAGGCCAAGGTGTGGGCGAAGATCGACCCGCGCCACAGGGCGCTGATCGCGGAAATCTCATGGCGCCTGTCCAACGCCGACGGTTTCGGCTGGGGCTACAGCCTGCCCGAGGAGCACCGCCCGCGCCCGACGCCGATCACCACTACGCCGCTGGACAAGCGCGGCGGCGGAGAAGGCGAAGCGCCCACCACCGGCGAGAAATCAGAGAAGAAGAACGAGCCTCCGCAGGAGCTGCAGGACGAGCGCCGTCGCCGCAGCCGCGAAGGAAAATTCCCGGACCGGCCCAAGACGCCGCCGCAAGGCTGGCGCCACGCCGACGGCAGCAACTCGCAGTATGCCGTGCTGGGCATCAAGGCCGGCATGCTGCTGGGCGCGCCGATCGACTACAACACCCTGGCATGGGACGCCATGCGGCTGATCGAGTGTTTCCACCCGGGCGGCTGGGCGGAGCGGCTGATCGACCCGACCCGCCTGATGACCCTGGAGCAGCTGGAGCGCCGCTCGCGCGACGCGCGCTATGCCGACGACAGCGACCCCAACCAGCGCCGCCCGCGCCCCACGCTGCAGTTGTTCGAGATCGGCGGCTGGTCCTACTTCGCCGGCTCAGGCAACACCTGGGGCGCCGCGGAAAACCCGACCAACAAGGCCGGAGGCTACACCTGGCCGTACTCTGTGGGCATGACCGCGGCCGGCATTTCGAGCCTGGCAATCCTGCGAGACGCGCTGATGATCGCGCCGACCTATGACCCGCAGCTGATCGCGAAGATCGACGACCGGCTGGCGGGCGGGCTGATCGGCCTGGGGCAGAAGTATCCGTACTCGCGCGAGTACCTGAAGCTGGACGGCAAACAGAGCGAATGCTGGATCGGCGGGGGCGAAGGGCGCGGCATGCTGTACGACATGTACGGCTGCGTACGCGCCGGCGTGCTGACCCGCAGCGTGTACTTCGGCGACATCGACTGGTACCGCGACGGCGCCGACTTGATGATCAAGCTGCAGCTGCAGGACGGCGGCTGGGAAAGCCTGAACGAGCAGGTGTGCAACTTCAGCTTCGCCCTGCTGTTCCTGAAACGCAGCGCGCCATATCTGGCAACGCAGCGCCCGCCCAAGCGTGCAGGCCCGGTGACCGGCAAGTAAGCAGCCTGACGAGCACGCCTGGGCTGCTATCATCCGGCCATGGAGTACCCCTGCCCGAACTGCGGCTTCCCCGGCGCGGCTATCCTGGCGGATGGCTCGCGCCGCTGCGCAAGCTGCGGCCACACCTGGTACTTCCGCATGGAGTACCCGCGCCCGCCCGCCGCACAGGTCGCCGTGGCCGCGACCGGTAGTAACGCTCGCGTCGTGGTCGGCGTCGTGGCGGCCGCGATCGTTATGCTTGCGGGTCTTGCCGTGTTCCTGTTCGCGGGGGGCTCTGGTGGTTCGTACCAGCCGCCGCCGGAGACTCCCGGGCCGAAAGTCGGGCTGGCAGTGCCGCAGCCGCAGCCTGACGAGAGCGGGAGCCTGGCCGCCGAGCTGGGCCCCGAGCGCGTAGCCGGGCACAGCGGCATCAGCCCCTGGTGGTTGGTGGAGTATCGGAACAGCGGCGAAGCGGCGATTGCGTTCCCCACGGTGAAAGCGCGCGTGCTGGATGACCAGGGCCGCCCGGTGCTTGATCACGAGACGGTTGCGTCGGTGTACCGACTGCCGCCCGGGCAATCTGTCTGGATGCTGGTTAGCATTCCCGGCAGCTACAAGGGCAGCTACCAGGCCGAGTTCGAGATTGTCGCGCCCAAGCGCGCCGACCGCTATACCCCGAAGCAGAGGCGTCTTGAAGTGGTCGGCCACGAACTGCAGCCCAATCCGTCGCCATCATTGAAGAAGTTCCCGTTCCTGGCAGGTAAGGTGCGCAATGATGGCGAGGTGCGCCTCAGCTCTGTGCGCGTGCACGCCGTGGGGTACAACGCAGGCGACAAGCCGTGTGCCTTCGCGCAAGGCTACGCGCGCGTCACCAACCTGCAACCCGGCCAGGAGAGCGACTTCAAGCTGGGCACGGGCACGTGGCAGACCGAGACGCCGGTGCGCTGGCAGATTGAGGCCTGGGGCACGGAGCGGGATTAGTCGGAATGGAACTTTCCGCAGCCCGCGTTAGAACGACGAACGCCAACAGGAGACCCCATGCAACCGAACATCGGCATTGACGAAGGCAAGCGCAAGGAACTGGCCAAGGGCCTCAGCAGGCTGCTGGCGGACACCTACACCCTTTACCTGAAGACTCACAATTTCCACTGGAACGTGACCGGCCCCCACTTCAACGACCTGCACGCCATGTTCATGACCCAGTACACCGAGATGTGGACGGCCGTGGACGAGGTGGCCGAGCGCATTCGCGCGTTGGGCGAGTTCGCGCCGGGCGGTTACAAAGCGTTCGCGAGCCTGAGCAGCATCAAGGAGGCGGAAGGCAACCCGGACTGGAAAGAGATGATCAGGCAGCTGGTGGACGGACACGAGACGGTGATCCGCACCTGCCGCGAGCTGCTGCCGCTGACGCAGGGCGCCGACGACGAAAGCTCCACGGCCCTGATCAGCGACCGCATGCGCGTGCACGAAAAGACCGCCTGGATGCTGCGCGCCCTGATGGGTTGACGCAGGAGATTCGTGCGACCCAACAAGTCGGCACCATTGCGCTCTTTACGACAGCAAGTCGGCGCCGGCGCGAATTGAACGGCAACCACCAACAGGGCCGATCTTCCGGCCCTGACCGGTTTTTTCGCAGTGAATCCATTGCCGACTCAAAGTTGGATCATTCCACGCCGGCTTCCCGTTACTACCGGGGGTGGCCGATGAATCCAGCGGCGGCGAACGGGCAGGTGCAGGGGCGGGTCGCGCCCGGCTTTGAGCAGGTTCGCGAAGAATTCGAACGCAACTTCAGCCAGCGCGGCGAAATCGGCGCGGCCGTGGCTGTGTACTGGCGCGGCGAGAAAGTGGTGGATCTGTGGGGCGGCCGTCGGTCTCCCTACGCGGACGAGCCGTGGCTTGAGGACACATTGGTGGTCGTCTACTCAACCACCAAGGGTGTTTCCGCGCTGACCCTGGCGCTGGCAAACGCGCGCGGGCTGCTGGATTACGACCAGCCGATCGCCCGCTACTGGCCGGAGTTCGCCCAGAATGGCAAGGCGGACGTCACGGTGCGGCAATTGCTAGGCCATGAGGCCGGCCTGGTGTGGACGGACGAAGACCTGACCATCGACCGCCTGCACGACCTGGACGACGTCGCGCGCGTGCTGGCGCGCCAGAAGCCGGCCTGGCCGCCGGGCACACGCCACGGCTATCATTCGATGACGATCGGGCTCTACATGCAGGAGCTGATCCGGCGGGTTGACCCCGCGCATCGCACACTGGGGCGCTTCTTTCATGAAGAGATCGCCGTGCCGCTGGGCCTGGAGTTCTACATCGGCCTGCCGCCTGAGATTCCCTATGACCGCCTGGCGACCATGCTCCAGTACACCACGGGGCGTGCGTTGCGGGCGCTGTTCTACACGCCCTGGCCGATGCTGCTGCGGGTGCTGTGGCCGTGGTCGCTGCTGCGCATGTCGTTCCGGTGCCTGCGGGATCTCGACTTCAAGGATCGGCGCAGCTTTGACATCGAAGTACCCGCGGGCAATGGCGTCGGCACGGCCAGGTCCCTGGCGCGCCTGTACTCCGTGTTCGCGGAAGGCGGCGGCGAGCTCGGCGTCGCGCCTGATACCATGGCGCTGCTCACGGCGCCGCCAACGCAAATCAAACCGCGCGACGTGGTGTTGGGCGTGCCGACCTGGTACTCGCTCGGGTTCATCCGCCCGGGCCCGGATGTCGAATTCGGCTCAAGCGGCCGCGCGTTTGGAACGCCGGGGGCCGGCGGCTCGTTCGCGTTCGCGGACCCGGACGCGCGCCTGGGTTTCGCCTACGTGATGAACAAGCAGGATTTCTACATGTTCGACGACCCGCGCGAGAAGGCGCTGCGCGACGCGGTGTATCGGGCCATCGCGAAGCTGGGGTGAACCATGCCGCGCAAACTGCTGCTGAGCTGCGGGATTGTGGCGGCGCTGCTGTATGTGGCGATGAACGTGATCGGGCTGCTGCAGGATCCGAGCCAGGGCGTGATGACCCACACCATCAGCGAACTATCGGCCATTGGCGCGCCGTCGCGACCGACCTGGGTGGTGCTGGGCGTCTTCTACAACCTGCTGATGATCGCCTTCGGCGTTGGCGTCTGGGCGGCGGGCCGGAAGCGCACCCTGCGCGCGTCCGGCGCGCTGATCGTCGTCGCCGCCATATTCGGCTTCTTCTGGCCGCCCATGCACCAGCGAGGGGATGAGATCTCACTGACAGACACGCTGCACATCGTTTGGACCGCGGTGCACAACCTTTTATCGCTGGCCGCCATGGCGTTGGCGGCCTTCGCGTTGGGTAAACGTTTCCGCTGGTTCACGCTGGTGACGATCTCTGTGATGCTGTTGTGCGGAGCATTGACCAGCCTGCAGGCCCCCGACGTGCCGCTGGACCTGCCCACACCGACCATCGGCCTGTGGGAGCGCGCCATTCTCGCCGCCAACCTGGCCTGGCTGGTAACCCTCTCCATCGCGTTGCTTAACCGCACTCACCAGCCTACGGATGCGGGCCCCGAAATGCCGGTCGTCGATGGAATGGGGTAAGGCAGCAGATCTCTTTCGGGGCGAACCACGTGCACACGGGCATCACAATCAAGCCGGAGCGCTGCTCCCGACACAGCGGCGGCGGATTCAGCGACTCAGGCCGGCCAGCATGCCGGCTGGGGCGAACACCAGTTCGGCGGCCTGGGGGCCCAGCCTGTTGCCGACCGCGGCCTGGTGGGCGCAGCGGTTGCGCAACTCGCGCAGCTTGTCGAGGTCAGCGGCGAAGCTGGCGGGACCGTAGGCTTCGGGAGTGGATGCGTCCGCCAGGCCGGGAAAGGTCCGCAGCAGCGACTGGTACAACTTTGTCACCAGCGGGCTGCCTGCCAGTGCCGGGTCGGCGCAGAACGAAGCCAGCCGTACCAGCGTCTCGAACTTCGGGCCTTTAGCACCGCTGTCCAGCGCGGCGCGCCAGCTTTGCTCCGCCTCGCCGTGGCGTGCCACCACCGGGTCATTCTGCGCCAGCCATGAATAGGCCAGGCCGTTGGTTCGCTGCAGCTGAAGGCGACTGAACACCACATCGCGCAGCTCGTGCTCGAAGGCCTGGCCCAGAGACACCGCGATCAGGCCGGGGCTGGCGGTGCTGCCCTCCGTGTGCTCTTCCCACATCAGGTGAGCACCGGCCAGCAGCCGGGCGGCGTCTTTGCTCAGGTGCGTCAGTGCGGGGTAGCGGGCCGCCAGTTCGGTCACCCGTCGGCCGATCTCGCGCGAGCGTGACTGGAAAAACTGGCGCCGCCGGGTCTCCAGTTCTTCGGCCACGTTGGTGGTGAACTCCGTGATGGCCTGGGTCAGCCGCGCCAGGAAAGCGGCCTGGTCGGCGCCGTCCAGCTCTTCCAGCTGCTCCTGGGCGCCCTGGAACAGCCTGCGCAGGCCGGCGGCGCTGCGGGCTGCCTCACCAAGCTTGTCCAGCGCCTGCTGCTGGCGGCTGCGGGCCAGGGCCTCGAAGTTGGTGCAGCGCCGCCCGTCGCCCACCAGGCAGCGGTAGTAGAACGAGTACAAGCCGCGGTCGAGGTCGGCCACGCGCTGGATGCCGAGCTGGTCACGCAGGCCGCGCAGGGCTCGCATCAGCTCGACGTACTCCAGGTCGGCGCGCTTCTGCTCGGTGCGGGCGCCCATCCAGCGGGCGGCCTTGCGGATCGGCTGGCTGATGACGCAGAAGTTGGCCGGGTTGGCAAAGCGCATCAGCAACGAAACCGTGAAGTCCTGCTTGAGTGTGCGGTACAGGTGAGTCACCAGTTCCAGCTCTGTGTCGGGTGTGACGCCGCGGGGGTCGCCGGGGGCCTTTTCCAGCTTCAGGTACACCGGGTCGTTGGACTTGGCCGGCAGGGGCATGTATTGCTCGAAGTGCTTCTTGATCGGCTTCAGCACCGGCGCGGTGATGCGGCCGCCCGAGCGTTCAAGCGCCAACGCGACCTGCTGCTCGATCTGCTCGTAGGGGATGTCCTTGCCGCGCCGGCAGTGCACGGCGCAGATCAGCGGGTCAAATGCATCGCGCGGGATGTCGCGCGGATCCGGGGTGTCAGCCATGGCGCTCAACCGATTCACGATTTCGAGCCGGCCATCATATCTTGGCGTCTGCACATTCTCGCGGCGCGGATGGGAATTCACGCGAAGGAACGAAGGTTGGCAGCAGCTGGCCACGAAGGGAAGCATAGGCCACGCGGAGGCGCGAAGAACTGCTAGTTGTTCGACCATCACCCACACAGTGGGACGGTCAAACCACGAAAGAGCCGTGGCGTTCTTTGCACCCTGGCGTCTGATTACCGTCCCTGAACAGAAGCAGCGCTCAAGTCACACAGGACGCTTGGCGACTTTGCGCCCCCGCGTGGCTGCTGCAGTTGCAGTTCTTCGCGAACTTCGTGCGGCGTCGTGTCGCAACCTCGGGGCTGGAGGAACATCGCAGGAATCGAGCTGCGCCGCGAACGGGGCGCCCGAGACAGGTTACTCGTCGCCGTGGTTTTCGCGGAACTCGAGCCGGTCGCCCAGGCGCAGCGGCTCGAGATAGAACTCCTCGACCACGCGGCCCTTCAGGTCCGGGGCCTGCTTCAGCATGGCGCGGATTTCTTCCAAAGCGGCCTCGTCTTCGCCGAGCTGCGCCAGGGCGCAGGCCTTGTAGTAGCGCGGCTCGATGCGAGTTGGGTAGTCCTCGCGCAGGGCCTCCGCGTTGGCCAGGGCCTCGGCGAAGTCTTCATACTGCAGCAGGCGCAGCACCTTGGCGATCTGGGCGGCGAACTTGCGGGCCTCTTCCGCTTCGTCACTGTGATCGAGCTGGCCCTGCAGCATGTAGATCCAGCCCTTGAGCCGGTAGATGCGGTCGTCCAGCGGCGCCGCCAGCAGCAACTCATCCAGTTTCGCGTGCGCGCCTTCGTGGTTGCCGCGCGCGAACTCGATGCGGGCCATGTGGTAGCGGGCCTCCACGGCGTCGGCGGCGTGGGGATCCAGCGTCTCGGTGATCTCTTCCAGGCACTCCCACGCCTTATCCAGCTTCTCGAGCTGGATCTCGGCGCGGGCAAGCTGAAGCATGCCGAACGTCGTGATCAGCTTGTCGTCCAGCCCCTTGATGGCGCGCCTCGCGGCCTTGGGGTTGCGGCGCGCGAGCAGCAGCGCCGCATTGAGCTCAGTGGCGCGGGCGTCGATGGCCGGATCCAGCCCGGCATTTTCGGACTGCACTTCTTCAATCAGCTTGCCTGCCTCCGTGCGCTCTCCCACGGCAAGGTGTGCCTCGGCCAGGTCAAGCCGCACGTCGAGCTGCATGGCGCCCTGGGTCTCGAGCCGGCTGAAGCAGGCGATCGCTTCGCCGTAGCGGCGCAGCGCGAGGTAGCAGTGGCCGATGTCGCGGTTGATGCTCACGTCGCCCGGCCGATCCTCGAGCACGCGCCGGTAGTAGCTGAGGGCGCGGTGCGGCTGGCCGTGGTCGAAGTACAGGTCGCCCAGGTTCAGCAGCACGCTGGAGTTGTTGGGCGTGATCTCCAGCATGCGGCGGTAGCACTCGACCGCGAGGTCCGGGCGCAGCTTGCCCTCCGACAGCGCCACGGCCTTGACCCACAGCGCGCCCACGTAGTCGGGGGTGAGGCGCAGAGCTTCGTCGGCCTGGGCGATCGCGAGGTCGTCGTCCTTCAGCTCGTAGAACGCGAACTCGGCCAGCAGCTTGTGGGCCGGCGCCTTGCTGGGCGCGAGCGCGATGGCGCGCTGGATCGCCTCGTGGATGATCTCGCGCCCCGCGTCGCCGTCGCCGCGGCGGGCGCGGAACAGTCGCAGCAGCGTGAAGCGGGCCGAGGCCGTCAGCAGCGCGGCCAGCCCGGCATCCGGGTGATCGGCCGGGACTTCGTGCGCCAGCTCGATCAGCCGCTGCAGGCGCTGCTCGGCGCTGTCGTCGTCGGGCGCCGGCGACTCGACGTCGAGGTAATCGGGGTGCAGGGCCAGCGCGTCGCGGTGTGCTCGCAGCGCGCCCTGCCAATCGCCGCCGGCCTCGGCGCGCAGGGCCTGGCGGTTACGCATGCGGGCGGTGGCATCGCGCGCCTCGGGCGTGGCGCGCTCGGCGTCGGTCAGCTCGTTGAGCAGTTCGGTGGCGTCCTGGAACAGGCCCATCTGGGTCAGCAGGTCCAGCTTGCGTAGCTTGGCGTCCAGGTCGACGGGGTTGGAGTCGATGACGGTGTCGTAGTCCTTGAGCGCTTCGTCGTAAAGCTCCAGGCGTTCAAGGGTCAACGCGCGGTTGTAGTACGCGACGCTGCGGTTGGCGTCACGCTCGATGGCGCAGGTCAGGTGGTCCAGGCTCTCGCGGTAACGACCCAGCTCGCGCAGCAGGTTGCCGTAGTCGTTGTGCAGGCTGGGGTCCTCGGGCAGGCGCTCGAGGCCTTTCTTGTACCACTCTTCGGCGCCGCCCAGGTCGCCGCTGAATCGGTACGAGTCGGCGATTTCGTTGTAAGGCCCTGGGTGTTCCGGCGCGAGCTCCCAGGCCTCGAACATCAGCTGCATGCCTTCGGGGCGGCGGCCCAGGCGGGTGAGCGTGCGCCCCTTCCACATCAGCACTTCCGCCAGGGGCTCCGGTTCCGGCTCGGGCAATGCGCGCAGCAGGCGCTCGGCGGCTTCGAAGGCTTCCAGCGCGCGGTCCGGGCTGCCGATTTCGGAGAGGGCCAAGCCGCGCTTGAAGTGGGCCTCGGCGTGGTCCGGGTCCATTTCCAGGACTCGGTTAAATGCACTGATCGCCCGCCGTGTTTTGCGCAACTCGAGGTAGCAGGAGCCCTTCCAGAGCAACACCTCGGCCGGGTTCACCTCGCCGGACTGGACCTTGCTGAAGTGATCGAGCGCATCCTGGTAGCGCCCGATCTCGAACAGCGCTTCTGCCATGGGCAGGTGAATGTCGTTGTCGTAGTACTCGCGCTTGACGGCCGCCTCGAAATAGCGGACTGCGTCGGAGTACTTTCCGCTTTCCAGGGACTCCAGTCCGCGATGGAAGAAGTCCGAGGGCGTGATCAGGTTGTCATCCATGTCCACCGCTGGCTTTTCGCATCGACTTCAAAGTACCGCCAAACCACGGGTTTGGAAGGCGAAGCCGGTTGTCGGGATGCCGGATTTTGACCCGCAGAGCGCAGAACGCGGGGCGGGTGATTCATATTTCGGAGTTTGTGGATAAGCAAGTTGCCAATTGGCTTGGGCAATTTTTACGTTTTTGGGTGGCATGTCATTTTTATGCATTATACGTTTAAACCTGTATCCCAAGCCACCCCGAGGACGCTGCCCATGGGCGCGCGCCGAAAATCCCTGTCGACAGGAGATATCGCCCGTCACTGCCAGGTCACACCGGCCACGGTGGTGAATTGGATCAAGGCCGGGAAGCTGCAGGTCTACACCACGCCGGGCGGGCAGTACCGCATGGACGTACCTGATTTTGTGCGCTTCCTTGAAGAGAACCGCCTTCCCATACCCGAGGAGTTGCAGCCCAGCAGCGAACGCCGGGTGCTGCTGGTGGACAACGACCCGGAGGTGCTGGAACGCGGAACGCAGGCAATCGCCCGCCAGCTGCCCACGGTGATCCTGGAAGAGAGTGACAACGCCATTGAGGGCCTGGTGAAGCTGGGGGCCTTCAAGCCCCACGCCATCGTGCTGGACCTTGGCCTGCCGCATGTGGACGTTGCCGAGTTATGCCGCCGTCTGCGCTCAAACGCCGACACGCGCAATATGTTCCTCGTGGTGGTGGGCGAAAACGTGGCAGACCCCGAGCTGGTGCGCCGGGTACGCCGGATCGGCGTTGACGCAGCCTTGCAGCGCCCGCTTCACTTCGACGACTTGACCCGCACCCTGGGCCGCCTGCTCAAGCTTTCGCTGGCTTAGCGGTTCTGGAAATCGTGACGTAACCAACGTGCAGGCTTGCGTTTGGCTTGCGGTTGCGCCTTGTGTGAACAATTTCGGTTCGTATCTTGTGCATTCCCCCGCGGATGCCTTACGCAATCGGCCCATAGAGCGGGGCCGACGTTTATGCCGTGGTTCTGCCAACGGCCGTTACCGGAGAAGCCCGGATGTCTGTGACGCTGCACCAGCTGATGGAATTCATGGTCGCGCAAGGGGCCAGCGACCTTCACATCTCGGTCGGGCGCAAGCCTGTGATTCGCAAGTCCGGCCACCTCAAGGACGTGAATGCCCCGGAACTGACGGCAGCCGACACCATCCGCCTGGTGAAGGAGATCGCACCGGAAAAGAACATGCGGGAGCTGCAGGAGAATGGCAGCACCGACTGGGGCCACGCCTTCGGCGACAAGGCCCGCTTCCGCTGCGCCGCCTTCAAGCAGAAAAACATGGTCGGCCTGGTGATGCGCCAGATCCCGAACCGGCTGCTGACCTTCGAACAGATCGGCCTGCCCGAAAACGTGAAACGCGTGCTTGACCGTCCGCGCGGCTTGATCCTGGTGACCGGGCCCACCGGCTCGGGCAAAACCACCACGCTTGCCACGATGATCGACTGGATCAACACCAACCTCGACCACCACATCATCACGGTTGAGGACCCGATCGAGTATTACCACCAGCACAAGAAGTCGATCATCACCCAGCGCGAGCTTGGCAACGACGTGCCGAGCTTCGCCGAAGGCCTGCGCCGCGCGCTGCGCCAGGACCCGGACGTGATCCTGGTGGGCGAAATGCGCGACCTGGAAACCATCGGCGCGGCCATCACCGCCGCCGAAACGGGCCACCTGGTGTTCGGCACCCTGCACACCACGGGCGCCACCCGCACCGTGGACCGTATCATCGACGCCTTCCCGACCAACCAGCAGGAGCAGGTCCGCGCCCAGCTGGCGGTGTCGATGATCGCGTGCATCAGCCAGGCCATCATGCCCAAGGTGGGCGGCGGGCTGATCGCGGCCTTCGAGATCATGGTCAGCACCAGCGCCGTCGAGAACCTGATCCGCGAAGCCAAGACCTACCAGCTGAATTCGGTGATCCAGACCGGCAAGAAAGAAGGCATGGTGCTGCTGGACGACTACCTGTGGGACCTGTGGCAGGCGCAGAAGATCACGCGCCTCGACATGTTCCGCAAGGCCAGCAACGTCAAGGAAGTGCGCGAGAAGTTCGACGCCTTCCGCAAAGGCAAGGGCAAGCTGTGGGACGACGCGCTGGTTGCGGAGGAAGAAGGCCGCATCGGCGGCGCCCCGCCGGCCGCCGCGGCTGCTGCCGCGGTGTCGCAGCGCCGGCCGCAATCTTAAGGCGGATGCGTGGTGTGCCGGTGATGTCCGGACCGCCGGATCCGGACTAGAATGAGACGTCCACTTCGTGGGAGTGTGGTATGGGCAAGCGCCGCAAGCTGTTGGGGCAGATCCTCAAGGAAATGGAGCTTGTCACCGAGGGTGACATCCAGGAGTCCCTGGCGCGCCAGAAGAAAGAGGGCGGGCTGATCGGCAAGATCATGGTCGGCATGGGCTGCTGCTCCGAGGGCGACGTCACCATGGCGCTCGCGGTCCAGAACGACATGAATTTCGTGGACCTTTCGGGCCTCGACATTCCCATCGAGCTGCTGGACTTCGTGACCGACGCCCAGGCCCACACCTATCGCGTGGTACCGCTGGAGTTCGACTCCGATACCAAGACGCTGATCGTGGCCATGGACGATCCCACCAAGATCGTGGTGTTCGATGAACTGCGGTTTGCGCTGCAGAGCCGCATCCCCGGCATCCGCATCCAGGGCGCCCTGGCGCCCGCCGAGGACATCGATGCGGCGCTGGAAAAGTTCTACAGCGAAGACGGACAGCGCGGCAGCGTCGGCGAGGAACTGGCCGAGTTCGTGGAGGAAGGCGTCCACAAGAAGGACGCCGTCACTCTCGACGGCGACGACGTGGACGCGCCCGCTGTCGTGAAGCTGCTCAACTTCCTGCTGGCCACGGCGATCCGCGACCGCAGCAGCGACATTCACCTTGAGCCCTTCGAAGACCGCTTCCAGGTTCGCTACCGCGTGGACGGCGCCCTGCTGGCCATGGAAAACCCGCCCAAGGAGCTGGCCAACTCGCTGATCAGCCGCATCAAGGTGCTCAGCAAGCTCGACATCTCCGAGACGCGCCTGCCCCAGGACGGCCGTATCGAGCTGGTGATCGAGAACCGCAGCGTGGACCTGCGCGTCAGCACGCTGCCCACCATGTTCGGGGAAAGCTGCGTGATGCGTATTCTGGACCGCAGCAACGTGAGCCTTGACCTCGACAACCTCGGCATGCGCCCCGAGGAGAACGAGATGATCAAGGCCCTGATCGCCAAGCCGAACGGCATCGTGCTGGTGACCGGGCCCACCGGCTCGGGCAAGACCACCACGCTGTACAGCTGCCTCAACTACATGAACAACCCGAGCATCAAGATCATCACCACGGAAGACCCCGTGGAATACGACCTGCCGGGCGTCATGCAGTGCCAGGTGAACGAGGAAGTGGGCCTGACCTACGGGGCCGCGCTGCGCAGCATCCTGCGCCAGGACCCGGACATGATCCTGGTGGGCGAAATCCGCGACCGCGAAACCGGCGGCATCGCCGTCGAGGCCGCGCTTACCGGCCACCTGGTGCTCTCCACCCTGCACACCAACGACGCGCCCAGCGCCACCACCCGAATGCTGGACCTCGGCCTGGAAAGCTTCCTGATCGCGGCGACGCTGGAGGCCATCATTGCCCAGCGCCTGGTGCGCAAGATCTGCAACAACTGCAAAGAGTACTACGAGCCCGAGGCCGAGCAGGCCATGGAACTGGGCCTGCGCCCGGAGGCGATCGCCGGCAAGAAGTTCGCCTTCGGCAAGGGCTGCTCGCGCTGCAACAGCACCGGTTACAAGGGCCGCATGGCGCTGTACGAGATGTTCCGCGTCAACGACGAGATCAAGCAGATGATCATGGACGGCGCCAACGTTGCCACCTTGCGCGAAGCGGGCCGCCGCCACGGCATGCGCACGCTGCGCGAGTCGGGGCTGCTCGCCATCTACGACTGCGGCACCACCATCGACGAGGTGATGCGCGAGACCATGGTGCTCGAATAGAAAGGCAAAGACCAATTACCAATAACCAATGACCAATGTAGGGCGGGCGGTAACATTGGTAATTGGACATTGGTAATTGGTCATTGCAGTTAAGCCCCATGCGCAACCAGACCAAATCCCCGGGCGGCTCCCTCGTCCTTGCCGTCACCGGCCTGTCGCTGACGGCGCTGACCGTCGCCGGCGCGGTGCTGCGCTACGTGCTTGACGACGCGGCCTGGACGCAGATCTGGTTTGCGGTTTCGATCGGCGGCCTGGTGGGCTTCGGCACCAACTGGGTGGCGATCAAGATGTTGTTCCATCCGCGCGTGCGAGTGTTCGGCGTGCAGGGCGTGGTGCCCGCCCGCAGGCTTGAGCTCGCGCGCAGCGTCGGCATTACGCTGGAAGAGCATCTGATCAGCGGCGACCGCATGCACCGGTTGCTGGTCGGCAGCGGCGCGGTGAATGAGGCGATCGACAAACTCGCCAAGCACCTGCCCCGCCTGCTCGACGACCCCGAAGCCCGCGAGATGATCACGCGCGAGGTCACGGGCACGATCCAGGAAACCATGGGCGACGTGATCGTCTCCGCCAAGGCAAAGCTGAAAGACAAGGCCCGCAGCAACTTCAGCGCCGTGCTGGCCGGCGGCACAGCGGCGGCGTCGCTCGGGCCGCTGGCCGGCGTGATGGCGGCCGGGGCGATCAAGAGCGGCATTCTCGACAACGTGCTCGACAAGCTGGTCGACAACATGGCCGACGAAATGCGCCGCGACGGCGGCGTAGACGGCGCCGCGCGCGGTATTGTCGATGCTCTTCCGGCTCGCGCCGAGCAGATCCTTACCGACAAGCACCTGCGCGCCAGGCTGACCGAATTGTTCGAGACCATGGCAGGCGATCTGGTGAACGCCGTGGACGTGGCCGGGCTGATCGAACAGGAACTGCTGGGTCGCGACGAGGGCGAGCTCGAAAACCTGATCGACCGTGTGGCCGCCAACGAGCTGACGTTCATCCAGGTCGCGGGTGGCGGGCTCGGCATGGTGGCGGGGTTGGCGCTGTACTGGCCATGGCTGCTGGCGCCCATCGGGCTGCTGTTCCTGATGATGGTGCAGGTCGCCCGCATGGCCGAGAAGAAGCACGCCAGGCGCCGCGAAGCCGAGAAGTTTGCCGACGCCGTCACGCAGCCCGCGGAAGTGCAACCCGAGCTGCCGGCGCCGCCCGAAACGCCCGAGTTGCCGGCACCCGAAGAACAGCCGGTTACCGCCCAGGCGAAGGCGGAGTAGGCACTACAACTTCAGGCCCCAGCGCTGCAGCTCGGCGTCGAGGAATGCCCGCAGCCGCCGCAGGCGGGCCTGCTCAGTCAAACCGCTGGCAAGCAGGCGCTCGCGCTCGATGCTCACGGCCTCGATCACGTCCGCCAGTTCCGCGGGCAGAGTCTTCTCGAGGTGCTCACGGATACGGCTGGCGATCAGCGGCGCGGCCCCCTGCGTGCTGACCGCGATCCGCAGGTCGCCGCGGCGCGCCACGGCCGGCACATAGAAATCGCAGTTGTCCGGGTCGTCCACGGCGTTGACCAGCGCGCCGGCCAGTTGCGCGGATTCACGGATCTGGGCGTTGATCGAGGGATCGCCTGTCGCTGCAACTACCAGCAACACACCGGCGCAGTCCGACGGCTGCCAGACGCGCTCATGAAGCGTGAGCTGGCCGGCTTCCGCCAGTTGGCGCAGTTCGTCGCACACTTCGGGCGCAACTACGGTCGTGGTGGCGCCTGCCTGCCGCAGAGACTCCACCTTGCGCAGGGCGACTTTGCCCGCGCCTACCACCAGCACCCGGCGGCCGTCCAGCTTGAGGAAGATGGGGTACATCTCCGCCATCACTTGCCCTTCAGCGAACGCACGTAGGCCACCAGCGCCCACAGCTCTTCTTCACTACCGGTTGGGTAGCCGTTCATGCTGGAGTAATCCTTCACCTTGCTCTCGAAGGGTTTGGCCAGCCGCCAGTAGATGTACTGGTCGCTGATGGAATCGTGCATCGCAATGCTGGTGAGGTCGGGCACGGCCGGGTCTTCGTAACTCTTGGCCATGAAGCCGTCGCCCTTGCCGCCTGTGCCGTGGCACAGCACGCAGTTGGCGCGGGCGGCGTCGTGGTAAAGCTCGTCACCCATTGCGATCAGCGCGGAGTCAGTCAGCGGCCTGGGCGGTCTTTTAGCGGCAAACTCCGCGGGGACCGGCTTGCGCTCAACCCCGTCGGTGTTGATGGGACCGGCGTCCGCCGCGGCGTTGGCGGCGGGTGAAACTGGCGCGGTGTTGTTCCCATGCGCGCCTCCGCCACAGGCGGCAAGGCACAGCAGGCATCCAAGCAGCAGCAAGCGCGTCATGCCGTTCAAGCCTCCGCCCGCCGGCGTTTGCGCGCCGCAAGCAGCGCCGCCACCACGATTACCATGAACAGGATGCCGCCGATCAAAGCAATGCCGCCGCCCACGCCCATCACGCTGAGCCCGAAATAGCGCTTGGTGGTGTCTACCACCTGCTCTTTGCCGTACACCTTGCGCTGGGCGCCGGCGATCGCCAGCCCCGCCGCGAAGATGGTCTGCCCGATGCCGAACAGCACCGGCTGCCACACCGCCAGCGCCTTCATGCGCGCGGAACTCAACGGGCGCTTGAAGTCCGGCAGCAGCGTCAACATCAGCGCCATGAACGCGGCCGACACCGCGCCGATCGCCACGTGGTAATGGGCAGGGATCAGCGTGTCCGAGCCGCGGATGCTGGCGCCCAGCAGGTAGCCGATCACGGTCATGATCGCACTGGTCACAAAGCCTGTGAACGCCGGCGACTTCAGCGCCCCGCGCTCAAGCCCCGGCCGCGCCTTGAACACGCTGGCGAAGCTCCAGAGCATGAACACGCTGACGGCCGGGAAGATGCCCCACTGCATCATGCGCGTGAACCAGGTGAATGCATCCGGCACGTCGCCAAAGGTCAGCCACGGCCCGAAGCCGGTGGGGATCATCAGCACCAGGAACAGCACCGCCGCAACCTTGGGCGGCACGGCCGGGCGCTTCAGCACGCGTGACAGCAGGATCAGCCAGGCCGCGACCATGGCGGTTTCGTTGGCGATCTGCAGCACGTGGCCGCCGCCCCAGAACAGCTGCTCGTAGTAGGCCGTCACGCGCGACAGGTAGTCGGCATCGCTCATGTTGGAGGTGCGCACCAGCAGGGCGTCGGGCGTGGTGGCGTATGCGCCCAGGAAGGTCATCATCGCGCACATGTAGACCAGTGCCGCGCCGCGCAGGCCGAAGCGCGCCTCCACAGGGACCAGCGGCGAGGCCTCGGGGCTGGGCACCATGCGCGCGTCCAGGAAGTTCAGCGCCACGCCGCCACCGAACATGCCGATGCCGAGCAGAAACACCCAATGGTTCAACGCAGGCACGTAGTTGCACAGGATTGGCGTGGCGGAAGGCATGAAGATGGTCGAGCAGAACAGCAGCGTACCGATGGTCGCAAGCGCCCAGGCTACCGGGGTGAAGCGCATCGGCTGCACGCCCGGCAGCATGCAGAACAGGCCGGCCGAGAACGAGAAGAACCACACCGCCAGCGCGAGGTTCACGTGCACCACCAGGCTGCGCTTGGCAAACTCGATGTCGGTGATCACGATTTCGGAGATGCCGGGCAGGCGCCCGATCACCAGCACGATCGCCAATGTGCCGGCCACGGCGATCGAGCTGATCGCCAGCGCGAACCAGCGCGAAGCGTCGCGCATCGCCATTGTGTGCGCCGGTGTCTCGGGCAGGGCTTCGGCCGGTTCAGGAGCCATGGCTTCCTCTAACAACCCACGCTTCGCAGTATGCTTTGCGGATGCCCGCAAGCCCACCCCGGGAAAGGTGATCGATGGGAAATCTGGAGTTCGACTGGGACATGGCCGCCGCGCACGTCTCGCGGCGTGACAAACGCATCGGCGCGGTGATCCGGGCGCACGCCGACCTGCGCCTCGAGCCGCGGAGACAGCGCAGCCCCTTCCACGCCCTGATGCGTGCCATCATTTACCAGCAGCTCAGCGGCAAGGCCGCCGCCACCATCCACGGCCGACTGCTCGAGTTGTTCAGCGGCCCTGTTACGGCCGAGAAGCTGCTGCGGTTGAAGGACTCGCAGATTCGCGGCGCCGGCGTCTCCGGCGGCAAGATGAAAGCCCTGCGCGACCTGGCGCAGCGTACCGTCGCCGGCGAAGTGCCAAGCTTTGCAAGGCTGCGCCGCATGGACGACGCCGAGATCATCCAGCAACTGACGGCCGTGCACGGCGTGGGGCGCTGGACAGTCGAGATGCTGCTGATTTTCGACCTGGGGCGGCCCGATGTGCTGCCTGTACATGACCTTGGCGTGCGCAAGGGCTTCGCCATCGCCCACAAGCTGCCCGAGCTGCCAACTCCGGAGGAACTGACCGAGCACGCTGAACGCTGGCGACCCTACAGGACGGTCGGTTCTTGGTACTGCTGGAGGGCGACAGACAGCTGAGCGGAAAAAAACAGGACAGGCACCACTGTGCCTGTCCTGATGAGTCCGCGCCGACCGGCGCTACTTGGAGTAGTGGACCTTTCAGCCGTAGGGCTTGGTCTCTGTGGTGTCGATCTGCTTCTCGGCCTTCAGTGCATCCAGCGCGAGCTGCACGTAGTTCACGGCCTCGAGTTTATCGTTCTTGCGGCGCTCGCGCAGGTTGTCCAGCGCGCCGCGGTAACGCAGCTTGCCTTCTTTGTCGATCACGTAGCAGTGGGGCGTGGTCTTGGCCTCGTACTTCTTGCCCACGGCGCCGTCGGCGTCGATCAGGTAATCGTCAGCGGAAAGGCCGGCCTTTTCCATGCGTTTCTTCAGCGTGTCGGCGTCGAAGTTGCCCTGCTGGCCCTCGCCGCTGCTGCAGATGGTCAGCCACACACCGCCGTCTTCGCGCAGCTTCTTCTGCTGCTTGACCAGCTCGTCACCCTGCTCGTAATGGGCCTTGCACCAGGGGCAGTCCAGGTTGATCCACTCCAGCACCACCACCTTGCCTTTGAAGTCAGCCAGCTTCACTTCCTTGCCGCTGGCGTTCTTGAGCGTGAAGCCGGGCGCAAGCTTGTCCAGCGTGGCCTTCTCGGGCTCAGCTTCAGCGGGCTTTTCCTCCGCCTTTTCTTCACCCTTTTCTTCGGGCTTCTCGGTTTTCTCGGTGTCGGCCGGCTTCTCAGCGTCCTGGGCAAGTACGGTCAAGCTGCTCCACAACACCAGCAGCGGAAGCAGCAACCAGGTGATTCGTTTCATAGGCAACCTCCTCGGATTGGTCCCCATGTAACCCGCAAACTCACACTGGTATTGCAGAATTCCGGCCTGCGGGCGGGTTTACGGAAGTCGCTGCGTTGCTAGAACTTGCGCACGAGGATTCCCATGGCGACCAGCGCTTCCGGCATCAACCTTTCTGCTTTCGGTGTAGCGCGTCGTCCCGTGCTGGCCACGGCGGCGCTGACCGAACGCGACGAAGTGCGGGTTGAGTTGAAACCGGCCGCCATGTTCGGCAGCAAGCACAAGCTGTCTGACCTTTCGGAAGAGCTGTTCGCCGAGTGGCGCCAGGGACTGTTGGGCTTGCCGCGTCCCATCGGTGTGGACGTCGCCATCGACATTGAGGCCCTGGGCGCAGGCGGCACACGCCGCGCCCCGGCCCAGCGCATGCTGTGGGAACTGACCCACCGGCCGATCGATTTCGCCTTCTTCGGCGACGCGCCGCTGACGGACCGCGTGGGCGAGTTCGGCGTGCGCTTCCGCGCGTTGCTGGCGGCCAGCGCCTTTGAGCTTGGCAACGAGCTGCTTGAGGTCTACCCGCGCGCCAGCGTGGAGCTGCTTGAGTTCAAGGGCCAGTACCGCGACGGCGCGGCGCACCACACCGCCCAAGGCTGGAAGGCCGATGATCGCAACAAGCGCGCCGACAAGCTGATGGTCAAGCTGCTGGAAGAGCTGGGCATCAACCCCGGCCACGGCGCGGACAAGCTGAACGCGGACGACCTGGACGCCATCCTGTGCGCCCTCACGGCCCTGGGGGCTTCTCTGGCCCAGGGCGTGCTGTCGGGCGTCGAGCTTGACCGCGAAATCAGCGAGCGCATTGCCCGCCGCGCCAACAGCCAGCCCGCCGAGTTCACCGCACCGGCAGCCTGCGCCGTGCTAGCGCGCCCGTTCTGGGAAACGGTCACTGTCAGCCGTTAAGCAGTCCTGTTTCAGCCGCCAACACGCCCCTTCCTGTCGATTCCGGGCTATACTTCAGTCATGCTGAGCCCGGACCAGATGCGGACCAATTTCGAAAGGGCGTTGGAACTCATGGGCCAATTTGCCGAAGGCGAAGCACCGCCCCAGAAGGCCGCGAAGAAGATCGCTCAGCGACTTGAGGAAATGGGCATTCCCTACGTGGTAGCGGGTGGGCTCGCCGTTGCCGCCAACGGCCTGATGCGCTCCACGGAAGATGTGGACCTGATCCTCACCAAGGAGGGGCTTGCGAAGTTCAAGGAACGCTGGGTCGGCGCCGGCTGGGTGGAACGATTCAAGGGGTCTAAAGGACTCATGGACGCGGAGTACAAGCTGAAGGTCGACATACTCACAACCGACGAAAAGCCGGGAGACGGCAAGACCTGCCCCTTCAACTTCCCGGACCCGGCAACCGTGGGCGAGCCGGTCGGAGGTATCTGGGGCGGCATGCGGCTGCTGGACCTGAAGTCCCTGATCGAGCTCAAGCTGGCGAGTTGGATGACCAGCCCGCACCGCCTGCGCGATGGCGACGACGTAGTCCGGCTGATCAAGTTGAACGACCTGCCGCGTGAGTATGGAAACCGATTGCACGAATACGTGCGCTCGAAGTTCAACGAGTGCTGGGACCTCGCCCAGGTCAAAGACCCCTACGAAGACTAGGCCGGAATTCCCGCAGTTTCAGCGGCCGTTGGTCGAAACATGGTGGGGAGGTCCGCCATGTTCAAACCGCTTGCCGTCAGCAACCGTTTCGTGGCAGAGAACATCGCCACGCACTCCGCCTCGCAGCTTGCCGCCCGCGCTTTGGCCCAGGGGGCCGTTGAGCGCGGCCTGCCAGTAGCCTTCACCAGCAGCCTGGCGCTGGCCCGCAGCCCGCAGAGCCGCCGCGAGCTCGAGCTGGTGGCCGACGACTGGCGCTGGATCGCGGAGATTCCCGGTTTCCGGCTTGGCTCCGCGCCGGGCTGGGTGAAGCACGCGGCCACGGGCGTTCCGGTCCGCGTGCACCAGGCCGGGACACCGATCCTGGGCGGCCCGGTCTGCTGGCCCGATCCCGCGACCGATTCCGAACTCTACTGCGGCATACCCGTGCTGCGCCTCAACGCATGGCTGGAAAGCGAAATCGCGCGGGCATTGAACTCGCCGGCCGGCCCCTGCCACGAGAGCAACGTGTTGGCCGCCATCGTGGCATCCGGCGCCACGCTGGACCGCGCCCTTGAGCTGCACCCCTACGTGGCGGAGCGCTACCAGGACCTGTGGGAGCGCGCCCGGGCGCAGCAGCTGTGGACTGCCGTCGCCTGACCTGTTGACTCCGGAAAAACCGAGTCCAGACTCCTGTTTCCGTTTGAGGAAGCAGAGTCATGGCCAAGGGCATCACATACGTCGAGGCGATCAACGAGGGTCTGCGCGAAGAGATGCAGCGCGACGAGGACGTGTTCTGCCTCGGCGAGGACATCGGCATCTACGGCGGCGCCTTCGGCGTCACCAAGGGCCTGCTGGAAGAGTTCGGCCCTGAGCGCGTCTGGGACACCACCCTGGCCGAATCCGCCATCATCGGAAACGCCATCGGCGCGGCCCTCTACGGCCTGCGCCCGGTGGTCGAAATGCAGTTCGCCGACTTCGTGGCCTGCGGCTTCAACCAGCTGGTCAGCAACGCCGCCAAGATCCACTATCGCTGGGGACCGCGCGTGCCCATGGTGGTGCGCCTGCCCTGGGGTGGCGGCGTCAGCGGCGGGCCGTTCCATTCGGGTTGCATGGAAGCCTGGTTCCTGAACGTGCCGGGCCTGAAGCTGGTGGTGCCCAGCACCACGGGCGACGCCAAGGGGCTGCTCAAGGCCGCGATTCGCGACGACAACCCCGTGCTCTACTTCGAGCACAAGCACCTGTACCGCGACCCCAAGCTGCGCGAAGACCTGGGCGAGGTCGAGCCCACACCGATCGGCAAGGCGCGCCTGGCGCGGGAAGGCCGCGACGCCAGCGTGGTCACCTTCGGCATCATGGTTCATTACGCCGAGCAGGCGGCCGAGAAGCTGGCCCAGGAGGGCATCGAAGTCGAGGTGCTGGACCTGCGCAGCCTGCGCCCGTACGACGAAGCGGCGATCAAGGCCACGGTCGAGAAAACCAACCGCGTGCTGGTGGTGAACGAGGCCACGCTGATGGGCAGCGTGGCGGGCGAGTTCGCCAGCTTCATCAGCGAGCACTGCTTCGAGCACCTGGACGCGCCGGTGATGCGCCTGGGCGCGCTCGAAACGCCGATCCCCTACGCGCCCGAGCTCGAGCAGGCCATGCTGCCCAATGCGGCCAAGATCGAAGCTGCCTTGCGCAAACTGGTGAGTTACTAGCTGCTCAGGGCGGCAGGAATTCCGGGTGGGCCCGACAATCCTGTCGGGCCGGCTGAGCGCAGCGAAGCCGAAGATGTCGGCGCCACCCAACTTCGCGGTTTCATGTAAGGCAGTTCATGGCCCGCATCCGGCTCTGCACAGTGGACCAAGCGCCCAAGCCCAACAAGGGCGCGCACTTCGACGTGGGCGAAGGGCCCGGCATCGCGCTGTTCAACGTGGACGGCAAGTTCTACGCCATTGACGACAACTGCCCCCACATGCACGCGCCGCTGCATGACGCCATCTGCGCGCGCGGCGTGGTCACCTGCATCTGGCACGGCTGGCAGTTCGAACTCAAAACTGGCGCCAGCCTGATGAGCGACCACATCAGCGTGAAGACGTACCCCGTCGAGGTCGATGGAGGCGAGATTTTCGTTACGCTGTAAGCACGGCTCTCAGGACTTCCGCAGCCCGTCACCGGTGCTATTCTCCGGCCCCGGGACGAAAGGACACACCATGTCGGATATCGAAATGCTGATGCCCAAGATGGGCGAATCCATTGCCGAAGCAACCATCGTGCGCTGGGTCAAGAATGTTGGCGACACGGTCAAGAAAGACGAGACCGTGCTCGAGATCTCGACCGACAAGGTTGACAGCGAAGTGCCCGCACCCGCCAGCGGCGTCCTGACGGAAATCCTGTTCAACGCTGACGACACCGTCGAGGTCGGCAAGGTGATCGCGCGCATCAGCAGCTCCGGCGCGGCCCCGGCCGCCGCCAAGGCGCCCGCCGCAGCCACGGCCCAGAAGGCCGAAGGCGGCAACGGCAAACACCAGCCCGTGACCGCGACGGCTACTGCATTAGCCGAAAGGCCGGCCGCGCAGCACGCCGGACCTCGAGGGGACACGGTGGTTCCGCGCCATGACGGCAAGCGCTTCTACAGCCCCGTCGTGCGCGCCATGGCCAAAGACAGCAACGTGAGCCTGGAAGAGATCGAGCACCTGCCCGGCAGCGGCAAGGACGGCCGGGTGACCAAACAGGATTTTGAATCCTACCTGCAGAACCGCACCAGCGCTCCGCCTGCGCGCATCATGGAAGTGGGCACCGGCGCCCCGCGCGCCGAAGCGCCCGCAACCGCAGTCGCGCCTGCACGGAGCGCGCTGGGGGAGAAGAAGACCCTGGAGCAGCTGGGCCTGGCCGGCAAGAACATCGAAGTGGTGAAGATGAGCACCGTGCGCAAGGCCATCGTGAAGGCCATGCGCAACACGCTCGACACCGCGGCGCACGTGAACCAGGTGCACGAGGTGGACATCACCAAAATTGTGAAGTTCCGCGAGAGCATCAAGAATCGCTTCAAGAAGGAGTACGGTTTCAACCTGACGTACACCAGCTTCTTCATCTGGGCGGCGTGCCGCGCCTTGGAGCGCTACCCGATGGTCAATTCGATCATCAACGGCGACGAGATCATCATCAAGAAGTTCGTGAACCACGGCTTCGCGGTCGCGCTCGATTCCGGCGACCTGATCGTGCCCAACATCAAGAACTGCCAGAACCTCAACCTGGTGGGGATCGCGACCGCCGTGGACGACCTCGGCAACCGCGCCAAGCAGGGCAAGCTGAATCCTGACGACACCAGCGGCGGCACCTTCACGCTGACCAACGTGGGCAGCTTCGGGCCGATCTTCGGCATGCCGCTGATCAACCAGCCTGAAAGCGCGATCATGGGCGCAGGCAAAATCGTCAAGCGCCCGGTGATGGTGACGGAAGATTCCTGGGGCTTCCGCGACATGGTCTACCTGAGCCTGGCGTTCGACCACCGCCTGGTGGACGGCGCGCTCGCGGGCCGCTTCATGATGGCCGTAGAGGAAGAGCTGCTGAACTTCGACACGGCCTCAACCGGCCTCGAACGCCGCCTGGGGTAATGTATCGCAAGTTGCGCTCTGACGGGGCAGGCGCTTTCGGCGCCTGTCCTGTCGCACTTTCTGGAGAATCAGTCGTCCAGCAAGCGACGCGGCAGATCGCTGAACGAACGCGATGGATGGTAGATGCCGATCACCACGACTCGATCGGTTTCTACCACATAGAATACGCGATACTTGAACCGGGGTACCAGCACGCGCCGGACACCGGGCAGGATTTCCAACCCAAGACTTGGAAACTCCAGTAACCCCTCGATGGTCAGTTCCAACGCGGATTTGAATCGTTGGCCGAGTCCGTCACGGCGGGCCTCGTAGAATTCAATCGCTTCCGCCGCCTCGGCAAGGGCGGAGTCGCGAATGTGAAGGCCGTAGGTCACGAGTGGGTCTTGCCTGAGAGACGGCGTTTCGCTTCCGCCCAAGGTAGCGTGTTTTCCGGCGCCGCCTGGTGTTCGGCCAGTTTCTTTCTGGCGTACTCCAGTTCGGATGCAACCACCGGCTCGCTTTCCGAAAGCGATTGCCAAAGCGCCAGCGCCAGCGCCAGTCGTTCGTCATCGCGCAGCTTGAGGGCCTGCAGAGTGAGCTGTTTCGCGCCTTCAGTCATAGCTTGAGTTTACTCCCAAATGGCTCAACGCGGAAGCAGATGTCGCGACTTGGACTCGCAGGGCTGACTGTTTCAAGCTTCATGCGAAGTCGGCGCTCAGTCCATGATTCCGCGGCATTGGCTGAAATTCCTGGCGGTGTGCAGCGTTACAACATTACGACCTCGTTTGCAGGAGTGCCGTCATGGCCGAACAGAAGAAGAAACGCCGCATCCTCAAGCCGCTGCTACTGGGCGGCGTGGCATTGGCCGCCGCCATCCAGCTGGTGCCCTATGGGCGCAACCACAGCAACCCGCCTGTCACGGCCGAGCCCCAATGGGACAGCGCCGCCACCCGCGACCTGGCCAAGCGCGCGTGCTTCGATTGCCACAGCAACGAAACCGTGTGGCCCTGGTACTCGCATGTTGCGCCGGTTTCATGGCTGCTGCAGCGCGATGTGGATGAGGGGCGCAGCAAGCTGAACTTCTCG
>JAJVIO010000037.1 GCA_022071975.1 Planctomycetota bacterium
GCTCCTGGATGCCGTTCCGCTTCCCGGACCAGTGGCTGGCCTTCTGCGGCATCATGCGCCGCGTGCTGGCGGCCAACGGGCTGATCCACAGCAAGCACGCCGACACCTACCGCAAGCTGCTGGATGAAACGCCGCCGGTCGAGATCGAGGGCGAAATCGAGGATCGCATCAAGCTGACCCGCACGCCGATCAACCCGGCCAGGTGCTGGGAAAACCGAGGCGCGGAAACCATGGCCGACCTCGCCGAGCGCCTGTGGCACGAAGTAGACCACCCACCCTACCCGCCACCCAGAAAGCAATGCGCACCTGACTGACGTGATGCAGGCGCCCCGCCTGCACTACTCTCAAGGCTCGACGGTGGAAGAAGGACAGGCACCAAAGGTGCCTGTCCCTGGCAGCGCATTCGCTACCAGTAAACAAAAACCCGGGGCGGTTTCCCGCCCCGGGTAAGGGTTGCGCTGTTTGCGCGTTTACTTGTTGTCGTCCTTCACGGAGTAGTCGGCGTCTACTACTCGGTCGCTGCCGCCGCTGGTTTCCGTGCCTACGCCGCCGCGCTTCTGGGCTTCTTCGGCTGCTTTACGCATGTCTTCCTGCTCTTTGGGGCTGGCGTTGGCGTAAATCTTCTCCGCCAGCTTGTGGCTGGCCTTGGTGAGGGCTTCCGTGGCCTGCTTGATCTTGGCCACGTCCTCGCCCTTCATGGCCTCTTCCAGCTCTTTCTTCCTGTCTTCGATTTCCTTCTTGCCGGCCTCATCCAGCTTGCCGCCGTGCTCTTCCAGCATCTTGGCGACGCTGAAGGCCATGCGGTCGCCTTCGTTCTTCGCGTGGATCAGCTCGACGCGCTTCTCGTCGTCGGCCGCGTGGGTTTCGGCTTCGCGGCGCATGCGCTCGATCTCGTCCTTGCTGAGGCCGCTGTCGGACTTGATCTCGATCTTGGCTTCCTTGCCGGTGCCCTTGTCCTTGGCGCTTACCTTCAGGATGCCGTTGGCGTCGATGTCGAACTTCACCTCGATCTGCGGCATGCCGCGCGGGGCCGGCGGGATGCCCGTCAGGTCGAAGCTGCCCAGCAGCCGGTTGGCGGACGCGATCTTGCGCTCGCCCTGGTAGACCTTGATGGTCACGGCCGTCTGGTTGTCGGCGGCGGTGCTGTAGGTCTGCTCCTTGCTGGTGGGGATGGTGGTGTTCTTGGGGATCAGCACGTTCATTTCGCCGTGCAGCACCTCCACGCCCAGGCTGAGCGGCGTGGCGTCGAGCACCAGGATGTCCTTGAACTCGCCGGTGGCAACACCGCCCTGCACCGCGGCGCCGAGCGCGACCACTTCGTCGGGGTTCAGGCCGCGGTTGGGTTCGCGCCCGAAGATCTCTTTGCAGATGGCCTGCACCTTGGGGATGCGCGTGCTGCCGCCGACCAGCAGGACCTCGTCAACCTCGCTGGCGCTCAGGCCGGCCTCGGTCAGGGCCTGCTTGGTGGGGCCGACCAGGCGGTCGAACAGCTTGGCGGCCAGGCTCTCGAACTTGGCGCGGCTGATGCTCATCTGCAGGTGCTTCGGCCCGCTGGCGTCGGCGGTGATGAAGGGCAGGTTGACCTCGGTCTGTTCGGTGGTGCTGAGGTCGCACTTGGCCTTCTCAGCCGCTTCTTTCAGGCGCTGCAGGGCCATCTGGTCTTTGCGCAGGTCGATGCCCTGCTGCTTGTTGAATTCGTCGGCGATGTGGTCGATCAGCACCTGGTCGAAGTCGTCGCCGCCGAGGTGGCCATCGCCGGTGATGCTGAGCACCTGGAACACGCTTTCGCCGCCTTCGCTGGAGACTTCCAGGACGCTGACGTCGAACGTGCCGCCGCCCAGGTCAAACACCGCGAACTTGCCCTGCTTGCGCTTGTCGAGGCCGAAGGCCACGCAGGCGGCGGTCGGCTCGGGCAGCAGGCGCAGAACCTTCAGGCCCGCGATCTCGCCGGCCTCCTTGGTGGCCTGGCGCTGGGCGTCGTTGAAGTAGGCCGGCACGGTGATGACGGCCTGGGTGACGGGCTCGCCCAGGTAGGCCTCGGCGGTCTTCTTCAGGTCGCTGAGGATCATGGCGCTGATTTCCTGCGGCGTGTACTCCTTGCCGCGGGCCTTGACCTTCACCATGTCGGCTGCACCGCCGGTGACTTCATAGGGCACCAGCTTCTCTTCGCTGGCGACCTCGTTGTGGCGGCGGCCCATGAAGCGCTTGATGCTGAAGATGGTGTTGGTGGGATTGGTGACGGCCTGGCGCTTGGCCATCTGGCCGATGTGGCGCTCGCCGTTTTCGGCGAAGCTGACGACCGAGGGAGTGATGCGCGCGCCGCTGGGGTTCGCGATCACCTTGGGTTCCTTGCCTTCCATGACGGCCACCACCGAGTTGGTGGTGCCGAGGTCGATTCCGACTGTCTTGCCCATGATGTTCTCCTGCCGGGCATGTTGGCCCGCGTAATAGTTGTAGAAGATGTATGCAAGCCCGGTGCCAACCCTGCGGGGACACACGCTAAGTGTTGCCTTCAAAAGGTCTTAGGTTGCGAAGCACCCACTGACACACCTGCCATTCCTGCAGGAACGGCAGTGATGGATTGGGTGGGATTCCAAGCCTGCCAATTAGGCTGCCTGATCGGCATGGCCCGGTCCGGCGTGACTCATTAGACTGCGCCCATGAGCGACGATAAACGAGTAAAAGGTTTCTCCGACAGCAGCTTCGGCTTCGGCCCCAGCGACCACCCGGAAGTGCGGGCGCTGCCCTTCCGCATCATGGCGGTCGGCAACTTCTGCGGTGTCAACCGCAGCGAAGCTCGCAACCCGGCCGTGATTGACGCCTACGACCTCGACAAGGTGCTTGCGCAATTCTGGCCGCGGGCGCTGTTCGAAGTGGCGAACGAGTTGGGCTCCGGCAAAACCATCGAGATCGATTTCACGCCCCAGTCGCTGAAGGACTTCGAGCCCGCCGCCATGGCCGCGCGCATCAAGGCGCTGGCGCCGGTGGCGGACTTCATTGCGCGCGCCAAGGGCCTGGCCGAAGGCACGCTGAAGCCGGCCGAGTTCAAGCGCGACTTGGCGCCCATCCAGGCCGTGCCGGCCCTGCGCGACGCGCTGGATGCGGTGCTGGACAAGATTGGCCCCTCGGCCGGCTCAGGGCAAGTGGCGCGGACCAACGACAAGTCGGACAAGGACGTGGACGCCATCTTCAACATGGTCGAGCAGAAGAAGCCGGCCGGCGGCTCGGCCATCGAGAGTTTCGCGGCGGGCCTGGGCGGCGGCGGGCAGAAGGGCATCGACGTCGGCGACGCGGTCAACCTTGCCCAGAAAGTGCTCGAGAAACAGCTGCGGCCGGTGCTGGAGCACCCGCAGCTGATCGAGCTTGAGCGCAACTGGCGCGGTCTCAGCCTGCTGTGCAAGCGCGGCAAGGGCGCGCAGATCGAGGTGTTTGACGGGGACTTCGACGCCTGGCAGGAGCGCGTGCAGCAGCGCGAGTACGCGGGCGCCAGTGAGGCGCCGCTCAGCCTGGTGGTGCTGTGCGATGAAATCGAGAACTCGCCCGCGGGCCTTGAACAACTGCAGCAGTGGGGTGACGCGGGCGGCGAAATCCAGTGCCCCGTGGTGTTTGACGCCGGCACGCTGGTCGGCGAAAGCGCGAGCGCGCTGGCCAAACGCGACCACCCGGCCGGTCTGTTCGACGACGCGCGCTTCGACAAGTGGCGCGCCCTGCGCGACAAGGACGAATCGCGCTGGTTGTGCGCGGCGATCAATCCGTTCGTACTGCGCCCGGCTTACACGCGCAAGAAACACGGCGCGGAAGCGCCCGAGCTGTACGGCTCGCCGGCGTGGCTGGTGGCGGCCGCCGTGGCGGGCAGCATGCGCAACACGGGCTGGCCGGCCTCGCACACCGGCGCGCAGGCCGGCGAGGTCGAGCAGCTGCCGATCGTCGCGCACGAAGACGGCGCGGAATACCCGCTGGAGACCACGCTCAGCGACCGCGCGCTCAAAGACCTGGTGAAGGCCGGCTTCACGCCGCTGATGTGCCAGCCCAACAACGACAGCGCCTGGGTACTGCTCGCGCCCACGGTGCACAAGCCCAGCAAGGCCGAAGAGGAAGGCAAGCTCGGCACCCTGGCCTACCAGCTGCTGGCAGCGCGGATCGGCGAGCTGCTGATGCTCAACAAGGGCAAGCTGGTGGTGGGCGGCGACCTGCAGGCCAGCGCCGAGAACTGCGCGAAGTTCCTGGGCGGCCTGCTGGCTGACAGCGGCCCCGGCGCCAACATCAATATCGGCGCCCAGGGCCAGACGCTGGTGCTGAACATCCGCACCGGCAAGGAGCTGCTGGGCGGTGTCGAGTTGCAACTCGGCATCAACGTTTAGCCCGGTGTCGAACGCTCGCCACGGCATCGCCGTGGCGCTACTATCCACTTATGGATGCGTTTGACCTGTTTGTGATCGCGCGGGCCCTGCATGTGCTGGGCGTGGTGGCGTGGATCGGCGGCGTTGCCTTCGTGACCACCGTGCTGATCCCGGCCCTGCGCCGCATGCCGGAGGCCGACAAGCGCATGGAGTTGTTCGAGAAGCTGGAAGGCCGTTTCTCGCTGCAGGCCAAGGTCACCACGCTGATCACCGGTGCCTCGGGCTTCTACATGGTGCACTTCCTGGGCGTGTGGGATCGCTTCCTGCAGCCGCGCTTCTGGTGGATGCACGCCATGGTGCTGGTGTGGGTAATCTTCAGCCTGGTGCTGTTCGTGCTTGAGCCCCTGGTGCTGCACCGCAAGTTCAAGGAAATGGCCCAGCGCGACCCGGAAGGCACCTTCCGCAAGCTGCACCTCATGCACGTGGTGCTGCTGACGCTCAGCCTCGTAACCGTAGCCGGAGCCGTAGCCGGCACCCGCGGCATCCGCTTCTTCCTGTAGGGCGACAAGCCCGGCCTGCAAAGGCCGGGGATCAGCAGGGGGAAGCGTTCCACCACTGAGTCGCGTTCATCGAAGCGAATGATGAACCGCTACTCTTCCGGCAGGTCCTCACCCTGCTCGAGAAGCACATAGTCAATCGCGGCGGAAACGGACTCAGGAGTGTCCAACACCCTCTTGTTCCCGCTGCTTGTCCAGACAGGTGTGTTCCGATCGACCAGTCCTGCGTCCCGTAGAGCGCGAGTGGACCAAGCCTTCACGTTATGCAGCACGCGGTCAACAGAATCATGTGCCGCGACGACCAGGTGCACGTGATTGGTGCGAACATTGAGCGCAAGAATCTGTCGACCCCGCTTTCCGCAATCGCTTTCGATCGCGCGGCGAACGCAGCCTCTTTGTCGCGCATCGAGGATCAGCGGCGGATGATTCATGCGCCGCCGGTTGGCGGCTTCCAGCAAAGGGTCATGGCCCAGGAACTTCTCACGGAATGTATTGCCCTTGCGGTCCACGGAACCGCGTTCGTCACCGTGAAGCCAGGTACCAAAGGTGTTCCAGGTCAGCAGGTAGATGGCTGGGCGCTCTGGCATGGATTGACCTGTATGGCTGCGTTGCCGCTTCGATGCACGATATCACACGTACGACTCGCAGGCTGCTGATCCCCGGCCTTTGCAGGCCGGGTTTCTTTCGTTTGCTGCTAACATCCGCGCGGAGACTGCTATGGCCAAGACGACTGCATCCACGACTGCGATCCCGGCACTGCTCTTTACCGTTTCGATGCCCGACCCGGCCTCGCATACCTTTGAGGTTGAGGTCGCCGTGCGTGGCGTGGGCGACTCCTGTGTGCTGGCCTTCCCGGCCTGGACGCCCGGCAGCTACAAGATCCGCGAGTTCGGCAAGAACGTCAGCGCCTTCAAGGCCACCGGCGCCAAGGTCGAACTGCTGGACAAGCAGCGCTATCAGCTTAGCGGCATCAAGGGCGCCGCCACCGCGCGCTTCAGCTATTACGCCGACGAGCTTTCCGTGCGCACGCCGCACCTCGACGACAGCCACGGCTTCTTCCTCGGCACCAACCTGCTGCCGTACCTTGAGGGCCATGACGGCCTGCCGGCCAAGGCCGCGCACACCGTCAGCATCCGGCCATTCAAAGGCTGGAAGGTCGCGACCTCGCTGCCCGCCGTGAAGGGCGAGGCGAACACCTGGGCCGCTGACGATTATGACGTGCTGGGCGACACGCCCTTCGAGATCGGCACCCACGAGGTGCGCAGCTTCAAAGTGCGCGGCATCACCCACGACGTGGCCTTTTACGGCTACGGCAACTATGACGCCGCGCGCATCGTGGAAGACACCCGCAAGATCGTGGAGACGCAAGCCAAGAACTTCGGCGGCCTGCCCTACGACTACTACCTGTTCATCCATCACATCACGCCCGATTCCGGCGGCGGCCTCGAGCACCTGAACAGCTGCGTGTGCGGCTGGAACAGCTGGCAGTTCAAGAAGGAAGACGACTACCAGAAATTTATCAGGCTGGTCAGCCACGAGTTCTTCCACGTCTGGAACGTCAAGCGCATACGCCCCAAGATTCTCGGGCCCTTCGACTACCGCAGCGAGCAGCACACACGCGCGCTCTGGATCATGGAGGGCATGACCCAGTACTACGAGCGCCTGTGGGTCGCCCGCGCCGGCGTGTGCAAGCCCGATGCCGTGCTGAAGTCTTTCGCCGAGACCATCGAGCGCGAAGACAACCGCCCCGGCCGCAAGGTCATGAGCCTCGAGGAATCCAGCTGGCTGGCCTGGACCAAGCTGTACATGGCCGACGAGAACTTCCTGAACACGGGCGTGAGCTACTACAGCCGCGGCGCGCAGGTCGGCCTGCTGCTGGACGCGAAGATCCGCAACGCGACCGGCGGCAAGCGCAGCCTCGACGACGTCATGCGCATCGCCCATGAGCGCTACGGCTGGCCGAAACCCGGCTTCCCGGAAGGCGCCTGGGAGGCCCTGTGCGAGGAAGTAGCCGGCGTGAAGTTCACTCGCTTCTGGAACGACCACGTCAAGGGCACCCGCGAGCTCAACTACGACGAGGTGCTCGACTGCTACGGCCTCGAGCTCACCCGCGACAAGCAGGGCGACTCACCCTGGCTCGGCATCACCACGGCCAAGAAGGCGGGCCATCTACAGATCACGGCCGTGCATGCGGAAGGCCCCGGGCGCAAGGCGGGCCTGCAGCCGCGCGACGAGCTGCTGGCGCTGGACGGGCACAAGATCGACGCCGGCAGTTTTGACGAGCGCGTGAGTGAACTCAAGCCGGGCAGCCAGTGCACGCTGACGCTGTTCCGGCGCGAGAAGCTGGTGACCGCGAATCTGAAGGTAGGCAAACAACCGACCGGCAAGCTGCAGCTCAAGCCGCTGAAACGCCAGAGCGCCGCCCAGAAGCGCAACTTCAAGGCCTGGGTGGGCAAGCGCTAGGCTTGACCATTCGGCTTGTCCGCCGGCGGGTTGCCGAAGTTGGTTGAATCAACCAGGTCGCTGATCGGCTTCACCAGCGGGTTCGAGGGCCGGCGCTTCCTGCGGATCACCACCTGGTTTCGCCCCAGGTCCTTGGCGTCGTACAGGGCCGCGTCGGCGCGGCTGAAGAAGCTGGAGTCGTCCTCGCCGGCGATCAGCTCCGCCACGCCGAAGCTGGCGGTGACCTTTCGGCCGGGCAGCATGGGCTCTTTCTCGATCAGCTGGCGCAGGCGTTCGCAGACCAGGCCGGCATTCTCGGCGTCGGTTTCCTCCATCAGGATGGCGAACTCTTCGCCGCCCCAGCGGAAGACGTCGTCGGTGCGGCGCATGGTGGCGGTCAGGATGTTGGCGATTTTCACCAGTACCTCGTCGCCCTTGTTGTGGCCGAAGGCGTCGTTGACGGTTTTGAAGTGGTCGATGTCCAGGATCGCCATGGAAACCGGGGTGCGGCGCCGGGCCTGGCGGGCACGGGCGCGGCGCATGGAGGTCGAAAACACGCGGCGGTTGAACAGGCCGGTCAGGGCATCCTGCATGGCCATGCTCTCGAACTTGTCGGCCTTGTGCAGGGCGGAGCCGTAAGCCAAGCGCAATCGCGCTAAACCAGCGACCAGGACCAGGAAGATAGGCGCGCCGACGATGTAGGTGATCAGGAACTCATGGATGAACTCATCGGATACGGGGTAGTCCTTCAAGGTCAGGAAAAGCAACAAGGCGGCAACCGCGACAGAATAGTAGCTGAAGCCGGCAATGAACGCGCCACGCCCGGGATTCAGGAACACGAACAGGCAGGAAGCCAGAATCATCCAGACCGACAAGGAACTCAGGAACTGAACGTCATGCCCGTAGTTCGCGGTGTACCAGAGGCCGACCAGGAAGCGCTCCATCACAATGCCCGGCCCCAGCAACAAGGCAACGACACGAATCCGCCGCACGTTGTTTGAGCGCGTGAAACCACACCACACCCACAGTGCGGCAAACGCGCCGCCAGCGGGGATCAGCTGGTAGCGCTCAAACCAGGTGTCCGTGCCCAGCAGCATGTTGGCCAACGCCAGCACAATCGACGCCGCCGCAAACAGCGGCAGCAGCACCAGCAGCATGGCGCGCTCAAGCTGTTGCGGCCGGAACGTCATGTCAGGCGCCGGGCACAGCAGGATGGACTTGATACCCGCGAACTTCTTGCACCCGGTGAGTGTCGATTCAACGTGCACGGCCGTGTCCTCCGTTGGCTCTGCAACGACAGTATACACCGCAAGTGCACAGTATGCACATATTGCACGTCAATTTTGTTTTACGTAAGAAGCACCATAAGTTGCTACTAAATAATGCTTTAAGATTTCCGCCCGCGTTTCATTTTAAAGAAATTGCACATTTCGTGTATGGGGCTGCACGTTGCGGCCCTACATCGTGACCTGAAACAGTTGCTCTCCAAGCTTCAATACGGATTCGATGCGCTCCTGCCAGGCCCGCTGGAACAGCGCCGCATGCTGCGGATCGCCCTCCAGGGCCGGTTTCATTGACTTACTCAAGCCCGCGCCGCCCTGGATGCGCTCCGGCAGCGGCAGCAGCCCCACTCTTGCGCCCGTGTCGATGCGCTCAAACCAGATGCTGCCGTAGGGCTCCAGCGTCGGCTCGTACCTCAGCAGGTGCTGGCGGCTGAAACGCCCCGCCAGGCCGCGGAAGCCGTCGTCGCCCGCAGCACCCGTGATGTAGGCCGCAACCCGCGCCAGCGGCCCGTTGGCGAACTGGTCCGGCGCTGATGCCATGGTGATTCGCACACCGCCGCGCTCCGGCAGGGCGCCCTGGTAGAGGCGCTGCAAGGCGATGCGCGTGGCGGTGAAGGCCGTGGCCACGGTCGGGCACAGGTGCCCGGCAAAGCGCCCGGCGTCCTCAAGCGTGAATTCGAAGGGCTCGGCGGCTTCGCGAAAGCCCAGGAACTCAGCCAGCGGGTCGCGCAGGCGGATCGGCTCGGTTTGAAGGGCCAACTTGTGCAAAGGCGTCATCGGCGGGCCTCCGTGATGGCCCGATCCAGCCGCGCCATCACCTCCGCCAGCCGATGGCCGTTGTGCTCGGCGGCGACGGCCACGGACTCGGCCCCGCCGCAGCAGGCGTCCATGCACAACTCCGAAAACACCGGCACCGTGGCGGGGAAACGACGGGCGACCTCGGCCACGGTCAAGGCCGGGTCGATCGCCGGTTTGGGCGGCGCGGGCGGGGCTTTTGCCGGCGCGGATCTGGCTGCCCCCGGGACGGGCTTGAACATCAGGCGCGCGAGGTGCGCCGCCCACAACCCCAGGCCCAGCAGCACGGCGGCCCCCGAAGGCGCCAGCCAGGCCAGGTTGGCGGGATTGATGTCCGAGGCGATCTCGACGCTGATGCGCCACACGATCGCCAGGTTCAGCAGCGCGAACACGCCCCACAGCGCAGGCAGCTTCGCCCGTTCGTTGCCGGTCAGGCGCGGCACCACCCTGGACGAGACGCCCACGATCATCATGGCGATGAAACCCAGCGTGAGCGCGTGGCGCATGCCGCCGTGGTAGCCGTGGCCGAAACCGCCCGCCACCAGCGCGATGTACAGCGGCTCCAGCACCAGCATCAGCAGGCTCAACAGCAGCCAGAACTGCGCCGCGCGCACGAATTTCACGCTGCGGTCCGCCAGCGGCACGCGCGAAAAGGGCCTGAACGACAGCGACATCGCCGCGAGTGACCCGGCCAGTGCCAGCGCCCCCAGGTAGTAGGCGCCCCGCAGACTGCTCATCGGCAATTCAACCCAGCCGCGCCGCGCGGCGACGCTCAGCGGAAACGCGATCACCATCAGCAGCAACGCCCCGTTGAACACCCACAGCAGGCGGCCGAACAGCTTCTCTGACGGCGCCCTGAAGCCGAATACAGCCGGCAGGATGTGCAGCATCACGCCCATCACCACCAGCGTAATCGCGCCAAATAGCTGCACGTTGCGCAGCGGGTCCTGGAACGCCGAGACGCGTTCCACCACGGCCGTGAAGTCGGAAGCGCCCAGCAGCAGGGCGTAGAAGGCGCCGCTCAGGGCCACGCTCAGCAGGTACCACACGGCCGAGGCGAGCACAAAGCGCTCATGCATGCGGCGCGGCCCGCGCAGGGTGCGGAACAGGACGAAGGCGAAAATGCCAAACGCCGCCAGCTCGAGCGCCGTGCCTGCCAGGGCGACCACGGCCGCGACCGGGTGCACCGTGAAGTCGGCGCCGTGGCCAAGGAACTCGCCGAAGAAGCGCCCGGCCAGGCCGGCCAGCAGCAGCGGCAGGGAAGCCGCGGCCAGGCGCGGGTGGCTGAGTTGCGCGCCGCGGAAGCGCGGCAGGGCCTGGTAGCCGAAGCCCATCACGAAACAGCCCACGAAGCCGTAGATCATGGCGTGGGCGTGGGCGTTCAGTGTGTGTATGCCGGCGGCGAAGTAGCTTGCGCCGCGGCCCATCTCGAGCATCAGCCAGGTGCCAAGGGCCGCGCCGGCGGCCAGCGCGATGAACAGGCCGGCGGCGAAGAAGCCGCGGAAGATGGGGGATGGAGGCTGCGGCTGGTTCATGGCTGTCTCCTTGCTGGCCTAAATCAGATAAACATATCCGAATATCCAGCGCAAGGGGAAATTGCGACGGGTTCGCAATTCGCGCGCTGTGGTCGCCTCCCGCCCCCCTTGCTACCCTTGCGGCATGGAAACCGCCCTCGGCATGCAGGCTCAGCAGCCTTCGCAACCGCGCATACGCCTGCGCGTCGCGCCGGCCGAAAGCCGCATGCCCTCGCCCTGGGAGCTCTATTCGCTGGTGCTGCTGGTGGGCGCCGCGGTGTACATTCCGCTTTCCTACATGATGCCCATGCCCTCGGTCGAAAGCCCGCTGCGCTACACCGGCCTGGCCTGCCCCCTGTGCGGCGGCACCCGCGCCGTGACTGCCCTCTGCACCGGGCAGCTGGAACTGGCGGTGAAGTACAACCCGCTGGCGCTGGTGGTGTTCGCGCTGCTGGTGTGGGGCGCGTTCAGCTGGCTGTTCATGGTGCTGCCGCTGCGCAAGCGCCTGGTGCTTGAGGCCACCCGCGGGCAGATCGCCCTGTTCTGGACGCTGGCCGGGCTGGCGCTGATCGCCAACTGGGCCTACGTGCTGTGGGCCGGCATGTACCAGGTGCCCCTGAAGTTGTAAGCGCATCCCGTCATTGACCCCACCCGCGTTCGCGAGTCCAATGCGTTCATGGCTGAACCCGGCTACACCGTGCTTGCCCGCAAGTACCGGCCCGCGAAATTTGCGGACCTGGTGGGGCAGCCCCACGTGGTGAAAGCGCTCAGCAACGCGATCAACACCAACCGCGTGGCGCAGGCCTTCCTGTTCACCGGCTCGCGCGGCACGGGCAAGACCAGCTCGGCCCGCATCCTGGCCAGCGCCTTGAACTGCCTGGAAAGAAAACCCGGCGAGTTTGAACCCTGCGGAAAATGCGCCAGCTGCCGCGACATCGCCCGCAGCGAAGACCTGGACGTGGTCGAGATGGACGCGGCAAGCAACAGCCGCGTCGATGACGTGCGCGAGCGCCTCGAATCCGTGGAAACCCGTCCCGCGCGCGGCAAGTTCCGCATCTTCATCATCGACGAAGTGCACATGCTCTCAACCAGCGCCTTCAACGCGCTGCTGAAGACCATCGAGGAGCCGCCGCCCCACGTAAAATTCATCCTGGCCACCACCAACCCGGAGAAGATCCCCGAGACCATCCTCTCGCGCTGTCAGCGTTACGACTTCCGGCGCGTGACACTCAGCGAAATCGTGGCCTGGCTCGAGGCCATCTGCGCCAAAGAGAACCTGCAACCCAAAGACGGCGTCCTGCGCGCCGTGGCCGAAATGGCCGAAGGCGGCATGCGCGATGCCCTGGGCAAAGTTGACCAGCTGGTCGCTTTCTCAGGCGCCAAGCCCGGCCTGGAAGACGCCGAGCGCGTGTTCGGACTTATCGGCCGCGCAAAACTGCTGGAGCTGCTGACGGCGCTCGCGGGCGGCGACGCGCGCGCGGGCATCCTGTTTGCCGAAGAAGTGTTTGACAGCGGCAAAGACGTGGCGGAGGTGCTGGCCTCGCTGGTGGGTCTGGCGCGCACCCTGCTGCTGGTGGCCGCGGGCGGCGCGGATACACGCGGCATTGACGTGCCGGAAAACGAGTTGCCGGCCTTGCGGCAAGTGGCGCAGGCGTACGGGATTCACGGGCTGGTGTACCTGGCGGAGCTGCTGACGGATTGCCGGCAGCGGGTGCGACGCGCGGCGTTTCCGCGAGTGCTTGTAGAGACAACTTTAGTCAAATTATCGATGGTGGGGCGGCTGGAACCGCTGGAGGCGCTGCTGGCGCGACTTGACGAAGTGTCAGATGCTCCAGTATCAGAAGTGATAAATAATATTACACCTGCTGCCCGGGAACGGTCGCCACAAGAACCAAAACCCGCACAGAACGCCCCTGCAACCGGGGGTAGTGAGCGCCCCTTAAGTGCCCGGGAAAAGACCGCGCTGGACGCCGTAAAGCGCCAATTTGGCGCGACTTAGGGCGATTGCGTGATATCGTCACATTCTACTCTTGATTCAAGATAACCAGTCATTTATATATTTCGGCACTTCACGGAGATGTTATGTCAGGCTTAGGCAATTTCAGTGAGTTGATGAAGCAGGCCCAGCGCATGCAGCGCGATATGGGCAAAATCCAGGAAGAGCTCAAGGAACGCTACGTGGAGGGCTCGGCCGGTGACGGGCTGGTCAAGGTGATCTGCTCGGGCGCCAATGAGCTGGTAAAGATTGAGATCAACCCAGAAGCCGTAGACACGGAAGACATGTCACTGCTGGAAGACCTCGTAGTGGCGGCAGTCAACAACGGCCTGAAGAAGGCGGACGAGCTTCGGCAGTCCGAGATGGCCAAGGTGACTGGCGGCATGAATTTCCCGGGCATGTTCTAGGGCGGACCGGGAAGGTGAGGCAAGGCATGTTCGTTCCGTAGCTGGGCGCGGGCTGTCCACCCTTAGGTAAAGGAACCATCTGATGCACACCACCGACACTCTTAAAGACATCCCAATCTTCAAGGGCCTGCCCGAAGAGACGCTGAACCAGCTGGAGGCACGCACCAGCATCAAGCGCCTCGAAGACGGCGAGGTCTACATGAACGCAGGCCAGCCGCCCAAGGCCTTCTGCGTCGTGCTTTCCGGCCAGCTCAAGTTCTACCGCGTCAACAAGGCCGGCAAAGAGCAGGTGTTCGGCTACGCCAAGCCCCATGAGGCGTTCGGGCTCAGCTCATTGACCGACCCGTACCGCACCGTGCCGGTGAACTGCATCTCGCGCGCGAGCACCGAAATCGCCGAGATCGACCTGGCGGCGATCCGCGAGATCATGCATCGCGAGCCCAAGCTGGCGGTGGCAATCCTGAAGGAACAGACCAAGCGCTTCAGCAACATGCTTGACCTGGTGGACCAGCTCTCGCTGAAGGACGCCCACAACCGCCTCGCCAACTGGCTGGACGGCTGGATCGCCGACAACCACCCGGACGCCGGCGACGCCGAGCTGCTGGTCGTGCTGCCCTACACCCAGTCCGAAATCGCAGCCCAGATCGGCACCGTCCGCGAGGTCGTGTCGCGCGGCTTCAGCCGCATGGAAAAAGAAGGCATCCTGCGCGCCAGTGGCAAGCGGGTCACCATCCTGAACCGCAAGCGCCTGCGCCAGATGGCCGAAAGCTAAACCGCGCAGCATCGCTCACGCATCCGGGCCGGGGGAAACCCCGGCCCGGGTGCTTTTTCACGTAGGTCGCTTCCCGCGAATTCTGGTGCGTCGGGCAGGGCGCGATCTATGCTCTTCGTCGCATTCTGCTTCCCTGACAACTCTTGCGGAAAGTGAGTCGGTATGCACAAGCCCTGCGGCCTGTGGGTGCTGGTCGTGATGGTGTTGGTTCTGGCCGCCTGCGGCGGCAGCAAGTCTCAGCCCGATAAAGACACGGCCGACGATGACAAGTGGTCGGCCAAGAACGTGAAGCGCGAGGACACCTCGAACCGCAACAGCGGCTCAGGCAACACCGGCGGCAACACGGCCGGCACAGGCGGCGGCAACACGGCCAAAGAGCCGGAGCCGGAGCCGGAGCCCCAGCCCGAAGTGCCCGAATCCGTTGCACGCACGAACATCGAGGGGAAGATCACCGAGTTCAGCAACGTGATCGCCCTCTGGGATGAAGTGAACCACAGCGTGCGCTTCGTGGCCTGCACACAGGCGATCCCCGATGACCAGCTCGCGCGCCTGCGCAACGGCGAGCCTATTGAGGGCGGCGAGGTGCCGCACATCATCTTCTCGTTCGTGCTTGAAGAGGGGACGACGACTTTGAACAAGGGCAAGGTCGAGAACTGGTTCTATGACTTCCACTGGCTGACCTCGCTGAGCCCGGCCAGCCTGCGCAACATCGGCAAAGAGACGATCAGCGTGCTGAACGGCAAAGCCAAGGTCGGCGAGACGCTGAAGCTGGTGATCAAGTTCGAGAGCGCCAAGGTCAAGGACGCACCCGCTGAGCAGTTTGACTTCGAGGTCAACTTCGAAGTCGTGCTGCAGTAGTCAGCGCAGCAGCACCTCGCGGAAGGCTTCAACAATTCGGCCGCGCACTTCGTCCATGGCGGGTGCGCGGCCGAGCAGTGTTTGCAGGCTGGTGACGCCGCGGTCTTCGATGCCGCAGGGGACGATGTGCTGGAACCAGGGCAGGCACTCGTCCGTCACGTTCAGGGCGAAGCCGTGCATGGTGCACCACTTGCGCACGCGCACGCCCAAAGCGGCGACTTTCGCCGCGGGCTTGGGGCTTGGGGCTTGGGGCTTGGCCTTTCCTGCCGCCTGCCGCCTGCCGCCTGCCGCCTGCTCCACCCACACGCCGGTCAGCCCTTCAATCCGCTCGCCTTGCAGGCCGTAGCTTGCCAGCACGCGGATGATCATCTCTTCCAGGCCGCGCATGTACTTGTGCAGATCACGGCCGCAGCTCAACCCGGCGAGTTTGCAGATCGGGTAGCCGGTGAGCTGGCCGGGGCCGTGGTAGGTGACCTCGCCGCCGCGCTCGACCTCGAAGGTGTCGGCGCCCAAGGCGCGCAGGGCGGCTTCGCCGGCGCCCATGTGTTCGGGGTCCGTGCGTTTGCCCCAGGTGTAGACCGGCTCGTGCTCGACCAGCAGCAGCGTGTCGCCGATAGCGCTGTCGATTCTTGCTTCAAGCAACTGCTTCTGCAGCTCCCAGACCTCGGCGTAGGGCCGCCGGCCGAGCCATTGCACGTCCAGGGACGCTGATTTTCCAGTTTGCTCGTGCATGCTTTGCGGGGCGTCCTATGCTTCGCCGCTCAACCATAGCGTCGCTCAATACAATTCCGAAAGGACCCGTCATGAAGAAGCTTTCCGGCCTGCTGGCCCTGGTCGTATTCACCATGCTGGTTGTGGCCTGCAGCGCCCCGGCCGACGAACCCGCCAAGAAGTGGGTGTCGTTCCTGGACAAGCACAAGGCCGCCATCGAAGGCGGCACGTTCGACGTGAAGACCTTCGAGACCGAGGGCAAGCCGCTGATCGAGGAGCTGAAGAAGCACCGCGACCCCAAGGAAAAGAAGATCCTGATGACCCAGGCGGTGCTGGATGAGTGGAACCGCGCGAACAAAGAGTTCGGCGACGCGGCCGACAAGATGACCGAGGAAAAGAAAGACCCCTCGGCGGCGCTGGCCTTCTACGGCATGGTGATGGAGCTGACCGGCGAAAAGACAGAAGGCGCCGGCAACGCGGAATAACGACCAGTAGTCGGCAGGACACACGAATCGCACGTAGGGACACGCTGCCGCGTGTCCCTGCTCTGTTAATCCGCTCGCCCCGTAGGGACACGCTGCCGCGTGTCCCTACAAATGCACGCACTCGTCTTCGGCGACGGCGGCGGCTTCCATGATCGCCTCTGACAGCGTGGGGTGCGGGTGGATGGCGCGGATCAGTGTGTGACTGGTTGCCTCCACGTCCATGCCCACCACCAGCTCGCTGATCAGCTCCGTGGCCTCGCCGTGGATGATGTGCGCGCCCAGCAGCTGGCCGTACTTCTTGTCAAACAGCAGCTTCACGAAGCCGTCGTTGTCGCCGATCGCCAGCGCCTTGCCCAGCGGCTTGTAGGGGAACCTGCCCACCTTGTACTCCACGCCCGCTTCCTTCAGCGCGCGTTCGGTCTTGCCCACGCTGGCGATCTGCGGCTGGCAGTAGGTGCAGCCGGGGATCACGTCCTTGCTGAACGGCGGCACGTCGTGGCCGGCGATTTTCTCCACGCAGGTCAGGCCCTCGTGGCTGGCCTTGTGGGCCAGCGCCGGCATGCCCGCCACGTCGCCGATGGCGTAAATGCCGGGCACGTTGGTACGCGCGTAGCCGTCCACCGGGATGAAGCCGCGTTCCACCTTCACGCCCGCGTTCTCCAGCCCGATGTCTTCCACGTTGCCGGTGATGCCCACCGCAACCAGGCAGTAGTCGGCCGAGATGGTCTCCTTCTTGCCCTTGCGCTCGTAGCTGACCTCGACGTGTTTGCCCTTGTTCTCGACCTTCTCGACCTTGGTGCCGGTCAGTGAAGTGATGCCCTGCTTCTTGAAGGCCTTCTCGAGTTCCTTGCTGATGTCGTCGTCTTCGACGGGCACCAGCCGGTCCATCAACTCGAGGATCGTCACCTGCGCGCCGAACGCGCTGAAGTAATAGCCGAACTCCACGCCGATCGCCCCGGCGCCGATCACGATCACGCTCTTCGGCCGCTCCGCCAGCACCATCGCCTCGTGGTGGCCGATCACGCGCTTGCCGTCCCAGGGCATGTTGTCGAAACGCCGCGGGCGCGCGCCGGTGGCCACGATGATGTGCTTGGCGTTGATCGTCTCGATCACCTTGCCCGGCTTGTTCGGCCGGTCTGCCTTTTCGGGCGGGTTGTTGGCTTCCGTTACCTCAACCACGCCCTTTTTGGCGATTCGGCCGCGCCCGTTGAACGGCGTGACCTTGTGCTTCTTGAACAGGAACTGGATGCCCTTGTTCGCCTGGTCGGCGATGTCGCGAGAGCGTTTCACCACGGTCGCCATGTCCGCATCGATCTTGGCGACGCTGATGCCGAACAGCTTGGCCTTGTGCTCGATGGTGTGCATGACCTCGGCCGATTTGAGCAGCGCCTTGGTGGGTATGCAGCCCCAGTTGAGGCAAATGCCGCCGTAGTGCTTGTCCTCGACGCAGCAGGTCTTGAGACCCAGCTGCGCCGCGCGAATCGCCGCCACGTAGCCGCCGGGGCCGCCACCGATCACACACACATCAAAGTCATGGGTCGCCATGGGTGCTCTCCTGTAATCGCGCGGCACACTAACCCCATGGGAGCGAACGGTCCAGCGCCGGGGGGCCGGCCTTCGGTCACGGGGGCTCGGGCCTGTACTCTGTGGGGGCGCTCGCTTAGGCTTCGCGTCTGATGGCTGACGCGCCTGTCCAACCTTCTTTCCTGCGCGCCGTGGGCGCCCTGTTCGCCCGTGAGCTGCGGGTGGAGCTGCGCACCAAGTCGCTGCTGACTTCCATGGGCCTGTTCGCGCTGCTCTGCATCGTGATCGTGGGCCTGGGCGTGCGCGGCATCACCAGCAACGAGACTTACGACCGCTTCGTGCTGGCCATGCTGTGGGTGTGCACCATGTTCGCGGCGGTGGTCGGCCTGAACCGCGCCGCGGGCTCGGACCGGCGCAAGGATTTCTTCGGCGCGCTGCTGATTCTGCCGCATGACCCGGGCGTGGTGTATTTCGTGCGGCTGGTCTCGACGCTCGCGTTCCTGCTGCTGACCCAGGCGATCATGATCGTGGTGGCCGTGCCGCTGCTGAAGCTGGACTTCTTTGACCAGCCCCTGATGTTGCTGATCATTCCGCTGGCAGACCTGGGAATCCTGGCGCCCGGCGTGCTGTTGTCTTCCAGTACCAGCCGCGTGCGCGGCGGCGAGGCGCTGCTCACCATCGCGCTGCTGCCCGTGGCCGTGCCCGTGTTCGCGGGCGCAACCGGCGCCACGGAAAGGCTCCAGGGCGGCGGCGGCTTTGCCGGCGCGCAGCCCTACGTGTTGCTGCTGCTGGTGTGCGGCGCTATGTTCACGGCGCTGGGCCTGCTGCTCTACGGCCGCCTGAACGAAGGATAGGGGACTGTCCCCGCAGTTGGGGACTGTCCCCGTAGTCGACTGAAGCCGCCATGGGAACCGAAACGAAATCTTCCAATGCGTGGCTGGTGACGACAGTCCTCGCTGCGCTGGGCCTGATCGGCGCCCAGGCCGTGCTGTACATGAGCTACTACTACACCCCGGTGCAGATCAGCGAGGGCACCCTGTGGGTGGTCACGCCCGACCGCGGCAACCCCATCAACCTGTACGAAAGCTATCGCATTTTCTTCATTCATCTGCCGGCCGCGTACTCCACGGCCCTGTGCTGCGGGATCTGCCTGGTGGGGGGCGTGATGTGGCTGCTCAGCAAACAGCCGAAATGGGAGGCGCTGACAGTCGCCTCGGCCGAAGTCGGGCTGGTGACGGGCGCCATGGTGCTGCTGACCGGCACATTGTGGGCCGACTACGCCTGGGGCAGCGGGCGCATCGGCAGCGGCTGGAACTGGGAGCCGCGCCTCACCACCATGCTGATCCTGTGGCTGGCGTTCGCGGCGCTGCTGGTGCTGCGGCGCTCGATGGATACGCCGCGTCAGCGCAGCGCCATGACGGCCGTGTACGGCATCCTGCTGGGGCCGCTGTACCCGCTGGTGAGCAAGGCGATCGAGATCGGCCAGACCAGCCACCCGCGCAACTTCAGTGACCTGCTGACGGCGCCGGAAATCGCCCACACCAAGAACCTGGCCAGCATCGCGCTGACGCTGGCGCTGATGGCGCTGGTCGCCCTGCGCTTCCAGTGGAACCGCCTGGGCCAGCAGATCGAACAGGAGCGCGCCGCATGAAGACGAAACAAGAGCCGCAAGCGCCAGCGCGCGGCCGTGGGGCAGGCTTCCAGCCTGCCCGCGCCTGCGGCCGCAGGCGCATGCGGGCAGGATTCCCGCGCTCCGTCCTGCGCTTTGCGGTGTGCGTTGCGTTGCTGATTGCGCTTGCCGCGCCGGTGTTCGCTGACAGCAAGGACGAAAACCTGCGCCCGCTGGACAACTCCGAGCTTGGCGCGCCGGCCGCGCAGAACGGCAGCGCCGAGATGCCGACCACCAGCCCCGAGTTGGAGGCGAAGTACCGCGCCGAGCTGGAAAGCCGCCTCGCCCAGGAGCGCGCCAGCTACGAGGGCTCGTTGCGCAGCCTGTGGTTGGCCAATACGGCCGTATGGGCCGTGTTGCTGGGTTTCATCATCGCGCAGGCCTTCGCGGCCAGGAAACGCGCGGCGGAGCTGGAACGACTGAGGCAGCAGCGTGAGTCCGGCGGTTGATGGACGGCGTTGTGTCGCCGCTCCGCGGCTCAGGTCATTGGTGGGCTTGATACCCCGGGCTTACGCCCGGGGCTAACAGTTGTGGGCCTGCTCCGCAGGCCATGGATCAGGGGGAGATGGTCCATCTTTCGTAAACGATAAAGGGCGCTCTCGTCCTGAGGTCGGGCCGGCTCGTAACGGGGACAGACGCTTTCCATGTAGGCATAGGCGCGGAGCGCCGTAACACTTGTTAGCCCCCGGCGTAAGCCGGGGGTTGGAGTCGCCCGAGTTCACCGGAGCCGCGGAGCGGCGGCACAAACCAGCGCGCAATGGCCCTGTTCGATGAAGCCACCCTCACCCGCCTGCGGCGCCTGCGCCTGGCGGCCGGGCGTGTGCAGCGCGGCGGCGCCCGCGGCGAGCGGCTCAGCAAACAGTTCGGCGCCGGGCAGGAGTTCGGCGCACACCGCCCCTACACCATGGGCGACGACCTGCGCCGCGTGGACTGGAATGTCTACGGCCGCCTCGGCCAGCTGTTCCTGAAACTGTTCGAGCAGCCGGGGCAGTTGCGCGTGCTGCTGGTGGCCGACGACGCGCCCACCATGAACTTTGGTGCCCACGATAAGTGGTTGGCGGCGCGCCGCGTGCTGGCGGCGGTCGGCTTGATCGCCCTGGAGGGCAGCGAGAGGGTGCTGCTGGCAAGCCTCGGGCGGCCGCAGCCGGTGCAGTTCGATGGCACGGGCGAGGCGCGCCTGCTGCAGTTGCTTGAGGAAATGCCATTGCGAAGCGGGGGCGGCAACGCTGCACCCCTGCGCGGCCTGTTTGAGACGCGCGGGCGCGATTCCGTGCTGGTGCTGGTCAGCGACTTCCAGGAGCGCGAGCCGCTGGTGCAGTTGCTGCGCGACGCGCGGCGCAGCGGCGTGCGCGCCATCGCCATCAGCATCGCCAGTGAGGAAGAGTTGAACCCGACTCTGGATGGCTTCAGCCGCCTGCAGGCGATCGGTGGCGGCGAGACCAAGCTGCGCGTCGATGAGCGTGTGCTGCAGGCTTACCGCGAAGAGGTGCAGCACTACCGGCAGAGCGTCGCTAAGGCCGTGCACGCCGCCGGCGCGGCGTTCATCGAGCTGGACAGCGCCGACCCGATCGAGCCCCTGATCGTCGATCTGATGCGGGCCGGGGTGCTCGGGTAGTTAATCGCGAGGCGCGCCGTTTGTCTCGAAGCTGGCTTCTCGCTCGGGGCCTACGCTGATGATGCCGATCGGCACCTCCACGAATTCCTCCAGATAGCGCAGGTAGGAGCGCGCGGTGGCGGGCAGGTCGGCTGCCTTGCGCACCTTGCTGATGTCGTCGTTCCAGCCCGGCAGGCTCTCGTACTTCGGCTTCAGCGCGCTGAAGGCGCGGATGTCCGCCGGCAAACCCGGCTGGTTGTGGCCCTCATAGCCCACGCCGACCTTCAACTCGCCGAAGCCGGACAGCACGTCCAGCTTGGTGATGGCGAGGCGCGTGATGCCCGAAATGCGGCACACGTAGCGCAGCGCGAACAGGTCGATCCAGCCGCAGCGCCGCGGCCTGCCCGTGGTGGCACCGTACTCGCCGCCCGCTTCGCGCAGCTTGTGGCCGGTGTCGTCTGTCAGCTCTGTCGGGAAAGGCCCTTCGCCCACGCGGGTGCAATAAGCCTTGGTGACGCCGATGGCGTCTTCCACCTTGAGCGCCAGGCCCACGCCGGCCGGGATGCCCGCGCCGGTGGTGTGACTGCTGGTGACAAACGGGTAGGTCCCCTGCACCACGTCCAGCAGCGCGCCCTGGGCGCCCTCGAACAGCACGCGCTTGTCTTCCTTGATGGCCTCGGCCAGCAGCAGGCTGGTGTCCGCCACGTAGCGCTTCAGTTTCTTGCCGGCCTCGAGCAGCGGCTTGATCATGCTGTCCACGCCGGGGGCGTTGCCGTCGGTCTGGCAGGCGCGCACGTTGACGGCGCGCTGCAGCGCCTCGCGCAGGGAGGTTTCGTCCAGCAGGTCGGCCATGCGCACGCCGATGCGGTCGTACCTGTCCGCATAGGTCGGGCCGATGCCGCGCTTGGTGGTGCCGACGCGGTTGGCTTCGTTGCCCGATTCTCGGTCCATGTCCAGTGTCAGGTGCAGCGGGATGGTTACCGCAATGCGGTCGCTGATGAACAGGCGCTCGTCAAGCTTCAGGCCGCGGCCTTCTACCTCGGCGATCTCGTCGATCAGCTTGAAGGGGTCCATCACCATGCCCTGAGCCATCAGGTTGATGCAGTCCTTGTGCAGGACGCCCGTGGGCAGGTGGTGCAGCACGATTTTCTTGCCTTCGGGGTAGACGGTATGGCCCGCGTTGCCGCCGCCCTGGAAGCGCACGCAGAAGTCCTGCCTGGCGCTGATCGAGTCAACCAGTTTGCCCTTGCCCTCGTCTCCCCACTGCAGGCCGAGGATGGCTGTGGTAGGCATGGCTTTGCTCACTACATGAACACAGACGCCCGGCGGCGTCTTACGGGGCAAGGTTAGGGCCGCGAAAGCGTCTCGGCAAGGGTAAGCCGCAGCATCTCGTCTTCAAACATCTCGCGGTGGGTGAAGGGCGTGAAACTCCAGGATTCAAGTGAGGCGCGGAACGCCTCTCCGCGCTTCACCAGCTCACTGGGCGCCTGCGGCAAGAACAGCCCCAGGCCCGAGCGCCGCGTCACCACGCCGTCGCCGCTTGCGAACATGGCGTCCGCCATGGGATCGAAGCGCCGGGTGGGAAAGCGCGGCCGGAAAAACAGCTCGTACTCGCCGTCATCACTGACCAGTCCCACACGCGCCAGTGTGGGCGTGCCGACGCCCAGGATCACGCTGGTGGGCACGCCGGTGGGCCCCTCGATCGCCTTGCGCAGGCGGCGGGCGTGGGCCAGCACGAGGCGCAGGAACTGGCGCCGGTGCCGCATCTCCTGCTCGAACAGCTTTTCGCGGTCTTCACCGGGCTGGATGTCCTGGATGATGCGGGCGCGCAGCCGGTCCTGCGACGACTCGGCGAACACGGACAGGCCGTAACTTTCCCAGGTTTCGGGCTGCCAGATGTCCAGCGCAAGCGTCTCGCCGCCTTCGCCCACAAACACCGGCTCGCCGGGCTCAGGCAGCAGCTCGAACGCGGCCGGGAAGCTGAAGATGGTTGCCGGCGGGTAGCGGCGCGCCAGTACGTTGGGCGCATAGCCGTCATGAATCAGGTGCAACGCGTCGATGCTGCCGGCGTGGGGCGTGCCCAGGCAGATCAGCCGCTCGCAGTCTTTCAGGCCGTCCCAGCTCGGCTCCAGCGGCGCGTCAGGTTCGCGGCCGCTGACCACATCGCGCCCGCCGTAGCGCAGGTAGTAGCGCGCGATCAGCCCGCCGTTGGAGACCGCCAGGAAGGTGAACTTCTGGTCCGGCAGGCGCAGGTCGCGGCGGATGTTGGCAATGAACTCCTGCAACTGCACGGCCGCCTCGACGTTGCTGCGCCGCCAGTCATAGAAGAACACGAACAGGTCGTGGCCGCGGTGGAAGCGCTGGCCGTAGGCGGGGCGATACCCAAGTGTCGTGGACAGGTAGTCAATCAGCTCGGCGTAGAAGCTGACTTCGCCGCTGCCCTCGCGCAGCAGGATTTCCGCGCGGTCGAGCACGCGGTAGGCGCGCAGGTCGTCGGTGTTTTCGGCCAGGCTGGGGCGGTCGATGGGCAGGTCAAGCTCGTCGCGCAGCTCCGAGATGGTGGCGGAGAAGCTGCCCCAGGCGATTTCGCCGTTCTCAAGGTTATAGAGCCGGCTTCCGAGCGTGCCGGGGATCAGGATTACGGGCTCGCGACGCGCCTGCCTGCGTTCGGTCAGGTACTCGTGCGGCGGCGAGATGTCCACGTCTTCCGGCCCCGCGACCGAACAGGCCGAAAGCAGCAGCAAGGCAGCCAGCAGCACAAGGCGCGTCATGGTTTGGCCTTCAGCCATGGCGGCAGATCATCGGGCTTAAAGCCCGCGGCGTCGAGGGCCCGCTGCAGCTCGGGCCACAGGGGCGCCACCAGGTCGAGCTTCGCGCCGCCCAGCGGATGGGTGAATTCCAGGCGCGCCGCGTGCAGGAACTGGCGGCGCAGGCCCAGCTTCTCGGCGGCGTGGCGGTTGCGTTCGCGATCGCCGTACTCGTCGTCGCCCGCCACCGGCGCGCCCACGTGGGCAAGGTGCGCCCTGATCTGGTGCGTGCGGCCGGTGACCAGCTCCAGCTCGACCAGTGTGTACGTCCCGCGCTGGGCAAGCACGCGGTAGTTGGTGATCGCGTGCTGGCCCTCGCCGGCCTTGACCTTGCGGCGGCGGCCTTTGGCATCCTGCTGGCGGGCGATCGGCACGTTGATGGTGCCCTCGCGCTGGGGCAGTCCGCCGATGGCAAGCGCGACGTACGTTTTGCGCACGTTGCGCTTCTTGATCATGCGCGTGAGTTCCTGCATGGCGGGCAGGGTCTTGCCGATCAGCACCAGGCCCGAGGTCGCGCGGTCCAGCCGGTGCACCAGGCCGGGGCTGAAGGTGGGTGAAGGCTTCACGAACTCGCGCAGGTTTTCACCTGCTTCGCGCGGCTGCTCCAGCAGGTAGGCCGTCACCTGGTCGATCAGCGTGTCCTGCTCAAGACCGCGGTCGCCCGCGTGCACCAGCACGCCGGCCGGCTTGTTGACCGCGATCAGATGCACGTCTTCGTACACGACTTTGAAATCGCGACGGGTCGAAAGGCCGCGGGCGCTCTTCTCGCGCACCTTGGGCTTGAAGTGCTTTTCCTCGGCGGCCTGGTGGAAGACCACCACGTCGCCCTGCTTCAGGCGCGTGTCGGGCTTGGCCTTGCGCTGGTTCAGAGTGATCTGCCGCGTGCGAACCAGCCGGTAGATCGCCGACAGGCTGACGTCTTCCAGCAGCTTGCGCAGGAAACGGTCCAGGCGCTGGTTGGCCTCGTCCGGCCCGATCGTGATGGTGCGCGGGTTCGCCATTAGCCGGCCGGCGCAAGCTGAAGTGTCAAAGCCGCCTCGCGCCGCGCGGGCACAGCCAGGCTGCCCTCGAGCACGCTGCCGTCCGCGAGCTGCACTTTCACCCTGTACACGGCCGGGGGCACGTCGGGGATGCGCACGCGCCCAAGCTCGTCGCTGGAAGCCTCGAAGGCCAGGCGCTCATCGAACAGCATGGCCACGGGCTCAAGGTCGAGTTTGCGGCCTTCGTGCACCAGCTCGAAGGTGAGGCTGCACAAGGGTTGCAGGGAGGCGTCAAGGTCGCGGCGCTGGTCGCCCTCGCGCAACTCGCCCACCTTGATGACCGCCGGCGCGTAGCCCGGAGCGCTTATGCGCACCACGGCGTCCTGGAGCGGCGGGTTGGCCAGCAGCCAGGCGCCGCCCGGATGATGCTGAAACAGCCCGTCAGGCGCGACGCGATCGAAGGGCGTCACCTGCGGCTCTCCGCTCACGCGCATCACGCGCACGTCGAAACCCTCGATGGCGCGGCCGGTCTCGGCGTCGCGGACGAGGCCCGACAGCGAGGTGCTGACCTGGATGTTCAGCGTGTAATCGGGCTGGTTGATCTTCGCGCCCTCATGGCGCGCCTCGGCTTCACCCAGCTTTGTGGCAATGGTGTACTCAAGGTCGGCCAGGTACTGGAAGCCGAAGCGGCCGGCAGCATCGGTCACCACGCGGTTGCCGCCCAGCGGGCGCACACCCGAGGTTTCATCGAAGCGTCGCACGCGGTCTTCGCGGGTGGTCAGGTCCGAACGCGTGAGAACCGGCGCATTGCCGGCCGGGCGCTCGCCGGTGACGGGTTTGCTGGTGACGATCAGCTGCACCACCGCCCCCGGCACGGGCTGGCCGGCCTGGTCCTGCAGCACGCCGCGTATGTGGTTCTCGTTCTTCAGGCGCAATTCCGCCCAGCCGTAGCTGGTGAGCGTGAGATCGACGGGGTTCAGCTCGCGGTTCGCGCCGAAGTACTCGCCCTCTGCGTGCATCGAATAGGCAGCTGACGGCAGCTGCTGGAAGCGGAAACGGCCGGTTTCATCGGCGAACACCGTGCGCACCAGCTGGCGCCGCGCGATCTCCGGCGCGCGCCCGCGCAGGCTTACGACCTGCACCGGCCCACCCGAGCGCAGGGTGACCTTGGCGCCCGGCACCGCCGCGCCGTCTTCGGCCAGTACCTGGCCCTCAAGCACCGCGCCCTGCTGGATCACCAGCTCGGGCATCTCGGCGGCGTCTTCGGCAATCGTGACCATTTCACCCACCGCGATACCGCCGTCCGGCGTCTCGGCGGCCACGCGCCCCAGCCGCTCGCCTGTCGGCAGCCCGGCCGCCGACGACCAGGCCAGCAGCCGGTAGTTTCCGGCCGCGTCGCTGTAGCCCGTGCCGCGCATGTCGCGGAGCTGCTGGTCGCCGCTGAAGCTGACGCGGGCGTCCGCGATGCCGACGCCTGAATCATTGACCACACGGCCGGAGATGACGAGACGCAACGCCTTGGCAGGCGGCGTGTAGGGCTGGGGCGGGCGCTGGGTGGTGACGGGGTCGGGTTCGACGCGCGCGGGGTCGAAATCGGCGGGGTTGAGCCGCAAGGGCGCCGCGTTGCCGGGAGCGCGGGCATTCGCGTCGTTGCCGGGGGGCGGCGTGGGGCGCGGGCCGTCGGACGGCCAAAGCAGCCAGGCGGCTAACACGGCGCCCAGTACCAGGACCAGCGCGGCGACAGGAACAACCAGTTTCTGACCCATCTTCGTCTCCGGAACCGAAGATAAGGCCCCAAGCATAGTACGGCCAGCCCGCGCCGGGGATGGAAATGCTATTCCTCGAAGTGGCGGCCTTCGAGGTCGATGTGCGGGCGGCGTTTCAGCAGCTCGCCCGGCTTGGGCTTCGGGATTTGCAAGGAAACGCGGGTGTTCGCGTCGGCCCAGTCTGTGAGAGCCTGAAGGCGCTGCTCCAGCTCGCGACGGGCGCGGGCAATGGCGCGGGCGTCGGCGTCCTGCGGCACAGTCAGCGGCTCGCCGAAGCGGAACTGCAGCCTGGAGAAGGGCAGCGGCAGCATCAACTGGTCCCAGCTGCGGTGCAGCTGCGCCACGCTGCTGCCCGCCCAGGTCAGGGGCACGATGGGCAGGCCGGTGGCCTTGGCCAGCATCAGGCAGCCCGGCTTGAGGCGGTAGCGCGGGCCGCGCGGGCCGTCGCCCACAGTGGCGATGCTGGCGCCCTGGGACGCCGCGGCAACGCCGCCGCGCAGGGCCCGGGCCGCGTCGCGCGAGCTTGAGCCGCGGATCACCATGCCGCCGTTTTCGCGGATCGGGCGGGCCAGGAACTCTCCGTCCTTGCTGGCGGACACGATGCTGTCGGCCCGGAAGCGCGGGTCGCGCCGCGCGATGGCATCCAGGTAGGCAAAGAAAGCAGGCACCCGGTTGTGCCACAGCACGAAGATGAAGTTGCGGCGGCACAGCAGCAGGTCTTGCCGAAACGCCCGGTCGCCATCTGATTCCCAGCGGCAGGTGTCGGTCCAGACCCGCACGCACAGGCGCGCCACGGCCGAGGCCGCTCCGAAACCAAGCCGCTCCTTGAGCGTGAAGTCGGCGCGCCGGCGCTGCCCGTAGTGGCGGAAACTCAGCCACTCGTACCAGGGATCCTCCGCAACTTTAACGCTTGCGACTGACACACCCACCTCGCTTAGACTCCGCCCAGACAGTTTGCCGGGAGCCGCGCCATGCACAACCGCCTTGCCGTCGCCTACCTGGATTCTCCTCTCGGCGAGCTGGGCCTCGCGGCCGGCGAACACGGGCTGATGGCCGTAAGCCTGGGGCAGGGCCTTGAGCACAGCCTGCCGGCGTTACTGGGCGGCCGCCGTGACCAGGGGCGCGGGCGCTACAACCCCTTCGAGCTTGTCGAGCACGCCTGCGCGCAGATCGTGGAGTACCTGCTGAGCGCGCGGGAAAAGTTCGAGATTCCGCTTGACCTGTCAAGTGGCACGGAGTTCCAGCGCGCCGTGTGGCGCCGCCTGGGCAAACAGCGCTTCGGGCAGGCAATCAGCTACGCCGAACTGGCCGATGCCGTGGGCCGCCCCGGCGCCACGCGCGCCGTGGGCAACGCGGTGGGGGCCAACCCCCTGCCGATCGTGATCCCCTGCCACCGGGTGCTGGCCGCGGGCGGCAAGCTGGGCGGCTTCAGCGGCGGGCTGAGGCGCAAGCGCCAGCTGCTGAAGATCGAGGGCATCGGCTGGAAGTAACGGGTGTTATCGGGACAGGCGCCAAAGGCGCCTGTCCCGTAACGTGGTTCATTCCGGCTTGAACACCAGCAGCCTCTCGCCCGATGGCTCCGCTTCGTGGTGCGCGGGCCGGGCCGGATCGGTACAGGCGGCAAGCCTGAAACCCTCCAGCCGGCGCAGGGCGTCCAGGTGCTCGGGCTTCCAGACCCGCAAGTCGTAGCTTTCCACGATGCGCCGGGGCCAGTCGCCGCCGCGGGTCTCAACCGTGCGGCGGATGTGCTGGCTGTGGCTTTCGGGCTCGTCCCGCAGCAGCTCGTAGTGAATACGTGCCTGGCCTCCGGGAACCTCGCGCCAGGGCGTGCGCCACAGGGTGGCCGGCAGGCGCGGCGGCAGGGGGGCCTCGAAGTTGAGCAACAGGATCACCGCGCCGCGGTCGCTGAGGTGGCGGCGGAAGGTGCCGATCCAGCGGGCCAGCGTATCGACGTCCGGCAGCAGCGAGGTAACGCCGCTGGCCTCCAGGATCACGTCGAAAGGCTGCTCGAATGCCAGCTCGAACATGTCGCCCAGCACGGTGTGCGCGCCGGTGGTTTCGCGGGTGTAGTCGACCATCTCCGGGCAGTTGTCATTGCCCGCCAGCCTTGAGGCTTCCGCGGCAAAAGGCCGCAGCCAGTTGCCGGGCCCGCAGGCCGGGTCGAGGATCGACCAGGGGCCCTCGCCGACGAAGCGGCCCATCAGGGCGCGGACGGCCGTGATGTCCTCGTCATCGGGGGTCTTGAGAGTGTCGTAGAGAGCGGGGAAGCGATAGAGGTTTAAGGGTTCCTCTTCGGGGGCTTCCGTGGGTCCCGAAGGGGCGTCGGCTGCCAGGGGCAGTCCGACTTCCCGGTGCGCAGACACGCTGTGTCTCCGAACGAACAACTGCCGGCCTCTGCACGCGCAGAACGCCGACAGCCGAATCAACGCCGCCAATTAACACAATGGCAACGAGCAAACGCCAAGAGAAATTCCGGATTCTGGTCGGACAGCGGGTGCCGCGGCTTGGTTGACCCAGGCAACCCAGGGGTTATCCACCGGAGCTTTCCTGGGTCGAGGACGGGGACAGTCCCCAAACGCGGGGATAGTCCCCTTTGCTTATCGGTTGCCCTTGGCCCAGCAGTCGGCGCAGATGCCGAAAATTTTCTGGCTGTGGTGGGTGGCGTGAAAGCCGTGGCTGGCTGCTACTTTGTCCTGCAGCTTTTCCATGTCGGCGTTGAAGAACTCGAAGATCTTGCTGCACGCCGTGCAGATCAGGTGGTCGTGGTGCTGGCGCCCCTCCGACAGCTCGTACACCTTGTGGCTGTCGCCGAACTGGTGCTCCTCTACTATGCCGGCCTCCACCATCACCGACAGCGAGCGGTAGACCGTGGCTTTGCTCACGCGCGGGCGCTGGTCCCGGAACTGGTCCACCAGGTCGTCGGCCGTGAAATGGGTTTTGTCCATCTCGAGGATTTTTTCGAGGATCTGGCGGCGCTGACTGGTGAGCTTGAGGGTTTTTTTCTGCAGGAAGGACTCGAACTTGTCGAGCAGCCCGTCGATGTCGAGGGTGGGCGATTTGCGGATGCTGGATCGCGCCATGCGTGGTCCCGGCCCGTGGTTACTCTTCCGAGTCGCTGCCTTGCCCCTTGGCGTCTGCCTCTAACGCCTCGTCAATGAGCTTAGACACCTCGACGCCCTTTTCAATCGAATCGTCATAGATGAAATCGAGGTGCGGGGTGGTGCGGATCTCGAGCTCAGAGGCCACGCGCTTCTGGATGAAGCCCCGGGCGCTCTCAATGAAGCGCTCGGCCGTGCGGCGGTCGGCCTCGGTGCCGAGCACGGACCAGTAGACGCGTGCGTGGGAAAGGTCCTTGCTGACCTTGACCTGCGTGATGGATATGACACCTTTCAGGCGGGGATCTTTAAGCTCGGCCAGAAACAGCGAGGCAATATCTTGCCTCAAACGGCTCTGAATTCGTTGAATACGACGAGGATCAGCCATAAAACCCCAGACTCGCGGACGCGTTGAGCGTCCGTAAAGGAAGCGGATTCGGGCACAGCAAAGCAAACCCCCGAACATCCGCCAGAGGTGGTACCCATGTGGATCAAACGTTCCCTGGTAATCCTGCCGATCGTGCTGATCGGTTTCCTGGTCCAATCCGTGTTCTGGGTACCGGGGGTTGAGACGGTCGCCGACAACGAGAGCCGCCTCGACCGCCTGATCTTCTACATGGGCGCCAACCCCGAGGACATGAACCCCTGGACCAGCACCAAGACCACCGACAGCACCATCAGCGAATACCTGACGGAAGGCCTGCTGCGCATCAACCAGAACTACGAGACCGAGCCCTGGATCGCCGACCCGGTCACCGTGCAACACTCCATGACCTTCCGGGTGCCCGCCGGGCAGAGCGTCGCGCAGGTCGAAACCCTGCTGCGCCAGAAGTACGGCGAGAAACTGCGCGAGTTCAGCGTGGCCTCCGATGCCGGGGAGTTCGCTCTTGACCTCAAGACCCTGAAGCCCGCGGCTGAAGGTGCTGAGCACGTGTTCCGCTTTGCCAAGCCTGCCAAGGTGAAGGTGCTGCTGGCCCCGACGCCCAAGAAGGGCAAGATCGTCAGCGCCATTGAGCCCGAGTTCGACAAGCGCCTTGAGGAATGGCTGGGCACATCGCCATTTGCCGCCTGGCAGGCGGACAAGCTGCTGGCCGACGCACGGGAATCAACCACGGAAGAAGTCCGCGCCGGGCTGGACGACGCCAAGCTCAAGGCAGCCATTGAGGAGATGCTGGCGGCCGACGGACCCGACATCGCCCACTCGCCCATCGTCGATTTCCAGATCCAGAAGGGCATCCACTGGACCGACGGCCCGTTCTTCGATCCCGCCGAGCTGAAGGACCCAAAGACCGGCAAAGAGCGCGAGTACTTCGGCGACCCGGCCGGGCCGTTCTGGGTGAAGGGCCCCGAGGTTCAGGCGCGCGACGCGAAGATGACCTTCGACTACCTGAAGGACGTCAACTTCAACAGCCCGCGCCGTTCCAGCTTCACCAGTATTGAAGAAACCCGCATTTTCGCGGACGACCCTTACCACTTCCAGGTTGTCTACAGCGAACTGTACTCGCCGGCGCTGGGCGATCTGGCCGGCACTCTGCTGCCGTATCACCGCTGGAACCGCGAAGCCTGGACGGAAGAGGCCATCCGCAAGGGACGCGGCCCCGACGACATCGGCCAGAAAGTGGCCGAGGGCCTGTCGCAGTGGGACCCGGTGCCCCCCGGCACCTACAACCCGATGCTGCACCTGCCCACCCGCGACCGCGGCTATTCGCTGCGTCCCAGCTCGCTGGGCTTCATGGTGATCGAGCCCATGCACGGCGACGCCGTGCCACTTTGGGAAAACGGCAAGATGTGCCGCCTGCGCCGCAACGAGTTCTACTGGCAGCGCAAGCCGGAGTACCAGTACATCGATTACTACGTGTTCGACCCCAACATGGGGCGCGAGACGGCCGAGGTTGTGTTCAGCGCCGGCGGCATCGACATCTACGGCGCGCGCGACTTCCAGGTGCAGCGCTACGAAAAGATGAACGACCGCTACACGGTGATCAAGCGCCAGCCCAACCAGTACGAGTACCTGTCATTCAACAACAGCCGCCCGCAGCTGAAAGACCCGCTGGTGCGCAAGGCGCTGTCCATGGCGATCAACGTGGAAGAGATTCTCGAGTACGTCGTCTACAAGCAGGGCTCGCGCATCAACGGCCCGGCCTACCCGGTACTCCCCTGGTACAACCAGGATCACATGATCACCCACACCTGGCGCACCGACGGCAAAGACGCCGATGGCAACGTGGTGAAGCGCAAGGGCAAGACCGAGCAGATCAAGTTCCTGCCCTATGACATCGAGGAAGCCCGGGCGCTGCTGCAAGAGGCCGGCTACAAAGATGTGAACGGCAAGCTGGTCAAGGACGGAGAGCCTTTACGCCTGCAGTTCATCAACAGCTCCGGCGGCGGCCCGCGCAAGAACACTGCCCTGCTGGCTAAAGAGCAGTGGAGTAAGCTGGGCGTTGATGTGAAGTACGACGAATACGAGTGGAACGTCTTCATCCAGCAGTACGTGATGGCGCTCAACTTCGACGTCTGCGTGCTGGGCTGGTCCGGCGGCATCGACTTCGACAGCCGCCAGCTCTGGCACTCCACGGCCTGGCCCACGGCCGGCGGCCTGAACCTCGCGGCCTACAGCAACCCCAAGGCCGACGAGCTGATGGACAAGATCCTGAAGGTTTACGACTACGACGAGCAGGTGCGCCTGAGCCACCAGATCTTCAGCACCATCGCCAACGACTTCCCCTATGTGTTCCTGTATTCGCCGTACTCGACCACCGTGCTGGACGGACGCATCGTGTGGCGCAAAGAGGTGGGCAAGGACGCGCAGGGCAACCCGATCTTCGAGGACCGCCCCGTGAACCACAAGCACATCAAGGGCGCGCGCTCGAGCCTGGCCTTCTTCTTCCCGGAACTGCTGCGGCGCGAGGAAGTGCCGACCTGGACCGAACAGGACTTCGAGCGCTAAGGGGACTCCATGGCTTCATACATACTTCGGCGCTTGCTGCAGATGGGCCTGACCCTGTTCGTGGTCAGCATCCTGAGCTTCCTGATTGTGGCGCTGTCGCCCGGCGACCCCTACGCCAGCCAGCTCGACCCCAAGAAGACCGACGCCGACAAGGAGCGTCAGCGTGACTCCGTCGGTTACGACGACCCGGTAGTGCAGAAGTACCTGAACTTTTACGGCGACTTCTTCAGCGACCTCGGCGCCATCGTGACCTTCCGCGCCGATGAACACGAATGGAAACTCAACAGCTTCACCGCCAAAGAGCCGGTGCTGCCCACCATGTGGCGCAAGATGCTGGTGACCCTGCCGCTGGTGCTGGTCACCACGCTGGTGGTCTGGACGCTGTCGTTCCCCATCGGCGTGTATTCGGCGCTGCGACGAAACTCGCTGCCGGACCGCGCCATCACAGTGCTGGCCTACACGCTGATCGCCTTCCCCGGTTTCTGGATCAGCCTGCTGATCGTTTCTTTCCTTACAAACACGCTGAAAATACCGGTGGTGTCGCCGGAAACCCTGGGCGTCGAGCTTTCCGGCCCTCGCTGGTTCTTTGACGCCACCTGGCACGTGGCCGTGCCGGCCATCGTCTCTTCGCTGACCGGTGCCGCCGTGCTCACTCGCTATGTGAAGGGCCAGATGCTCGAGGTGATGGGCCAGGACTTCATCCGCACCGCCAAGGCCAAAGGCCTCGATAGCGACACGGTCTACTACAAGCACGCCCTGCGTCCCGCCTCGCTGCCTTTCGTCACCATGCTGGCAGGCCTGCTGCCGAGCCTTTTCGGCGGCTCGGTGGTGTTCGAGGCCATCTTCGCCTGGCCGGGCCTCGGCCGCTGGGTTTTCGAGGCGGTGTTCTCACGCGACATCTTCATCGTGGTCAGCAGCCTGTTCGTCGGTTCGGCGCTGACCCTGATCGGCATCCTGATTTCCGACATCATGCTCAGCGTGGCCGACCCGCGCGTCCGCCTGTCCTAGGAGAGAACGGTGTCGAACGGAACGCGCAAACCTACTTCGCCCCTGGCCGACGCCCTGCGGATCTTCTTCCGCAACCGCCCGGCCGTGGTGGCCGCGGTGATGATCCTGCTGCTGGCCCTGTCGGCCGTGACCGGCTCGTTCATGACGGGCAAAAAGCCGGATGCGCCAGACCTGATCCGCCTGGAAGAGGCCGAGCTGGTGGGCGACAAGGTGAAGCTGGGCGTCAACCCGGACGCAAAGCTAGATCCGGAAACCACCAACCTGAAGGACACCTTCCTGCCACCGGGCAGTGTCAGTAAAGACAAGCCCGAAAAGAGCTACTACCTGGGCACCGACCACCTGGGCCGCGACGTGCTGGCGCGCCTGTGGGCGGGCAGCACCATCAGCCTCAGCATCGGCTTCCTGGCCGTGGGCATCTCCGTGCTGCTGGGCATCAGCCTGGGCGGTATTGCCGGCTACTTCGGTCGCAGCCGCGTGGGCCTGCCCGTGCTGGGCACCCTGCTCCTGGCCCTGGCGGGCGGCATCCTGTTCGCCGCCGAGTTCCATGTGTTGGCATATCTCGCGTTCGGCGCGACTGCCCTGCTGTTCCTGTTTCAGGCAGGCATCGCCATAACCGGCGGGCGCTGGCGATCCGTCGCCGCTTGGGGTGTTCTGACGCTGCTGTTCCTGTTGATGCTTGCCTACAACGGCAGCGTCGAGAGCAGCACGCCGGAAGGACGGCCGATTGCCCATGCCTCGGAAGTGCACGAAAACGCCTACGACCTGCTGCTGACGCTGCGCGACTTCGGCGACGAGGTGAAGCAACTCGAGCTTGAGGGCGGGGCCGAACTGACGAAAGACGGCAAGCCGACGGAGCAGCCGGACTGGCGCTGGCAGGGCCAGACTGGCATCGAGATCAAGACCCGTTCCGTGAACTGGCTGCTGACACGATTCCAGCTGGAGATGCAGTACCGCGACTTCGAAATGCGTCAGCGTCTGGGCGTCGAGCAGCAGGAACGCTCCGACCACCTGGCGGGCTTCGAGGCCGACTATCGCGCTCGCTTTGATGAAGCTACCGCCCAGGCCCAGGAGTTGCGAAAGCAGCAGGCCGCCGCCAGCGACCGCGACACGGCCCGCAAGCTGGCCGACGAAGCCGCCGCCGCGGAGGCACGCGCCACGACCTTCAACCCCGACACGCTCAAGCAGCGCGTCGAGGACATGAAGAAAGAAGGCGCTGAGAACGAACGGGCGGGCAAGCTGCTTGTGGAGACACTGGCCGAGCCGGTTGAGAAGTACCGCGCCGCGCTGGATGCGGCCCAGGAAGCCATCCTTGAGCTGCTGGATCGCGATTCCGCCGGCCCTGACAAGTCATGGGACACGCTGCTTGCACTTCAGAAGATCGAGGCCGACGCCAAGATCGCGCAGGCGGCCTGGAACCTGGCCGTCAAGGAAGCACAAATCGCCGCGGCGCCCGCCCCCGAAGGCAAGGAAGCGGAGGCAACTCCCAAGCCGACAGCCGAGGCCGAAAAGAAGGCGCTGGAAGCCGCCGAAACCGCCCGCAAAGAGCTTGAGGACACAAAGCCCGAAGATCTGAAGGTCGGCGCGGTCAAGCCGCTGGTGCTGCAGAGCAGCAACGAGCTGGTGGACCGGCGCGGCAAGGTGCGCAAGGGCCTCGTGGACCGCTACGACGGCGAAACCAAGACCCGCCGCACGGCGCTCTACGGCGCTGAGCTGCTGAACGGCGAATCGCGCTACAGCACCTACAAGGTCACCCGCCACTTCCTGGCCTACCTGGTGATGATCGTGCTGGTGCTTTCAGCCGGCCTGGTGGTGCTGGCCGCGGGCCAGACAGCGGCGCAGGAACAATCCGGCTTCAACAAACTGTACCTGCCGACCATCAGCGTCGATGACCTGGTGATGCGCTTCACCGAGATCATGATGACCATCCCGGTGATCTTCCTGATCCTGGCCGTACTGGCGATGTTCGAGAAAGACGTCTACATCACCATGGGCGTGATCGGCCTGACCAGCTGGATGGGCACCACGCGCTTCGTGCGCGCGGAGATCCTGTCCCTGCGCGAGCAGGACTTCATCCAGGCCGCACGCAGCCTGGGCGTGTCCGACTTCCGCATCATCTGGCGCCACCTGGTGCCCAACGCCATCAGCCCCGTGCTGGTCAGCGCCAGTATCGGCGTGGCGGGTGCGGTGCTGGCGGAATCGACCCTGTCGTTCCTGGGCATCGGTGCCGGGCCGGATCAGAACACCTGGGGCAAGATCCTCAGCGAAGGCCGCGAGTTCATCAATGACGCTGCCTGGCTGACCTGGATCCCCGGCATCGCGATCCTGATCACCGTGCTGGCGTTCAACCTGCTGGGCGAGGGCCTGCGCGAAGCTTTCAACCCCAAACTGCGCGGCCGGTAAGAGCCGGTCCCGGGTCGCTGGTCCCGAGTGCCGTGTCCTCAAGCCGGGACTCGCGCTGCAAGGCTGGTCACGGTTTAATTGCCGCCTGTGTGCCGTTGACACGGCACCCGGCACACGGGACTCTGGACTGCTATGCGCATCCTGCTCGCTTACGACGAACGCGGCATCCGCCTGACCCTTTCCGAAGACCTTGCACAGGCCGGCCACGAGGTCGTCGCCGTCGAAGACGGCGAGCTCGCCATGAAAGAGCTCACCAGGCAGCGCTTCGACTGCATGATCAGCGACGTGGTGATGCCCCGCATGGACGGCATGAGCCTGCTGCGCTTCGCGCGCGAGAAGGTACCGGACATCATCTGCATCATGATCACAGGCAACGCCACCGTCGAGCGCGCCCTAGAGGCCATGCGCCTGGGCGCCAAGGACTTCGTCGAGAAGCCCTTCAACAACGAAAAAATCGTGCTGCTGGTCAACGGCTACGGCGAAAGCCAGCAGACCGGCCGCCAGTACAAGCAGCTGGTCGAGGAAGTCAAAACCGAGTTCAAGGTCGACCAGATGGTCGGCAGCAGCCCCCAGATGAAGCAGCTGTACGAGAACATCCGCACCGTCGCGGAGTCCGACTTCAGCGTGCTGATCCAGGGCGAAAACGGCACCGGCAAAGAGGTGATCGCCACCGTGCTGCACCAGCACTCCGCGCGCTGCAAGGGTCCGCTGATCAAGGTCGGCTGCCACATCAGCAACCCCAACCTGCTGGAAGACGAGCTTTTCGGCCACGAGCCAGGCGCCTTCACCGGCGCGAGCTCACGGCGCATCGGGCGTTTCGAGCAGGCCGATGGCGGCACCATCTACCTGGACGACATCGACGACATGCCGATCGACACCCAGGCCAAGCTGTTGCGCGTGCTGCAGGAGCGCGAGATCGAGCGCCTGGGCGGCGACAAGCCACTGAAGGTGAACATCCGCGTGATCGCCAGCACCAAGGTGGACCTGCGCGAGTGCGTGAAACAGGGCAAGTTCCGCGAAGACCTTTACCACCGCATCAACGTGATCGACCTCAACGTGCCGCCCCTGCGCCAGCGCGAGGGCGACATACCGGTACTGGTCGAGCACTTCGTGCGCCGCTACGCACCGGACGGCAACCTGCAGATCGCGCCTGAGGCCATGGCTGCACTGGTCTGCTACCCCTGGCCCGGCAACGTGCGCGAGCTGCAGCACTCGGTGCAGCGCGCGATTGCCTTCGGCAAGGCCGGCGGCGTGCTCAAGAAAGAACACTTCCTGCGCGACTACAGCGCCAAGCTGCCGGAAGGCGCCGAGAACGAAACGCCCGGTGACGACCGCCGCTCGCTCAAGGACGTGGTGGCCGCCGCAGAGAAGGCCCACATCAAGAACGTGCTGCGCATGACCAACGGGAAAATCGAAGAGGCCGCCAGCATCCTCGGCATCAGCCGCAAGAACCTGTGGGAAAAGCGCAAGCAGTACGGACTGCTGGATGAGTAGTTGTTGGGTGTTGGCTATCGGCTGGTAGTTAGGGGCCTTTGGCAAAAGCTATCATCCTTGCATCTCGTCGCTCATGCCGTCACGATTCCCCTTACGCGGGAGGAGACTGCCATGACCGACGCCGCACCCGAACCACGGCCTGAAACGCTGCTGAACATCCCTGTCGTGGGCGACACGCCGGCCCTCGAGATCAAGGACTCGCAAGGCGGCGCCACGCTGCTCGAGTTGGGCGCAGGCTCGGAAAGCGTGCTGTCGCGGGTACACAAGACCACCGGCGCGAACCTCGGCACCCAGCCACTCGAACTCAAGTCGGCCGACATGCGCGACGCCACCACGCAGTCGGGCGCCAGCACGCGCCAGGCCAGCACCAGCGGCTTCACCGAGCGTGTACGAACCGGCAACATCGTGAAGTACCTGCCTGAGCGCGAGCTGGGCCGCGGCGGCATGGGCGTCGTGCTGAGCGTGCGCGACAACGACCTGCGCCGCGAAGTCGCCATGAAAGTCGTACGCAGCGACCGCGTGCGCCCCGGCACCGAAAGTGGCGACCTGGCCCTGCGCCGCTTCGTCGAGGAAGCCCAGATCACCGGCCAGCTCGAGCACCCCAACATCGTGCCGGTCCATGAACTCGGCGCTGACGCCAACGGCCGAATCTTCTTCACCATGAAGCTGGTACACGGCAAGCCGCTCAGTCAGATCATCCGCGAGCTGCGCCTCGGCGACCCCGCCACCGAGGCCGAGTATCCCCTGGACCGCCTGCTGCAGGTGTTCATGAAGGTGTGCGACGCCATCGGCTTCGCCCACGCGCACAACGTGGTCCACCGGGACCTCAAGCCCGACAACATCATGATCGGCCGTTTCGGCGAAGTGCTGGTGATGGACTGGGGCCTCGCCCGCCTGCTCGACCACCCGGAGCACGGCGCCGAGCCCACGGGCATCGAGACCGACAGCCGCGCCGAAAGCGATTCCGGCCGCCGCACCGGCCCCAGCGTGCACAGCATGGAGGGCACCATCGCCGGCACCCCGGCATACATGGCGCCGGAGCAGGCCCGCGGCGAAATCAGCCGCATCGACCAGCGCACGGACATCTTCGCCCTGGGCGCGATCCTGTATGAAATCCTGGTGCTGCGCCCGCCCTACACCGCCGAGGGCGGCACCCAGATCATCGAGCAGGCGGCGCGCGGCCAGATGCTGACGCCGTTTGAGCGCGTGGCCGAAGACGAACAGCTGCGCGCGCGGCTAAGCCGCCTGCCCGGCGGGCGCATCCCGCCCGAGCTGGCGGCCATCGCCATGCACGCCCTGGCGAAGCAGCGCGAAGACCGCTACCCCACGGCCCGCGCGCTCAAGGAAGACGTCGAGAACTACATCGCCGGCCGGCCCGTCAGCGTGCACCGCGACATCCTTACCGTGCGCATGGCCAAGTGGGTGCGCCGCCACCCGACCCTCAGCATCAGCAGCGCTGCCGCGGCGGCCGTGCTGCTGGTGGCGGTGGCGACCATCATGTTCATCGTGGCGCAGGCCAGGCAGCAGGCCGTGCAGCAGCAGCAACTGCTGGTGGCCGCCAGCCAGGAAGCGGAACAGGAGGCCGACAAACGCGCCAAGGCCGAGACCGAACTCAAGGACGCCGCCCTGCAGCGCGAGGCCGCACTCAAGCGCCGCACCGAGGCCACCGCCCTGTACCGCGCCGGCGCCGAGCAGGCTGCCCGCGCGCGCCAGATGGCGGCCGGTAAGGTGCGTGAAGGCGCGCGCGAATCCGCCGAGAGCGCGCTGCGCAAGGCCGTGCAGACCGACGACAGCTACGTGGACCCGGTGTTCGCGCTGGCGCAGCTGTTGCACTTCTTCGGCGACAGGCAGGCACTGGAGTTTTACGAGCGCACCAGCCGCCTCACCGCCGCGGGCCCCAGCCGCGGCGACCCGCGCGCCCTGGTGTACGCAGGCAATTTCGTGCGCGACGTGCTGGGCGACCTGGACGGCGCCGCCGAATACTACCGCCAGGCCGGCGAGCTGGATGCCAACAACCCGCACGTGCTGGTAGCCAAGGGCATGCTGGCGCTGCTGAAGGGCGAGATGCAGCAGGCGCTGGAGTTCGCACAGCAGGCCCGCGCGAAAGACGACTCCCTGTGGGAGCCCTGGTACCTCGAGGGTTACGTGCTGGGCTGCCAGATGACGCCCGACGACCGCGCCGTCAACCCGCTGCACGACGCGGCCCGAGCCGAGGAGCTGTTCACCACCGCGCTCGCGCGCAGCAACCGCGAGGCCGAAATCTACACCGAGCGCGGCAGCGTGCGCTTCAGCCTGAACCGCTACCGCGACGCCGAGCTCGACCTGCGCCGCGCCATCGAGCTCGCGCCCGGCAACCACACGGCAAAGCTGAACCTCAGCGCCGTGCTGCGCACCCTGGCCCGGCACGAAGAGGCGATCGCCCTCACCAGCGCCGCCACGGAAGCCGCGCCGGAATCATGGCACGCCTGGGCAGCCCACGGCCTGTGCCTCTACGCCGCCGACCGCGACGAGGAAGCGCTCAAGGCCATCCAGCATTCGCTTGAGCTGCAGCCGGACCGCCCGGCCGCCTACAACAACCTGGCCCACATCAGCCTCTCACTGGGGCGCTATGCCGATGCGCAAAAGCACGCCGAGAAAGCACTCGAGCTTGAGCCGCGCTACCACCTGGCCTGGCTGCTGCTGGCCCACGCACACGAGGACCGCCGTCGCTTCGACGACGCCCTGGCCGCCACAGACCGCGCCATCGAGATCGCGCCGGAAGACGGCGTCGCCCACGCCACACGCGCCCGCGTGCTGCTGCGTGTGGGGCGCCTCGACGAGGCCTTCGAGAGCGCCACCCGCGGCTTCGAGTGCGTGCCGCCCTCGCCCTTCGCCGCGCAGGTGCTGGGGCTGGTCGAGCACGAACGCGGCAACTACGCCCGCGCCGTCGAGCTGCAGTCGCAGTCGCTCGAGCTGTTCCCCGACGACTGGCAGGGCCTGCAGAACCTGGCAACTTCGCTGCAGATGCTCGGCCGCTACAGCGAAGCGCTCGAGCACGCCCGCCGTGTGGTTGAGCTGCAACCGCAGCGCGCCGCCGGCCACTTCCGCGCCGGCACCATCCTGCTGCTGATGGACAACCCGGCCGCCGCCATCGAGTACTTCCGCAAGGCCAACGAGGTCGAACCCGGTCACGTGGACTCATGGGTCAACCGCGCTTCGGCCGCCAATGAGCTGGGCCTGCGCCCCGAGGCGCGCGACGCCTCACGCAAGGTGACGGAACTGAGCCCGGAAAACGTGCTGGGCTGGGTCAACCTCGGCCGTGCCGAGCTGGCACTGGGCGAGCGCGAAGCCGCCGGCATCGCCGCCGACAAGGCCGACGCCCTGCCGGCGCCGGACGCCTTCACCAAGTCCGTCGCTTCCGACCTGCTGCACGAGATCGGGCGCGACGCCGACGCGCTCAAGGCCGCGCAGGCTGCCATCAAGCTGGACGAGAACGCTCCCGACGGCTGGCGCGCCATGTCGCGCGCGCTGTATGGCCTGGGCCGCACGCAGGATGCGCTAACCGCCGCAAGCAAGTACGTCGAGTTGGCGCCGCGCAGCCTGCAGGGCCTGAACTTCGTAGCCACGCTGTTGGTCGAACTGGGCCGCTTTGCCGAGGCCGAAGAGGCCGCCAAGCGCACGCTTGAGGTTGACCCGGCCAACGCGCTAGCCCTGAAAACGCTGGGCAACGCGCGCAGCAACCAGGGCCAGCACCGCCTGGCGATCGAAAGCTACGAGGCCGCGTTGCGCGTCGATCGCACGGACGCCTACACCTGGCTGAACCTTGGCGTGTGTTGGCTGTTGCTCGGCGACTACGACCGCTGCATCCCCGGCTTCAAGGAAGCCACCGTGCAGGACCCGCAGCTCGCCCCGGCATGGGAGTACTGGGGCACTGCCCTGCAGGCGCAAGGCAGATCGGCCGAGGCGATCGAGAAGCTGCTTGAAGCGCTCAAGCTGAACCCGAATTCCGCGGGCGCCCACAGCAACATCGCCAGCGCCTACTACGACACGGGTAAGAAACAGCTCGCGGCCGAGCACGCCGGCAAGGCGGTGGCGCTGAACCCGCGCAACCCCAACGCCTGGTACCGCAAGGGCATCAGCCACTTCGACCTCGGCGAGTGGCAACTCGCGGCCGAGGCCTTTGAGCAGGTGGCGAAGCTGGCACCCCAGAACCAGTACATGCCCTACATGGTGGCCCAGTGCCGCGCCGAACTGGCCGAGTATGAAGCGGCGAAAGAGTGGGCCAACAAGGCGCTGGGCCTGGACGCCAAGCTGAGCGCGGCGCGGGTGATCCTTGCGCGAGCGGAGCTGGGGCTGGGCAACAAGGAAGAGGCGCTCAAGCAGCTCAAGCAGGCGCTGGAGGACCAGGTGGACCCGAACTGGGCGCTGCAGCAGAGCTGGTGGGACGACATCAAGGAAGAGGAGGCCTTTGTTGCCCTGCTGAAGCAGTACCTGGGATAGGGCTTGGGGATGAGGCTTAGGGCTTAGGGCTTAGGGCTTAGGGCTTGGGGCTTAGGGCTTGGGGCTTAGGGCTTGGGGCTTGGGGCTTGGGGCTTAGGGCTTGGGGCTTAGGGCTTGGGTTACGGTCCTCTACCCATTCCATCGCTGCCGCCTGCCGCCTGCCGCCTGCCGCCTGCCGCCTGCCTCCTGCCGCCTGCCGCCTGCCTCCTGCCTCCTGCCTCCCGCCTCCTGCCGCCTGTCGCGTGCAACCTGGTTCCCTCGTAAAATGTTCGGTCCGGCGTTTACGGATTCGTTACAACGTAAAGCCATGTCATGGGTTAAACAGGCAGCGCGTTAGATTTGCCCGTGTTGCGGGACCAACCCGTAGACGAAGGCCATGAACGAGAACGCCACAACCGCCCGCGCCGTAACCGAGGACAATGATTTCCTGGTCCTCGATTCCATGGCGTCCATGCAGCGCGTGGGCGATTCCGGCGTAAGCGCCTTCTTCGAGGGTGGCAGCACGCTGATCGACCTCGACGGCGTCACCGAGGAGCGCGCCAAGAAAGCCGCCGAAAAACACCGCGACGAGCTGGCCCACGGCCACCACATCTCCGAACGCTACAAGGTGATCGGCGAGATCGCCCGCGGCGGCATGGGCGCGGTGCTGGAGGTGCAGGACAACGACCTTGACCGCCGCGTGGCCATGAAGGTGCTGCTGCGCGACACCCGCAAGAAGGACAGCGACAGCGGCTCGCCCCTCGATACCGGCCCGGTCAACCGCTTCATCGGCGAGGCGCAACTCACGGGCTGGCTCGAGCACCCGAACATCGTGCCGGTCCACGAGCTCGGCCTCGATTCCCAGGGCCGCGTGTATTTCACCATGAAGCGCGTGAAAGGCCGCAGCCTGCGCCAGATCATGGACAAGTTGCGCCAGGGGCACGCGGCCACGCACGCCGAGTTTCCGCTCGGCAAGCTGCTGACGATTCTGCTGAAGGTCTGCGACGCGATCGACTTCGCCCACAACAAGGGCATCCTGCACCGCGACCTGAAGCCCGAGAACATCATGGTCGGCCAGTTCGGCGAGGTGCTGGTGATGGACTGGGGCCTCGCCAAGCAGATCGAGGCGCCGCAGAAGCCCGGCACCAACAAGCTGCCCGCCAACGAGACCGCCAGCTTCACGCTCGATGTCGCGCTGGGCGCCGCCGATGAAGACTCGCGCGAGACCCGCGAGGGCACCATCAGCGGCACCCCCGCCTACATGGCGCCCGAGCAGGCCAAGGGCAACGTGCGCGAGCTCAGCCAGCGCACGGACATCTTCTGCATCGGCGCGATTCTGTACGAGCTGCTGTGCCTGGTGCCGCCCTACCTCGCGGCCAACATCACCGACGCGCTTGACCAGGCGCGCGAGCACCGCCTGCTGCACCCCAAGGCCAAGCTCGACAAGGTGCTGAAAGATGAGCGCCTGAAGCGCGCCTTCGGCCCCCTGGGCATCGAGCGCGGGCGCAAGTATCCGCGCGAGCTGGTGAGCGTCTGCATGCGCGCGATGCACGAGCAGCGCGAGCTGCGCTACAACAGCGTAGCCGACCTGCGCCGCGACATCGAGGCGTACATGACCGCCCAGCCGGTCAGCGCCCACCGCGACAACCCCTTCACGGCGCTCAACAAGTGGGCGCGACGCAACCCGACCCGCGCGGCGGTCGTCACCCTTGCGCTTTTCTTCATGCTGCTGGGCGGCGTGGTGTTCGCCGCCGTGCGTGCCAAGGTGGCCGCCGACCGCGCCGACGACGCGGAGAAAACCCGGCTCGCCGTCGAGGAAAAACAGGAGGCCATGAAACGCCAGCTCGAGGCCGAGGCCGACCTGCGCCGCGCCTCCGACGCCGCCAAGGAGAAGGCCGAGCGCGTGGCGCAACTCGAGAAAGAAGCGCTCGAGCGCGAGCGCCGCGAGTCCGAGGCCCTGGCCGCGCGCAATGCCGCCTTCGTGCCCTACAGCAAAGGCGCCGACCTGCGTTCGCGCAGCGCCAGCTTCACCGACTGGGAGAAACGCGCGCAAAGCTGGCGGCAGGCCGTGGAAAGTTTCCAGCAGGCGCTGCAGCTCGATCCCACTTTCGTCGAGGCGCACATGGAGCTGGCGCAGGTGTACGCCGACCTCGGCTACGACAACGACGCCCTGTACCACTTCAAGCGCGCCGACGCCCTGACCGCCAGCCAGACCGGCCGCGGCCACGTGGAAGCGCTGATGGCCTACGCCATGTACGACTTCCAGCAGAAGGTGCTGCGCGAGGGCATCCCCGGCAACTTCGACGAAGTGTTCCGCCGCTTTCAGCCGGTCAAGGACGCCGCCGAGCCGGGCAGTTACTACGCGCGCATCGCGCAGATCCTGCTGGACCTGGGCGAGGCGTTCCGGACCACCTCCGGTTTCGAGTACATGCGCGCCCAGGCGGAGGCCGCCAAGCGCATGGCCGAGATCGAGCGCGAAGGCCCGCCCCTGTGGGAGGTGTACACGCTGCTGGCGATCATCGACCAGGGAGCCGGCGAGGGCAGCCCGGCCGAAACCCGCGACTACCTGCGCCGCGCCCGCGAGCTCAAGGCCAACCTGCCGATTCTCACCTGGCTGCAGATCCGCCAGGGGGGCCGAACCTCAAGCCAACGGGACAGGCTGGGCCTGCGGGACTGGAACCGCTTCGTTGAGCAGTTCCCCTACGACCCGCGCGGCTACTACGCCCGCGCCGGCCTGCGCTTTCACTCGGATGAAGAGCGCAACGCCGAGCTGGAGACCGCGGACCTGAAGCGCGCCATCGAGCTCAATCCGCGCTACGCCGACGCCCACAAGCTGCTGCTGCGCGTGTACGTGCGCGAGGGCGCCTACCGCACCGCCATCACGCACCTGGATGCCATGCGCCGCTCAAGCAGCGGGCTGGAGAACGCAGCCATCGACCTGATCGAAGCCGAGCTGACCGCCAGCACCGGCGAGTTCGAGCGCATGAAGAACCTGGTCTCCGCCGCACTGCTCGAGAACATCGCGAACGGCACCGTCACCATGACCCAGGCCGCGGGCGTGCTGTTGCGCGACCACGAGTACCAGGCGCTGATCGACATGTGCGACGCCATCGAGGCCCAGTTCGGCCCCGACACTCCGCCCCTGGTGACGCTGTTCATGGCGCGCGGGCTGACCATGCTCGGCCGATTCGACGAAGCCGCGCAGGTGGTGAAGCCGCTGGAGGACAACCCGGGTCTGCTGCCCAAGGAGTACCGGCCCACTCTGACCAACTGGGCGGAAGACGCGCGCATCTACCCGTCGCTGCTGAGCTCGCTGAACAGCGTGCCGACCGTGCGGCGCCGCTTTGACATCGCGCGCATCCTGGCCCTGGCGGCGCGCGACCCGGAAATCTGGGTGTCGTTGTTCAACGCCGATGGTCCGCACCGCGAAGAGATCGTTACCTGGATCTACCCCGCCGACTACGTGCTGCGCGCCCGCGGGCAGGCCATCCTGGCCCGCCGCTACTCCGGCCAGCGCGCCAAGGCATTCCGCGCGCTGGCGGTGCTGGACCTGCAGCAGGCCTTCGAGGAAGGCTACCTGAACCGCAGCCGCATCCTGAGCGACGAGTATCTCGCCCCGCTGATCACCGAGCCCGCACTGGCCAAATACTTCGACGTGAAGTAGGCGCCGGGCAAGAAACGAGCGGCGGCCATTTCGGCCGCCGCTGTGTTGTTTAAGCCGGCGTTACTTGTTCTTGCCGTTGTTGTCTTTCTCTTCTTTGTCCTTCTTTTCCTTCTCTTCTTTTTCCCGCTTCTCCAGCTCTTCCTTTTCCTTCTTCTCTTTTTCTTCTTTCTCGCGCTTGGCCTGCTCCTCTTTCTGCTTCTTCTCCTGCTCTTCCTTGGCCTTGCGCTCTGCTTCTTCCTTCGCCTTCCGGTCCGCTTCTTCTTTAGCCTTGCGGTCTGCCTCTTCCTTCTCTTTTTTCACGCGTTCAGCCTGTTCTTTCTCGGCCTTCTCACGTTCCTCCTTCTCCCGCTTCTCCCTCTCTTCGCGTTCCTTCTTCTCGCGCTCAGCCTTTTCCTTCTCGGCCTTTTCGCGTTCTTCCTTCTCGCGCTTCTCCCGCTCCTCTCGTTCCTTCTTCTCGCGCTCAGCCTTTTCCTTCTCGGCCTTTTCGCGTTCTTCCTTCTCGCGCTTCTCCCGCTCTTCGCGTTCCTTCTTCTCGCGTTCAGCCTTTTCTTTCTCGGCCTTTTCGCGTTCTTCCTTCTCGCGCTTCTCCCGCTCCTCGCGTTCCTTCTTCTCGCGCTCGGCCTTTTCCTTCTCGGCCTTTTCGCGTTCTTCCTTCTCGCG
>JAJVIO010000070.1:0-10772 GCA_022071975.1 Planctomycetota bacterium
GCGATTTGGCGAGTTGGCGGCACGGGAATCGGTGTCGGCGCTCGCGCCGGCCGTGGCGCGGGATATGCTTGGGCCATGAGAATCGAGATCCGATCAGGCAGCGGCAGCCGGCAGTACACATCCCGCAGCGGCGCGGCATACATAAGCGTGGGCTCAAGGCCAGACAGCGACATCGTGCTGGAAGACCCGGCCGTCAGCCCACTGCACCTCAAGATCGAGCATTTCGTCGGCCGCTGGTCTTTCACCGACCAGATGTCCGACAGCGGCACGAAACTGAACGGCGAAAGCGCGTACTCGGGAGAGCTGGCCAAGGGCGACAAGCTGACGGTCGGAGGGAGCACACTGACTGTAGTCAGCCTTGACGATGAGACCGAGGCCGCCTCCAACGCGTCCTCGGTACCGGATCGCAGCTGGCAGGAACACATTGCCCACTCCCAGCCGCCGCTTTCCACGAGCTATGACCGACAGCCGGAGCCAGCCTACAACGTCCGAGCCCAAGGGGGCTACAGCGGGCAGGCCGCCCCTGCAACGAGCCCAGCACCATACCCACAGTCCGCATCATTCCCGGCTTCCGGGAGCCGGCCGCCCGCGCAGCCCGGAAAGGCCATCGCGGTTGCCGTGGCGGTGATGGTTGTGGCCGTGGTGGGAGCCGCAGTGGCGTTCCTTGGCGCGGGATCAAATGCGCCCGGTGAGGACCCACAGCAGGGTCCGCAGGCGCGGGGGGCTGCGCCGATGCGCGAGGCCCAGCCGGGCGGCAAGGGTGGAAACACCACCCAGCCGCGCACGGACACACGCATGCCCGCCGATGTCGAGGCCGACATCAAGGCCAAGCTGGATGCGCTCGTCTCTGACACCGACATCCGTGTGGCCAACGAGAAGCTGGCGGACTACGCGCAGCTGAAGGCCCGTGCCGCCGAGTACAAGCAGCACGGCCTGTCCTGGCCCCTGGAGCGCGTGCAGACCATCCTGCGCAATCAGTTGTTCGACGAGATGCAGCAGCGCTACGGCACGGACAACCGCGAGATTTACCAGCTGAAGGAAAGGAAGCAGTTCGCCGAAGCTCTGCGTCGCTTGCGCTCGCTGGATGAGTACTTGAAGCAGTCGGAACTGCACAAGGAACTCGCGAAGCTCAGCGAGATGACCAGCTACGTCGAACGCGAACTGGAGCTGCTGCCGCAGGCCAACTTCTGGTACGTGGGCGAGTGCTTCACACGCGCCGACGAAGCGCTGCAGCGTGACGACTTCGCCGCCGCCGTCCTCGCCCTGAATGACCTGCGCGAGAAGGCTGAGCTCGAAGAGGCTGTCGCCCAGGCCGTCGGCACAGAACTTGCGAAACTGGCCGAGCTCGCCTCGCGCCAGCAGAACGGCGAGTCGCCGGCCGCGCGCAAGCCCTTCGACAAGCGCAAAGACAAGCTGCCGGCGGCGCCGGTCAGCACGCTGCTGCCCAAGGGCGACGGCTCGGCCTATCCGGCCATGAACGCGCTGAAGAAGCGGCTGGAGGAAGCGTGGGAGGGCGGCAAGCTGGACAACGTCGAGTGCGACTTCTTCAGTTGTAAGGCAACGCTGCTGCCCAAAGGCGAAGACTGGCGCATGTTGCTGCAGGTTACGCGCGAGGGCGGACTTGAGTACCGGGTGCGCTACGCCCAGCACCAGTTACCGCCGGGCACGATGATCTCGCTGTACGAAAAGCTGGAGCCCACGCGCGACGAATTGCTGGCCATGCTGCTGATCTGCTTCAACGAAGGCCTGCTGGATGACGCGCCGCGCATTGCCTGCAAGCTCTGGAAGGCCGACGAAACAGTGAAGGCCGACCTCGACCAGTTGCTGGCCACCAAGCTGAAGATCGAAATCCCCGATGGCGGTTTCAAAGAGAAGGACGGCCGCCTGGTGGCGGAGTAGAGATGGCTCCGCGCCTCAAATGGCAGTTACTTGAAGTCGCGCACTCACCCGGCAAGCGAAGCAGGCACGGGCTGGTTTTTGATCAGTCTCGTGGTGTCGCAGTGCTTCACGGTGGTATGCGCGGCGTCGGGCGCGCCAGGCCGGTCAACGACACATGGGAGCTGTCTGCGCAAGGCTGGAGCCCGGTGCCCACCAGGGGGGCGGTACCTTCGCCCCGCAATCGAGCAGCGATGGTGTACGATCCATCAATTCAAAAAACGGTGCTGTTCGGCGGCCAGTCATTCAATGGCATAACGTGGGCGATGAGGGGCGATACCTGGCTGTTTGACGGCGTTCGATGGCGTCGCAGCCGCCAACTCTTTGCAAGATCACCAGCACCGCGCTGTGGCCATTGCATGGCGTACGATGAAGCCAACGGCCGGATAGTACTGTTCGGCGGCGTGGTGCGATCTCAGGTTTCCATGGGCGACACCTGGGTGTTTGACGGGCGCAAGTGGCACCAGATTGCCGGCGTGGGACCGCCACCGAGACGCTACGCGGGACTGGCATGGGACGTGAACCTTGGCGGTTGTGTATTGTACGGCGGGTGCGTCGATGACTTCGGCGAGTATCCGCTCAACGACTGCTGGTTGTTTCAGGACAATCGGTGGCAATTTCTTCCGCACGCATCCGGTGCCATGTACCGGGATGACCAAGGAATCTGCTTCCACCATGGGATTGGTCGGCTCGTCATGCTTCCTGACATCAACAATGTCGCGGGCGTGCACGCATTGACGGAAGCCGGGTGGGAAGCAGTCGAGGTCAATGGCAGCATTCCGGAGCGCCAGTGCTCACCTGCCATCTACGACCACGAACTCGGCGGACTGCTGCTCTACGGTGGTGAAGTGGGACACGACGCTGAGCAATTCAACGACACCTGGCTTTTGGTTGCCGAACCAGAGTGAAGCGGGCAAAACTTTCCTCAACACTTGACCTAGCGCACCGTTGCGGCGGTTTTCTGCAGCTTGCCGTAGTCTCGGCGGGTTTGTTCGTCCTTCAAGTAGATGTCTGACAGCGCGTCGTCAAAGGCGTCGTCGTCGGCGCTGGTCAGGCCGCTGCCATTGAACTGAGCCTTTTCGTCGTCGGTCCAGGAGTAGCCCATCACGGCCACCTTCACCGCCTCGCGGATCTGGTTGCGCACGCGCTTGAGGTAGCGGCTGACGCTGGCCTCGCTGACGCCCATCATGTCGGCGATTTCCTTGCCCTGCACGCCGCGGGTGAGGCGCATGCGGTAGCACTCGAACTCGGTGAACTCGGCCGACTTCTCGACCTCTTTCAGCGCGCGGTAGACCTTGGCGCGGAACACGGCCATCTCGAACTCGTCATCCGGCGGCGCGCTGGTGCTGACCTCGAAGATGGTGTCATCAAGGCTCATGGGTTTGCTGCCGCCGCCGCGCTTCTGGGCGCTGCGGCTGGTGAGCTCGGAGTACACCACGTGCTTGGCGATGGCGTACAGCCAGGTGCTGAACTTCACGCCGCGCTTGGGATCGAACTTTCCGATCTCCTGGTACACGCGCGCCAGGGTTTCCTGGCTGACGTCCTTGATGGTCTCCTGCCCGAAATAGCGCGAGGCAATGCTGCCGATCAGGCGCTCAATGGAGGGGCCGAACACCTCCCACATCTCGTACCAGGCCGAAGCATCGGCCTTTTTAAGGCGTCCCAGCAGGTCTGTGTTAATGGAAATCAAGGCAAGTCCCCCCGCGTCACGGCCTGTGGTTGCGGATTGTCGTAACCAGATTTCAGCCTAACCGACCGGGGTGATTTTGGATTTCAGATTTTGGATTTTGGAATGCGTGCAGCGGGCCAGGATGCTGCTGCAAGAAACCTGACGCGAAGCACGCGAAGGTCACGAAGAAAGTCCTTCGCGCTTCTTCGCGACCTTTGCGTCATGTTGCTGAAACTTGAGTTTCGCGAACCACGCCGGCGCGGCGGTCCCACCATTCTCTTAGGGGCTTGGCGGCCCACCAGGCAAAAATGGCCAGCAGGTGCCCGGCGATGATGTCCGGGATGTAGTGGTAGCCGCCGTACAGCGTGGCGATGTACACCGCGATGCCCACCGGCATATACACCCAGAACAACGGCCTGACACCCTTCCAGCTCGCGATCAAAAACAGCGTGGTCCAGGCGGTGTGCAGGCTGGGGAAGCAGTCGCGGTTGCGGTCCTTGATGTCGTCCATGAAGCTGAGCGCGCCGCTGGAGGCCTCCAGCCAGCGGCCCTCGAACACGTACTTGGGGCCCACCACCGGCACCAGCACGTAGCCGATGTAGGCCAAGGCGCCGGTGATCACCAGGGCTCCCATGAAGCGATTGAACTGCGTGCGCCGGCCTAAAAACCACAGCGCCATGGCCAGCGCCGGCGCCGCGTACACGTAACTGATGTAGGCGGCCTCGTGAATGTCCAGCTGCGTGAGGTTGAACCAGCCGATGAACGTGGTGATCCACTCCGCGTGCATCCACTTGTGCACGATGGCGGCGCTCAGGTCGCCGAACACCGCGTACTCCCAGTTCGCGAGCTGCATGTCGTACATGGTGTCGCCGCGGATGGCGGGTATCAGCCGCTTATTCATCTCGTAGACGCCCATGCAGGCCAGGAACGGTATATAGCCCCGCAACCCGCCCAGGCCCCACATCGTGGTCGCCCTCATGCGCGGCCCCAGGCCCGCGGCTTCGCCCCACACGCCGTGCATCAGCTTGCGGGCAACTCCCTTGCGCGCCATGGGCAGCATCGCCACCAGCAGCAGCGCTGCCGTGCCGACGACGCACCACAGCGTGAACATCCACATCGTGCCGCGGCCGTGGAAGTTGTAGGCGAAGCCGGCCCAGAGGCGTTCGGGCGATGGCGCGCCGGAGACCACCAGGTAAGCGGTTATGAACAAGGCCAGCAGGCCGAGAATGATGGCTTCTTCGAAGCGGAACACGCGAAACAGCAGACTGCGCCAGCGCACCCGGGGCGCGCGGTTCTGGGCGCGGATCTGTTCGATCTCGCGCAACTCACCGATCTGCACGCTCTGGTGCGCGCCGGTGGGTACGTCTGCCAGTGCCGATCCCGTGTCTTCAGGCATAAGCCCGCAAGTGTAGCTGCGAATTTACGTTATCCTGAAGGAAATTTTACCGCGGGCTCACGTGTTGCAAGACAGCAATGTGACGAAATGATTGCGAACATCACAGGCCGCGCCCCGTTTTGAGGTCAGGACCACTTGGGGGACGCCTATGCAAACGCTAGAATCCGCGAGCCTGGCACTGCTTTGCGCCGTCATGGAAGGCCCAACCATGAGCCAACAACCGGGACCCACCGGCCGCATCCGCGAGATCAACCCGGACGACCTGGATTTCGACGTGTCCGACACGTCCAGCCAGTTCGATTTCGAGGCTGAAGAGCGGCGCCGCTTCCAGCGCGCCATGTTGGAGGTGCCGATCGCAATCAAGCTGCTGGGCGACGCCGACAAAGAACTGTGTAAGGGCAAGGCGGTGCTGCGCGACCTGAGCCTGGACGGCGCGTTCCTGACCGGCATCGAAATCGAGGAAACCGCCAGTGGCGTGAAACCCGAAGAAATCGGCGAGTTCAAACGCATCCAGTTCACCATCATGGACGGCCCCTTCAAAGGCGTAGAGGCCGCGGCCCGCCCGGTGCGCGTGGGCATGAAAGCCGGCGGTGTGGGCGTGAAGCTGGAAGAAGGCTTCAACTTCGCGGTGTAGACAGAGGTTTGAGGTCCGAGGTCGGACGTCAGGGAAAAACAAAGGGCCGGGGAGGGCTTCGCAGCTCTATCCCTGGCCTCTGTTCTTTAACCTAGCCTTCCGAAACCTGACCTCTGGACTGTTTACTCATGCCGCAGCGCGTCGATCGGCTCCATCAGGCTGGCGCGGATGGCCGGGTAAAGCGAAGCCAGGAATCCGATCCCGAAGGCCAGGCCCACCGCGTGCAATGAACGCTTGATGTTCAACGCGCCGCTCAGGGCGTCCATGGAGAACCACTCCCGCGCGGCCTGCACCTCGGCGTAGCCGAACGCCACACCCATCAAGCCGCCTAGAATCGAGAGCAGCAGTCCTTCCAGCATAACGCTGCTCAATACGCGGCCGCGGCTCCAGCCCACGGCCAGCAGCAGGCCGATCTCGCGGGTGCGCTCGTAGACGGTCAGGGTCATGGTGTTCAGGATGCCGACGGCGCCGGCCAGGGCGGCCACCAGGCTGATCACCAGGCCGAACTGCTCGAAGAAGTCCAGCTCCTTGTGGCGTTGCAGAATGTCGGCACTCTTGATCGCGCGCAGCTCGCGCATGTTGACGTTGATGTACTCACGCGCCTTCAGGATGTTGGTCTCGAGCTGTTCCTCGCTGATGCCATCGCGTTTCATGATCACGATGTAGTTTGTGCAGCTTTCAGGCACCTCGACCTGCTTCTCGACAAGCTTGCGGCCTTCCTTCACTTTTACGGTCTCGGTGCGGGCGTGTTTGCCCTTCAGCACCTGCGCCACCTTCAGGTGGAACCACACGGCGCTGTCCTGGATCATGATGCCCGTGCGGCACACCCCGCGCGTGGTGAGCTGCAGCTTCATCTTCCAGGCGTACACCGGGTCCGCGGCGTCGTAGTCGATGTCGTAAGTGTCCTTCAGCCACTTGGTGTACTGGGCGTCGTCCATGCGCATGCCGGTCAACGGGTGGGTCGGCCGGCGCGGCGGCGCCTTGCGCCCGGTGCGGGCTTCGTAGGCCTCACTGGATTCTTCCTCGATGGCGTCCTGGTGGATGCCCAACTCGGTGGTCAGTCGGATCAGCGCCCACCACTGTTTGCCCTGCTCGGACATCTGGTCCCAGTTGTCGGGGCGGCCGAACACCTGCTCAAAGCCTTCGCTGGTGACGACGTCCAGCAGGTTCAGCGTCTGGCCGACTTTGGGCACCTTGTCGCCCATCTTCTCGCGCAGGATTTCATAGGCATGCTCGCCGAACACGACGCCGTAGGGGTCGTCGTCGCTGACCGGCTGCCCCTCCACCATCTGCATGTGCGCAAGCACCGGGTTGTCGCCCGTGATGCCGTAGTAAAGGATGGCGGGGCGGTCGTCGAAGTCGTTCTCGGTGCGCAAAAATGCCGCGATCATGGGCGTCACCGTCTGCACGCCTTCGAGCGCGCGGATTTCGTCCATGTGGTAGAGCGGGATGTCGCTCTCCAGCTCCTCGGCCGTGGCCTGGGTCACCACCAGGTCGCCGCGCTGGGTTTCGAAGGCTTCGCTGATCTGGCCCACCAGGTCGTCGCTGATGGTGAACAGGGCCACCATGATGCTGACGCCGATGCCGACGCCCAGGACACTGAACAGGGTGCGAAGCTTGCGGCGGAACAGGTTTTTGAGGACGAACTTCATGGGCGTGTTATAGCGAATCCGGCGTGGGACCTGTAGGACATGTAGGACAAGTGGGACGGGGTGTCCCACAGGTCCCACAGGTCCCACATGTCCCATTTCTTTCAACTCGAACACACCGACGGCCGCGCTCGCGCGGGCGTACTGAACACCGACCACGGCGTCGCGCACACGCCGGTGTTCATGGCGGTCGGGACCCAGGGCACCGTGAAGGGTTGCACGCCGGAACAGTTGAAGGCGGCCGGCGTTTCCGTGGTGCTGGGCAACACCTACCACCTGATGCTGCGGCCGGGGCCGGACATCGTGGCTGAGCTGGGCGGCCTGCACGCCATGGCGCGCTGGGACGGCCCGATGCTGACCGACAGCGGCGGCTACCAGGTGTTCAGCCTGTCCGGCATGAACCGCGTAACCGAAGAGGGCTGCAGTTTCAAAAACCACCTCGACGGCCGTGACGAACTGCTGACGCCCGAGCGCAGCATGCAGATCCAGCACCAGCTCGGCGCGGACATCGTGATGCAGCTCGACGACGTGCCGGAACTGCCCACCACGCCGGAGCGCGAGGCCGACACCATGCGGCGCAGCGTGCGCTGGCTGGACCGCTGCATGAAAGCCCTGCCGGAAAAATCGGCCCAGGGCAGGCGCCAGTTCCTGTTCGGTATCGTGCAGGGCGGCACCAGCCCCGAGCTGCGCACCGAAAGCGCCCTTGAGCTGGTCAAGCGCGAGCTGCCAGGCTACGCCATCGGCGGCCTGAGCGTGGGGGAAACCAAGCGCCAGATGGAGGAAATCCTGGGCCTGGTCACGCCCCTGCTGCCCGAAAACAAGCCGCGTTACCTGATGGGCGTGGGTTACCCGGAAGACCTGATCACGGCCGTGGGTTTGGGCGTGGACATGTTCGACTGCGTGCTGCCGACGCGCTCAGCGCGGCACTCGCAGGTGTTCACATCGCGGGGGCGGCTGCGCATGCGCAACAGCGTGCACGCGCGCTCCAAGCTGCCCCTGGACCCGGAATGCGGCTGCTACACCTGCGCGAACTACACACGCGGCTACATCCGGCACCTGATGATGGCCGGGGAGATGCTTGGCATGACGCTGCTCAGCATCCATAATCTGAGCTTCTACACGGCGCTGCTGCGCCGGGCGCGCGAGGCCATCCTGGCCGGACGCTACAGTGAGTTCGCCAGTGAATGGCTGCCGAGCGTGAGCGCAGCCGCGGAGTGACATGAGCGCAATCGGCTGGATCCGCAACGGGTTGATCTTCGCCGGCATCGGCGTGGGCGGCGTGCTGGCGGTGAAGGGTGCGATCGCCACGCGAGAAGCCACTGAACAGCCCACAGCGCCGCAGGCGAGCGCTTCACCGATACTGCTGAACACCGCACGGCCGCCGGAACTCGGCAAGACGCCCCTGGCCAGGCCTCTCAGCCTGGAGTCGGCCTTCGGTCGCTCCGAGCTCACGGGCGTCACCGTCAACCACGTGCCGCTGGACCCGCTGGACGAATTGGCGTTTGATCGCAGCTGGGACGTTGCCCTTGCGAAGCGGCCGCCACGCCCCACTGCCGCGCCCACCGACTTGCCGCCGCAACCCGCCAGTGACGAAGTTTCCGAGCCCGAGCGAGAGGAGACGTCGCTCAAGGAAGAGGTGGATCTTGAAGATCTGCCAACCGAGGCACGCAAACGCGCAGATGACGCGCTGGTCAGCCTGCGCAACGGCAGCAAACTGCTGAAGGAAGGCATGAACAGCTTCCGCCGCCCCGGCGAAGAGGGCGTGCAGGGCTCACGCAAAATCCGCGAGGCCGCCGACCTGCTGCGCGACGCGCGCGACAAGCTGGAGGCAGCGCTGCAGCTGGCGCCGCAGCACCCGGAGTTGCTGCGCCTGATGCAGGAAGCCAAGGCCAACCTGTACATCTGCCTGAAACACGGGATGTAGCCTCAGGTGGTAACCCAGAAAGCGTAAGATTTGTATTGTGTGTAAATACTGCACATGCTGCAGATTGGCATGGTTTTCGACGTGATACGTAAAGCTAGCAACTGCAGTAGTTTATGTAGGATTCCGATTGGCACGTGTGTTGCATAGTAAGTAATCGGAAGACCGGCCCCCAAGCCGTTTTCTACGCCCACCTCGCCCGGCCTTGTGCCGGGCGTGTGTGGTTTTTCGGACATTCTCCCGAATCGTTCTGACTTCGCTGCGCTGCGTCAGTGCCGCTCCGCAAAGCTCCGCTTTCGTGGCAGTCCACTGGACTGCCACGATGCCCACCTCGCCCGGCCTTGTGCCGGGCGTGTGTGGTTTTTCGGACACCTTCAAGGGTCGTGGAACCGGGATTGTCACCCTGGCGACAGTCCCGGTCTGCTCGAAGCTGCGCCGCGCGCTTGCGCTGGCGGCTCCTGTTCAGCATCAGCCCATCAGGGCCTGGAGTTCCTTGTCGGCGTAGGCGCCGTCTTTGCCGGTCAGGTAGGCGATCAGCATGTTGCTGTCGTTGTAGATGTCGCCCGCGAGCAGGCTGGTGATGCTGCGTTGCAGCAACTGCCGACGGCGGCTGGTTACCATCTGCTTCAGGAAGTCCTTGTTGTAGAAGGCGTCGATGAACGCCCAGAACACCTTCGTACCCTGGCGAACCTTCTCTTCATAGCCGGCGAATGACTTCTCACTGAAATCGCCGCTCGCGAACGCGTCCCTGATCACGCCGGCAGCCATCTCGGCTGCCTTCACGCTCAGGAACACGCCGGAGCTGAACACAGGGTCAATGAAAGCCCCCGCGTCACCCACCTTGATCAGCCGATCCGCCACGTGGCGGTCGCTGGTGTAACTGAAGTCGGCCTCACTGCGCAGCTCACCGATCAGCTCAGCCTTTTCCATGCGCGGCTTGAACGAGCGGCTGCGCGCAATGCTGTCGCGGAAGAACTGCTCCGGTGACTGGCCCTGCTGCTTGAAGTACTCGCTGTCCGCCACCACGCCCACGCTGGTGGTGCCGTCCGTGAAGGGGATCAGCCAGAACCAGCCCATCCTGGTGTCGCCGAAGCGCGCGATAATAATGTTGCTGTCGTCTTCCTCGTCGCGCACCACGTTGTGGAAGTGGCCGAACACCGTGATCTTGCGGTGCGAGGGGTGAATCTTGCGCTGCTTCTGGCGGCTGCTCATGAAGGTCCAGCGGCCTGAGACGTCGCAAACAACCTGCGCGTTGATCTCGCCCTGAGCGGTCTCAAGTACAGCGTGGTCGCCCTCGTTGCGGAAGCCCGTGGCGGAGAGCGGCTGGAACAGCTTGGTGCCCAGCTCCATGGCGTGCTCGAGCAGCAGCTTGTCAAAGGGCGCGCGCTGCACCTGGAAGGCGTAGGGGTGGTCTTTGTCGAGGCCGTTCTTGAACCAGAAGCACTCCTCCTCGAGGGTCTCATCCACCACGAAGCGAGCGCCGTTTTTTACCAGGAAGCCGGCCTTGTGGATCTTTTCCAGCACGCCGGTTTCGCGGAAGGTGTCCATGCTGAAGGGCAGCAGCGACT
>JAJVIO010000070.1:10782-43639 GCA_022071975.1 Planctomycetota bacterium
GATGCGGAAGCGCGGGAAGCTGTCACGCTCCACGATGCAGCCACTGCGTCCCTGCTTGCGTAGAAGCGCCGCCAGCGTGCTGCCGCCGGGACCGCCGCCCACGATCGCAACGTCAAAGGTACCAAGGTTGTTCGTCATGGCGCGGATTGTGTAGCGCCCGGGGCGCGCCTGCAAGCGGGCGGATGCCTTTCCGTTGGGGGGTGGCGCGCTTCAAACCGTACACTAAAGTGCCGCCCTTTCGGACCGCGACCAGGACTCAGCGTGCTCGGTATCCTGCAACATCCCAACATCAACCCGGTGATCTTCAGCCTCTGGAAGAACGCCGCGGGCGAGCCGGTGCTGGCCTTGCGCTGGTACGGCCTGATGTATGTGATCGCCTTCGTGTTCGGCTACTTCGTGTTCCGCTGGCTGCAGAAGACCGGCTACCTGCGCATCAAAGCCGAAGATGTCACCAACATCATCGTGGTCGGCGTGCTGGGTACGTTCCTGGGCGGGCGCCTGGGCTACCTGCTGTTCTATCAGTTCGACAAGCTGTTCCTGGGCAAGGGCGGCCTGAGCGCCGGCGAACGCTTCGAGATGGTGTTCAAGGTGTGGGAGGGCGGCATGTCCTTCCACGGCGGCGTGTTCGGCGTAGGCATCGCCGTGCTGATCTACGCCTACATCAAGCGCCAGAACTTCTGGAACATCATCGACGGCGCCGTGCACATTGTGCCCTTCGGCGTCGCGTGCGTGCGGGTCGGCAACTTCATTAACGGCGAGCTTTACGGCCGTGCCTTCACCGATGACGCGGGAAACCCGATCTACGATCCCGACAAGCTGCCCTGGTACGCGATGAAGTTTCCCACCGACCACAACGACACGCTTGCCGCGCAGAAGCTGCACAATGCTTTGATCGCCGACTACCAAGCCGCCAACCCTGACGCCACCAGCATCCCCGGCACGGCCCTGCAGCCGCTGCCCGTGAAGCCCGAAATCTGGGAGCAGGTAAGCCAGTACTTTCCCGGTCGCTGGCCCAGCCAGGTGGTGCAGTTTGCTTTCGAGGGTGTGCTGGTACTGATCGCGATCTGGCTGCTGCGGCGCTGGTTCAAGCGCCCCGGGCAGCTGGGCGGCGCGTTCCTGATGCTCTACGCGATCTTCCGCATCCCCGCCGAACTGATCCGCCAGCCGGACGCGCAGGTGGACCCCGGCCAGGCCGAGCAGCTGGGAGGCACGGCCGCGTTCCTGGCTTCGGTCGGCATGACGATGGGGCAGTTCCTGTCGGTGGTGATTTTCGTGATCGGGCTGGCGTGGGTGCTGGCGATTCACTTCAAGCCATTCACCGGCAAGGAGTACAGCACGGACGAGCGCCGCAAGGGCTTCTTGCGCGAGAGTCTGCGTGACCTGCCTGAGGTCCTGGGACTTCGCAAAAAGAAGGAAGAGCCCGCCAAGCCTGAAGAGAAACCGGCTAGTTGAAGCTGCACTGGTACAGCTCACCTGAGCGCGTGCCGAGGTAGAAACGGCCGGGCTGGGTGGACGTGCCGATCGAGAGCACAGTGTCCTGGCGATCCAGCGCCGCGGTTGCCACCACTTCCAGGTTTTCAGGGTTGAGCAGAATCACGCCGTTGGCGTTGGTGGCGACGAGGTACTTTTCGTCGTAGGTGCGCGAAACGACGTGGAACTTGATGTCGACACCACCCTCCACCGCGCCCTGGGGCGACAGGCGCTGAAGCTTGTCGCCGATCACGGCGAACACGCCATCCTGCACGACCACGATGTCGAAGACCTCGGCCGGCAGGTTGGGGTAGATGGACACCTCGACCAGTTCGTTTTCCTCAATGCGGAAGACACCGATCGTTGTGCCGGCTACCGCCCAGATTTCGCCGTTGCGGTAGACCATGCCGGCGACCGGCTGGCCAGCCGCACCGAGCTGCACGCGTTTGCTGCCGTCCTTGATCGAGAGGCGGCCCTGGCTGTCGCCGACCACAAGGTGAGAAATGCCGACCGGCAGCAGCGCGGTAACACGTCCCTCCACGCGCAACTCCTGCCCGCTGGTGACGCCCAGTGAATCCGTCTCGAGGGCCATCACCACGCCTTCGGCGGTGCCGACCAGCAGGCGCTGGCCGTCCGAGCGCACCACCATGGTGGTGACCGCCCCGTTGCCCAGTTTGCGGCTGGCCTCGGGTTCGGTCTTCCCGGGTGTCCAGCGGTGCACCTCGCCGTTTTCGCCGCCGGTGTAGAAGCCGACGCTGCCGCGCTGCGGCGTGATGGCGGTTACGCCGACTCCTTTTGAGTAGGCGGCGAACTTGCTGACGGTCAGGCCCGCCACGGGCTGGCCCTGGTTGGGCTTGGGCCCGCCGGTCTGGTCGCGCAGCACGAAGTACCAGATCCCCGTCGCCACGCCCGCGATGATCGCGACCGCCACCAGGAGGCTGACCGCCCCGCCGGACTTCTTCTTGCGCGGCGGCTGCCAGTTGTCCAGATTCGGCCCGGCTGCCGGCGTGCCATATCCGATGCTGGAAGCGCCAAGTGCAGTCGATGAGCCGGTGCGGATGCCGGAGCCCGTCTCGGCCGCGAGTTCCTCCTGGGCCGTGCCGCCCATGATGGACTCGCGTTCGAACGTGGGGAACGATTTCGCGGCGTAGCTCTGCCACGCCTGGTCGTCAGTCTCGGGGTTGGTCACGATTCGACTGCGGCGCGAGGAACTGCTGCTGGCGGGGCGCTGGTCGCGGTGGGGGGACATTGCGGGGCTGGAAGTGCGTCGAGTGGCGCGATCGATATCCGGAGGCAGAGCCTTGATCTGCCCCGACGAGCGGCGCGCCTTGGCGCGCGCCTCGCGCACCATGTCGCTGGTCAGCTCGGCCATCTCCGACGACACGGCCTTCGGCGGCGCGGCGGCGGGCTCCGGTATCGCGGCATGCATGCCGGATCGGGCCTTCTCGGCCGCTTCGCGCAGCTTGTTCAGGTGCGGCGACTGTACGCGGCCCTTGTCGAGGGCGACGGCGGCTTCTTCTTCTTTCGCCTTGTTGATGGCGTCGGCGTCCAGCGTGACGCCGGCCGTGGCGTACAGCGTGGCGCCCTCGGAGAGCAGCTTCTGGGTGTGGCGGTTGGTGCGCGCCACCTGCTGAAGACGGCGCGCGATCTGGTCCAGGCTGTCGGGCCGCTTCCTGGGATCTTTCTGCGTCAGCTCGTGGATAATGCGGGTGAGCTGCTGAGACGCCTCGTCCTTCACCAGTTCTTCGGGCACCACGACACGACTGGTCACGTGCTGCAACGCGACGGCCATCGGCGTCGCGCCCGAGAATGGCGGACGTCCCACGAACAGGTGGTACAGCGTGGCACCCAGGCTGTAGATGTCGGCGAGCGGCCCCACCGATTCGCCCTGTGCCTGCTCGGGCGCCATATAGTCGGGCGTGCCCATGATCGCGCCGGTCATGGTCAGGCCGCTCTCGCTTGAAAGCGCGCGCGCCAGGCCGAAGTCCGCCACCTTCACACCGCCGGTGCTGGGAAGCATCAGGTTGGCCGGCTTGATGTCGCGGTGGATCACGTTGTTGGTGTGCGCGTGCTCAAGGGCCCGCGCCGCGCCGGCGCCGATGTCAGCCACCACCGCGGCGCGCTGGGGGCCGTGGCGCTTCACGAGCTCAAGGGCGTCGGCGCCCTCGATGTACTCCATGACGAGGTAGTTGTAGCCGGACTCTTCGCCTACGTCGTAGACCCGCACGGTGTTGGCGTGGTTCAGCCTCGCCGCCAGCTTGGCCTCGCGCATGAAGCGCTCAACCAGGTTGGAGTTGTTGGCCAGGTGCGGCGGCAGGATCTTGACCGCGACCTCGATATCAAGGCCGCTGTGCATGCCCTTGTAGACGGTGCCCATGGCGCCCCGCCCGCAGATGCGCAGCAGCTTGCACTTGCCGATGGTGTAGCCGACAAGGGACTTCTGCTCTGGGCTGGGAATGGCAGACATCTAGCACTCCGAAAAACGCACGAAACGCACGCCGTAGGCTCATTTTGCCCTAATGCCCGACAATCGTCGAGGGGTGCGAATTGCGCCCGACTGGCCCGCCGCGCGGGCAGGACATAAGTCGCAGCATCGCTACTGCTTCATGGTTGCCAGCAGCATGGGTCCCGCCCGGAAGAACTGCGCGAAGCTGCGTTGCCGCATGGCGTCATCACCGATCACGCTGTCCAGGATGTTCTGCGTCTGCACGTCCACGAGGTTGTCGGCCGCGGTTTTCCAGTTGGCGTTGGTGCTGCTGCGGTACGCGCCGATGTAGCCTGCGCCGATCATCAGGTTGGGGCCGCCGTAGTCCGTGACGCCGCCCGGCGTCTCCGCGAACGCGCCGTACTGGGGCGTCGGCAGGTTGCCGAGGTAAACCTGCGCGTTGGTGCCCAGCAGCCAGTTCATGCCGTTCTCGATGTTGGTGTCGATGCTGCTGTCATCTCGGTGCCAGCGCGTGTATTCGAGCGCTTCCATCAGGTGGCCGACTTCCCACGCCTTGAAGTTGCCGCTGCTGTCGTCGAAGCCGTTGCCGCTGGGGTCGCGCGGGCTGGTGGTGGTCTGGCGCGTACGCACGGCATTCAGCGCGTAGGCGGTCATGGTCGCGGCGCTGCTGTCGCTCAGGCCGTTGGCTACCTCGTAGGCCGCGGCAACGTACACACCGTTGCTGAGCCAGGTTGTGGGGCAGGTCATGGTGGAATCAACCCCGCCGTTGCCGGCATCGAAGAAGCGCTTCCAGGTGCCGCGCAGGTAGGTGTAAATCTCTTTCAGCACGTCGAGGCTCAGCGCGTCGCCGGTCAGCAGCCAGTGTTCCGCCAGGCTGGCGCCCTTGAACACGTCGAGGTGGTTTTCGCCGAAGTGGTAGTTTCCCAGGTCGTGCTGCTTGTTGTTCGCGAAGTACCGCGTCTTGCCCAGCTGGCTGGCTTTCCCGGCATTGACAGCCGGGTTGCCGGCCTCGGTGTAATCAAAGCGCGTGCCGATGTCGCTGTGAAGGACCACCACGTCGCGGAAGTGTCGGGCGGTTACCTCGGCGAGGTTAAGCAGCTCGATGTTGCCGCTCATGGCGTACCACTGCAGCGCGGCGCGCGTGATTTCCCAGTCGTGGTTTTCCCAGCCTTCAACCGGAGTGTCGTGCTTGCTGTCGCCGTAGTGCCACATGCCGTATTGGTGGCCGGTGGCGCCGCCGTTGCCATCGGTGCGGTCGTACAGGATGTCGCCCATGTGGTCGATCACCTCGGTCATGTACGCCTGCGCGAAGGGCTTGCTGGTCGTGCGGAACGCAGTGGTGTCGCTCAGCGTGGCGTTGGTCCAGGCGATGTCGCCGAATGCGTAGCTGGCCGCGTAGTGGCGCGGGTCGCAGATGCCGCGCGGCGGGTCATTGTGGATGTTCCAGTAGACCTGCGCCGCGGGCGCGTCGATGCCGCCCGCGCGCTCGACGCAGTACAGCACGCGGTGCGTCTTCATGGCGCCCGCGAACACCTCCAGCTGCGCCGCCGCGTCGGGCCAGATGCCAACCCGTAACAGGCCGTCGCCCTGCGCGCGAAGCTCTTTCGGGTGGAGCTGCCAGAAGTCCTGTACCGCGGCGGTCACGCGCAGGGTGCCCGCTGCCATCTGGATCCAGCCCGGGGCGTGGGTGGCAAAGTTGCTGGTGGCGCCGTTGTTGTTGAAGGTGTAGCCGATGTTGGTGTCATCCTGGGTGGGCCAGGTGTTGGTCAGCGGGTCGGAGCTGCCGTCCCCCGTGCCGCCGTTGTAGCCCGCGGGCTGCGGGTTTTCGGGGTCTGTGGCGTCGTGGGCGCCGCTGTAGTCCTGGTACAGCGAAACGTACTGGCCGGCGGTCATGCCGCTGCCCAGGTGGTCACTAGGGTTACCGGCGATGCGCGCGGACGGGTTCACCGCGTTGAAATCCAGCGGCAGGTCCATGTTGATTGAGTCCACGGCCTGGTATGCAGCCAGCTGCGCGGCCGCCGCGCTGGGCGTTGCTGCCGCGATGCCGTGCCCTTCCATGTTCTTGAAACTGTACTGGACGTCGATGAAGGGCAGGTCGTTCCAGGCCGTGATGCGCACCACGTAGTTGAGCTTGTTCACGGCCAGCGTGCTGCGGTGCACGCCCTCCACCACGATGGTGGCGCGGATCGGGCCGGACTCTTCAACCTGGACGCGGGTGGGGGCGATCTGGTCCATCAGATAGTCGGTACCGGCGGCGCTGACCACGATGCCTTCCATGCTGGCGGTGTTCAGGCACTCGTCCCAGGCGCCCGCGAAGTCGCGGTCGATTTTGATGCTGTCAAACAGCCGGAAAGCATTCTTGTTCAGCGTGAACTCGACCAGCCCCGTGTTGACCACCACCGTGGACGTGCCGTTGTTGACGCTCAGGCTGGTGCCGGTGGTGCTGCCGGTGCCGCCGTTGTTGAGCTGATACTTGCCCACGCCGCCTGCGCCCGACAGGTCGGCCATGAAGTCCACCAGCACCCAGCGGATCGAGCCGCCCGGCCAGCGCGAAGTGACACGGAACTGCGCCGGCACGTTGCCACCGGTCTGGGTCTGCAACGCAAGCGTCGCGACGTTGATGTGCAGCCCCTTCGGCAGCGGGATTCCGGTGGTGACCGGCGCGATCATGTTCTGCCAGCCGCCGCGCGTCTTGACGTCGAACTTGACCGGGAACGCGCCGTACACCTGGCCGGGCTGCAGCGTGACGGTCGCGGTGTCGAAGCGCGTCGGGTCGCTCAAACTGGCGGCCGTGATGGTCACTGTGGGGCTGCCCGGCATGGTGGCCGGCGCGGTGTACAGGCCTGTGGCGTCGATAGTGCCGTAGAAGACGCTGGGCGGTGAGATGCTCCAGCTGACGCCGGCACCGTCGCTGGTCGTGGCGGTGAACTGGCGCGTGGTGCCGAGCTGCACGTTGAGTGCCTTGGGGCTGACCGCCACCGCGACCGGAGCGGGCGTACTGCCGCCGCCGGGCGGGGCGCCGCCTCCGCCGCAGGCCGACAGCATGAAACCGGCGACGATCAGCAGGCAAAGGATGGTGGTTGCTCTCATGGCGTCCCCAATTGCTAAAGGCGCGGCTGTGCCGCGTCCCGACAGTGATCCCAAGCCGTCGAAGGGGTTACGCCCCGCCATTGTGTCATGGCGTTACGGGCAATCCAGCCTTGAGGTTGCTACAGTCAGCGCATGGCCCTGCCGTCGGAAATCCGCAAGCTGCTCGAGGCTGAACCCCGGGCCCACGCCGCGCTAGGTTGCGGCCTGCATGGGCCGATCGGCGAGACGCACCTGGTGCTGGCCGGCGGGCGGGTGCTGGTGTTCACGCGCGAGTCGCTGGTCGGTAGTTTCGCGCGCGTTGAGTTGGCGGCTCTGCCGAAACTGGAGAAAGGCGACTTCGCCGACACGTTGCATCTGCAACTGGCGGATGGGACCGACGCGGAACTGAATGTCTCCAGCTTTGAGCGCGATGCAGTGGTCGCGCTGCTGACGGCCGCCGTGGAAACGCCGGCTGCGCCGGTGCCGCCGCCCCCGTCCCGCCGGCAGGTTACGCCGGCTGAACCGCAGCACAACGAAGGCTTGCCGCCGAAGCCCGCAGCACGCGAGACGGAAGGCAAGGCAAAGTTCCCCACACAGCCAGCGACGGAAGCCCAACCCGAGACTGAGCCGGAAAAAGAGAAGCCGGATAAACAGGCGGGCAAGGAAGTCGCCGTGTATCACGGCTCGGACCCGGGCTGCATCGGCTGCGTTGCGTACCTGGTAGTGTTCGGCGGAGCGGTTGTCGGATTCTGGTTCCTGCACACCGAGGCCGCGCGCACGGTGGGCATGATCGGGCCGAGTGAGACCGAGCAGGACAGCTTCAGCTTCATTGCCACCAAGGTGGTGGCGTTGATCGCCGGCGCTTATCTGGGTGGACGCCTGATCCAGCTCGTGAACAGTCTTCTGCGAGCGTTCGGCCTGGTGGGCAAGGTGATGTTCTCGCAGAGCGTGATCCAGGTGTTCGGCCCCTCCGGCAAATGGCATGTCATGTACAGCACGCCGCTTCCGCTTGAGGTGACGCTGCGATGCCACAAGTCCGGCGGGGATTCTGAGCAAAACGGCAAGCCCGTGAAGCAGCTCTACAACTACTACCTGGGCCTCAGCCAGAACGGCCAGTCGGTGCTGCTCAAGACATCGCACTACACCGTCACGCCGCTGCGTGAGATTGCGGGCATACCGGTGACGCCCGTCGCCGAAGAGCCCAAGAACGAGCGTCAGTTCGGCATGGAGTACCAGACCTTCAAGCACGTCGCCCGACGCATCGCGAAGCTGCGCTGAAATCCGCTTGCCGATCCGGCTTTCATGGGGGAAAATCAAGGCGCGTAGGAAACCCCGGCTTCCCCTTCCCTGCGGCATGGGCCGCCTGAATCGTGCCTGAGCTTCAAACCACGGCCGAGCGCTGGCTCGGCGCACTGGTGCGTGATCGCGTACGCGCCTGCCGGCTGGCCGCCCTGTGGCAACTGGTGTTATGCCTGTTCTTCACGACCGTGAGCTACATGGTGGCGTTTGTCGGCCTGTTCATGGCGGCAGTATTCCTGCTGCGCTTCATGAATCCGTACATCGTGGCGCCAGGCGTGGTGCTGGCGCAGTTCGTAATCTTCCCGTTCGTGCGCAGGCCGACGCGCAGGCGCTGGGAGATCACCCTGGACGTGGACGGCGTGGCGGTGATCGCGGTGCCGCCTGACAGCCGTTTCGCCAACCAATGCGTTTATGACCTGGACCACGGTTTCTCGTTCAAGCGTGCCTACCTTTCGTTGTTCTTCGCGGCGCCGGCGGCGCTGGATGAGGCGATCCGCGACTGGCGCGAGGGCACGCGCCTCAAGCGCATGAACTGGCTGCCGGCCGCGCGCCTTGCAGAGCACCTGATCGAGCACCAGCACAAGCTGGGTTTCGAGGAGTTGCGCGTCTTGTGGGACGACCCGCAGTTGCTGCAGGCGTTGCGAGCCGCGTCTGAGCTGCCTGGTTTCCAGCTTTTCAGCAGGGAACCGCAGGGAGTGGCACTGACGGATGAAGGAATTCAGGCCATGCTCACGGCCTGAAAAAGCCGGGGGTCGTGGTTGTTGGCCCACCCACGACCCCCGCGCGATCTGCGACGCGAACTACGCCTTGGCGGTTTCGGCTGCTTCGGCGGCGCGTTCCTTTTCCAGCTTGTAGAGCTCGATCATCAGCTCATCGACCAGCTTCTCGTTGGGAACGCGCCTTAGAATCTGCTCGCCCTTGAACAGGTAGCCCGCGTCCTTGGCGCCAGCGATGCCCAGGTCCGCCTCGGCCGCTTCGCCCGGGCCGTTCACGATGCAGCCCAGCACACTGACCGTGATGTTGCCCTTGTAGTCGCGCAGGCGCTCTTCCACCTGGCGCGCCAGGGTTTCCACCCCGCCGTCCACTTCGTCACGGCCGCAACTGGGGCAGGCGACGATTTCGACGTTTTTCTTGCGCAGGCGCAGAGCGCTGAGGATTTCGTAGCCAACGTCCACTTCGTCCAGCGGGTCGCCGGTGATGCTGACGCGGATCGTGTCGCCGATGCCCTCGCCCAGCAGCGTGCCCAGCCCGATGCTGGATTTCACGGTGCTGGCCTGCAGCATGCCGGCCTCGGTCACGCCCAGGTGCAGCGGCACGTCAGTCTGCTGCGCGAAGCGCCGGTTGGTGTAGATGGTGGTCAGCACGTCGGAAGACTTCAGGCTGACCTTGAAGTTGTGAAAACCCCACTTGTCGAACTGTTCGCACCACTGCACGGCCGTGTCCACCATCAGGTCGGCCATCTCGAGTTCCATGTCCTGCTTCACCTCGAGGCCCTTGCGCGGCATGATCGAGCCCGAGTTGACGCCGATGCGAATGGCGGCGCCTTTGTCCTTGGCGAGCGCGACAATTTTCTGCACCAGCTCAAGCTTGATGTTGCCGGGGTTGATGCGCACGCAGTGCACGCCGGCCTCAAGTGCCTTCAACGCGAGGCCCGGCGCGAAGTGGATGTCGGCGATGATCGGCACGCGCGAGCCCGCGATGATGGCGGGTAATGCGGCGGCCGACTTGTCGTCGGGGCAGGCCACGCGCACGATGTCTACGCCTTTGTCCTGGGCGCCGCGAATCTGCCGCAGTGTGCCGTCCACGTCCCAGGTCTTGGTCTTGGTCATGGTCTGCACGGCCACCAGGTGATCGCCGCCCACGGGGCGCTCGCCAACCATGCAGGTACGAGTCTTGCGTCGATTTACAGTAAAGCCCACGTCCGCTCCTTAACTGACTGCTGAAACCTACTACAAGATTTCAGCGCGCGCCATCACCCATCAGTCAGCGGAAGCCCGTGAATCCGTACTTGATGTTCCGTCACGGACACGGCAGCACCGCGTTCCAGGTCTTCGAGGCAGACAGCCAGCACTCGCTCAATCACGCCGGCACACTGCTCTGCCTTCAGCCCTTCGATACGGATGCGAACCACTGAAGGAGCTGATGCGTTCGTCAAAGCCAGAAGCGTGTGAAAGTCTGCATCCAGCGTTACGATAGTTCGGCCATCCTCGACAGCCCTGCTGATGATCAGCGGATCTTCGGCCCGCGCCATCCCGATTTCGCCGGTATGGAAGACATCGTGTCCAGCTTTCCGCAGCAGTTCGGCGGTAGAGCGGGGCAGTCCCTGATCAAGCAGAAGCTTCATGCCTGGTCGAACACCAGCGTCTTGTCGGGCAGGTTTCGTGCGGCGTACTCCAGTACCTGGCGGATGTCTTCATCCTCCAGCTCGGGGTACTCGCGGCGAAGCTCGTTGCGGTCCGTGTACGTTGCAAGTGCCTCGAGCACCCGCCGTACAGTCAGACGAAGATCGCGAACACACGGCGCGCCGTTCATTCGCTGAGGATTGGTTGTTATCCGATCCAGCTTCATGTGCTCATTCTATCAGCACAGCACCGAATGCAAGGAACTGAATCAGCCCCCAAATCGAGATATCGCCGGTTCTCTGGCGTAGACCCGCAAGTCCCTCTCGTGGTTGGCAGAGGGTGCATACGCCTTTGCAACAACCGGTGCGCGCCCCGCTGGGGTGCTGCGAAGGTTCTGCTATGGTGGCGGCATGTCGATTCTTGCCCTCAACAATGTCACCAAGGCCTACGACAGCCGCGTTGTGCTGAACTCGGTCAGTTTCGGCCTCGGGCGCGCAGAGTGCGTGGGATTGGTAGGCCCCAATGGCGAAGGCAAGTCCACGCTGCTGCGGCTGCTGGCCGGCATCGAGGCGCCTGATGAAGGCCGCCGCATCGCCGCGGCGGGCGCGCGCATCGGCTATTTCTCGCAGGAGCCGCGGCTGGACCCGGCGCTTAGCGTGCGCGACGCCGTGCGCGCCGGCCTGGGTGACCGCGATGCCCTGAACGCGCGACTCGACGAGTTGCACCTGGAGATGGCCAAGCCCGGCCTTTCCACGGATGCGTTGGCGGACCTGATCGAGGTTCAGTCGCACCTGGAAGGCCGTCTGGCCGAAATGGGCGGACATAACGTCGAGCACCGGGTGGATGAAATCATGGGCCACCTGGGCCTGCGCGAGCCCGCCGCCCGGTGCGGCTCGCTGTCCGGGGGCGAGGCGCGGCGCGTGTGCCTGGCCGCGATGCTGCTGTCCGATCCCGATGTGCTGCTGCTGGATGAGCCCACCAACCACCTCGACGTGGTGGCGATTGAGTGGCTGGAGCAATTCCTGCAGGCCTGCCGCGTGCCGCTGGTGATGGTCACCCACGACCGCTACTTCCTCGACCGCATCGTGCAGCGCATCGTCGAGGTGGACCGCGGCAAGCTGTATTCAACCGATGGCGGCTACCAGCAGTTCCTTGAGGCCCAGGCCACGCGCCTGGCCGCCGAAGCCAACACCGAGCAGACGCGCCTTTCCACCATCCGGCGCGAAACGGCCTGGATCAAGCGCGGCGCCCACGGCCGTACCACCAAAGAGAAGGCGCGCGTCAACCGTTACCACGAGTTGACCGGCCAGGCAGACCTGGAAGCGCGCGCGGAGCTGGAGTTCGAGATCCCCAAGGGCCCGCGCCTGGGCGGCAAGCTGATCCGCGCCGAGCACGTCAGCAAGCACTACGGCGAGCGCACGGTGCTGGACGATGTCAGCGTCGAGGTCACGCACGGCATGCGACTTGGCATCGTGGGCCCGAACGGGGCGGGCAAGTCCACGCTGCTGCGCATCCTGACCGGGCGGCTGGCGCCCGACAGCGGCACAGTCGAGATCGGCGAGACTGTGAAAGTGGCCGACATCGACCAGTCGCGCTCGGTACTCGACGACGAAAAGAGCGTGGTGCAGGAAGTCGCCCAGGACGCCGACAGCATCGTGACTGTGGGCGGGCTCGAGCAGCGGGTTTCGTCGTTCCTGGACGGCTTCCTGTTTCCCGGCCAGCGCAAGCACACGCGCATCCGCCAGCTTTCCGGCGGCGAGCGCAACCGGGTGCTGCTGGCCAAGCTGCTGCTGCGCCACGGAAACGTGCTGGCTCTGGACGAGCCGACCAATGACCTTGATCTGCCGACCCTGCGCGCGCTCGAGGACGCCCTGTGCGCCTTTGATGGCGTCGTGCTGGTGGTCAGCCACGACCGCTACTTCCTGGACCGCGTCTGCACCCGCATCCTGTTCCTGGATGGCAGCGGAAGGGCGCGCTTCCACGAGGGCGCGATCGAAGACCTGCTGCACGAGCTTCAAGGCGCGCCGCCGCCCGTCGCCCCGAAAGCCGCTTCCGGCAAGGAAGCAGAGGAAGCCCGGAAAGCCAGGCGCAAGGCGGAAAACGAGCTGAAGAAGCTGCCGGAACGGATCGAGCAGCTGGAGGCCGAGCGCATCGAGCTGGACACCGGCATGGCCGACACCAGCCTGTACTCAACCTCGGAAGGCAAAGCCCGGGCGGCGAAACTGGCCGCACGCCGCGAAGCCGTGGATGCCGAACTCGAAGCGCTCTACCAGCGCTGGCAGGAACTGGACGCAATCGTGGCCGGTTAAACCTACCAGCCGAAGAACTGTTGCAGGTAGCCCTGGCGCTGCGCGAGCAGCAGTCCGCCGGTGATCAGCAGCATCACGATCAGTACACTCAGCAGCACGATAAGTACCAGCAGGCCGGGGCCCACCTGGCGTTGCTCGGCCTTCTCCAGGCGGCCGCTGATCTCGCGCAGCATGGCGGAAATCTGCGCCGGCGTGACTTCCTCGTCGAGCGCAGGCAACTCCTGCTTGAGCTCGGCCTGGCTGCTTGAGTCGTGCCTGCGCGTGGTGTGGTGGTGAACAGCCTGCACGCGGTGCGTGGTGCGATCGCCGGCTTCCGGCGATTGCGACGATGGCCAGCCTTCCTGTGCCGGCTCGGCGCCGGTGGTCGCGGGTGACATGCCGCCGGAGTAGCCGTCAGTCTCGGGCGGGAAGGGGGCAAGTTCCAGACCGGCGTAACGCTTCACCGGCCCGCGCGGGTTGTTGCGTACGAAGTTGTCGGGGTCGCGCTCGGCCCTGTCGAGATCCTGCAGCACCTCTTCCATGCTCTGGTAGCGGTCGTCGGGCTTGATCTCCATCATCTTGCCGACGATGTATCCGAGCCAGCCCGGGATTTCGCGGCGCAGGTGGCTGGGGGGTACGATCTCCTTGCTGCGCTGCTGCTCCAGTATGTCCATCACGTTGCTGCCCTCGACGTGGCGTTGACCCGTCAAGAGATAATAAAGCGTAGCCCCGAAGCTGTAGATGTCGCTGCGCTGGTCGAGCGTCTTGCCGCTGACCTGCTCCGGGCTCATGTAGTGCGGCGTGCCCACCACCATGCCGGTGCGCGTCATGTGCACCTCGGTCGGGTCGCCGAACATGCGGGCCAGGCCGAAGTCCACCAGCTTCATCACGCTGTGGCGCTCGGAGTACAGGATGTTGTCCGGCTTGATGTCGCGGTGGATCACGCCGTGCCGGTGCGCGTAGGCCAGCGCCGCGCCGATCTCGCGCAGGATGCGCGCCCCGAAGTCCCAGGTGATGCGGCGGCCGGCGCCTATCTCGTGGTCTAGGGGCAGGCCGTCGATGAACTCCATCACGATCGCGCTGCCACGCGGGAACTTCAGGAAGTCGTACACTTTCACGATGCCGGGGTGGTCCAGCTCCTTGAGCAGCATTGCCTCGTGCTCGACGCGCTGTTCGACCTTCATGCCGGGCTTCATTTCGGCGCGGATGTCCTTGACGGCCAGCACCTTGCCGCCGCGGCGCGGGTCGCGGCACAGGTACACCACGGCCATGCCGCCCTTGCCGAGCTGCAGGATCACGTCGAAGCGCTTGGCGACCTCGGGGCTGGGCGGAATCTCGCCCTCCTCCGGCTCGTAGTGCGCGAGTGCGCGTTTCTCTTCCTTTTCTATCTCCGCCTGCAGTGCCGCCCGCGCGAGCTCCTTGGCGGCCTGGTCCACGGCCGTCAACTGGCGGCGGATCTTGGTGCCGTGTTGCGGCTCGTCGACCGGCGTCATGGCCGGCAGGTCTTCATCCGCCGCCTGGGGTGGTTCATGGAACGCCGCCAGACTCGGTGCTGAGGCGGGCTCCAGCACCGGTGCGCTTTCGGGGCGGTGCGGACGCGGAACGGGACGCCGATCATCAAGGTCGGGGATGCTCACGACGCCGGACTGGTCCCAGCCGGGGGCGCGCACCGCGGGCAACTTGCCGGGGTACAGGCTGCCGCCCGAGCTGCTCTCGGTGGGGGGCTCGGTCGCGGTCAGGTCGTCCAGCAACTCGGGCTCCAGCTCCGCGGCGTCGGGCTTGAAGTTTCGCTTCGTGGTCGCGTCGGCCGCTTTCAGGCGTTCCGATTCGGACTTCTCCGTGTCTTCCAGCAACTCGGCCACGGAGCTGTCCGTGTTCTCGAATTCCGCCTTGGCGGAAGGCACGTCGATCTCGGTGTCATCCGCCGCCGGGTCCGCACCAGGCGCCGGATCGAAGTACTCGTCGGGAGCGGCCAGGTTTTCACCTTCCGGGTTGAGCTCGGGCACCGGTGACGGCGAGTCAGCGGCGTGCGCGTCGCCGACGGCCGGCAAACCTTCGGCAGGTGTGGGATCTGTGGGCACCGCTCGCTCCGGATGATTCGGCCAATTTACTGCAATCCGCGCCGATGTGAAAGTCCGGCGTCCCCGCGCGCCCCCGAACCCGCATTGCATCGCGCCCGGCATCCACTAGCATGCTGTGGGCCCCGCAGATTCCCCCGGAGGTTGCCGCATGGCGCGCCATTGGTTGTTTCATTGCACATTCGTCACGTTCGTGGCTGCCGTCTGCCTGGTCGCCGGCTACCAGGCCGGCGCTCAGGACGTCCCCGGCAAGGGCGCGTCGAATTCACTTAAGCCCGGCGAAGTGATGCGCGTGGGCAACAAAGTGATCACCTCGGAGCAGCTGATCGCCCGCATGTGGGACTACGAGTTCATGGCGCAGCCGGAAAAGCGCGTACTGAACGACTCGCTGACTTACCTGCGCGACACGGCCGTGATCGAGCTCGAGGCCGAGCGCCTGGGCGGCCTGAACCTGACTGATGAAGAAATCAGTCGCGAAACCGACCGTCAGGTCGAGGGCATCCGCCAGATGGTCAAGCAGGACACCCACGGCATGCTGACGCTGGAAGACTGGCTGAAACAGCAGAACGTGGGCATGGACCTGGAGGGTTTCCGCGCCTACGTACGTGAGCGCGCGCCGATCTTCATCACGCGCCGCGTGCTGGTGCGGTATTTCGAGGCCACCGAGCCAAGCATCGAGTGCAAGCACATCCTGCTCAAGAACCTGTCCGACGCTAACGAGGTGCACAAGATTCTGAAGGAAACCTCCGCCCGCGACCTCGATGCCAAGTTTGAAGACCTTGCCGTGCAGCGCAGCATCGACCCGGCGGCCGGAGTCACCAAGGGCAAGCTGCCGCGCATCTTCGAGAACGACGGAACGCTGGTGAAGGAGGCCGCGGAAGCGCTCTGGAAGCTGAAAGACGGCGAGTACAGCGAGCCGGTGAAGACCGACTTCGGCTGGCACGTGTTCAAGCGCGACCGCACGCTGACGCCGCCGAAGAAGCCGCTGAAGGAGATGCGCGAAGAGCTGATGAAACAGCCCGACCGCACCAACGAAAACGACTACTTCAACCGCTGGATCCGCTGGGTGTTCAACACGCAGAAGTACCAGTACGAGCGACGACTGCCCGGCTTCGACTGCAAGCCCGGCCAGACCAACCAGGAGAAGTAATGAAGAAGCCGATCCTACGTGCATGCGTGGTTGCCGCGGCCGTGATCGCGGCCGGCGCGCTGGGTTTCGCGGCCGGCGCACAGGACAAGGAAACCGAAACGCCGGTGCGCACGCTGAAGGTGAACGAAATCGCGCGCGTGGGGTCCGACGTGATCAGCGCAGAAGAGTTCATCCAGCGCCTGGTTGAACGCGAAAAGATTTACATGGATGCGGACCAGCGCAGCGTGAGCGCGGCGCTGGACAGCCTGCTCGCCGAGCGCCTGCTGCTGCTGGAATCCGAGCGCCTTGAGGCGCGCCCCAACAGTGTCGAATTGAGGGCTGAGTTCGAACGCATGCAGGCGGACTGGGAAAAGAACTTCCAGGAACTCAACAAGCAGATCGTCAAGGCGCAGCGCGAGAGCGGCCTGGAGGAAAAGCCCTACAGTCGCGAAGAGTTCCTGAAACTGAAGTACAACATGACGCCCCTGGAGTTCGAGAACTACCAGAAGGGCGTGGCCCGCGAATTGCTCACGCGCCGCATGGTGATCAACTACTGGCGCTTCTCGACCGACAGCGCAGAAGCCGAAGGCATCAAGATGCGCAGCCTGAACGACATCAAGAAGGTCCGCGAACGCCTGACGAAGGGCGAGAGCTTCAGCCTGCTGGCGCGCCAGTTCAGTGAGGACATGCACACCCGCCAGAACGGTGGGCTGCTGGGTACCGCTTACCGCAAGGATGGCACCTTTGACTTTGACGGCACCCAGGACACGGCCGCCGAGGATGCCTTCTGGGCGCTGAAAGAGGGCGAAACCAGCGAGCCGATCAAGGTCGGTGACTTCTACTGGCTGCTGCGAAAGGTCAAGTTTTACCCGGCCAACGAGGCAGAGTTCTTCCACCAGCGCGACGCATGCATCAAGGGCGCCGACCCCAGCGACACCATGATCAAGAAGTGGCGCTACGCGGTCGCGGCCGGCGGACTGTACACCTACGAGCGCCGCATGCCCGGTTGGGACTGCAAGGCGGGCGACAAGTAAGTTTTTCGGGACACTGGCGCCCCGTGAGGCGTCCACTTAGAAACACGACATGGCCGGAACCGAACCAACACCCGGGCAGACCTTCGAGCCCGGCAACGAAGACGAAGGCTTGGATGACGCGACCGCCGCCGGCAGCGTGATTGCCGGCGCGGCGTTGCCGCAGGATACGCTGGCGGCGCGGCTTGAGGCGCTGCTGTTCGTGCACAGCCGGCCGGTCGTCGCGCGCCGGCTTGCCGAGCTGGTGGGGCTGACCAGCGTGATCCCGGTCAAGCAGGCGCTTGAGCTGCTGCAGAAGCGCTACGAAGACATGGGCTCCGCCTTTACGCTGCAGGAGCTGGCCCAGGGCTATCAGCTTACGACTCGCCCGGAGCACGACGAGTTGCTGCGTCAGCTGGTGCGTGAGCGCGAGGCGCAGAAGCTCTCGCCTGCAACACTGGAGGCGCTGGCGATCATCGCCTACAAGCAGCCGCTGGGGCGCAGCGAGCTCGAGAACATCCGCGGCGCCGGCAGCGACCACCTGGTGCGCGCGCTGCTGGATCGCGGGCTGATCAAGGTCGCCAAGCGCGATGGCAGCAAGCCGGGCGCGCCCGCGCTGTACGGCACCACCGCCGAGTTCCTGCGCGCGTTCGGCTTGCGCAGCATCAGCGAGTTGCCCAGTGAAGGCGATCTCGCCGCCCCCAACGTGGATGAAGAAGAAGCTGAGATCGAAGAGGCGGAAATCAACGCGCCCGACGGCGATGAATAGCCCCGACGACAGCTTCACACTGGCCGGCGCCGACGGCGCGAAGATCACCGGCGACCTGTATCTCCCCGACGCGGTGAATCCGCCTCTGGTGATCGTGATCCCCGGCTTCAAGGGATTCAAAAACTGGGGCTGCTTTCCATGGCTGGGGCGCAGGCTGGCCGAGGGCGGTCTGGCCACGGCCGTGATCAACCTTTCCCACAACGGCGTGGGCGACAACTGGGACACCTTCGAGCGTCTCGACCTGTTCGAGCGCGACACCTGGTCGAAGCGCGTCTTCGACATGCAGCAGGTGCTGACAGCCGCGTTCGACGGCCGTCTCTCGAACAATGCGCAACCCAACCCCGCGCGGCTGGGATTGCTGGGCCACAGCATGGGTGGCGGGCTGGCGCTGCTGATAGCGGCCAAAGATTCCCGCGTGCGCAGCCTGGTGACCTGGGCCGGCGTGAACCGCGCCAACCGCCTGGATGAGGGCGATGTGCGGCGCGCGCTCAACGCGCTCGGCCACGTGCCGATTGAGAACGCCCGCACGGGCCAGATCATGCGCATCGGGCGCGAGTTCTTCGACGAGTTGAAGCAGCACCCGGAGGCCTTTGACATCCGCGCCGCGGCGAGTGCCGTAACCATCCCATGGCTGCTGGTGCACGGCTCGGCCGACGAAACCGTGCCGCTGGAAGAGGCTCACGACCTGCTGGACTGCGCGAGCGATAACGCCAAACTGCTGACCATAGAAGACATCGGTCACACGTTCGGCGCGGCGCATCCCTTTAGCGGCGCAACGCCGGAGCTGGAGCAGGCGACGGATGCAGCTCTGACGCACTTTCTGCGCACTTTGTAGCCCCTTCCCGATCAGTTGCACTTGGTGCACACTATGCACTTGTGGGGGTGGCGACCGTTGGTAGGTTCCGCCGCACGGGCCGAGCGCAGATCATGATCCGCTTTTCGTACGATGCTCCTGATGACCTTCAGTTGCCTTTCCGGCACTTCTCGCTGGAAGGTGACAACAAGCGCGGCTACGTGCTGCTGGGCTGGAACGACGAGGCGTCAAGCGAAGGCTTCGCGGACGAGCTGGCCGACATGATGCTCCAGCAGTGGTTCGAGACGCTGGGCGAGGCGCTGGACCATTGCGTGAACGAGTTCTGCATCACGCGCACCGACTGGCACGCGCCCACTGTGCAGCCGCCGCAGGTCCAGTTCGACCGCTCAGACCGCGGCCGCCGCAAGGGTGAAAGCACGTTGCTGAACCCCAATGCAGCCAGGCCGGATGCAGCCAAGCCCGGCACCCAGCCTCCTTCCGCATAACACGGTTTTTCCGCGCGTCCCCTTTCTGCTGGTTCTGTGCTGGCTAGATTGCGGCCATGGCCGCGAACCTCTGGATCCTCACCTTTCACCTGCTGGGCCTGTTCCTGTGGCTGGGGCAGTTGCTGGTGATGACGCGCCTGCTGGGCTTTCACGTGCAACAGCCCCCTGAGCTGCAACAGCGCCTTTCACCCCTGATGAAGCGCATGTGGCTGGCGGTCGCCGCGCCAGGGGCGCTGCTGGTGCTGGTGACCGGCCTGTTGATGCTGCACGGCGTGGGCAGCGCTTCGTTCAACAACCCGGGCGAGGCCCTGCGCAACTACCTGAAGCCCCGTACTCCCGACGGCGCGCCGACGTTCTGGTACATCACCTTCCACATCAAGCTTGTGTCGTTCACGCTGCTGGCGTTGACCGAAGTCTGGGTCGGCGCGCAGATTTTCCGGCTGGCGCGCGGCGATCAGCCCAGGCGCGCCTGGCCGCTGGCGACGCTGCTGGGGCTGATGGCCGCCCTGTTCGGCAACACCGTGGTGTGGCTGGCGCTGGCCGGTGCAGGCGTTGGCCCAGCCTCGCGCTTCGTCGGTTACGGCGCGGCCCTGCTGTGTTTCGCCGGTGGATTTATCGGCGGGCGCAAGCTTGGGCCCAGCGACAGTCGCGCCAAGTACTCCATGGTGCACGGCCTGGTGGCAGCGCTGCTGCTGTTGATCCTGGTGCTGGTGATCGCGCGCCCGCTGGCGTACGCAGGGCCGACTCTCGGCTAAAAATCGAAGCGGATGGTGTCCTTGGTGGGCGCTTCCTGCAGCTTGCTGCGCCACTTCAGCCATGCCGCCAGCGCGAGCACCGCCATGGGCAGCAGCACCAGGTCTTCCCACAGCTTCCACCACCAGATGGTCAGCACCGACGAGAACGCCACCAGCAGCGGCGGCAGCAGCAGCCACAACCGCGGAGCCGGGCGCGCGGAGACCATCACGCCCATGGTCAGCAAGGTGACGGAGCCGGGCATCAGGCCGTAGGTGGTGACGTACGGGTACTCGCGACCGAGCACCCAGCTGAAGCCGGGGTAGCCGACCACGCCGATGGCCGTGATCAGCAGCGACACCAGCGAGGGGTTGTCGCGCCGCCAGCGGAAGTGCGGCGGGAAGCTGTAGGAAGCTGCCACGGCGTAGTACAGGCCGGCCAGAAGGAACGTTGCGCCGCCCAGGTAGCCGATCCAGTGCGCGCCGGTCATGATGTTGAAGAAGAACAGCACGCCGACCATGGCCCACTCGGCGCCCAGCAGCAGCAGCACGCCGCGGCTGGTATCCTGCTTCGTGCCGCGCAGCAGCAGCACGAAGATCAGCAGCGTGGGCACGTAGATCAGGATTTGCAGCGGCTCGATGTACTCGTTATAGCGGGCCGCCAGCCCCATTAATTGCTGTTGTGTGAAAGGTGCCGTCATGCCCAGTGGTGCTCCACCCGATTCTCCCGAGGATGGATCGACAGAGAAGGTTAGCACATCCGGCTACTGGAATGCCATTTATCTGGAGCAGGACAGCCCAGGCTGGAACATCGGCCAACCGGCGCCGTCGCTGATGGAGTGGCTGAAGACGGACGGGGTCAGGCACCTCGCTTCGCTACGGGGCCAGACCCCGCGCGTCTGCGTGCCCGGCTGCGGCTACGGCCATGACGTACGCCAATTCGCGGCCGCGGGCTTTGAAGCGGTGGGGGTGGATTTCGCCCCGCTGGCCGTTCAGCGTGCCAACGAGCAGTCAAAGGGCGCGCCCGGCAAGTTCGAGTTCCGGCAGGCGGACATCTTCGAGTTACCGCGCACCGAGCGCGGGCGCTTCGATTTCTTCTATGAGTACACCTGCTTCGTCGCGATCGAGCCGCGCCGACGCCCTGAATACGTGCAGCTTGCGCTGGAGCTGCTGAAACCGGGCGGCATGCTGATCGGTTGCTTCTACAACCACGGGCGAGAAGGCGGCCCGCCTTTCGACGTCACGCGCGAGCAGGTGCTGGAGCTGTACCAGCCCCACTTCGAAATCAGAAAGCTCGAAATCACGCCCCACAGCATAGAGCGCAGGCAGGGCCACGAACTGTGGGCCGAGTTCGTCCGGCCTTGACAGTGAACAGGAGCCCGGAGCGCAAGCGACGGGTAGGCGTGCAAACCTCGGCAACCACGCAAGCCGGCAACAGCGTTCCATTTCCAGCCGGTGAGTGTAATCGGCGTCCGACACCGGGGCGAATACGCTCTGTTCATGAGAAGCGTTGATCGGCTGACTGTATACATAGCGTCGACACTGGGGAGCGTGGCACTGTTCGGCGGCCCGGTTGCCGCGGTGTTGTACAACCAGGACTTGCTTGACTACGTCGCCTGGATCGGACTCGTGCTGATCCTGCTTCCGCTGTGCATCCTCCATGGATGGATCACGCAGCTGTCTTCTTGCCCAAGCGAAGCCGCGCTGGAGGTTACCGTTGTGATCCTGATGTGCCTGTCGCTGGCGACCCTCGCGACGATCGCCATCATGGTCGCGTGGATCGATGCTGAACCGGGCAGTCCGATCGACCTGCGTACCGCCGCGCGCTAACCCGTCGCTGGCGCTCCGGGCTCCTGTTTCCTGTTCCGGATCATGTCTTCCAGCTCTTCCAGCCGCTTCTTGAGGCGGGCTTCGAAGCCCAGTTCACCGGGTTCGTAGATGCGCTGGCCTTCGATCTTCTGGGGCAGCAGCGGCTCGGGGTAGAAGCCGCCTTCGTAGTCGTGGGCGTAGTGGTAGTCCTTGCCCATGCCCATTTCCTTCATCATCTTCGTCGGCGCGTTACGGATGTTCATGGGCACCGGCAGCTCGCCGTGTTCGCGGATCAGGCCGTGGGCCGCGCTGCGTGCCCGTGCCGCGGCGTTCGACTTGGGCGCCAGGGCCAGGTAGGCCGCGAGCTGGCAGATGGTGTATTCGGCCTCGGGCATGCCGATGAAGTTGACGATGCTGACGGCGCTGGCGGCCAGGTTCAGCGCGCCCGGGTCGGCGTTGCCGATGTCTTCGCTGGCGAGAATGGCCAGCCGCCGCGCCACGAAGTTGACGTCCTCGCCGCCGGCCAGCATGCGCAGGGCGTAGTAGATGGCGGCGTGGGGGTCGCTGCCGCGCACGGACTTGATCATGGCGCTGGCCAGGTCGTAGTGCTGGTCGCCTGCGCGGTCATAGCGCAGCATGCGCTCGCCGACGGCGCGCTCCAGCACTTGACGAGTCAATAACCGCTGCTTCTCCGGCTCGGGCGCCAGCAGGTCGGCGCAGCTCTCGATGGCCGACAGCAGCCGGCGCGCGTCGCCGCCCGAATAGCGCAGCAGGGCCGCGCGGCCTTGCTCGTCGGCCGTGATGCCCTTCACCTGCACGCCTTCAGAAAGCGCGCGGTTTAGCAGCGCGTTGAGGGCCGCCTCGTCCAGGGGCTGCAGCACGTGCACGCGGCAGCGCGACAGCAGCGCGGCGTTGACCTCGAAGCTGGGGTTCTCGGTGGTCGCGCCGATCAGCGTGATCAGCCCGTCCTCGGCCGCGTGCAAAAGCGAGTCCTGTTGCGCCTTGTTGAAGCGGTGGATCTCGTCGATGAACACCAACGTAGCCTTGCCGTCGGCGCCGAGGCGCAGGCGCGCGCGGTCGAGCAGGTCGCGGATGTCCTTCACGCCGCTGCTGGTGGCCGACAGCGTCTCGAACTCCATGCCGCTGCGCTCGGCGATCAGGCGCGCCAGCGTGGTTTTGCCGGTGCCGGGCGGGCCCCACAGAATCATGTTGCGCACCCGCGCGCCTTCAACGCCGTCCAGCACCGCACGCAGCGAGCCCTCCTCGCCCACCAGCTGCTGCTGGCCCAGGTAGTCTTCAGGATTGCGGGGCCGCATGCGCTCCGCCAAAGGCGCCTGCTTCGCCGCCAGCTCTTTGGCACGTTTTCCGAACATGTCCGCCATGCCGTCACTGTAGCGCGGGCTGCGACATCCGGGCAGCGGCCGCGTGGTTAAAGCGACCGGGCGCCCCGTGGGGCGCCCGGTTCATTGGGTTGCGGGTTAGAGCGGCTTGACGTTTTCAGCCGCGGGGCCCTTGCGTCCCTGGCCAACGTCGTACTCCACCTTCTGCCCCTCCTTCAGGGACTTGAAGCCCTCCGAGGCGATTGCGCTGTAATGGACGAACAGGTCGGGCCCGCCGTCATCGGGCGTGATGAAGCCGAAACCCTTGTCGTCGTTGAACCACTTGACCGTACCTTTAGGCATACTCGCTTGCTCCTGACCTTTCCCTGTTAGGCCGCGCCCTTCCTGTCACGTTCCCGGATGGCACGCGAGCCTGTTACACTTGGCACAAGGATAGTTATCCACCCGGCGGCGTCACCAGTCGAATGGGCCCGATGCACCGAAAATCTGAATCGCGCAGTTTAAATCAGACCGGGCGGCCCATTGGGCCGCCCGGGTGGTTGATGTTGAGGGTGACTAGACCGGCTGGATGTTCTCAGCCGCGGGGCCCTTGCGACCCTGGCCGATGTCGTACTTCACCTTCTGGCCTTCCTTGAGGGACTTGAAGCCCTCGGACTGGATGGCGCTGTAGTGGGCGAACAGATCGGCGCCGCCGTCGTCCGGGGTGATGAATCCGTAGCCCTTGTCATCGTTGAACCACTTCACGGTACCTGTAGCCATACTTCTTTGCTCCAAACATTGGGCTGCCTTGCAGCCCGCCTTTGACCGTGCCCAACCCTTACGTGCGGGAAGAAGCCACGGTCATTTCACTGGGGTAACAGGATAGATATCCACAAACCACTCCCGCCAGCAGATTACGATTTTTATCAAAATCTTATTTGCCGGCTGGTGCTCTGTCCCAAATGCGCACCGGGCGACCCGCAGGTCGCCCGGTGGTGTCCGGTTCAGTTGTGCTTAGAGAGGACGGATGTTCTCAGCCGCGGGGCCCTTGCGACCCTGACCGACTTCGTACTCCACCTTCTGGCCTTCCTTGAGGGACTTGAAGCCCTCGTTCTGGATCGCGCTGTAGTGCGCGAACAGATCCGCACCGCCGTCGTCGGGGGTGATGAATCCGTAGCCCTTGTCATCGTTGAACCACTTCACGGTACCTGTAGCCATTCCTGACTGCTCCTGTTTGGAGACGCTTTCGCGACTCCCTGTCGTTACTTCCGGCGCCCGTCATTCACAGTGTCTGACGCAACGCCGGCTTTGATACGCGAAATGATAATGGCAACCGGCCCGTCCCCGGAAGGGGCAGGCGACGGAATTACATCCCTTTTGTTTGCGCCGCTTACGCGTAGTAATCGTGGATGTACACGTGCGAGCCCTGGCTCGAGGCCACGAACGCCACCGGCGGATCTTCCGGCCGGTTGGTCTCGGTGCTGACCAGCAGCACGCCCGGGTTGGCCTTGCCGAAGGTGATCACCCAGAACTTCTTGTCGAGCGTCAGGGCCACGCCGCGCGGCTGCTCGATCTCCAGCTTGTCCACGTACTTCTGGGTCTCGTAGTTCCAGAACGTGACGATGCCCGTGGGCGCCCCGTAAGGGTTGGTTGCGGCTACAACCTTCTTGTCGGGCAGCATGCACAGGCTCAGCGTTTCGCCCTTCATGGCGCCCGTGACGTCCGCCGGGGTGATCATGGTTTTGAACTTGCCGTCCTTGGGTCGCAGGCTGATGGCGCCCAGGGCCTCGCGGGTATCAAGTCCTTCGCGCATGGCGTGGGCGACGGCGAGGTCGCCGTTGTCGGAAATCATCAGGTGGCCCGAGTTCATCAGCTCGGACTCGAACTCGATTTTCTCCAGCAGCTTGCCGGTGCCGACCTCGACGTAGGTTACGTTGGGGATTGCGCCGCCCTCGATGTTGCCGCCACCGTTGGTGATCGCGACCACCTTGCCGTCGTCGATGAACTGGCAGTCATGGGGCCACTCGCCGTGGGTGGGGAACTCGCCGACCAGCTTGAAATCGGTGGCGTCGCGGATCGTCATCTTGCCCGCGTAGGTTTCCTCGTCGTACTCGGTGGCGTACACCAGCTTGCCGTCCTTGCTGTAGGCGCCGTGGCCGTAGAAGGCGCAGCCCTTGTCGGGCTTGATGCGCCCGAGGATCTTGTTGTCTTTCAGGTCGATCTCGGCGCCGCCGGGGCCTTTCTTCTCGAAGACCAGCACCTTGTGGTTGGCGTTGGGGTTCTTGATTACGCCGTGCGCCAGGAAGCCGATGTCGGTGATCAGCTTCTGGGCGATCTGGGGGTTGTTCTCGGCCTTGTTCTTGAGCGTCTGGTCGATGCTGAGCTGGGTGAAGACGAACTTCTCTTCGCCGGTTTCAGCGTGCACCAGCCGACCGCCGCACATCAGCGCGCCGTAGGCGGGCTTGGCGTCGTCCTTTGCGGGCTGTGCGTCCTTGGGTTCGGCATGCACGCGATCCCGCGAATCGTCGCGCCCGCAGGCCGCGATCAGCAGCCCGCCGGCAACCATGCCGGTCTGCAGGAAACGCCGTCGGGAACGGCTGTGGCCGTCGCTGTTTGAAGCCATGGCTGGTCCTCCGTGCTCCTCGCGCTTGAGTTTAGCTTCAATCTGTGTAGTTGTTTAGCAGACAGCCCAACGGGAAGCCCCATGCGTCATCGCGATCAGCCGTCGGTAGTGCAAGCCCTCGAAGACTGGAAAGGCCTTCGTTTGAAGGTCCAGCAGGAGGGGGGCGAACAGTACGAGCAGCCGGTGCTGGTGAAATTCCTTGATACCGGGACATTCGAAGTGATGGACCGCGACATCGTGGAAGACGAGTTTTACGTGCTGCGCAAACACAAGATCCTGCGAGAACTGGACCCGCAGGGCCGCGACCTCGAGGCCGCGATCCGCGATGCCGGCCGCGAAGCTCCGCGCCAGGGCCAGTCACGGCGTGAGGGGCAATCCAGGCGCGAGGGCCAGTCGCGCCGCGAGGGCCAATCAAGGCGCGAGGGCCAGTCGCGCCGCGAAGGGCAGTCGCGCCGCGAGGGTCAATCCAGGCGCGAAGGCCAGCCCCGAAGCGAAGGCGAGCAACCCGAGGGCCAGCGCCCGGAAGGCGAGCGGCCGGAAGGCAGCCAGCGTCGCGGCAGCCGCAGAGGCGGTCGCCGCAGGGGCCGCCGCACCGGCAAGCGCGGTCCCCGCAAACCCGGCCCGGGCGGCCCGCCTGCCACGGGCAGTTAACACGGCCGTTCACGGTTTGTATGTGCGGAGGAGAGGTTCAGCTCTGGACCTCTCGCACGGCCGTCGCCAAAATGGCATAGCGTGCCCGACGAACTTCCCATCGAGACGAAAGAAGAATTCTGGCCTGGCGGAGCGATCAAGGCGCGCTTCCAGGTCCTTCGCCGTGCAGATGACAGCAGCGTCCGCCACGGCGTGTATGAGTCTTTTCACCCAAACGGCCGTGCCGCGCAGCAAGGCCGCTACCAGTACGGTGAGCCAGTGGGAACGTGGGTGCGCTGGGATGACAGCGGGCAGGTCGCGTTTGAAGGCGCCCCGGCGGACGACAGCGGCTTCGAGCCCGATCCCGGAAGCTGGGACGATCCGATCGAGCCGGCCTCGCCAGTGGGGCCGGCGAGGCCGTGGGGTGTATGGACTGCTGAGCTGACAGTAGTGCTTGCGCTGGCGTGGCTGCCGTACCTGGTGTACGCGCTGGTCAGCCTTGTCGCAAATGCCCAGTACGCAGGAATGGACGAGTACTTCGTTCAAGAGGTAGCGGATCTCGATTTCCTGCTTGCCGAACTGCCGATGCTGGTGGGGCATCTGCAGGTGCTTTTCCCGATGCTCTACATCTGCTGGCGCAGCGACCTGAGCTGGCGGCAGCTGGGCCTGGTGCGCCCCAGCGCGTCTGGCCTGCTTTTGATCGGTCCCCTGCTGGGTGCGGTTGCCCTGGGTGCGGACGTTCTGCTGGTGCACTTGTTTCGCCCGGAACCAGCGCCACACTTCGTGTATCTGCCCACGACGAGCATGGCCTGGAGTGTGCTGGTCCTGAGCCTCGTATTCAACAGCCTCGCCGAGGAACTGGTGTGGCGCGGATTCGTCCTGCAGCGGTTGAAGCAGATGTCAGGGTCAGCCGGATTTGCACTTGCCGTTTCGACGCTTCTGTTCGCCGCCTATCACATCTATCAGGGGATCGGACATACGCTGCTGGTGGCGCTGACCGGGTTGCTGTTCGGCGCATCGGTGCTTTTGACCAAACGACTCTGGCCCGCCGTGGTCGCCCACACCATGTACAACATCATTGTCATGTCCCCGTTGTCCGAGCAACTTTATCCCCCCGTTGCCACTCCTTGACCGTGCCGGGAAGGGATGTTGAAGTTCGCGACGTTAGCATGACCTTGGCGGCCCGCATTCCCGGGCGCCCTCTGGAGACTCACATGATCGACTACGACCCCACCATCTTCCTGGAAGATGAAGACGAAGAGAACGGCGACGAAGAAGAGGGCGCAAACGGCAAGGAAAGCGGCCACGTAACCGCGCTTGCCCAGAAACTGCTCAAGAGCCGCACCATCATCATCAGCCGCCAGGTTGATGACAAGCTGGCCGCCAGCGTGATCGCCCAGTTGCGCATCCTGGAAGACGACGACGCCAAGAAGCCCATCACCTTCATCGTCAACAGCCCCGGCGGCAGCGCCGACAGCGGCTTTGCCATCCGCGACTACGCCCGCTTCGTCAAGCCGCCCGTGCGCAGCATCGTGTGCGGCATCTGCGCCAGCGCGGCCGTGATGATCCACCTGGGCGCGAAGAAAGAGAACCGCTACTGCACGCCCTCGAGCCGCTTCCTGCTGCACCAGCCGTCCATGGCGGCGCGCGGCCAGGCCAGCGACCTCGAGATCCTGAGCGCGGAGATCGACCGCATCAAGGCGATGTACAACCGGCTCGTCAGCGAGGAGACCGGTCGGGCCATCAAGCAGATCGAGAAGGACGTGCACCGCGACTACTGGATCCCGGCCGAGAACGCGGTCGAGTACGGCCTGGTGAAGGCGGTGGTGAACAACCGCAGCGAGATCGAGTAGTGCGAACTCGAGTACAGCGTGCAGAAGGCAGCGTCCAGAGAGTCGGCGCCCGGGCGGCGGCTGCACTCTGCATGCTGTACTGTGCACTGGCCCTTGCCGCCTGCAATGGCGACTTCGACCAGCGCCAGGAAGTGGCGAAGACGCAGGGTTTCGGCGCGTCCTCCGTGGGCACCGTGGTAAACCCGGATTACTCGATCTTCATCCGTGGCACCGTCTCCAGCGGCGGTGCCGTGAAGGGCGCGTTCGTCACGCTGCGCCCGGTGCTGGCGGACGGCAGCGTGGACTGGGCAGACGCTAACGCCCTGGGCACCGGCATCACCTTCGACAACGGCATTTACCAGGTGTACCTGAACAATCACTCGTACCGGGGGCCGATCCTGGTTGAGGTGAAGGGCGGCGCGGGCGTGAAGGGCGCCAACCCGGCCACGGCACTCACCTCCAAGTTTCACGACATGCGCTCGGACCACGTGTTCCACACCGTGGTGCCTTTCTATGACGGCTACAGCGTGTCTCTGGTTGACGCCTCGCCGCTTACCACCGTGGCGGTCGCGCGCTGCCTGGCCTTCGACGGCAGCATCGCGGGCGTGCAGGGCGGCATTTCCACAGGCCTGTTCGGCCTGGTGTGCCAGCAGGTGGCTGAGTTCTTCGGCCTGGATCGCATCCGCGGCGCCGTGCCCGCCGACTACGCGGCCAGCGGCCTGTTCGGCAGCGCGGACTATTACGGCCGGGTGCTGGCGGCACTGAGCCAGGTTGCCTTCAATCTGGGCGTGGCCAACACCTTCGACTTCTGGGCCGGGATGCGGCTTGACGCGCTGGACGACGGCGAGCTGAACGGCTCGATCGGCCTGGTGCCGAACACCCCGGTCGCGATGCCAGACCTGGGTGGCGCGAACCTGATCGGCACGGCCTTGCGCGACGACTTCATGGACCCGCTGAACCTTGAGCGGCTGGCAGGCGGCGACAACACGCAGATCGTCGCCGGCAGCACGCTGGATGACCTGATCAACCTGCTGGACACCGTGCGGGACGTGGACACCGCCGTGCGCACCTACGACCTGACCGTACGCGTGCCGGGCACCCTGGCGCTGCCGCGGGGCAGCGTGCACCAGACGCGCGTTGCCGCATTGGACCAGATCGGCACCTCGATCAACTTCCACCCGTACGGTGATTCCGCCGGGCCCAGCTTTGTCGAGTTCGCCTGGGTATCCAGCTCGCCCGCCAATGTCAGCGTGCAGCAGTACGGCCGCATCAGTGTGGACGCGGCGGCGCCCCCGGGGCGATACACATTGACGCTGACCATCCAGCCGGCTGCCGGCCAGACCTATGTGACGGGCCCGACACAGGTCCACACGGTTTTCGTGGACGTGCCTTAGCAGACGAAAGTCCAGAGGGTCAGACGCCCAGCGGCACTTCGCCGAATTGCGGATCCACGAACACGGGCACGCCGGAACGGTTGGAACGCCCGACCAGGCCGCGCATGGCGGCCACGCCCCACTTGGCCCAGAAGCGGCGGCCTACGCCCTCCTGCTTCTCGAACTTGGACATGTCCTTGCGCGAGAGGTTGACGAACGCGCCGAACTCCTTGACGCCCAGGGTGTGCTCAACGGCGACGTACTCGTCGAGGGTGTCGAGTTCTTTGGCGATGCGCAGACCGGAGCAGATGACGTAGGGGTGCGTGCGTCCCTCAACCTCGGCGTTCAGGGGCACCGAGAAGTCGAAGGGCACGACAATGGCGTCGTTCTGGCCCATCAGCACGATGTGCAGGCTGTTGGTCCAGGCGTTTTCTTCGATGACTTCTTCGGGGGTGGTGCCGTCCACGAAGCAGGCGAATTCGTGCAGCGGCTGCAGGAAATTGAAGCGATCGCACTGGAAATGGCTGATCGGCTCAAGCTTGCGCTTGAACATGTCCTGGATGGCTTTTTTCTGATCGGGCAGCTTCTCGATCAGGCGTGTCTCGGCAGCCTTCATCTTGGCCGTTTCCAGCGCGAAGTCCTGCTTGGACAGGTACTGTTTCGCGGCCGCGAGATGATTGGGGACTCCCAGGACGCGGGCGTCAAACTTCATGCAGGACTCGGTTCCAACGCAAGGAGGTAAAGTTACAGCTAATCATGCGGCAATTGAGGCGACAATAGGTTCGCCCGCTATTGACAGGCACCTTCACCCTGCTATTTTCTTCGCCCCTCCGCGGAATGCGGTGGACTTTGTATTTGAGGGAAGATCATGACCGTAGCGTATTCGCAGCGGAGCTATCAGGCCAAGCAGGTCGACGTGAAACCGGAGTGGCACCAGATTGACGCCACCGGCCAGAACCTCGGTCGCATGGCCAACAAGATCGCCACGCTGCTGATGGGTAAGCACAAGCCGGGCTACACAGCCCACGTTGACACCGGCGACTTCGTCGTCGTGACCAACGTCGAAAAAGTCGTCGTCACCGGCCGTAAGCCGAAGCAGAAGGTGTATCAGCACTTCACCGGCTTCCCCAGCGGCCGCAAGACCATGAACTTCGAAGAGCAGATCGAGAAGAACCCGGAAATGGTGCTGATGCTTGCGGTGCGCCGCATGCTGCCCAAGAACAAGCTGGGTCGTAAGATGCTCAAGAAGCTGAAGCTGTACGCCGGCACGGAGCACCCGCACGTCGCGCAGCAGCCGAAACCGTTCACCATTACCTACGGCCAGAAGGCCGGCTTGGAAGGCAAGTAAACATGGCAGACACCGGAATCATCTGGGGCCTTGGTCGCCGTAAGACCGCCGTTGCCCGCGTGCGCATCAAGTCGGGCACCGGCCAGGTGTTCATCAACAAGCGCCCGATGAGCGAGTACTTCCCGAATCAGATCGAGCGCCTGGCGGTCGGCAAGCCCTTCGCCGTCACCGAGCTGAAAGACAAGTTCGACGTGCACGCCAACGTGCAGGGCGGCGGTCCGCACGCCCAGGCCGAAGCCGTCCGCCTCGGCATCTCGCGCGCGCTGATCAAGGTCAACAAAGAGCTGGAAAGCAAGCTCAAGGAAACGGACCTGCTCACCCGCGACTCGCGCATGAAGGAACGCAAGAAGTACGGCCGCAAGGGCGCCCGCCGCGGCTTCCAGTTCAGCAAGCGCTAGACACGACTCAACGATCAAAAACCCCTGCCCTGCAGGGGTTTTTGTTTTCGCCGCTATCCGGTTGACGTCCCCGCTTCGAGGGCTGAAACTGACTGCTGGAGACAGCGATGAAGACCGACGACATTCGCCAGTATCACTTTGCGGAACCGTTCAAACCCTTCACCTTGCACCTTTCCGATGGGCGCAAGTTTCGCGTTGCGCACCGCGAGTGTCTCGCCTACTGGCCAGGGGGGCGGACTGCAATCGTCTTTATGGACGGAACCTGGCACGCCGTTGACATTCTCCACATCGTTTCGATCGACGACAAACCGGTCAAGAGAAGCAACCGCAAAAAGTCGGCCTGAGCATGGCCACGGCCACCGAACCAGAACCGAAGCTGCGCGGCGACAGCGCCGTGGACCCCAAGGACGCGAGCCGCGGGCCCAAGGTGCGCGCCATGTTCGCGGGTATCGCGCGCCGCTACGACCTGCTGAACCGCATCATCAGCGGCGGCCGCGACCAGGCCTGGCGCCGGAAAACCGTCAAGATGGCGCGGCTCACGGGCACCGAGAGCGTGCTTGACGTCTGCTGCGGCACCGGCGACCTAGCCCTGATGCTCGCCCGCCACGGCGCGGCCCGCGTGGTTGCCAGCGACTTCACACCCGAGATGCTGGTGCTGGCAGCCGCCAAGGCCGGAAAGGCCGGAATCAAACTGCCGCTGCTGGCCGCCGATGCTCTCAGGCTGCCCTTTCCGGATGCCAGCTTTGACGTGGTCTCGGTGGGTTACGGCGTGCGCAATTTCCAGGACATCGACGCCGGGCTGCGCGAGCTGGCCAGGGTGCTGAAGCCAGGCGGGCGGCTGGCGATCCTGGAGGCAACGCCCGCCCGCGGGCTGATCGGGCGCTTCGCCAACTGGTACATCAACCGCGTGGTGCCCTGGCTGGGGAACAAGCTGACCGGCTCAAACGACCGCGCCTACAGCTACCTGGCCGACAGCATCCAGCTTTTCCCCGATGCCAGGGCACTGGCACAGCGCCTCCAGGCCGCCGGCTTTGCAGACGTGCACTTCCGCAAGCTGAACCTGGGGACCATGGCCATCCACGTCGGCACCCGTGCGGTTTAAGATTCTCTTAGGTTGTAACGTTCGGCCCGCGGACTATATGTTTGTGCTGTTGACTCGAGACAAGGGGCAGAGAGATGGCGGACAGAAAGAAGAAGATGGGCTTGATCAAGCGGCTTGCGCTGTTCGGAGGCGTGGGCTTCATCGGGCTGCTGGCGCTGGTTTTCGGCGGGCTCTATATCGGTTCCAGCAACGCGCTGGGTGAGACCTACCAGGTCGAGACTTACGCGATTGAAATCCCGGAGGGCGACGAAGACGCCCTTGAACGCGGCAAGTACCTCGTCGACCACGTCATGAGCTGCAACCACAGCGATTGCCACCGCGCCGACTTCGGCGGCGGCGCCGTGATTGACGCCCAGCCCATCGGGCTCGTCTACGCGCCAAACCTGACCTCCGGCGAAGGCAGCGTCACCAAGGACTACAAGCCCGAAGACTGGGTGCGCATCCTGCGCCACGGCATCAAGCGCGACAGCACCCGAGCGCTGATCATGCCGAG
>JAJVIO010000050.1 GCA_022071975.1 Planctomycetota bacterium
GGTACTCCTGGAACTCGCCGCGCGGCTTCACCGGCGTGGGCGTCGGCCCAACGGGCGTCGGCTCCACGGGGTAGCGGTAGCCGCGTTCGCGGGCGGCACGCTCCCACTCAGCCTGCTGGGCTTTGTATTGCTGCATGCGTTCTTCCAGCTCACGCAGGCGCTGGTTGGTGTCGGTGTAGCGCGGGCCGGGCGCGGCGAGCTGCTCTTTCACCGGCTCAACCACCACCGGCTTGCTGCAGCGCGGGCGGTGGTGGTGTCGGCCGCCGTCAGTCAGCATCGCCCACACCACAAACACGGACAGCAGAATCGAGAACACGGAGAACATGGCCCCCAGCCTCGCCCGTGAGTGATTCGGGCGATTGTGGGCGCGGTTCCAGCGTCGGCTGCGCACCGCGGACATCAGGCCGCAGAATGCCAGGCCGGCCGAAGCCACGCTGCCGCAGCCGGTGAGGGCCAGAATCAGCGCCAGCAGGCCAAGCACGAAGGCCGGCGTGGCGTGCGGGTCTTGTGGCTGCGCGATGAAACGACGCCGACCGGGGAACTGAACGGGTTGCGGTGTCGGGGGGCGCTTCTGCCAGGTCGGGTAAGGCGCGTAGCCGTAAGGCACGCCGGATTGCGGGTGCACGTTCAGCTTCTGGCCGCAGTCGGGGCAGGAAACGCGGTCGCCCAGGTAGAACTCGCTTACCTGGCTGGTCCAACCGCAGTTGCAGCGAATCTCAAGGCTCATCGCAACACCTGAAACGATTATACACCGCGAGGCGACAAACCCCAAAAATTGAAAAACGACGGCAGCGCTCGTAAATGAAAGCCCCCGGGACAGGCCCGGGGGTTCAGGGTTTTCGAGATTTCCGGCTACTCGCGCAGGGCCGCCCGCGCGGCCTGCAGGCGGGTGAACTCTTCGGTGGTCAGCAGGTTGCGCACCAGATCAAGCTGGCCGGGCTGCAGGTCTTCGTCGTAATCGCCGAACTTGTCACGGAAGCGGCGACCCGCATCCAGGTCGCGCCCGAGACGCAGGTGCGCGGCAATGGCCGCGGCGTTGGCCTGGTCGGTGAAGCGCCCGCGGCTCTGCCACTTGAGGTAGAAGTCCGCGGCCTCAATGACCGCCTGGTGGTCGTGGCGGTACTCGGCCTGGCGCACCAGGGAGTACAGGCTGATTTCGTCCAGGCGCTGGCCGTCGTCGGCCATGGCGGCAACGCGGGAATCCGGCACGGGCGAAGCTCCCTGCACGCTGATGCGATACTCGCCCAGCCTGTCGTCAGGGGCCTGCACTTCCGCCAGGGCCTGGCGCACCACGGCCATGTCCACGGGCCGGCGCTCGGTGCGGCTGCGGTCGATTTCCTGGTTGATGGCCTGCAGGGCGGCGTCCAGGCGCGTGATGTATTGCTCGTATGCTCCGCGCCGGTTGGCCGGCAGGTCGTTGATCTGCTCGGCCAGCCACAGGTTGCGGCGCCCGAGGTCCGAGTACTGCAGTTCCATGGCGATCAGCTGGCGCTGCAGGTCGGGGTCGTCCACGCGCGCGGCGGCCACGTTGCGGCGCAGCGCGTCGAAGCGCGCGTTGTGGTCGGCCAGCGCGGGCAGCAGGTCGTCTTCGGTAGCGGTCACGCGCGCAACCGGCGCTGCGCCGCCCAGCCCCTCGACGTTCTCGGGCTCGCCGGAGAACATGCCCGGCACGCCGATCATCGCCAGCACCAGCGCCGCCGCAGCAGCGCCCAGGCCGACGTGCACCACGTGCTGCCACAGCGGCATCGGCGCCGCCATGATCTGCTTGCGGGCGCGCTCGGCCAGCTCTTCCTCGCGGATACGGCCGATGACGCGCTGGTCGAAGCCTTCACGGGGCTGCTGCACGGGCAGGTTGCCCAGCAGCTCGATGGAGCGGCGCAGGGCTTCCACCTGGCGCTTGAGCTCGGGGTTCGCGCCCAGGCGGCGCTCGAAGTCGCGCTCGGCCTCGGCGGACATGCGCCCGTCCACGTATTCGTGGACTTCCGGCGCGAAGGGTTTGTATTCAGCAGGTTCCATCCAAGGGGCCCCGTCAAGCTTTGCGGCGCGATAAGCCGCTTTACAAGGCTGTTACGAACCAGCCCTGATTGCACCGCAGAAAAATCCTCGTCAGAGGAGAGGTTGCAGGTTTTAGGTTGTAGGTGTTAGGGCTTGGGGTCGAATCGGCCGGCAGCTTCCAGTCCTCTTACCTCTCACCACTGACCACTGACCACTCACCCCTAAAACCTGGAACCTAAAACCTAAACCCTGCTCGACCTCTAACCTCTTACTTCCGCCGAGTCGCTTTCTTCCTCTGTATCGACAAACCTGGCCAGCCGGTTGGTGAAGAATTCGCGGGCGCGGGCCAGCCTGGCCGACACGGTCTTCACGCTGCACTCCAGCACCTCCGAGGCTTCCTCGTGCGTCAGCTTCTGGATGTCCACCAGCTCCAGCACATCGCGGAACTTGGGGCTCATGGCCGCCAGGGTCTGGTCAATCAGCTCGCGCAGCTCGTTGTTGGTGGTGACGCCGACCGGGCCGCTGCCCGGGTGCTCGAACTGCAGGCCGGGCGAGTCCTCATCATCGTCATTGCTCTTGCCGCGCAGCACCGTGAAGGTCACCGGCCGCTTCTTGCGGATGTAGTCGGTCACCAGGTTGCGCGCCACCCGGTACAGCCACGCCGAGGCCGTCTCGTCGCGGATGCGATCAAGCTCTTTGTACAGGCGCACGAAGGTTTCCTGGGCGATGTCCTCGGCCGTGGATTCGTCACGCACCAGCCGGTTCACGTAGGTGAAGATGGGCCCGCGGTACTTCTCGAGGTAGCGCTCGAAGCGTTCCATGCGCGGTGAAGCCTTCTTCCCCGGCGCCCCGGCAGGGTTGGGGCGTCTTGCAGCTGTGCCAGCGTTCATTTCGGCAACTCCGGGTTCTGGTTCACGGCCCTTGGTTCGTTAATACGCGGGCTGCGGCCATACCCCCCGGGAATTCCGTTCCCTGTTGCTGATATTACCCGATGTTTCGCTAAGATTTACACTGAAAGGGTTGCCGCTTGGCCTTGTCCGTCAAACGCTGGAGCCAGCGCAGGCTGCTGTACCCGATCGCGATCTTCGCGATCATCGCCCCCACCGTGGTGATGGGCCTGTTCGGCGCTTACGCACTGCGCGAAATCGAGTTGCGCCCCTCGCTGTACCGCGAGGAGCTGCGCAACGTGCAGGACGGCCTGAACATCGAGCTTGAGCATCGCATCTCTGAGCTGCGGCTCAACCCGCCCGCCAACGATGCCGACCTGCCGCGCGTCTCAGACGAGGTCAAAAAGTACTTCGCCAACTACAACCGCGCCTTTGCCGCGCGCTGCTTCTATGGCATCTCAGGACGCGTCAAGGGCTCGCACTCCGTGGACGGCCAGAGCAACCTGCCGGTGCCTGTGGTGCTCCAGGACGCGCTGACCACCATGGCGCAATCGCCCCGGCAGGGGCTGATCCGCGAGTCACTGTCGGTGAACTGGTCAAGCGACGAACGCCGTGAACCCACCCCCTACGTGGTGTACCAGGACGCGGGCGGCGGCTTCCTGGCCTGGGAACTGATCCCCAGCGAGATCGACCGCCTCGTCAACGGCTACCTCGAACGCGTGGACCTCGAGAACGACTCGCTGGTGCTGCAGCCCACCGACCGCAACAACCTGGACTGGCGCAGCCGGCCCAATGACCGCTACGAGACCCTGGGCTTCGTGCCCGTGCACGCCGAGCTGCTTCCCACCCGCTTCGTGGTGCTGAAGCTGGATGCCGACCGGCAGTTCTACAAGGACAGCAAGCTGCTCAGCAGCATCTTCGTGATCATTGCCGTGCTGTGCGTGCCGATCGTGGCCAGCGCTACGCTGATGGTGGTGCACATGATCCTGCGCGAGTCCAGCGAGGCGCGCAAGAAAGTCGACTTCGTCAGCAACGTCACCCACGAGCTGAAAACGCCGCTCACCAGCATCCGCATGTTCGTCGAAACCCTGAAGCTGGGCCGCGTAAAGAACCCCGAGCAGGTCAACGCCTGCCTCGACACCATCATGACAGAGACCGACCGACTGGGCGCGTTGATCGACCACGTACTCAGCTTCAGCAAGGTCGAGAACCAGGTGAAGAAATACAACTTCCAGCTCGCCAACCTGCCCAAGGTGGTGCGCGACACCATCAGCCTGTTCCGCGCCCAGATGTCGGGCCAGGACGGCGAGATCCGCCTCAAGATTCTCCCCGGCGTGCCCAGCGAGGCCACCTTCGACAAGGACGCCATCCGCGAGGTCGTGCTCAACCTGCTCAGCAATGCCATCAAGTACAGCGGCGACGATAAGTTCGTCACCGTGATGGTCGGCGTCGATCGCAACGACCTGTTCATCGAGGTCGCCGACCGAGGCGTCGGCATCCCGCCCGAGGAACAGTCCCGCATCTTCGAGAAGTTCTACCGCATTGACCAGGCGCTCTCCCGCAAGGTTGACGGTACCGGCCTCGGCCTCGCCATCTGCAAGGAAATCGTGCAGGCCCACGACGGCCGCATCACCGTGGAGTCGATGTGGGGAAAAGGCAGTCGTTTCACGGTCTACATCCCGTATAAGAGAGCCAAGGCGCCCACGCGCCGCCCGACCGCGGTAACAACGCGCTCGACGGCGGTCAGCGAGAGGGTGCACACGGGCGAGCACCCGGTACCGCCCGCGGAGTCCAAGGTGACGGCAGGAGACGCGACATGAACGGGGTGCGCTGGCTCGTGACGCTGATGCTGGGCGCGACGCTGGCGCTGACGTTCGCGTATGCCCAGGAACTCCCCGAGCCGCTGCCCGAAGAAGAGGCGGCCAAACCCAAGGGCTCACTGCAGCCGCGGCCGGAAGACGACCCCAAGACCGCACTGTGGGTCTCCAAGCTTGGCGCCGCGCGCGCCCGCACACTGGCCACCGCGCCCGGCGTGCTGCTGCACCACGCGATGACGCCGGACGGCGAGCGCTTCTACTACCATCGCGAACTGCCCGCCGCCGACACTTCGCCGCGCGGCACGCGCTACGCGCTCTGGACCGTGGGCCCCGACACGGCCGAGAGCAAAGTGGCCGACACGGGCGCGGATTGCGCGCAGCCGCTGTTCCTGGCCGACGGGCGCATCCTGTTCTGCGTGCGGCGCTACGACAGCAACGAGGACGGCCTGCTGGACGACCGCGACGAGGCCGCCCTGATGGTCAGCAACCGCGACGGCGGCAACCTGCGCAACGTGGCGACCCTGCAGCCGGGCGAAAACCCGCTCGCGACCTGGAATGAAGACCGCGACGTGCTGATCAGCACCGCCGCCGAGGGCGACGTCAACGGCTGGATCGAAAGCCTCAACCTTGTGCGCGGCGACCGCACCCGCGTAGTACGCGCGTTCAACGTCGAGCTGGTGCTCGATGACGGCCGACTGCTGATCGAGCGGCTGGTCGCGCCTGAGCCCGACAAGGGCCGCCCCACCCGCTTCAACCCCTGGAACAACGAGCCGCAGGAAGACGAAGAAGCCGAGCAGCCGCTGCCCACGCTGCTGGACCCCACCGAGCACATCCTGTTCAATCCCAAGGACAACAGCGAAACCCCGCTGTACGGAGCGAGCCGACGCTCGCGCTTTGTGGTTTCCGCCGAGGGCTCGTTCTTCGGCCACCAGGAGCCCAGTGAGCCCTCTGACGACAACCGCGGCTGGGGCTACTGGGGGCCGGAAACCTTTTCGCGCCAGCTTTCCGAGCTGCTGATTGTGGACGACCCGCAGCACCACGACACACGCTCTCCCGCCGCGCGCTACAACTACTACAGCCTGGGCTGGATTGCCGAGCGCGGCCTGCTGGTGATTGAGCAGGGCAACCTGGGCTCACGGCTGCTGCTGTTCGACCGCGCCCTGAAAACCCACCGCCTGGCCGACTTCGGGCTCAGCGCACGCGGTTTCGTCGCCAGCCGCGACGGCCTGACCATCGGCTGGCTGGATGTCGAGGATACCGACAAGAACGGCTACCTCGAACCGTGGAAAGACCACAGCCGCGTCAACCTGATCCGCATCGAGTAGCGGGTAACTTCTCGATCACTGTCCCGCTCCGCGTTCCCTTGCTAGAAACCCACGCGGAGGTCCACCATGGCTGCTACCCGCAAACCCGCGAAGAAGACCGACAACGTCGCCGCACTGGCCGAGAGGGCCCTCAAGGGCAAGGGCCGCCGCCCCATCTACGCCCCGCGCGGCACCAAGCTGCACGCGAAGTCGTGGCTGACCGAGGCGCCCCTGCGCATGCTGATGAACAACCTCGACCCCGCCAACGCCGAGAACCCGGCCGAACTGGTGGTCTACGGCGGCATCGGCCAGGCCGCGCGCAACTGGGCCAGCTTCGACGCGATCCTGAAGTCGCTGCAGGAGCTCAAGGCCGACGAAACCCTGCTGGTCCAGAGCGGCAAGCCGGTGGCGGTGTTCAAAACCCACGCCGACGCGCCCCGCGTGCTGATCGCCAACAGCAACCTGGTGCCCAAGTGGGCCACCTGGGAGCACTTCAACCAGCTGCGCGACCGCGGCCTGATGATGTTCGGCCAGATGACCGCGGGCTCATGGATCTACATCGGCACCCAGGGCATCCTGCAGGGCACCTACGAGACCTTCGGCGCCGCGGCCCGCAAGCATTGGGGCGCCAAGGCGACACTCAAGGGCAAGCTGGTTGTGACCGCGGGTTTGGGCGGCATGGGCGGCGCGCAGCCTCTCGCCGCCACCATGAACGGCGCGGCCTTTCTGGCCGCCGATGTTGACGCGTCAAGGATCGAGAAGCGCCTGCACGACCGTTACCTGCACGAGCGCGCCGACAGCATCGACGCCGCGATTGACCGAGCACTGGCCGCCAAGGCCGCGGGCGAGGCCGTCAGCATCGGCGTGTGCTGCAACGCCACGGAGCTGCTCGAGCGCCTGATCGCCCGCAAGATCACGCCCGACCTGCTCACCGACCAGACCAGCGCCCACGACCCGCTCAACGGCTACGTGCCCGACCGCATGACGCTTGCCAATGCTCTCAAGCTGCGCAAGAGCGACCCGGCCGAGTACCAGAAGCAGGCCTTCCGCACCATGGCCAAGCACTGCCGCCAGATGCTGACCCTGATGCGGCGCGGTGCCCACACGTTTGATTACGGCAACAACCTGCGCGGCCACGCGCTGGAAGCCGGCGTGAAAGACGCGTTCGACTTCCCGGGCTTCGTGCCGGCCTACATCCGGCCGCTGTTCTGCGAGGGCAAGGGCCCGTTCCGCTGGGTGGCGCTCAGCGGCGACCCGCAGGACATCTACACCACGGACGAGGCGCTGAAGAAACTGTTCCCGAAGAACAAGCACCTCCACAACTGGCTCGAGAAAGCACGCGGCGCGTTCGAATTTCAGGGCCTGCCCGCGCGCATCTGCTGGCTGGGCTACGGCGAGCGCCACAAGGCCGGCCTGCTGTTCAACAAGCTGGTGCGCGAAAAGAAGCTGAAAGCACCGATCGTAATAGGCCGCGACCACCTCGACTGCGGCAGTGTCGCCAGCCCCAACCGCGAAACCGAAGCCATGAAAGACGGCACGGACGCAGTGGCCGACTGGCCGATCCTCAACGCCCTGGTGAATACAGCCAGCGGCGCGACGTGGGTAAGCTTCCACCACGGCGGCGGCGTAGGCATGGGCTACTCACTGCACGCCGGCCAGGTAATAGTCTGCGACGGAACAAAGGAAGCCGACAAGCGCATCGAACGAGTCCTAACCAACGACCCCGGTATGGGTATCGCCAGGCACATCGACGCCGGCTACACCGAAGCCAAGCGCTACAACCAGAGAGCCGAAAACCCGGTCAAGGTTCCAATGGCATAGAGCAAGAGCCCGGCCAGCGCGCCGAAGCCTCGGCGAAGGCGGGAGCGCCAGCGACGGCTTGGCGAGCGCACGTCAAATGGCGTACAATCCTTTCATGAGCAAGACCATCGATATTGAACGCATTCACGAGTTGCCGGTAGCTGAGCGGTTGCGCCTTCTGGATTTGATCTGGGACTCGCTGGCGGAGGATGACGCGGACATTCCGGTTGATCCCGCCGTCCTGGCCGAAATGCGCCGCCGCAGCCAGTGGGCACGCGACAACCCGGACAAGTTGATCTCCCACGACGAAATGAAGGCCAGGCTCCGGAGCCTGATGTAATGCGGGTTGGCTTCCTGCCCGACTTCTGGATCGACGTCGTTGAAGCCGCCGAGTGGCTGGACGAACAGCGTCCGGGTCTGGGGCGTGAGTTCGTCGCCGCCGTTGACGCGTCAATTGACAAGGTGCTGGAGAACCCTCGCGCCTATCGCGCCGTGGATGCCCCGACCCGCCGTTTCATCATCAAACGCTTCCGCCATCTCGTGTTCTATGAGGCCGAAGCTGACAACGTACTTTTCCTCGGCGTCGTGCACGGTTCTCGTGACGTAAACCGTTGGTTGGAACACCGTCGCGGCTGAAGCGAGGTAAAGGCGTCGCACGACACATAGAACCCGGCTACACCGAAGCCAAGTGCAGCAACAAGAAAGCCGCCAGCCCTCAGAAGATTCCAACGCCATAAGTTCATAGAATCTCGGCATGCGAAACTTCGTCGTGATCCTGTTGCTGGCGGCGGCATTGCTTGCCATTGGCGACCCTCCGCGCATCGCCGCGCTGGCTGAAGCTACACCCGCGCCTCGCATTGAATCGGTCGTGCCCTCCGAGAAGCAGCCCGGCGAGGACGCCAAGGCAACCATCTGGTTTGATGAGTTTGATACCGCGAAGAAGTATCGGGAGGAGTCGGGTGGGCGTGAGGGGCCGGGTTTTGGAGGTGGCGGCGAGGCTATGGTTTGCCTCTACGAGAAGGGCAAGCAGGGCGTCGGCAACCGCAAGGTGTTCTTTGGCGATGCTCCTTTCATGTGCATGGCGCGGGCGGGCGAGAAGTTTGACGAGGTCTACTGGCGCGTCTACGTGAAGCATCAGCCGGGTTGGGTGTGCGGAGAATACGAGGGCAAGGACTACGGCGGGCCGGACAAGCTTTCCCGCGCTACCATGTTCGTTGACCCCAACAACTGGAAGCAGGGCATCTTCGCCCACGTTTGGGGCGGGCCCAGCGGCCTGACACTCGACCCGGCCAGCGGTATCAAGAACGGCAAGGTCGTCACCACCAAGTACAATGACTTCGACAACATGCGCTGGCTGGGCAACGCGCCGGGCGCGAAGTTCAACATCCACGCCACCGATGAAGCCGGCTGGTGGGTGTGCGTCGAGTGTCGCGCGAAGCTGAACACGCCCGGCAAGAAGGACGGCCTCAACCAGCTCTGGATCGACGGCCGCCTCGAATGCGAACGCAAGGACCTCGACTGGCGCAACGACTACGACGAGTTCGGCATCAACGCGGTCTTCCTCGAAGCGTACTGGAACAAGACCTCGCCGGTGACCCAGAAGCGCTGGTACGACAACTTCGTGATCAGCACCGAGCCCATCGGCCCCGTCGTCTGCCCTCGCAACCCGGAGCTGATCAAGACGCCGCTGGAAGATTGCGAAGACTGGGAAGCCGAAATCGCCGCCGACGCCGATGGCAAAGAGGTTCTCTGGCGCAGCGAAGGCCTGGGCAAGGATAACCGCGCGAAGGTCAACGCGGCCAACGGCAAGTTCGCAGGCGCGGCCGCAAAGAAGAAGGAACTGCCCGGCGGAGGCACATACTGGTGCCGCGCCCGCCAGAAGGCCAAAGGCAAGGAGTGGTCTGAGTGGTCGCGCTGGCACCAGGCCTTCAAAACTGAGGAGTAGCGCAGCGCCCGTAGGGACATGCGGCCGCGGGTTCCCGTTCTTCTCCTGGCGCGGTTGCATCCTCTGCGGCGGGTTGGGATGATCATCCGGTTCTGACGGAGGACCTGCGATGTCGCGTCTGCTGCTTGCACTGCTTCTCTGCGCTTGCCCCTTGCTGGCTGAAGACCTTGAGTTCAAGCCGCTGATGGTTTCGCCCAGCGGCGGAAACCTCAATCCTTCCTCGCTGCTGGTCACCTGGGATAAGCCCGAGAAATCCCCGGCCAAGCTGGAGGTCTACATCTTCCACACCGTCTGGCCGGTGGCGCCCACCATCGAAGAATTCTGCCCCAAATGGCGCGAGCTGCTGTTCGTTGAAGAGTTCGACGCCGAGGGATTCCGCAAGGCCGGCGGGCCGGAGGTCACGCGCTATCGGCTGGATGTAAAGGCCGGCCACGAACCAACGGGTGTGATCACCCACGAAGAGGAATACCGCATCCGCAACGTGCACGTGCTGTTCATCGACGCCGAGGGCAAGCGCAGCCTGCCGCAGAATCTGAAGGCAAGCGTCGAGGAGGCCGGCCTGACCCGCGCCGACTGCTACTACCTGCCCAGCTACCTGCCCTACTTCTCGCCCACGCGGCTGTTCGACAAGAAGCCCAGCAAGCTGAAATGGAAGCTGCCGAATCTCGGCGCGAGCTACGAAATCGAGAAGGTGCTGTTCGTGGGCGCCGAGAACATGATCAACAGCTACCACGCCTCACGCGTGAAAGACGGCGTCGCGGGCTGGCTCGCCGGCAACGACGACTACAGCAAGCCCATGGTGCAGGAACTGGCCAAGGACGCCACCAGCTGCTGGATCAAGGACCTCAACTTCAGGTCCTGCACCGTGATCGCCGTGACGAAGTGCGGGCTGCGTTTCGGCTGCCCCTTCGAGACCTGGGGCAACTCCTACGAAGCCCAGGCCACCGAAGAAGACCAGAAAGCCCTGCCCGCGATCGAGCTGAAGCCCGCCGGCGAAGCCAAGCCGGACTGAGCCAGGAGAAACCATGCCCAGGTTCAACCAGGTGGCGCCGGCGTTTGCGGCCCGGGACTTTGAGGGGCTGGTGGCGTTCTATTGCGACGTGCTGGGCTTTGAGGTCGATTACAAGACCGGCGTTTATGCGGTGCTGGCGCGGGACGGTGTGCAGCTTCACATCTACCCGGAGCGCGACGGCATGCTGGGCGGCAACAACAGCGCCTACTTCTTCGTGGATGGCGTGGACGAAATCTACGAGGCCGTCCGCGAGCGCGCCAGCATCATCCACCCCATCAGCGACCAGGACTACGGCCTGCGCGACTTCCTGATGGCCGACCCCGAAGGCAACAAGATCGGTATCGCGCAGCGGAGGTAGCATCGGCGCCCCGCCAATGTGGTTCCATTGGCCTCCGGCCAATGGCAAGACGGGCCGGAGGCCCGTCTGCACGACATCGGCGCGACGCCGATGCTACGCGGCTGTGCGGTAGCTTTCGGCCTCGATCTGCGGCGACATCTCAAGCAACCGTTGCACGCGGGCTTCCATGGGCGGGTGGGTGCTGAACAGGGCGCTCACTCCGCGGCCGCTGAGCGGGTTCACTATGAACAGGTGCGCGGTGGCGGGCTCCACCCGGTGGTCCGGCTTGATGTGGTGCACGCCGTAGTGCAGCTTCTGGAGCGCGCGGGCGAGCGGCACGCCGCTGCCTACCAGCCTCGCGCCGGTCTCGTCGGCCAGGTATTCGCGCGAGCGCGAGATCGCAAGCTGGATCAGCGTGGCGGCAAACGGCGCCACCAGCATGGCCAGCAGGGCGCCGATCGCACCCAGCGGGTTGTCTTCATCGCTGCTGCCGCCGAACATCACCACCCACATCAGCATGTTCGCCACCATGCTGATTGCGCCGGCAAAGGTCGCCGCGATGGTGCTGATCAACGTGTCGCGGTTGATCACGTGCCCCAGCTCGTGCGCAAGCACGGCCTGCACCTCATTGTAATCCAGGATCTGCAGCAGGCCCTCGGTCACGGCGACGGCCGAGTGCTTCGGGCTGCGGCCGGTGGCGAAGGCGTTGGGGGTGTGGTCGGGCACGATGTAGACGCGGGGCATAGGGATGTCCGCGCGGCGGGCGAGTTCTGCAACCATGGCATGCAGCTCAGGGGCCTGGTCCGGGCTGACTTCTCGGGCGCGATAAAGCGCCAGCACCAGCCTGTCGGAGAACCACCAGGCGCCGAAGTTCATGGCGACGGCGATGCCGAAGGCGACCAGCATGCCGACGTAGCCGCCGATCAGCCAACCCATGCCGACGGCAACGCCCGTCAGCAGTCCCAGAAACAGTGCGGTTTTGAAGCGGTTCCACATGGCTCACAATCCTCGGGCAAAGGCCCTGTACGCGGATTCAACACCGGCGCCGGGTCGGTAATTCCCGGAACCGACGGCCTCCACACCGGTTATTGAGCTACGCGCGTGCGCACTTTCACGCGCCCGACTTCAGCCCAAACCGCCCATTCCAAAGGGTTGGGTCGTTTCCCATCGCCGTGTTCGCCAGCGCGGCATAGGCTTATGTCGGGGACCGGCAATCGGGCCGGGAACCGGCAGGAGAGGTGAAACTCGAGGAGGCAACCATGTACCGGCTGATCTGGTTGGCGGCGTTCTTCGCGATCTGTGCCGTCTACTTTGTCGAGGGCCTGTGGGTACTGGGTGTCGTCCTGCACTGCCTGCTGTTCTTCGCCTGGCTGGTGGTCGCGCCCGGCGAAAGCCACCGGAAGGAGTAGTTGTCAAAGGTTCTCGACAGGTACAGGCGCCTTCGGCCCTGTACCTGTTGCTACACCGTGCGAAGGACGGCGCGAAGCGCGGACTTCTTGTCCGAGCCCATCGCAGGAGTCTGGTCCGCCGGAGTCCGTGTTGCGGGGTCCCCGCCGGCGGGGAGCGCGGACGTCCCCTCCGCACTGCGTTCAGGTGAGTCCAACGAATCATCGCCCGTTGGTTGGTCTTCGTCCACCACAGGTGTTCCGGCGGACCGGAGGTCCGCGTTCCGTTCAACGCTTCCTTGCGCGCCCTCTTCCGGGCTGAACTGGTCGGCGTGGGCGTACATCTCTTCAACCATCGCGTGGATATGCTCGAGCTTGCGCTCGCGCTGGCGCGTGAAGCTCGCAAGCTGCGCCCGGGCGCGGTCGGCCTGGGCGTGGGTGATCGGCTCGACGCCGGGATGCGGCCGGCCTTCGCACTGCTCGTGGTACATCTTCAGCGTGGCGCGCGCGGAGCGGATGCCGAAGTCGATGTCTTCGCCGCCGGTCTCAAGGTAGATGCGCTGGGCGCTGCAGATCGAGCTGATCACGCTTTCGCGGCTGCGGGGGTTGCGCTCAAAGCCGCGGACTTTCTGGAAACGGGACATGGGTGTTCTCCGAAGTTCGGGCGGAAAACCCGCCCACACCCTATGCGGCGGATGGCAGTGCTTTTTCCACGCCGGGAAAGCAGCCAGAGCCCCAAAGGCCGAAAACCACGGCCTTGGCAGGCGGAAAAGTTTTTTCAGATTTTTGCCGGGGGCAGGCACATTCGTGCCTGCCCCCGGTTGCGCTCAGGCCGCGATCCAGTCGTTGACCGCATCGGCAGCTTGCTGCGGTTCGGGCATGGTGACGACCAGCTTGCGGCCGTTGCGGCGCCGCACGACCAGCGTCGGCGTGACGCCCAGGATGCTGAAGGCGACGTCGCCCTTGAAGCTGTAGCGCCAGCCCCAGCCGCCGAAACCAAGCCATTGGTACTGGCCGACTTCAACACCGGCGATGTCCTCCAGCGCAATGGTCTTTGAGAACACGCCGCCCCAGCTGGCCTTCACGCCGGTCGTGTAAACCCGCAGCTCGAGGCAGCGGAAGGCCCACGCCAGGGGCGCTGTCAGCAGCGCGCTCCCCAGCAGAATCCCCCACACCCAGGCGGGTGCGGCCAGCTGCTGCGCCAGCACGGCGCCTCCCGCCAGTGACAGCATTGCCGCCATCACGATCCAGAACATCGACCCGCCGGACTGCCGAACACGATAGACCTGCATGGCTCACCTCCGGCTTCACTGTAGCCCAACGCAAACGGCGCCGCGGTTACAACCGGGCGCCGTTTTTCTATGGATCGCGGGTCTACTTCACGCTGCCGGGGCGCAGCGGGCGGTCGTTTTCGTCAACCGGGTTGCCGTCCTTGAAGCGCAGGCCGCCGTATTCGTCGTCTTCGCCGAAGCCGCCGGTGTTGGCCTCGCGCAGGCGCTTCATGCGCTCGGCCTCGCGCTCGTCGAAGCGTTCTTTCTCGTAGCGCTCGGCCAGCAGGCGGGTTTCGCCGGCGCGCTTGGGCGTGTACACGACCACGGGCGGCGCGGACTTGTGGGTGCGGTGGTGCACGCCGCGCGCGCGAGGCTCGGCGGTGGCGTAGGCCGGGTCGCGCACGTTTACCAGCGCGTGATCCTGCAGCTCGGCGTCGTAGCCATAGCCGCTGGGCGCGTTGTACATGCGGCGCACGGCGGAATCGAGCTCGTAGCGGCCGAGGTACTCTTCGCGGGCGCCCGTGTAGCGGTACACATCGCCCTGCCCGTTCAGGTAGCCGATGCGCTGCCAGGCGCCGTCATAGAACTCGTAGATGAACAGATTGCCGCGGTCTTCCTGCAGGCGCCGAACGTAGCCGACCTCCGTCAGCACCGTGGGGCGCAGCGGGTCTTCGGCGATTTCGATGGTGTAGAACTCGTTGAGCTGAAGCCCGTGCGACTTGCCGGTGTAGTCCTGGCGCTCTTCGGCGATGCGCCCGGAGTAGAACAGCTCGGCGATTTCCTGGCCCTGGTGGCCGTGGCGTTCGGTTTCGACCTCGATGCCCAGCCCCTCGTACGATCCGCGGGACGGGTTGTCGCGGCCCTGGTCGGCCACGCATCCGCCAAGCACCAGTACCGCCAGCAACGCTGCAGTCAGCTTCTTCATGGGTACGACCTGCGCTGTCGGGGGGCCCCAAGCCTAGCGCGGGCGCGCCTCGCGGTCCAGACTTATTGCGGCACCGGCCACGAAGCCGCTGGCCAGGGCGAAGTGCTGCTCGAAGCCGCCCCAGTCGGCGCTTACGTCAAGCAGTTGGCCGACCACGTACAGGCCGGGCGACAGCCGGCTCTGGAAGGTGCGGGGGTCGATCTCGCGCAGGTTCACGCCGCCCGTGACGCCCTCGGCGGCGCGCATGCCCAGGGTGCCGCGCACGCGCAGCCGCGTATCCAGCATCTCCTGCAGCAGGTTGGCACGCTGGCGTTCATCGAGCTGCATGACGCGCGAGCCGCGCTTGACTTTCTGGTGCGCCAGCAGCGCCGCACCCAGCCGGCGCGGCAGGATGTGGTCGATGGCCTCGTGGACGGCCTCTCGTGTGCGCTCGCCGAACACGCGGAACAACCAGCGGTCAACCTCCTCGTCGCGCATGCCGGGGAAGAAGTTGACTGCCAGCTCAAGCTCAGCGCCGCGGGCCAGTGCCGGCTCAATGGCATGGGACAGATTGAACGCCGCCTCGCCGGTCAGGCCTGAGCGGGTGAACAGCATGCTGCCCGTGGCTTCCGCAAGTTCGCGGCGGCCTTCCAGCAGGCGCAGGCGCACGTCCATCCACAACCCGGCAAGCTCGAGCGGCCAGGCCTCGGCGACCGTCACCCCCACCAGCGCAGGGTACACGGGTGCGAGCGTGTGGCCGAGCGATTGCGCGATGCGGTAGCCGTCGTCCCCGCCGCCCAGCTGAGGCAGATTGGCGCCGCCCGTAGCCAGCACCACGGCCTTGGCAGGCAGGGATTCGCCATCGGCCAGCTCGACCACAAAGCCGGTGTCGTCCTTGCGCACGCTCGCCACAGCGCGGTTTTCGAAGGCATCCGAAACCTCCGCTAAAAGGGCAACGACTACCTCGTAGCCACCCCCCGCGGGCTTCACCAGCCCGTAGTACTCGGCATCAACCAGCTCCACGCCGGCCTGCTCGCACCACTGGCGCAGTTCGTCGGGGCCGAAGGCGGAAAGCGCGTCACTGACGAACCGGGCGTGGCGGCCGTGAAAGCGCTGGAAATCCAGGCCGGTGTTGGAGACCGCGGCCGCGCCCATGGCTGAATAGCAGAACTTGCCGCCGACGACGGGCTGTTTCTCGAAGACGCGGAACGGGATGCCGCGGCGGCGCAGCTGCACGGCGGCCATCAGGCCTGAGGGGCCCGCGCCGACCACAACCACTTCGGGTGTTGAACTCAAGCCAGCTGGAACCCGACGTCGTAGAAGACCATGGTGTCACGCAGGAAGTAGATGGCTACGTAACCCGCGTAAGCGACCAGTGCGATGACCGAATAGATCAGCCCCTGGTTGATCTTCAGCTTGCCAGACATGGTCTTCTCGAAGCTTGGGAAGACCAGGCCGAAACCCACGGCGAAAAGAGTGCCGACGTAAAACGGTGTGGCCGTCGGCGAAGTGATGGTGTTCTTGGAGAGGATGCCGAAGCCGTACAGCACACCCCAAATCACGGCCAGGATGACGTTTATGACGCCAACGTAGTAGGTGATCGAGACGGATTCCTTAGATGCCACGATTCGCCCCCTTCTCCCTGTGCGGTAAGGCGTAACTGAAGATGCCCTGTTGGCCGGGAGCTTCTTCTACCCCAACCGTAATCACGTGCAAGTGTTGGTATTCGCCCCGTTCCACGAGCTCATCATATAACCTTTTAGCAAGGTAGTTTGCGAGTAGTTCTGTGGAAGTATTGGGCAAATCGAGCAGCAGGGTGTCCTTGGCCGGGGAAACGAACTCGCTGCCGTCGCGGTGTTTCACCCTTACGGAGTCGCCTTCCTCGCGGATTTCCAGCACTTCGGCGCGCTTCGGGTAGATGGTCTTGTGATCCAGGCCGTCGCACAGGCGCCGGAACAACGGCTTGAACGTGATGTAATCGAGCACGTAGCCGGCCGGGCCCAAATCGCCCTCGACCTCGACCCACGCCCAGTAGTTGTGGCCGTGCAAGGGCTCACGGCTGCCGTCATTGAACAGCAGGAAGTGGGCGCAGGAGAAGTTGAAGTACTGCTTATCGACCTTGATCCGGTACATCGATTCCTTCACTGGCCCATCCGTTTGCCGACAATTCGGGGGTGTCGGGCGCCGTGGAGCACGGCTACAACCCGGAGCTCGGTGTCTGTCACGGTGAAGAACACCGAGTAAGGGAAGACTTTCATGTTGTGCCGGCGCACTCCGGGCAGAAACTCCAGGCACAGCCCGACGTTTTCGTCAATCCAGGTAAATGCGTCGTGCAGGTGGGATTCAAAGCGCGCGCCTAACCCCCGCTCTCGCCTCTCATACCAGTCGTGCGCCTCTATGAGGTCGGCCTTGGCTTCATCCTCAACTATCAGAGTTCGCATTGGCCTCTCGGCTTCGCCGCAACTCCTCCCGAACTTCCGACCACGGTGTACCCGGACGCGGGTCATCTCGCATCCGTTTGAGCCTCTGCTCAATGACGTCTTGGTGCCAATCGGGAACCGGGAGATCATCAGGTGCGAAGCTGCTCCAGATCATTTCGATCAGGCGCATGCGCTCGTCAACCGATAGTTTTGCCACTTGTGATTCGGTAAGCGGCGCAGCCATGCAAACCTCCTGACGCCATAATAGCATCTCGGCACTTCCGCTACAGCGCCTAGAACTGGCCCAGGAACCTCATGTCGTTGGTGGTGAAGTGGCGGATGTCGCCGATGCGGTGCTTCAGCATCGCGATGCGCTCGACACCCATGCCGAAGGCGAAGCCCGTGTATTTCTCCGGGTCATAGCCCACGGCCTGCAGCACGTTGGGGTCCACCATGCCGCAGCCCAGCACCTCCAGCCACGGCTTCTTCAGGTGCTTGAACATCTGGCAGTCGATGTCCACCTCGGCGCTCGGCTCGGTGAACGGGAAGTAATGCGGCCGGAAACGCATGCGCGTGTCGGGCCCGAAGTACTCGCGCACGAACAGCTCGAGCACGGCCTTGAGGTCGCCAAAATGCAGGTCTTCGGCAATTGCCAGGCCCTCGATCTGGTGGAACATGAAGTGGTGCGTCGCGTCCACGGTGTCGGGGCGGTAGACGCGGCCGGGGGCGATCACGCGCACGGGCGGTTTGCGTGACTCCATGGTGCGGATCTGGATGGTGCTGGTCTGGCTGCGCAGCAGCATGGGCACCGGCCTGGCTTCCCAGTCGGGCGCGTTGAGCTGCAGGTAGAAGTTGTCGGCCTCCTCGCGCGCTGGGTGGCCGGCGGGGATGTTCAGGGCGTCGAAGTTGTGGAACTCGTCTTCGACCTCGGGGCCCTCGACCTGGCTGAAGCCGATGCGCTGGAAGATCTCGACGATCTCTTCAATCGTCTGGGTGATGATGTGGGCGTGGCCGATTTCGCGGCGCTTGCCGGGCTTGGTGAGGTCGATGCCCGGCCTGGCTGCGGCTGTGCTGCCCACGCGCGTTTGCGCGGCCTGGAAAGCCTCGGTGATTTTGGCGTTCAGCACGTTGGCGGCCTTGCCGTACTCACCGCGCTGTTCTTTGGGAACATCCTTGATGCCGCCCAGGACGGCCTTGACGTGGCCTTTGCCGCCCAGGTACTCGCGGCGCAACTCTTCCAGCGCGGCGGCATCGGCCACGGACTCGAAGGCCTTGAGGCCCTGAGTCAGCAGATTGGAGATGGCGGCAAGGTCGTAGCCCATGGGCCGGGAATATAACGGTCAGCAGGATCAACGCCAGAGCAAGCAAGCGGCCCTTGCCTATGCCATGCGCTTGAAGCGCATGGCACTACTCACGCGCTGGAAGCGCGTGCCACTGCGTGCAGCAGCCGGGGCGCCGGTTTCGCGGGCTGGTGTCAGGGCTATTCGTAGGTGAACTGGAACGGCGCCTTCTTGCCGAACAGTTTTCCCGCCGGGTCGGCCCATTCCTCGGCCGTGATGCCGTAGTCATCTTCGGCCGTTTCGAAGTCCAGGAACTCACCGACCTTTCGGTCTGACCACAACACGATCACGCCGCGACCCGGGTAGTTGTTCCAGTTGCGGCTGTTGAATGTAACCAGCACCACGTGATCCTCGCCGGTGCGCTTCTTCAGTTCTGCAAGTTGCCCCATGCGCGGCGCCGTAAAGGAACACCAGGGATCGGAAGGCTCCGTGCCACTCAGGAAATCATCTCGTTCCGGTCTGCGATCCGTCGTGCTCTTGAGCGACGCTAGCTTCGAAAGCAGGTATTCATCCACCGCGCGTTCGCGAATCAGCAGCTCCCAGAACTCCTGACCCGCCAGATCCGGGTGTTTCTTGGACAGTGACCGGAACTTCGGACTTGCGAGTGCTTCTTCCAGCCCGCTGTTGAGGTCGCCGACCATTTTCGGCTCCAGCTTATGCGTGCCATAGGGACGCTTCGTCTGAGCACGCAGCAGGATGAACCCGAACATGATTGCCAGGCACAGGAACATGAAGATCGCGGCCGTGACCATGTAGGGCGTGCGGCTGCGGCCCATGCACTCATCTTCCTGCATGCGTTTGGGAACGCTGAAGGTCTGCGGTTCCGGCACGGGCCCGCCGTGGCCGGGTTTCAGGGGCTGGTTCTTCATGCCTTCATTGTAGGCAGGTTCGCGACGGGAACCAATACAACTACGGCCATGCGCATGAAGCGCATGGCACTACTCACGCGCTGGAAGCGCGTGCCACTTGTGGGCTGCAGCCGGAGCGTTGTTTTCTGCGTTGCGCGTGCCGCTTAGCGGCCGCCGGGTCTGGGGGTGCCGGGCCTTGGGTTCCCTTGGGGCGGGCGTGGCTGCACGTCTGAGCCGAGCGGCTTTGTGAAGCTTTGCGGGTCGTTGCGCGGCGGGGGCACGGCCTGGCTACGCGGAACGCCGGTGTCGCTGAGCGACTTCACCTGCGGCGAACTTGCGCGCACGGGCGCGCCCGGCATCGGCGCCGTGCTGTCCATGCCCGCCGCCCGCAGCGCGTCGCGCGCCTTCTTTAATACCGCCAGCACGGCCGGGATGTTCGGCAGGCGACGGCGCGGGTCCTTGGCCGTCATGGCGACCACGGCCTCGCGCAGCTCCTTGGGCAACGTGTCGAAGGTTTCCTTCGGCATCTGCAACTGTTCGCCTACTACGTTCAGCAGCACGGCCATGGGGGTGGCGCCCTCAAAGGGCAGCGCGCCGGTGAGGAACTGCCAGAGGGTCACGCCCAGGGCGTAAATGTCCACGCGGGCGTCAACGTCCATGCTCTTGATCTGCTCGGGCGCCATGTAGTTGGGCGTGCCCACCACCTGGTTGCTGAGTGTCAGGGCCGTGGCGGTGTTGGTGATGCTGCGCGCCAGGCCGAAGTCGGTAACTTTCACTTTGCCGTCGCGCGCGATCAGGATGTTCGCGGGCTTGATGTCGCGGTGGATCACGCCCTGGTCGTGCGCCTCACCCAGCGCGCGGGCAACGAAGCCGGCGATGTTCACGGCGCGCATGGGGCTGAAGCGTCCTTCGCGATCCAGCAGGCGCTGGGCGTCCACGCCCTCCACGTACTCCATTACCAGGTAGTAGACGCCGTGGTCACGGCCGACATCCAGCGTGCGCACGATGTTGGGGTGTTGCAGGCGGCCTGAAACCCGCGCCTCGCGCAGGAAGCGCTCGACCATCTCGCGCTTGCCGACGAACAGGTCGGGCAGCAGCTTGATGGCGACCATCATGTCGAGGCCCGGGTGATGGCCGAGGTACACCGCCCCCATGCCGCCGCGCCCCAGGATGCTCTTGGCGACGACGTTGCCGAATGTCTGGCCGATGATGGGGTCTGTGTGTTGGATTTCCGACATGCAGTGTTCCAAGGCCCGCAGTGCATTATGCCGCATGAGAAGCAATCCGGCTACGGGCGTTCAGGGGACAGGTTTCAGGTGTCAGTTTTCAGGGGAAAAGGGTGATGGCAGGGCGCCCGCCCCGTCACCTGTAACCTGATCCCTGAAACCTGAACTAATCGCCCAGCAGGCTGCGTGCGATCACGATGCGCTGCACCTGGCTGGTGCCCTCGTAGATCTCGGTGATCTTGGCGTCGCGGAAGTAGCGTTCGACGTCGTACTCCTTGCTGTAGCCGTTGCCGCCGAAGATCTGCACCGCGTCCTTGGCGCACTTGTTGGCCGTCTCGCTGGCGAACAGCTTGGCCATGGCCGCCTCGCGCGCGCAGGGGCGCGCGTTGTCGCGCAGCCACGCCGCCCGCAGGATCAGCAGCCGCGAGGCGTCCAGCTTCATGGCCATGTCCGCCAGCATCCACTGCACGGCCTGGAAGTTGGCGATCGGCTGGCCGAACTGCTCGCGCTTCTTGGCGTACTCCGTTGCGTCTTCCAGGCTGGCGCGCCCGATGCCGACGGCCTGGCTGGCGATGCCGATGCGCCCGCCGTCCAGCGTGTCCAGCGCGATCGTGAAGCCCTTGCCCTCTTCCCCGATCAGGTTGGCCGCGGGGATGCGGCAATCTTCGAACAGCACCTCGCTGGTGGCGCTCCCGCGGATGCCCATCTTCTTTTCCTTCTTGCCGATCACCACTCCTTTGCGGTCGGCCTCTACAATGAACGCGCTGATGCCGCGGGTCTTGTGCTCTTTGCTGGTGCGCGCCATCACGATGAACACGTCGGCATAGGGCGCGCTGGTGATCCACAGCTTGCTGCCGTTCAGCACGTACTCGTTGCCGTCCTTCACGGCCTCGCACACCAGGCTGCCGGCGTCCGTACCGCTGCCGGCTTCGGACAGGCAGTAAGCGCCCAGCCACTCGCCGCTGGCCATCTTTGGCAGCACGCGGGCCTTCTGTTCATCGTTGCCCCACTTCGTGAGCAGGCTGCTGAACAGGCTCATGTGCACGCTGAGCGTCACGCCGGTGCTGGCGCACCAGCGGTTGATTTCCTCAAGCGTCACGCTGGCAGCCTGGTTGCCCAGCTTGTTTTCGTAAAAACCCGCGCCGCCGTACGGCTCCGGGATGGTCAGCGCGGTCAGGCCCAGGTCGGCCATCGCCTTGAACACCGAGCGGTCGAACTGCTCAGCCTTGTCCATCTCGCGGGCCTTGGCCTTCAGCTCACTGGCGGCGAACTCGCGCGCGGTCTGCTGCAGCATCGACAGTTCTTCGTTCAGCTCGAAATTCACGGTCATCCTCCGGTCGGCAGTGACGCGCCACTTTTATTATCTGGCGCGCCGCGGCTCAACCGACCGCGTCCGCCGTTCGCCGATCCCGAACATCAGCGCCAGGGCGAAGATGCCCGCCGATGCCAGGAAGCACACCAGGTAGGTCACGCCGGGCGCGGCATCAGGCCGCAGCAGCGAGCGCCCGCCCGTGGCGCGCTGCACCAGGTAGCGGCGCAGCTCGCGTGTGCGGGGCGCCGCCGAGCCATAGGCCTGGCGCAGGTCGGCGGCCAGCGCGAGCATCAACTGCTGCACGGGCGGATTGTCGCTCTCCAGCAGGGCAGCCGTACGCGCGCCATGGATCCGAGCGTTGATTTCGCCCAGCCGCTCAACCAGGGGCGCGGTCTGGCCGGCCTGGTAATCCGAGAACGCCTCGTCGATGCGCGGGAACGGCGACACGCCGTCGTGTTCGAGCAACTGGCGCTCGAGGCGCAGCGAATCTTCGTGCGTGGGATCGAGCAGGAATACGCAGGCGGCCGCGTCGCGCGCGGCATCGATGCGACCGCCGCCCTCGGGCGCGAGCAGCGCCAGGGCCTTCGCGCGCAAGGCCGGCGCGTAGACGGGCGGGCCGTCCTCGGCGGCGCTGCGCAAGGCCAGGGCCTCGAACTGCTGGCGGGCCTGGGCGCGCCGGGCGGGGTCCTGGCTTTCGATCACGCTGTCGAACGCGCTCTCGAGCGGCGAGGCCGCCTGCTGCGCGTGCAGCACCAGCGGCATCAGCAGCATTGAGCTGACAACGACGGCGCGCAGCATCCCGGTCTCGCGGCTGCGGGGGCGCTTCTGCAGCGACCCCAGCCAGATCAGCGCAAACGCAACGGCAAAGCCGGCCAGCATCACGCCGTACTCGCGCCGCGACAGCGCCACAGCCAGCACCGCCAGCAACAGCAGCGGACGCACAACACGAAAGGCAAGCGTAAGGTAGAAGCGCTCAAGCCACGGGCGCTTGCTGTGGAACGCCACCGAGACCACGCGCATGCCCACACCCGCGCGGCGCGCCATGGTTACCAGGATCACCGCCAGCAGAGCCGGCATCACGGTGAGCAGCGGCAGGTACGCGTCGCCCGTGCCCAACGCCAGGCTGGCCACCAGCGCCGCGAACACAGCGCCCGCGGCCGCGTAACCGAAACGCGCCGAAGCCGAACGCGCGTCGCGCGGAAGCAGGCGGCTGGCCCCCAGCATGGCGGCAGCGCCGACACAGCACCCGAGCGTCACGATGAAGCACCACGCCAGCGTCACCTGCCGCGTGGTCGGCTTGAACTCGGGCGGCCAGCCCTGGAACAGGTCGGCGCCCAGGGTCGGCACCACGTCGAGGATCAGCACGCCCGGCGCCGCGTGCACGGGCTCAGGCACGATGCCCTGCCGGAAGCACACCGCCGACAACAGCAGCAATCCCGCCAGCCCGCTCATCACCAGCAGCAGCGTCAGGCCCGCCACCAGGATGCGCGCCTCGCGCCCCACCGTGGCGCGCTTGGGCAGGCCGCGCCCCGCCGCCACCAGCGTGCCGGTCTGCGCGCCCAGCGCCAGCATGGCCACGGCCGCAGCTTCGCCCCAGAAGCCCAGCGACCACACGGCTTCAAGCCGCACGGGCGCGGCCAGGGCCGCCAACGCGCCCGCACCGGGCATCGAGTAGCCGACCAGCAGCCCCAGCAGCAGCAGCGCGACCACAGCGGCCAGCAGCCAGACCGCCAGCCAGCTCAGGCCCGCCAGGCGTTTGCGCCGCGCGAACAGCACCAGGATGAACGCGACTCCCACCGTGGTGCCCATCCCCCACCAGGCCGCGGGCGTGGTGGCGCTGTGCCAGGCCGTGGATTCGACCGTCAGCTCGCGCGCCTGGTACTCCAGGGCGCCGGGGGGCACGCCGAACAGGGCCTCGGCGAACAGCCAGGCGCAGGCGCGCCCCGCCAGCACAAGCAGCACGCCCGCCAGCACCAGCCGGATCAGCGACTGCACGCCCTGCAACGACTCGCGCCCGGTGGCGCGGTGGTCAAGCTGGCCGGTGGCAAGGGCCAGGCGCGTGAGCGGCCCGCCGAACAGCAGCACCAGGCCGGCGGCGGCAGGCAGGAACAGCGCACCGTGGGTGAGTATGCCGCGCGTGACCAGGAACGGCGCGCCCATCACCAGCAGCACCAGCAGCGTGGTCATCAGGAAACCCGCACGGCTGTGCCAGCGGGCATGGCTGTATTCACGCGTGGGCGACATGGGCTCAGGGGGGACTGTCCCCGAAGTTGGGGACTGTCCCCGTGGTCGAAGAATCTAGCGCAATCGCCGGGTCAAGGCAGCAAGGAAAACCAACTACAACCGCCTCTGCGCGACGAACGCCACGGTCGCAACGAATCTGTCGAGGACCGCAAGGGCCTCCATCGGCCGGCCGGCTTTCAGCTCTCCAGTACCTTCGTCGCGGCCTTCGCGCTCGTCGCGCTGAAGCAGTTGAGTCACGCTGGGAACGCAGGCCTCCGGCCCGCATGCGGACGGGACGTCCGCGTTCCGTTACTCAATGCGCTTGATGATATGGAAGCCGAACTCCGATTCGCACCAGTCGATCTGGCCCTTGCCCAGGCTGAGCGCCAGGTCCTGGAACGACTTCACGAAGATGCGTTTCTCCCGCTCCACCATGTACTTTGCATGGGCGTCCGAGTCCTCGTTGTGGACCTTCTGCAGCGCAGCCCAGTCCGCGCCTTTGCTGCGGGCCTGTTTGAGCACTTCGTCGCGCAGCTTGATCGCCTGTTCTTTGGTGCGCTCGGCGTCTTTGGGCTGCACGCGTTCATCAGCGCCTTTCCAGCTGATCAGGATGTGCTGCACGATCACCGCATCCGGCGCGGGGTCCTGCTTCGTGGGAAGTGTTGAGGAGTCAATGCCGGGGAACCAGCCCGGCGGCACGTCGTACACCAATTGGTGGTTGCCCCGGCGCGTGAACTGCGCGTCCTTGATTTCTTTGGGCCCGTAGGTGTCGCTGCCGGCGAGGTCCAGCAGCAGGCTGATGTCATTGTTGGTGCCCTTGCCGATGCTGCCGTCGCCGATCGCGCTGTGGCTGTCATCGCCCGCGCAATCCAGCAATATGCCCACGCTGAAATTCAGCCCCATGCCCTGGCCGTTGCCCTGGTACACGTCGTTGCCGGCGCGGTCGATCTGCCAGCCCACCGCCCAGTCGTGGGCCGAGCCCTGGCCCAGGCCGATGGTCATGGTGTAGGCGTCGTTGCCCTTCAGGTCGAACAGTCCGGCGCTGCTGAGGTGAATCCCCGCGCCCTGCCCGTACTGGCCCAGGGTGTAGACGTCGTTGCCGCCGGTATCGACCAGGAAGCCCAGGCTGTACCAGTAGCTGCTGCCCTGGCCGTAGATGTCGGCGCTGTAGAAGTCGTTGCCGTCGCCTTCATCCAGCAGCAGCGCCACGCCGCCGCCGGTGCCCACGCCCGCGTCGTTGCGATTGCCGATGCTGAAGCCCTGGCTGAGGCTCTGGTAGTGGTCGTTCCAGAGCGGCTGGTGCAGGTACTTGCCGCCCGCGTAGTAGGTGTCGTTGCCGGCCCCGTCGGTCAGCACGCCCACGCCCATCACCTGCGCAAAGCCCTGCACGAAGCGCGCGCCGTAGTAGGTGTCGTTGCCGGCGACGTCCGTGAGCTGGCCGTAACCGAAGCAGCCCGCGCCCTGTGCGCCGCTGTCGGCGCGGTACTGGTCGTTGCCGCCGTCGTCGTAGAGTTCGCCGTAACCGCACAGGCCGCAGCCCTGGGCGCAGAAGCCGGCCGAGTAGTAATCATCGCCGCCGCCCAGGTCGTGCAGGATGCCGACGCCGAGAAAGCCAAAGCCCTGTGTGAAGTCGCCGCCCTCGTAGCGGTCGTTGCCGGAGAGGTCGAGCACGAAGCTGATGGGTGATTTGCCCTCAAGGCCGATGCCGCAGGCCACACGGCCGCGATAAACGTCGTCGCCGCCCAGGTCGATGATGCCAATGAAATCATCGCCCTCGTAGGTGTTGGGCCCGGTACCGCCAATCACAACCTTGCCCCACTTGCTCTGCCAGGCGGAAACCACGGCGCCGGTGACACCGGGGACTTTGTGGTCAAGGGTACCCTTCGTGGAGTCTAGCTTGACGTCTACATCCTGTTTCCACAACTTTGCACGCTCAGTCAGGACAGCTTCGGCCCTGGCAGCTGCAACAAGGATACCCTCAAGATGGGCGCGGGAGCCTTGATCGAACACGTCGTACTCGCCCTCGGCGCGCACGCCGCCGGGGATGATGATCTCGGACTCGGACACAATGTTGGCCACTTCGCCTGCCAGAACGTTCACTTCTTTCTTACTTAGCCGCGTGCCTTTGCGGGTCAGGGCAGACGCCGCGGCGGCAAACGTTGCGCTCAGGAACACCCGCCCGGTTAGTTCCATCCCACTGTCGGGAACAAGCGCCGTTGGATCTTCACCGAAAAGCGCACGGTTCTCGGCTTGATCGATGGCGTCACCAGCTTTCTCCTTGGCTTCGACCAAAGCCTTGTACTTCGCGGACTCCTTGTCGCCCTCGAACCTTGCCACCTTCCGGTACAGGTCGTTGAAGACTTCATGGAGTTTGCCGATTGCCGTTCCGTCTTCCTGCAGTTCCTCGGCCGACCAGCGGGTCTCCGGTAGGTCGAGCAGACTCGTGGCGTGCATGCAGCGGTGTGTGGGGGCTGACTTGCTGCCAAACTTGTCGGCCGCGTGCTCGGCCATGCCGGGGACGGCCAGGGGGTCGTCCAGCGCCTTGTCACAGATGCTGAGGCGCAGGATGTCGTCGGGGCGGTGCTTCTTCTCGTAGTTCAGGTCTTCGGGCTTCAGGTTGATGCAGTCCAGGGCGGCCTGCAGGTGCTCGTAGTCATCGGCGGTCAGGAACTGCCCTGGCGTGAAGCTCCAGGCCGGCTTGGCCAAGGGCTCCGGCTCCACCTGCTGGGCGGCTCCGGTACGCGCGCAGCAGAAAAACAGCGCCGCCGCCAACAAACTCACTAGCACGGGTTTGCCCATGGGTTACAACCTTCCTACAATCCGCACGCGTTGCTATGTAGTCTGGCGCGGCGGTTGGTAGACTCCGTCGCTTGTTTATACCGCCCACTGGCAGAGGGTGAAAGCAGTTCTGGAAGCCGCTATGTTCGATTTCGCCGGCAAACGCGTTTTCATCACGGGCGGCACGCGCGGTATCGGTCTTTGCGTGGCCGTCAAAATGGCCAAGGCCGGCGCCGACGTCGCCGTCAACTACCTGCGCAACCGCTCCGCGGCCGATGAGGCCCGCGCGGCGATCATGGACGCCTCAGGCGGCAAAGAGCCGCTGTTGCTGAAGGGCAACGTCGCCAAGGACGAAGACATCGAGAAGATGTTCTCGGAAATCGGCGACAAGTGGGGCGGCCTGAACTTCCTGATCAGCAACGCCGCCTCGGGTGTTTTAAAACCCAGCCGCGAGCTCACGCACCATCACTGGCAGTGGACCATGGACATCAACGCCTACGCGTTGCTGCCCCTGTCGCGCCACGCCATTCCTTTAATGAAGGGCGCCGACGGCAAGGGCAACGGCCGCATCATCGCCGTCAGCAGCCTTGGCAGCATCCGCGCCTTCCAGAACTACGCCGCGGTCGGAGCCAGCAAGGGCGCGCTGGAAAGCCTGGTGCGCCACCTGTGTGTCGAGTACGCCAGCCAGGGCATCAACGTGAACGCGGTCAGCGCCAGCGTGGTTGACACCGACGCGCTGAAACATTTCCCCAACCGCGAGGCGATGATCGAGGAATCGCTGCAGTGGATGCCGGCCAAGAAGCTGGTCACGCCCGAGAACGTAGCCGACGCCGTGATGCTGATGTGCAGCGAGTACACCAGCATGGTCCACGGCCACACCTTCATCGTGGACGGCGGCCTGTCGATCATGCTGCCGGGTTAATGTTTGTCGGAATTGAGATTGCTATAGGCAGGGTGCCCCGGCATCCTGCCTCGCTCTTTTGATTTCGCTCACATACTTGAACCGGAGAAGACCATGCCTCGCCCCTGCCGCTACCTTTCGTTCGCCTTGCTGCTTGCCTGCCTGCTCACGCTCAGCGCCTGCGGGCCTGACTACAGCACGCCCGAAGCCACGGCCCAGAACTTCGTGAAGGCTATGAACGCCGATGACGTTGACGCGTCCGCGGATTGTTTCGTTTCCGCTGAGCGTGAGAAAGCACGCGAAGAATGGAAGAAGGCCAGCGAGAAGCGCAAGCAAGAGGGCAAGGAGATGCAGGCCGAGATGTCGTTCAAATCGGTCGAGAAGGACGGCAACTGGACCCTCGCCGTGATCAGCATGAAGGACAAGGGCAGCGGCAAGAGCTTCGACATGAAGATGGTAGTCGTTGAAGAAGACGGCAAGTGGAAGCTGAGCGACAAGAAGAGCGAGGAATACCAAAAGGCCAAGCTGGAAGAGATGTTCAAGAAGTAGCGCAAATGGCGCTGACGCAATCGCGAATAGGCAAGGCGGGGCTGACCGGCCCCGCCTTCTTTCGTTTCCGCGGCTTCTACCCGATCTACACTTGGGCTATGAAAAACACCTGCGCCCTGCTGCTGTTCTGCCTGCTGCTGGCCGCCTGTGGCGGCGACGAGGGGGCCGACTCGCCCGAGCAGGCGGCGACGAACTTCCTAGAGGCACTGCAATCGGGCGATCGCGAAGACATCTACGCGGCCGTGACACGCGCCGAGGGTGAGAGCTTCCAGAACATCGACGATCGCCTCGACTACAACCGCTGGGACGGCTGCAACATCGAGGAGTTCAAAATCGTCGGCACGGAGCTCGACGGCAACCGCGCCAAGGTAACTGTGCTGATCACCCGCGAAATCAATGACCAGCCCGTGCAGGGCGAAGAGCTGGTGGTCTGCGTGCAGGAGCGCAACCGCTGGCGGGTGACCATGTCGGCCTCGTCCAAGCTGTTCGTGCCATCGGGCAAGAAGCCGGAGTAACACGCCGTCAACTACGCCTTGCGGCACTTGAAGGTATCGAACGACGTGGTAACCGCGAAGAGCCGCCAAGGACCGCGAAGCACTGCAACGGCTGCATCGCGCAGGGAACGCGGAGTCACTTGGCGTCGCGCCGCAGTTCTTTGCGCCTAGAGCTTTTTCATGGTTAGTTTGCAGAGATTCCGCGCAGCGCCGAGCGAGCAGATCAAGGAGCGCGGACGCAGGCGTGGCTGGAGGCCACGCCGAGGTAGCGCGACGCAGAGCTGCGAAGTTCGCCGCAAGCGGAAGCCTGCAAACTAACCATGAAAATGCTCTAAGGGCCACGAAAGCGCGAAAACCAAAAGGTTCTGCCACAAAAAAACTGCCTGCTGTTCTTCGTGTGCAGTTGTTTTGTGCCTTAGTGTTTTCGTGGCCTGTTTGCAGTTTGAAACGAGTTGCAACCGCGAAGAGCCGCCAAGGTGTGCATCTTCGCGGCCCTTGGCGGTGCTTCGCGGTTGCCCTTAACGACAGGGTGCAACTGGCGAAGGCTTCGCCGGACGCCGGACTAGCGTTGGCCCGGGCGCGCGCGCAACCTATTCTGCAGCCATGACGAATCCTCCAATCACTGCCGCCGCCATCATCCTGGCCGCCGGCGATTCCTCGCGCATGGGACAACCCAAGGCGCTGCTGGACTGGCACGGCCGTCCGCTGATTGAGCACGTGCTGGACACCGCGCGCCAGGGCGGCTGCAGCAAGCTGTTCGTGGTGCTGGGCAAGGATGCGGAGGCGATCCGCAAGGGCGCCAAGCTGGACGGGGTGACAGTGCTTGTGAACCCTGAGCCCGCGCGTGGCCAGGTCTCCAGCATCCAGATGGGCATGCAGAACCTGGATTTCAGCACCGACTGCTGCCTGGTGTGGCCCGTGGATTGCCCGCTGATTGAGGCAAGCGACGTGCGCGCGCTGATTGAGGCCTACGCCGGCTGGCGCGCGAGCCTGATGCGGATCTTCATGCCGGTGTACCAGGGCGAGCGCGGCCACCCGATGCTGGTGGATATCGGCTTCCGCCAGCCGTTCATGGAGTTAAAGGAAGGCGAAACCGCCCGCAAGGTGATCGAGGACAACCCCACACAGGTGAAAGAAGTCCCCACCGACAACCCCGGCGTGCTGACAGACATTGACACGCCGGAGGAGTACGAGCAGGGGTTAAAGCTTTAACTGCCTCAGCGCGACGACGCGACGAGCGCAATGGACGCGACGATGGTTCCCTTGAAATGGGCCGTCATGGAAACGCCGGAAGAAAAGAACATGACGGATGCGTACGACGTGGTGGAAGAGCTGGTGGTGTTCGAGTTCAAGGCAACGGCTGAGGTTCACCCGATTCATTTCATGCAGCTGAAGACGCACGTGGTGCTGGCCAAAGAGCGACTCGGAGCCGTCATGAACTTGGGGCTGAGACTGTTCAAGGACGGCTTCCAGCGGTTTGTAAACGGCTTACCGCAGTGCCTCGTCGCGAACGTCGCGCTCGTAGCGTCGTCGCGCTGAGGCCTTCCATGAAAGGAGCGCGCCGTGGAAACTCCGGAAGAGAAGATCATGACGGATGCCTTCGAAGTGGGGATGCGCATCCATCGCACGCTTGGCCCGGGGCTGTTCGAGTCGGTGTATGAGACCATCTTCTGCCACGAGATGGCCAAGCTGGGCTACAACGTTCGCCGTCAGGTGGAAGTCGGGATTGAGTGGGATGGGCTTGTGATCGAAAAGGCTTTCAGGATTGATGTGCTGGTAGAAGAGCTGGTGGTGTTCGAGTTCAAGGCAACGGCGGAGGTTCACCCGATACATTTCATGCAACTGAAGACGCACGTCGTGCTGGCAAAGAAGCGTCTGGGCGCCGTAATGAACTACGGCCTGAAACTGTTCAAAGACGGCTTCCAGCGGTTTGTGAACGGCTTACCGCAATAGCTCGTCGCGTCCGTAGCGCTCGTAGCGTCGTCGCGCTGAGGCTTTTGAAGATGTCAATCGCTGTGTTCACTCGCGCTGCTGAATTGCTCCGGGCCAACCGGAAGTTTGCGCTTGTGCACCTGGTCAAGGTGAAGGGCTCAAGCCCGGGCAAGTCCGGCTTCAAGCTGCTGGTGACCGCCAGCGGCGAAACCGTCGGCACCATCGGCGGCGGCGACGCCGAACGCCAGATGATCGCCCAGGCCCGCGAAGCCATGGCCGAGGGGCGCAGCCGCACCGTGCACTACGAGCTGACCAGCCGCCCCGGCAATCTTGTCAAATCCCTGTGCGGCGGCACCAACGAAGTCTTTATCGAGGTATTCATGGAAAAGCCCTGCCTGCTGCTGCTCGGCGGCGGCCACGTTGCGCGCGCGCTGGCGAAACTCTGCCATCTACTCGAGTACCCCTACGTGGTGCTGGACGACCGGCCGGAATTCGCCAGGTCCGAAGACTTCCCCGGCGCGCTGGAAGTTGTGCAATCACGGGGCGCGGAATACTTGACGCGTAAAGACCTGCCGAAGTTCAGCCACGTGGTGGGCCTTGGCTACAACGCCGAGTTCGACCTGGAAGGCGTGATCGAGGGCCTGGCGAAACTGCCAACCGACGTGAAGTTCGGCGTGATCGGCAGCAGACCCAAGTTCGCCAAGATGGGCGAACTCGCGCAGCAGCGCGGCGTCAGCCCCGAGCAATGGGCGCGCGTGAAGTGCCCGGTAGGCATGAGCATCGGCGCCCAGACACCGGCCGAGATCGCCGTCTCGATCATCGCAGAGGTGGTGGCATCCCTGCCCGGCCGCGAAAGCCACGGCTGGAAGTAGCCGTGACACGGCCGTCCCGGCCGTGCGTCGTGCGGAGCGTCCCGCCCGCACAGCGAACACAGAAGGAGCTCACGACTTCACCGGGCACGCCGCCCGACTCTCGCTATCGAAATTCGCCGGGCCGGAGGCCCGGCTGACGCACGGCCGGGACGGCCGTGTCACCACCTACTTGCGGGTCAGTTCGCGCAGGATGGAAGTCAGGCGGTTCCAGGCCGTAAGCATGTTGGTCAGCCGCTGGGGGTCATCCACGGCGCCGGGCAGAGTCTGGGCCACGAAGTCGTTGGCGAGGCTGAGCCCGAGCGGGAACAGGCTGGCGGGCACGTCGTCGCTCTGGCTGACCTCGACGGCGTAGTTGCAGAAGTCTTCGTCGTAGTTGCAGTTGATGGTGCGCATGATGAAGCTGGCCAGCAGGCTCTGCAGCTTCTCGCGCGATTCGCCGCCCAGGTCGCCGATCACCTGGGGCGCGCCTTTGCTGGTCATGGCCTCGTTGACCATGCGCACCAGCTCGCTCACTTCTTTCAGCAGGTGGTTGATGCTGTGGCGGATCGCGTCCACCTGCGCGGGCTCAAACTGCAGCACACTGGCAAGCGCGTCAAAGCGGGCCTTGGGTGACAACTCCTGCATGGCTTCCTTTGGATCGACTCTAGAACAACGGCACCTTCACCATCCGCGCGCGCAGGATGGCATCAATGCCCAGGTAACGGCCGGCGGCGGCCACCGCCAGCGTCAGCGAAATCAGCACCATCGGGATGTACCACGAGCCGAAATCATGGCCCGCGGCGATGAAGCCGATCAGCGCCATCACCGCCAGCGCCACGCCCGCCACGCGCGTGGCGGCGCCGGCCAGCATCATCGCGCCGAACAGCAACTCGGACAGCACGATCAGCCACTGGAACAGGTAGATGTTCTCGTTGGCCGCATCGATGAAGGTGACGGCGAACCAGTCCGGCGGGTGCATGCCCTTGATGGCCTCGCTCAGCGGCTGCTGGTCCGTGGCCAGCCAGCCGTCAGACAGCTTGCCCAGCCCCAGCTTCAGCCACCAGTAACCCGCGTACAGCCGCATCGGCAGCAGCACTGCCGTGGCCGTGGTCGGCCCGGAAAGGAATGCGGGTACGCGCCTGGTCTCTTCCGCCATGCCGTAAGTCTACGCCGCGGATCAGGCTTCCGCCACATGATGCCCGAGCAGCGGCCGCAGCGCCTGCGAAACGATGAACAACAGCACAGCCACCACCACAATCGCCGGTGCGGGCGGCAGCAGCAGATAATCCCCCACGAACAGTCCGCACAGCCCCGCGAACAGCGCCACCCCCAGCGAGCCCCAGAACATCCCCCGCACGCTGCGCGCCAGGTTGCGGCTGGTGGCGGCCGGCACGATCAGCAGCGCATTCACCAGCAGCAGGCCTACGGCCCGCACGCTCAGGCTCACCACCAGGCCCAGCAGCACGATCAGCAGGAACTCGTAGCGCGCCACGGGTACGCCGCGGGCCTGGGCCAGCGGGCGTGAAACGGCCAGCAGAAAGAAGCGATTGCCCCAGCGCGCCCCCACCACCACTGCCACCACCGCGCAGGCGACCAGCGCCCACATGTCCGTCGGCCCCAGCAGCGCCACCTGGCCGAAAAGATAGTTGTGCAGGCCGGCGTAGCCCTTCTCGGCCGCGTGGTACATCAGCAGGCCCGCGGCGAGCGAGCCCGCCATGGCCACGCCCAGCAGGGTATCGAGGCCCAGGGTGGTGACCTGGCGCAGCGAGGCGATGATCAGCGCAACCACGATCGCCACGCCCACCATCAAGGTGATCGGATTGTCCAGCGAAAGCAGCAGCCCCAGCGCCACGCCCGCCAGGGTGCTGTGGGCCACGGCGTCGCTGAAGAACGCCAGCCGGCTGCTGACCACAATGGGGCTCAGCACCCCGGTGGTAAGGCAGACGCACACCACGCTGACCAGGATCAGGGCCTGCCAGTCGTTGGTGAAGTAGTTGGTGATCACATCAAACATGGCAGCCCTCTGCCGAGGCCGCCGCCTGTTCAACAGCAAACAACCAATGACCAATTACCAATGCCCAATGGGCAGCAGCTGAATTGGTAATTGGTAATTGGTGATTGGTCATTCGCTGTTTCCGAACTCAATGGTGGTGGTGATGCCCGTACACCGCCTTGTGGCCGCCGAACACCTCGGCGATGGTTTCCGCAGTCAGCAAGTCTTTTGCGCTGCCCACGCACTTGAGCGTGCGGTTCAGGCACACCACCTGGTCGGTGATGTCCGAAACCACGCTCAGGTCGTGGCTCACCAGCACCACCGTGGTGTTGTGCTCGCGCACCTGGTGCAGGATCAGCTCCGTGAACGTGGCTTCGCCCTCGATGTCCACGCCGGCCGCGGGCTCATCCAGTAGCAGCAGCTCCGGCTTCTCCTGCAGGGCGCTGGCCAGCATCACGCGCTGCAGCTCGCCTCCCGATAGCCCGCCCAGTTGCGCTCGTGCCAGCCGCGCGGCGCCCACGCTTTCAAGCAACTCCTGCACGCGCGCCTTCACGCGCCCCGAAACGCCGAACGCCACCGGGCGCGACTGCAGCGTCAGCGCCATGAACTCCAGCACAGTCATCGGCAGCGTGCGGTCGTACTGCAGGCGCTGCGGCACGTAGCCGATGCGGCCGTTGATCTCGATGCGCCCGTCGTACTTGATCAGTTTCAGGATCGCGCGCAGCAATGTGGTCTTACCGGCGCCGTTGGGGCCGATCAGCGCCACCAGCTGCCCGCGCGGCAGCGTGAGGCTAACGTCCTCCACGAGCTTGCGCCCGCCGGCCGAGACGGTGACGTGCTCGCACTTCAACAGTGGTTCAGTCGCCAAGGGTCTTCAGCACCGTGTCCAGGTTGGCGCGCAGCACGCGCTCAAGGGCGTCCGGCGCGGGCTTGCCGACGCCGAAGGGGTCCAGCGTGGCCAGCGGCAATCCTGCGCTTTCGGCAATCGCGCGCGCCGCGGAGTCGTCAAAGCCGGGCTCCATGAATATCGCCTGTGCGCGGCCGTCGCGCAGCATGGCCTCGATTTCGCGGCGCTCTTCCACGGTGGGGTTGTCGCCGGGGTTGCGCTGGATTACGCCCACCTGTTGCAGACCGAACTCGCGCGCGAAGTACGGGAAGGCGTCGTGGTTCGAAACGAAGCGGTTTTTCTTGAGCGCCTTGAGTTTCGGCGCGTATTCGTCGCGCAGGGCGGCCAGGCGCTTTTTCAATTCGGCCGCGCGGTTGCGGTAGCCCTCTGCGTTTGCGGCGTCGAAGCCGGCCATGGCTTCCGCGATGGCGTCGGCCTGCGCGCTTGCCCCCTCGACGCTCAACCACACGTGCGGATTGTGGGCGCCGTGGTCGTGGGCGTGTTCGTGTCCGTAGCCTTCTTCTTCCTCTTCTTCTTCACCCAGCAGGCGATCTTCCGGCATGCCCTTCGAGCAATCCACCAGTGTTACGCCGGCTGCTTCGGCCAGCTTGTGCGCGTCCCAGGGCTCGAGCGCCAGGCCGTTGACCAGCAGCAGGTGCGCTTCCTGCAGGCGGCGGCGGTCGGCGATTGTGGGCTCGAACTCATGGGGGTTGTTGTGTTCGCCGGGCAGCATCTCGACCACCGCTGCGTCGCCGGCGATCGCCATGGCCAGGCTGGCGAGGTGCGGCGTGCCTGCCATCACACGCAGTTTTTCGCCTTCTTTCAGGCCGCGAGCCTCGTGACCGGAGCCACAGGCGGCCAGGATCAGCGTAACGGCAAGGCTCAGAAACATGTGGATGCGCATGTTGTTCCGCTTCGTTTCGAACAGGGCGGGGATGGTATTCGGGGTCGCGGCTTCATGCAAGTAGCTTGCATGATTGAATCCGCACCTCGCGCGCGGCACACTTGCGCCCGGCGGTGCCCCGGTTATATTGAGAATGAGTTTCAAGATTAGTGGCACGCGGGTGCCACCCGGAACAGTGCAATGATGAAGACTCAGCAGCCCACAGCTCCGCTTTCCGCCTTCACCCCACAAGACGGCATCCTCGAAGTCGTGGAACTGCTCGATTCCGAAGGCAGCGTCAAACGCATGTGTGAACTCGGCATCTGCCCTGGCAAGCGCGTCAGAGTCATTCGCCAGGGCGACCCCGCCATCCTCAGCGTCGGCGATTCGCGTTTCGCACTGGCCGGTGAACTGCTCACCCGCGTGTACGTGCGGCCGATAGCCTGAGATCGCGATGTCCAGCCAGACACTCGACAAACTGCCCGTGGGCGCATCCGGCACCGTGCTTGACGTCGCCGGCGAGCCGGCACTGCAGCAGCGCCTGCTGGAGATGGGCGTGCTGCCCGGCGTCGAAATCAAAGTCGTGCGCTTCGCGCCGCTTGGCGACCCCATGGAAATCAAGGTGATGGGCTACAGCCTCAGCCTGCGCAAGGCCGAGGCGGCTCACGTGACTGTGGAGCGGGCGTGACCGAGTCCTCCACCAGCACGCGCCACGAAGGGCATGCGCGCCATGACCGGCACGCGATCGCCCTGATGGGCAACCCCAACACCGGCAAGAGCAGCCTGTTCAACGCGCTTACGGGCGCGCGCCAGAAGATCGCCAATTTCCCGGGCGTAACCGTCGAGGCCAAGATCGGCACCACGCGCTTCGAGAATTCCGAGCTCACCATCATCGACCTGCCGGGCACCTACAGCCTGGCCGCGCGCTCGCCCGACGAGCGGGTCGCCACCGACGCGCTGCTGGGGCGCATCGACGGCACGCCCAAGCCGGACGGTGTGGTGATTGTCCTTGACGCGTCAAGCCTCGACCGCAACCTCTACATCGGCACCCAGGTGCTGGAGTTCGGCCTGCCCGCCGTGGTGGCGCTGACCATGCTGGACGTCGCGGAGTCACGCGGCATCAAGATCGACACCGAGAAGCTGGCCAGGACGCTCGGCGTGCCGGTGGTGGTGGTGAACGCGCCCAAGGGCGTCGGCATCGAGGAACTGAAAAGCACCCTGCACCGCACACTGCACCACCCGGGCAAACGCCTGGAACTCTCCTATCCCGACGACTTCAAGCGCGGCGTGGACACCCTGCACGCCGAGCTGTGCGACCTTGGCGTGAAACTCGGCTTCACCCCCACCCGGCCCGAGGCCCTGCGCCTGCTGGTGGACGGCGCCGGGCCCTTCTTCGACGAATGCGAAGAAGTCGGCGGCGAGGAGTGGACCCGCAAGTTCTTCGAAATCCGCGACCGCGCGGCCGCCGGCCGCAGCCTCAGCATGCTCGAGGCGCAGACCCGCTACGGCGCGATCGGCCACTGGATGCGCGAGGTGAAGCAGGCCGAAGCGCGCGAAGGCCGCACCCGCACCGACGTAGTGGACGGCATTTTGACCCACAAGTTGTGGGGCAGCCTGGTGTTCATCGTGGTGATGGGCCTGATTTTCCAGAGCATCTACAGCTGGTCGGGACCATTGATGGACGCCATCGACGGCGGTTTCGGCGCGCTGGGCGACTGGGTCGGCGGCATGATGGGCGAGGGCGCGCTCAAGTCGCTGGTGGTGGACGGCGTGATCGCCGGCGTCGGCGGCGTGCTGATCTTCCTGCCGCAGATCCTGATCCTGTTCCTGTTCATCGCGATTCTCGAAGACCTGGGCTACATGTCGCGCGCGGCCTTCCTGATGGACCGGCTGATGTCGCGCTTCGGTCTTTCGGGCAAGGCCTTCATCCCGCTGCTCAGCAGCTTCGCCTGCAACATCCCGGGCATCATGGGTGCGCGCGTGATTGAAGACCGCAACACGCGCCTGACCACCATCTTCCTGGCGCCCTTCATGAGCTGCAGCGCGCGCCTGCCGGTCTACACGCTGTTCATCGCGGCCTTCGTGCCGCAGATGAAACTGCTGGGCTTCCTTGAACTGCAGGGTGTGGTGCTGTTCGCCATGTACTGGGTGGGCGTGTTGTTCGCGATTCCGACCGCGCTGGTGCTGAAGAAGGGCATTCTGAAGTCGAAAGTCACGCCGTTCCTGCTTGAGCTGCCAAGCTACAAGATGCCGCGCCCCAGGGCCGTCGGCCGCGTGCTGTGGGAGCGCGGCGGCAGTTTCGTGCGCCGAGCGGGCACGATCATTCTCGCCGTGTCCGTGCTGGTGTGGGCGGCCGGCTACTTCCCCCGCAGCGCGGAGCTGGATGAGAGGTACGACGCGGAGATTGCCGCCGCGGAAGGCGCGTTCAGCGAAGTTGTAGTCAGCTTCGATCCTGAAGCTGACAGCGAGTCTACGCTCGCGCAATTCAAGGCCATCGACGACGCCCACGAAGAACGCACCTCCGAGCTCGAGGGCGAAGAGACGGAAGTCGAGACAGCCACGGCCGAATCCGACAAGCAGCGCGAAGCTGAAATCGCCGAGCTGGCAACCAAACACCCGGCCGCGTTTACGGATTACGAGAACTGGCAGAAGCTTGAGGAGCAGCGCTCCGAAATCGAAAACCGCCGCGCCGGTGAGCACCTGGAAAACAGCATCCTCGGCCGTATGGGCCACGTGATTGAGCCGGCCGTGGAGCCCCTGGGCTGGGACTGGCGCATCGGCATGGCGGCGATCGCCAGCTTCCCCGCGCGCGAGGTGATCGTCGCCACCCTGGGCACCATCTTCAACCTGGGCGGCGACCAGGACGAAGAATCGCAGACCCTGCGAGAAGTGGTCCAGAACGCCACGCGCCCCGACGGCAGCAAACTGTTCAGCCTCGCCACCGGCCTCTCTATCATGGTGTTCTTCGCCCTGTGCGCCCAGTGCGCGGCCACGCTGGCGGTGATGCGGCGCGAAACCAACTCATGGAAGTGGCCCATCGCCAGCTTCCTGTACATGACCACGCTGGCTTACCTCGCGGCGCTGGTGACCTTCCAGGTAGCACACGCGTTGGGTGCATGATGCTCGAAACCATCACCATCATCGCCATCGTCGCCGCCGCCGCGGCCTTCGCCGCCTGGCGCGTCTGGCAAACCCTGCGCGTAGCCCGAGGCCAGGCCGACTGCAACGCCTGCGGCGGGTGCAAGCCCGAAAGGGCCGCCAACGGCCGCTAAGAACTACAACTGCAGGTCTCACGCAGCTTGAAGCAAAGAACGAAACGTGAGCTTCCGGGGTGAACTCGAAGTAACGAAGTTAAGGCCAATGCAGTTCTTCGCTTCTTCGTTCCTTCGTGTTCAACCCGCAGTTCGAGCGTGGATCAAGGATTGCACTGCGAAGCTCACGCGGAGGCGCCAAGGCGCAAAGAACTGCAGGGCCCTTCTTGGCGGCTTGGCGCCTTGGCGTGAGACCGGGTTGTTGGGCCGCAAAATGAGCTGGATCGGTCCTCACAAAGAGCAGGTCGGGAGGTGGGACGGAGGTGTGCCCCCTCCGGCCTGCGCATTCCCAGCGGCACAGGGGAGATTTCCCCTTGCATCTGCGCCAATCTGCGTTATTTCTATTCGCCTTGGCTTCGGCCGAGGAACATTAGAGGAAGTGCCGCGCGTCTTCGGGGTGAAGACGAGCGAGCGCCGGAGAACACGAAGTGAGCAAGCTGCACACGATCCGACCGATCAGCCGCCGACCGCAGTAGGTCGGCGTTGCAGCTTTCACACTTTGATATCTCGGGACGTTCCACTGCGCTGGCGTGAGGAAGCGATAGCTTCCGAAGCCGCGACGCCGTTTTCCAGCGTCGCTTTTGCATTGGGCGTCCCATCGGATGGACGCCATGCCCACGACCACAACATTCACCCAGGACCAGCTCGCTGACGCGCTCAGCCAGATCACGCGCATCCAGCGCGTGTCGGGCCACGAGCACGCCGTCATCGAATGGTTCAAGGCGCAGTTCACCAAACACGGTGTGCAGTTCAAACACACCGGCCGTAACCTGCTTGCCTGGCGCGGCACGGGCAACAAGCGCCTGCTGTTCAACACCCACACCGATACCGTGCCGCCAAACAAGGGCTACACCCGCGACCCCTGGGATGGCGCGCGCGAGAACGGCCGCGTTTACGGCCTCGGCAGCAGCGACGCCGGTGGCTGTCTGATCGGCATGTTTCACGCGCTGCTCAGCGCCGACTTTGACGAGACGGCCTGCACGCTGATGTTCGCCCCCACCTGCGACGAAGAAATCCAGGGCGAGGGGTTTGAAATCTTCCGCGCCGAGATACCCGAGTTCGAGGCCTGCATCACCGGCGAGCCCACGGACTGCGAGGTCTGCACCGCCGAACGCGGCATGTTCAAGCTCGATATGCGCACGGCCGGCAAGAGCAGCCACGCCGCGCGCCCCTGGCAGGGCGACAACGCGGCCTATCACGCGGCGCGGGACATCCTGAAGATAGAAGCGCTTTACGAAGGCTTCACGGAACGCGACGACCTGCTTGGTAGAACCACGCTGGCGGTCACCATGGTGAACGGCGGCGTCGCCCGCAACGTGGTGCCCAGCGAAGTGAAGTGGGTGATCGACGGCCGCACGATTGAGCAGCTCGACAACGCGGAAACGATTAAGCGCATCAAGGCGGCCATGAGCGAGCACACCACGGTCGAGAAAGAGAAAGCCCGCTTCGGCGTGTGGAAGCGCAGCGAGACAGACCCGCTGGTGAAGTGCGCCTGCAACGCCAGCGGCAAGCAGGCTGTAAGCGCATTCGGCGGCGTAAGCGACGCCTGGTGGAACGACAAGGCCCAGGGGCTGATCATAGGCCCGGGCTTCCCCCACCTAAGCCACGCGGCCGACGAGTATCTTGAGGAGAAGGAGCTGTACCGCGGCTACCAGATTTATCGAAAGACGGCGGAGCTGTTCTTTCAGGCGGCAGGCGGCAGGAGGCAGGCGGCAGGCTGAGCAGCAGCAGCAGGCCGCAAGCAGCAGGGAAGCGAGAGGCAGGGAAGCGAGAGGCAGGGAAGCGAGAGGCAGGGAAGCGAGAGACTAAGTCAGCGCCCGCAGGGCGCGACAGAGATTAGCCCGGGGCGTAAGCCCCGGGGCAACGCGGGAAAAGAGCACCGAGCCCCGGAGGGGCGACACAAGCGCCGGCCAGAGGCCGACAGGAAGCAGGCGGGACGCCTGCGGTACGGGAAACAGCCATGTGGGCAGGAAGATTCAGCGGCAAACCCGACAAGCTGATGCAGGAATTCAGCCAGTCGGTGTCATTTGACCAGCGCCTGTGGCGCGAGGACATCCAGGGCTCGCTGGCCTACGCCGCCGAGCTGCAGCGCATCGGCATCCTCACCGAGAAGGAGCTGGCCGACATCCGCAAAGGCTTCGAGCAGATCACACAGGAGATCGAATCCGGCAAGTTCGAATGGAAGGTCGAACTCGAAGACGTCCACATGAACATCGAGTCGCGCCTCACCGAACTGATCGGCGACGCAGGCAAAAAGCTCCACACCGGCCGCAGCCGCAACGACCAGGTGGCAACGGATTTTAAGTTGTGGTGCATTCGAGTAGCGAGAGAGGAACTGAAACCAGCCGCCGTTGCGCTGGTTCAGGCAATAGTGGATCGGGCGTCTGAGAATATTGGCGTTATAGTTCCGGCGTACACACACCTTCAGCGCGCTATGCCTACACGACTTGCGCACCACCTGAACGCATATGCCGAAATGATTTTCCATGACTCAAGGGTGTTCATGCGTCACGGAGCCGTCGATGCCCAAGGTAGGATCGCGCTGGGGAGCGGAGCGGGTACAGGCAACAGCTTCCCAGTAGACATGGAATGCTTGGCGAAGTCTCTCGGTCGCAACCTTGCCGCACGGAACTCAATGGAGGCGGTATCGGACCGCGACTTTGCGCTCGACCTCGTCTTTGCCTGTGCAAAGTGCATGGCGCATCTGTCGCGCATGGCGGAAGACCTGATCGTCTGGTCCACGGCCGAATTCGGATTCGTAACGCTTGGCGACGCGGTCACTACCGGCTCGTCGATCATGCCTCAGAAGCGCAACCCGGATGCTTGTGAGCTTGTGCGCGGAAAAACCGGGCGGGTCGTCGGGCACCTGATGGCGCTGTTCACGCTGCTCAAAGGTCTGCCCATGACCTACAACCGCGACCTGCAGGAAGACAAGGAAGCGGTGTTCGACGCGACCGACCAAACGCTGGCCTGCCTGCGCGTGATGGCGCTGGTGTTCAGCAAGGAAAACTTCAAGGTCAACCGCGAGCGCATCCAGCAGCACCTCGACAGCGGCCTCGGCTACATGGAAGCGATGAACGTGGCCGACTGGCTGGTGCTGCAGGGCGTGCCGTTCCGCGACGGCCATGACATCACCGGCCGTCTCGTCAAATACGTCGAGCAGAAGGGCATGCGCTTCGCCGACCTCACGGCCGAGGATCTGCAGGCCGTGGACAAGCGCCTGAAGCCGGAACTGCTGAAAGAGCTGTCATTGGAAGCACTGGTGGAGCGCAAGCAGGTCTACGCCGGCACAGCCAAAGCCCGCGTACTGGAGAGACTGGCAGAGTTGAAGCAATGGCTTGGGAAAGACAATGACCAATAACCAATTACCAATTTCCAATTCAACAGGCGCCAATTGGTAATTGGTTATTGGTAATTGGTAATTCGCTGTTCGGAAAGGCAACAAGAATGAGCAACGGAACCTGCATCCTTGCCTACAGCGGCGGGCTCGATACTTCCTTCTGCATCCCCTTCATCCGGGAGGAGTACGACTACACCGTCGAAACCGTCATGATCGACACCGGCGGCTTCACGGCCGAGGACTTCAAGCGCGCCGAGGAGCGCGCCAGGAAACTCGGCGTCAGCAAGCCCGTGGTGCTGGACGGCAAGTCCGAAGTCTTCAACCGCTTTGTGAAATTCATGCTGTTCGGCAACGTGATGCGCGGCGGCGTGTATCCCCTGTGTGTCGCCGCTGAGCGCGTGGTGCAGGCCAGCATGGTGGCCGAGTACGCCGTCAAGCGCAACGCGGCCGCCGTGGCCCACGGCAGCACCGGCGCGGGCAACGACCAGGTGCGCTTCGACGTGGCGATGAACGTGCTGGCCCCCGGCCTGCGCATGCTGGCCCCCGTGCGCGAGCACTCGTTCACGCGCGCCCAGGAAACCGAGTACCTGGCAAAACACGGCCTCGAGATTCCCGCCAAGACCACCCAGTACAGCATCAACGCCGGCATGTGGGGCACCACCATCGGCGGCAAGGAAACCCACGACAGCGCAACCACCGTGCCCGACGAGGTGTTCGAGCTGGCCGGCGCCAGCGACCCCGCGAGCAAGCCCCGCACGCTGAAGATCACGTTCGAGCAGGGCGTGCCCGTCAAGCTGGACGGCGAGAAGCTTTCGCCCGAGGCGCTGATCGAGAAGCTGAACAGCCTGGGCATCAAGTACGCCGTCGGGCGCGGCGTGCACCTGGGCGACACCATCGTCGGCATCAAGGGGCGCGTGGCCTTCGTAGCGCCCGCGGCACTGATGCTGATCAGCGCGCACCGCGAGCTGGAAAAGCTGGTGCTGACCAAGTGGCAGCGCTTCTGGAAAGACCACGTGGCCGACTTCTGGGGCACGATGATCCACGAGGGCCAGCCCTTTGACCCCGCTTTGCGCGACATCGAGGCGATGCTGAGCCACAGCCAGCAGCGCGTCAGCGGCGAAGTGAGCATCGAGTTGAAGTACGGCAGCTTCCGCGTGGGAGGAGTCGCCAGCCCCCATTCGTTAATGAGTGCCGCCGCCGGCAAGTACGGCGAAGAATTCAGCCTCTGGAGCGGCCAGGACGCCGCCGGCTTCGGCAAGATCATAAGCATCCCCAGCAAGCTCTACGGAAACGTCGGGAAGTGAACGCGAAGCAACGAAGAAGCAGTTGTGGTTTGAACACGAAGGAACGAAGAAACGAAGGAAAACCATGGCAATGGTCCGATTCGACGACGAGATTGAAGCATTGATTCAAAAGGTGATTGGCGCTGCGATCGAGGTTCATCGCGTACTGGGCCCCGGTTATCCAGAGTCCGTTTACGAACGAGCGCTGTGCCATGAGCTGCAGCTTCAGGGCATCACACATCGCCGGCAGGTTGACTTTGACGTCGAGTACAAGGGTGCCATTGTCGGCAGTGGGCGCATTGATCTGCTGATTGAAGAGCGCTTGATTGTCAAACTGAAAGCCGTCACTGAGCTTCCTGCGGTGTTCAAACAACAGGTTGTGGCATAC